>CALRLO020000029.1:0-53924 GCA_943368755.1 Synechococcus sp. UW140 | reverse complement strand
CAGGCGGCCGTCGGTTTCCAGCGTGAACGAAAGGGACACGGGAACACCGGCGCGGTGCGCGGCCAGGGAAACGCCCAGCGCTTCGGCGGCAGAGGTCATGGTGACGGCGCTCACCATGTCCACGCCACCCGCGGCCAAAGCGTCGACCTGGGGAGCGTGGTAGTCCGCAGCAGCGGCTGCGCTGTCCGGTGCGCTGGCCACATAGCCATCGCCGCGGGGCCCGATGACGCCACTCACCACCACCGGTCCGCCCAGACGAGGCGCCCAGCGTTCCTTCAGTTCACGCATCAGATGGGCGGCCTGGATATTGATGTCGCGCAGGCGCACGGCATCCACCCCCAGCAGGGTGGCCCAGTCGGGATTGGCGCGCCAGGTGGGCGTCTCCAGCACAAACCCCGCGTCCGGCAGATCGGCGCACAGCTCGAGGTAAGGCCGGTAATAGCTCCGCAGGCGTTCTCGGCCCAGTTCGGCATCGAGCAGCACGAAGGCCGCAAAGTGGGGCAGCTCGACCTTGTCGAGGAACACCAGGGAGGTTTCCAGCCCCCCGTCGCTCAGGAAAAGCCCGCCACCCAATTGGGGAAGCTCTCGGTTCATGGCGACTCCTTTCGGCAGGGCTGCTTGAGCGCCCACCAGCCTCAGTGAATCTTCTCGCTGCTCCCTGCGGCAAACAGGTCGTTCTGCCCGATCTCGAACACCGCTGGCTTCAGGTTCTGCACGTAGGTGGCGAGCGCCGGGTCGCGGATGAAGCTGGCGGACGAGGTGCCCTGCAGCAGCACCTCGGGCGGCTGGGGGCGGGCTACCGCGAAGCCCTGCACGTAGTCCACGCCGATTTCCACCAGCGTCTGCACCGTGTCCATGTCCTCGGCCCATTCGGCGATGGTCTTCATGCCCAGGTTGCGCGCCAGGCTCACGATGGCCTCGACGATGGCCACGTTGGCCGGGTGCTGGTTCATGTTGACGATGAAGCTGCCGTCGATCTTGAGCAGGTCGCCCGGCAGGTCCTTCAGGTAGGAGAACGAGGTGTAGCCGGCGCCGAAATCGTCCAGCGCCACCTTGGCGCCGTACTGGCGGATCTGGTTGATGAAGCGGCGCGTGTTCTCCAGGTCGTGCAGGGCCACGCTTTCGGTGATCTCCAGGCACACATGCTGGGCGATCTCCATGTTCTCTTCGAGCAGGGTGAACACGTCCTGGATGAACTTTTCGTCGTTGAGCGAGGCGCCGCTGAGGTTCATGCAGACGAAGTGCGTGTTGTTGAGCACCTGCTTGTTGAGCTTGATCCACTCCAGCGTGTGGCTCAGCACCCAGCGGTCGATCACGCCCATGCGGCCGCTGTTCTCGCCGGCGGCGATCAGGCGTTCGGTGGGGATGCGTTCGCCGTTGGCGTCCTTCATGCGCAGCAGCACCTCGAAATTGAGCGAGGCGTGGGGCGAGGTCAGCGACATGATGGGCTGCATCTCCAGGAACAGCCCTTCGATGTCGGCCTGCGACGACAGGTGTTCCACCAGCTTGAGCTCGGCCTCGTGTTCAAGGAACACGCGGGCGTTCTTCTCGAACACCACCAGGCCGTTGTTGTTGCCGTGCTTGGCCTCGCGGCAGGCGCGGTCGGCGGTGGAGACCGCGTCTTTCAGCGGGGTGCCGGCCGAGACCTCGATGAGGCCGATCGAGCCGCGCACATGGAAGGCGCGCTCGCCCACACGGTACGGGGTGCCGCCGATGCCGGTGACGATGCCCTGGCACAGCAGCGTGGCCAGCGCGATCTTGGTGTCGGGCATGACGATGAGGAACTCGTCACCGCCCACGCGGCCCAGCCGCATCTGGCCCGAGAGCATGCTGTTGACGCGGGCGCAGACCTGCTGCAGCACGTCGTCGCCGGCGCTGTGGCCGAACAGGTCGTTGATGAGTTTGAAGCGGTCGAGGTCGAGGTAGGCCAGGGCCAGCGGCTGGCCGTGGCTCAGGCCGGCGATGGCCTGCTCCAGCACCTTTTCGATGCCCCGGCGGTTGAGCGCCTTGGTGAGGGAGTCGTTGTTGGCCAGGAACTGCAGGTTCTCGGTGGCGCGCGACTTGTCGGTCACGTCCTGCAGCGAACCTTCGATCTTGTCGCGCGCCAGGGTGGCCTTGACCAGGTAGCGGCGCGAGCGGCCATCGCCATCGACGTCGGCGGCGCCAAACTCCAGCTCCACTTCCTGTTCGGTGTTGACCTGCTGGTACAGCCGGGTCCAGGCGCCGGGCTGGAAGTAGCGGAACCACTGGTTGGTTCCGCTTTCCAGCACCCCTTCGCCCAGCATGTTGCGCAGTGCAGGGTTGGCGCTCATGAAGCGGCCCTGCAGGTCCAGCGTGAAAAGGCCGATGGGCATCACCTCGAAGGTGTGCTGCATCTCGGCCTGGATTTCCATGCGCTGGTCGTGTTCCTGCTTCATCTGCGCGGCGATGGCCAGCGAGGCCAGCAGGCTGGATGACAGCGCGGCCGTCACGCTGTTGACGGCACCGATCAGGCCCTTGAAGCCGAACGACGCGGAGATCACCTCGTAGAGGCTGGCAAACAGCGCCACCGTGATGGAGGCGCTGTACCAGATGGCCACCTGCGAGCGGGTCTTGAGCAGGATGCGGGTGAGCAGGAACACCAGCGCCGCCACGCCCAGGCCGGTGGTGACCCAGATCATGGGCAGGTAGGTCGGGTAGGACAGCACCAGCGACAGCGCGAGCACGGGCAGGCAGGTCCAGCGCGCCACGCGCACGATCCACTGGTGGCCCACCTGGGCCAGGTCGTCCTTGAACAGCGAGGTGAACAGCGCCAGCGTGAGCGTGTAGTACAGGGCCAGCGTGACCAGGCGCAGCCGCAGCAGGGTGTCGTAGGGGATGTTGCGGCCCAGCCACTGGTGGTCCCAGCCGGCCGAGAGGGCGGCCATGCGCAGGTTGATGACCAGCCAGGCGGCAAACAGCACGTAGGTGCTGTTGCGGTTGATCAGCGCCGTGACCAGCACGAACAGGCCCAGCACGATCAGGCCGCCGTCGAGCAGGCCGGCGTTGCGGTGGAACTCCTGCGCCAGCTGCTGCAGGTTGTCGGTGGGCCAGTGCAGCACCGTCAGGCGCGCAGGGCCAATGAAGCGGGTCTGGCAGACCAGGTCGGGTGAGCCGGTTTCGGGCAGCGTCAGCGCAAAGCCCGATTTCAGCGGCTCCAGGGAACCCGTGGCGGTTTCACGGGTGGCACGGCCCAGCTCCACGCCGTCGTGGTTCCAGCAGGTCAGCTCGAGCGTGTGGCGCGAGGGGAACTCGATGGTGTGCATCGACGGGTCGCCGTCGGCACGGGGAACGCGAAATCCGAACCAGACCGGCGCTTCCGACAGCTCGTTGTCCCAGTGTGTGAGCGGTGGAGCGGTGCTCAGGCGCTGGGCTGCCTGTGCCGGCGAGAGGCCTGCGGAGTCGGGGGTGACGCGGATCTCGATGGCCTGGGCGCGGGCATCGGGGAACAGCGGCTGCCACGCGATGAAGGCCAGCAGCGAGGCCAGGCCGATGAGCAGTGGCACACCGTACGCGGAGAACGCGTACAGCAATTCATCAAGGGTGGCATGCGAACGTATCCAGCCGGTGTTCAGGCGACCAAGAAAAGGTGGAGTTCGCATTGGCTCAAGTCTGGTGTGAAAACCCGTTCCAGCCGCTGCGCGGCGTGTTGTTGCTCCCTGCGGGGATTATGCGTGCACCGGTGCGGTTGCACCTAGCGCCAACGGGCCTGCGGGCGGGTCGGTGTTGCATACGCCACCCGGCGTACAGACGCTGGCAAGGGTTCTCCCTAGCATGCCTTCCATCCCCCAGGTGTGGCGCTTGCCCGCTTGAGCGGATCGCCAAGCCCTTCAAATGATTTTTGTGGAACTGGAGAAGCGCCATGCAACGTCGATTCACACTCAAGGCCCTTTCGGCCGCCGCCACCGCCATGACCCTGGGTTTCTCGGGGCTGTCCGCACACGCGCAGGAGACCATCAAGGTCGGCGTGCTGCACAGCCTGTCGGGCACCATGGCCATTTCCGAAACCGTGCTCAAGGACACCGTGCTGATGGCCATTGACGAGATCAATGCCAAAGGCGGCGTGATGGGCAAGAAGCTGGAGCCCGTGATCGTCGATCCGGCCTCCAACTGGCCGCTGTTCGCCGAGAAGGCCCGCCAGCTCATCACCCAGGACAAGGTGGCCGTGGTGTTCGGCTGCTGGACTTCGGTGAGCCGCAAGTCCGTGCTGCCGGTGTTCGAGGAGCTCAACAGCCTGCTGTTCTACCCTGTGCAGTACGAGGGTGAAGAGCTCAGCAAGAACGTGTTCTACACCGGTGCCGCGCCCAACCAGCAGGCCATTCCCGCCGTGGACTACCTGATGAGCAAGGAAGGCGGCGGCGCCAAGCGCTGGGTGCTGCTGGGCACCGACTACGTCTACCCCCGCACCACCAACAAGATCCTGCGCGCCTACCTGAAATCCAAGGGCGTGAAGGACAGCGACATCGACGAGAAGTACACCCCCTTCGGCCACTCCGACTACCAGACCATCGTGGCCGACGTGAAGAAGTTCAGCCAGGGCGGCAAGACGGCCGTGGTCTCCACCATCAACGGCGACTCCAACGTGCCTTTCTACAAGGAACTCGGCAACGCCGGCCTCAAGGCCAAGGACGTGCCGGTGGTGGCCTTCTCGGTGGGTGAAGAGGAGCTGCGCGGCGTGGACACCAAGCCGCTGGTGGGCCACCTGGCCGCCTGGAACTACTTCCAGTCCATCAAGGCCCCGGCCAACACCGACTTCATCAAGAAGTGGAGCGCCTACGCCAAGGCCAAGGGCATTGCCGGCCACAAGGACAAGCCGCTGACCAACGACCCGATGGAAGCCACCTACATCGGCATCAACATGTGGAAGCAGGCCGTCGAGAAGGCCAAGTCCACCGAGACCGACAAGGTCATTGCCGCCATGGCCGGCCAGACCTTCAAGGCCCCCTCGGGCATCGTCAGCAAGATGGACGAGAAGAACCACCACCTGCACAAGTCGGTGTTCATCGGCGAAGTCCAGGCCAACGGCCAGTTCAAGGTGGTGTGGAAGACCCCCGCCCCGGTGAAGGCCAAGCCCTGGAGCCCGTACATCGAAGGCAACGACAAGAAGAAAGACGAGCCGGACGGCAAGTCGAAAGTTTGAGGTTTTTGTGCCCCCCGCGCCGCCTGAGGCGTCAACCCCCGGGGGGCGATGCCTGCCGACTGGCCCAGCCAGTTCGGCGGCATCCCCGGTTCAGAGATTCCCAGACATGCTGCCGATCCGATCCCTGTTACTTGCCCTGTTCCTGCTGTTGCAGGGCGTCGCCCACGCGCTGACGGCCGAGCAGGCGCGCGCCATGACCGTGGGTGCCGCCGACGAACGTGTGGCCGCGCTCAATGCCGCCGTGGCCGTGGCCGATGACAAGACCTGGGCCTTCATCCAGGCGCTGTCCGACGAGACGGTGAAGTACGCCGGCACGCAGGTGTTCGTGATGCGCGACGACAAGGGCTATGACCCGGTCACCGACGCCGAGCGCCCGGTGCCCGAAGAGGCCGAAGACATCATCAACAACAACCTGGTGCGCGGCGCGCTGGAGGCGGCACTGGCCGCCCGACAGCTGGCGAGCACCGACGAGGCCGAACGCCTGGCCGCGGCCGAGGTGCTGGCCAGCGACCCCGACGATTCGCGCCTGCCCCTGATTGAAAAGGCGCTGGCCATCGAGACCAGTGCCAAGGTGCGCGCCCTGCTGGAGCGTGCGCGCGACGCTTCCGCGCTGGCCAGCGAGGACAAGGCCCAACGCCTTGCTGCCGCCACCGCGCTGGGTGCCAGCAAGAGCCCCGACACCAAGCTGCTGCTCAACCAGCGCCTGGCCGAGGAGTCCGACGACGAGGTCAAGGCGGCCCTGCGCGCCAGCATCGCCAGCATCGACGCGGCGCTGATCTGGGGCGAGCGCCTGGGCGTGCTGTTCACCGGCGTGAGCCTGGGCTCCATCCTGCTGCTGGCCGCGCTCGGGCTGGCCATCACCTACGGCCTCATGGGCGTGATCAACATGGCCCACGGCGAGCTGATCATGATTGGCGCCTACGCCACCTACGTGGTGCATGTGTTCTTCCGCAACCACCTGCCCGATCACTTCGACTGGTACCTGCTGGCCGCCGTGCCGGTGGCGTTCCTGGCATCGGCCCTGGTGGGCGCGGTGATGGAGCGCACGGTGATCCGCTTTCTTTACGGCCGCCCGCTGGAAACCCTGCTGGCCACCTGGGGCATCAGCCTGGTGCTGATGCAGGGTGTGCGCACGCTGTTCGGCGCGCAGAACGTGGGCGTGGAAAACCCGGTCTGGATGAGCGGTGGCGTGCAGGTGTGGGGCAGCCTCTCGCTGCCATGGAACCGCATCGTCATCATCGGATTTGCGGCCGCCGTGCTGCTGGGCATGGTGCTGCTGATCGCACGCACCCGCCTGGGCCTGTTCGTTCGCGGTGTCACGCAGAACCGGCCCATTGCCTCCTGCATGGGCGTGAACACCGCCCGCATCGACACCTACGCGTTCGCACTGGGTTCGGGCGTGGCGGGGCTGGCCGGTTGTGCGCTGAGCCAGATCGGCAACGTCGGTCCCGACCTGGGTCAGGGCTACATCGTCGACTCCTTCATGGTGGTGGTGCTGGGCGGTGTGGGCCAGCTCATCGGTACTGTCTACGCGGCGCTGGGCCTGGGTTTCCTGAACAAGCTGCTGGAAGGCTGGGCCGGTGCGGTGCTGGCCAAGATCGCCGTGCTGGTGTTCATCATCATCTTCATCCAGAAACGTCCGCAGGGTCTCTTCGCCATGAAGGGTCGGAGCGCAGAGGCATGAAAAACCCCGAATCCCTCAGCCCCGTGGTGCTGCCCGAAAAGCCGCCGCTGCTCAGCCGCACCGGCTGGGCCGCCTTCCTGGTCGCGCTCATCGTGGTCTGTGCGGTGGCGCCGGTGCTCAACCTCGCGCTGCCGGCCGAGCACCCGCTGCACCTGAGCGACCACATGGTCACGCTGCTGGGCAAGATCATGTGCTACGCCATCTGCGCGCTGGCCATGGACCTGATCTGGGGCTACACCGGCATCCTCAGCCTGGGCCACGGCCTGTTCTTCGCGCTGGGCGGCTACATGATGGGCATGTACCTCATGCGCCAGATCGGTACCGACGGCCAGTACAAAAGCCACCTGCCTGACTTCATGGTGTTTCTTGACTGGAAGGAACTGCCCTGGCACTGGACGCTGTCCGACAGCTTCATCGCCACGCTGTTCCTCATCGTGCTGGTGCCCGGCGCGCTGGCCTTCGTGTTCGGCTTCTTCGCCTTTCGCTCGCGCATCAAGGGCGTGTATTTCTCCATCATCACGCAGGCGCTCACCTTTGCCGCCATGCTGCTGTTCTTCCGCAACGAGACCGGCTTTGGCGGCAACAACGGCTTCACCGACTTCAAGCGCCTGCTGGGCTTTTCCGTCACCACCTCCGAGATGCGCGTGTTCCTGTTCGCACTCACAGGCGTGACCCTGCTGGGCTTCTTCCTGCTGGGCCGCTGGATCGTGCGCTCCAAGTTCGGCCGCGTGCTGCAGGCGGTGCGCGACGCCGAGAACCGCGTCATGTTCTGCGGCTACAACCCGGCACGCTACAAGCTCGCGATCTGGACGCTGTCGGCCATGATGTGCGGCGTGGCCGGCGCGCTGTATGTGCCGCAGGTCGGCATCATCAACCCCAGCGAGATGTCGCCCGCCAACAGCATCGAGATCGCGGTGTGGGCCGCGGTGGGTGGGCGCGCCACGCTGGTGGGCCCCATCGTCGGCGCCTTCCTGGTCAACGGCGCCAAGAGCTGGCTCACCGTGGCCTTCCCCGAGTTCTGGCTGTATTTCCTGGGCGCGCTGTTCATCGTGGTCACGCTGTTCCTGCCACACGGCGTGGTCGGGCTGGTGCGCAAGATCCGCAACGGAGGCAAGGCATGACACCGGACCTGATGGAAGCCGGCGCCGAGCGCCTGCAAAAATCGCACGCCGCTGCGCCCACCGGCAAGACCGAATCGGGCGGCCGCCGCGCCGGCTACTCGCGCCCGGTGGTGCCGGGCGAGGTGGACGTGACCCACGGTCGCATCCTCTACCTTGAAGACGTGCATGTGAGCTTCGACGGCTTCAAGGCCATCAACGGCCTTTCGCTTGACATCGCCCCGGGCGAGCTGCGCTGCGTGATCGGCCCCAACGGCGCGGGCAAGACCACCATGATGGACATCATCACCGGCAAGACCCGCCCCGACACCGGCCAGGTCTTCTTCGGCAGCACCATCGACCTGCTGCGCCACAACGAGGCCGAGATCGCCACGCTGGGCATAGGCCGCAAGTTCCAGAAGCCCACGGTGTTCGAGCACCTGAGCGTGTTCGAGAACCTAGAGCTGGCGCTGGCCGCGTCCAAGGGCGTGGGCGCGTCGTTGCGCTTTGCCCTGAACGGCGCGCAGAAAGACCGGCTGGCCGAGATTCTGCAGACCATCCACCTGCTGCCCCATGCGGCGCAGACGGCCGGCACGCTGAGCCATGGGCAGAAGCAGTGGCTGGAAATCGGCATGCTGCTGGCGCAGGATCCCAAACTGCTGCTGCTCGATGAGCCCGTGGCCGGCATGACCGACGAGGAGACCGAACGCACCGCCGAGCTCTTCCTCACGCTCAAGGGCAAACACTCGCTGATGGTGGTGGAGCACGACATGAGCTTCATCCGCACCATCTCGGAAAAGGTCACGGTGCTGTGCGACGGCTCCGTGCTGGCCGAAGGCACGCTGGACCAGGTGCAGGCCGACGAGCGCGTGATCGAGGTCTATCTGGGCCGATGACAGGACAAGCCATGCTGACAGTCAAGGACGTCAACCAGTACTACAGCGGCTCGCACATCCTGCGTGGGGTGAGCCTGGAAGCGAAAAAGGGCGAAGTGACCGTGCTGCTGGGCCGCAACGGCGTGGGCAAGACCACGCTGCTGAAAAGCCTGATGGGCCTGGTGCCCATCAAGAGCGGCCAGATCGAGTTCAAGGGCCAGGCCATACAGAACGCCACGCCGTATGAGCGCGCCCGCGCGGGTATCGGCTTCGTGCCCCAGGGCCGCGAGATCTTTGCGCGCCTGACGGTGGAGGAAAACCTGCGCATGGGCCTGGCCTACAAGTCGGGCAGCACGCCGATTCCGGCCGAGTTGTACGAGCTGTTCCCGGTGCTCAGGCAGATGCTGCACCGGCGAGGTGGTGACCTATCGGGTGGGCAGCAGCAGCAGCTCGCCATTGCGCGGGCGCTCGCGGCGGGCCCTGAGCTGCTGATCCTGGACGAGCCCACAGAGGGCATCCAGCCCAGCATCATCAAGGACATCGGCCGCGTGATCCGCATGCTGGCCGATCGCGGCAACATGGCCATCCTGCTGGTGGAGCAGTACTACGACTTCGCCGAACAGCTGGCCGACCAGTACCTGGTGATGGAACGCGGCGAGGTCATCGCGCGCGGGCCGGGCAGCGAGATGGCGCAGAAGGGGATTCGCCAGCTGGTGGCGATCTGAATCTGGCTCGTTCTGAGATTTCGCGGGATCGGGGCGGCGGCATGCCCTGTTCCGTTCGTGTCCCCTGGACCGCTTCGCGGTCCTCCTCCTTTACCTCACTGCACAGGGCATGCCACCACCCCGATCCGAAACGGTGGTGGCGCGCCCGAGGCCTTGCTACATACAGGCCATCAATCGCCCTTGATCCCCCGGTCCTTGATCAGCTTGCCGAAACGCTTGGAGTCTTCCATCGCCTTGGCGCCGAACGCGGCCGGCGTCAGCGGCAGGGGGTTGCCGCCGAGCTGCGTGATGCGGTCCTTCACGGCCTGCGTGCCCAGGATGCGGTTGATCTCGGTGTTGAGTTTGGCAATGACGGCGGGCGGCGTGTTGGCCGGGGCGTAGAAACCGAACACGCTGTCGGCATCAAAACCTTTCAGGCCCACTTCGTCCAGCGTGGGCACGTCGGGGAACAGTGGTGAACGCTTGAGGCTGCCCACGGCCAGCAGCTTGGTGCGGCCCGCGCGCGCGGCCTGCAGGCCGATGCCGGGGTCGAAGTAGAAGTCGATCTGGTTGCCCATGAGGTCGTTGAGTGCGGGCGCCGCGCCCCGGTAGGGCACGTGCACCGCGAACAGGCCGGCCTGCACCTTCATCATCTCGCCCGCCAGGTGTGGCGAGCTGCCGTTGCCGGCCGAGCCGAACGACAGCTTGCCGGGGTTGGCCTTCACGTAGGCGAGGAATTCCTTGGCGTCCTTCACTTCCAGCGTGGGCCGCGCCATCAGGTAGACCAGCACGCTGGCGGCCGAGGCCACAGGTGTCAGGTCTTTCACCGGGTCGTAGCTCATCACCGGGTAGAGGTGCGGGTTGATGGACACCATGCCGCCTGACGACATCAGCAGCGTGTAGCCGTCGGCCGGTGATTTGGCCACCACCTCGCCCGCGATGTTGCCGTTGGCGCCGGGCCGGTTCTCCACCGTCACCGGCTGCTTGAGGGCCTCGGCCAGCGGCGTGGTGACAAGGCGGGCGATCTGGTCGGCCGCGCCACCGGGCGGGAAGCCCACGATCACCTTGATGGGTTTGTCGGGGTAGTTCTGTGCCAGCACAGCGGGGGCAAGGCCCAGGGCCAGAGCGGCTGCCAGGGTGGTCTTGAGCAAGGTTTTCATGGTTGTCTCCTTCTGTGGTTGGTATGGGTGGTGCTTGTATCAGTGTGCCCGCGTCTTGAGGCGCGGGTTGTGGTGCCAGCGTATCGGCTGGGCCTTGAGGGGGCGCGCCGGTGCGCCATGGCGCTGCAGCGCCAGGTCCAGCGCCTTGCCGGCCTCGTCACTCAGCGCGGCGGTGCGGGCTTGCACCACGGCCTCGGCCGCCCCGGCACGTGCGGGGTCGGCCAGGTGGTCGGTGATGTGCAGCAGGTTGTCCTTGCCGCGTTCGTTGGTGCTGCCATAGCCCTTGATGAGCTGACCGCAGCGTGCGAGCTCCAGGCCCAGCGCGGCGTCACCTTGCGCGCCGCGCACCACGGCGTCCAGCCAGCGCTCGATCAGAGCCTGTTCGGTGGCGAAGCGCTGGCCCAGCGGGCGCAGGCGGCGGGTGGCGGCCAGCACGCGCAGCGCCAGCAGGCCGAACACACCGTGGCTCGCGATCTTGAGCGGCAGGGCCCAGGCGGCCTTGCCGCGGGCCTGGCGTCTGGCATCCCAGGCCAGCACGCGGCGCGCGAGGCCTTCGGGCAGCATGGCCGCGAACTCGGGCGCACCGGGTTTGAAGTGGTCGTACACGCGCAGCAGGTCGCCGTCGGCCAGCTTCACCTCGCCGGCCACGCGCTGGCGGCGGCTGGCGCGGCTTTTCAGGTCGGCCACGCGCACGATGTCGTCGAAGGCCATCCACAGCGCCAGCCAGCGCGCGGTTTCGCGGGTGGTGGCAAAGCCCTGGCTGCCGGTCGGGTCGCCGGTTCGCTCGGCCGCCAGCACGCGTTGCAGGCGGGTGGCGTAGCGCTCGCCGTAGGCGGCGTCCTGGTACTCGCACACGCGTGCATGACCCAGGGCCACGATGTCGTGCACGGCAGGCGGGAAGTCGCGCGCCAGGGCATCGGGCAGCGTGGGCAGGGCCACACGCGGGGCCTGGTCGCCGTCGAGCACGGCCTGCACGTACGCGGCCTGGCCGCGCTGGGCGGTCACGGCGTCGAAGGCCAGCGCAAAGCCCTTGAGGCTGGCCTTGTCCTTGGGGCCGATCACGGCTTCGTAGTCGGCGCGTGCAAAGGGCAGCAGGCCGCTGGCTGCAATGGCGCCCAGCATGACGGCGCTCACGATGGTGCCGGCCTCGCGGGTGAGCGCGGCCATGTCGAGCACATGGTGGGCGCGGCTGTGGTCGCGCACCAGCTGCTGCAGCTCGGCGCTGTCGCGCCGACCGTCGCCCATCACCATCTTCTCGGCCGTGGTCAGCGTGCGCGACGAAGATGTGATGACCAGCGTATGGGTGTCCGAGGTGAGACCGTTGCCGATCTGTCGGCCGGTCTCCAGCAGCTCGGACGACACCAGCGCATCGAGCCGGCCGGGCAGCGGGTTGAGGCCGAACACCGGGCGCTTGCCACCCAGCTGGGCCAAGGGCACGGGAAACACCTCGAGGTAATAGGTGGTGGCGCCGGTGCGTTGCGCCACACCGGGAATGGACGTGGCCTGCGCGGGGTAGCCCGCGTGGCGCGCGGCGTCCACCAGCCAGCCGGTCAGCACGCCGCCGCCTTCACCGCCCAGGGCGCACAGCAGCAGGGAAATGGGTTGTTGAGTGGTCATGCGGGTTGCAGCAGCTTGATGAATGGGCGGCGCAGGGCATCGAACAGCCGCTCGTGCCAGCTCGGGTTCTGTATCACCTCGGCGCGGTAGAACGACGGGCACAGCGTGGCTGCGTGGGCGTTCGCGCCGCACAGGCCGCAGCCCACGCAGCCGTCGATCACGGTGGCCACCGGGTCCACCTTGAGCGGGTCGGGGTTGTCCTTGAGGGTGAGGGTGGGGCAGCCCGAGAGGCGTATGCAGGCGTGGTCGCCGTTGCACACGTCTTCGTCCACGCCGTATTTCACGCGCTGCACGCGCTGGCCCTTTTTCAGCAGCGAGGCGATCCAGGGCTTGATGCGGCGTTGCCGCTCCAGCTGGCATTCGCCCTCGGCGACGATGACCTTGAGGCCCTGGAACTCGGTGCTGAAAGCCTCGGTCAGCGTGGCGCGCACGTGGTCCACCTCGTAGGTGTGCACCGTGCGCAGCCACTGCACGCCCAGGCCTTTGAGGGTGTTCTCTATGGTCTGGTCCATGTGCGCCAGGCTCTGGCGCTTGTCGGCGGCGCTGTCCTTGGCGGTCTCGCTGGGCGTGGAGATGATGTCCTGCGTGCCGGTGGCCGAGGTGTAGCCGTTCTTGAAGATCAGCAGCACCGCGTCGTCGCCGTTGAAGAGCGCGCTCTGCACGCCGGTGAGCAGGCCGTTGTGCCAGAAGCCGCCGTCGCCCATGATGGACAGCACGCGCCGCTTCATCACCGGCGACACACCGGCGCGGCTGGCCAGGCTCATGCCGTAGCCCAGGATGGAGTGGCCGAACGAGAAGGGCTCGAAGGTGGCGAGCGCGTGGCAGCCGATGTCGCCTGCGATGTGCACCGGCCCCACGTCCTGCTGCGCGAGCTTGAGCGCCGAGAACACCGGCCGCTCGGGGCAGCCTATGCACATGCCCGGCGGGCGGGCCGGCAGTGGCGCGCTCAGAGCCTGCACGGTCTCGGTGCGGCGCTGCTGGGTGCGCGCCAGCCAGGCGTGGGCGTCGCGGCCGCTGGCATCGCCCAGGTAGCGCTCGGCAAACTTCGCAATGCCGCCGGCCATGGCCTCGGCGGTGTACTCGCCGGCGTGGGGCAGCATGTCCTTGCCGTGCAGCGGTGTCTGGATGTCGGCGCGCCGCAGCAGCGTGGCCAGCTCCTGCTCGATGTACTCGGGCTGGCCTTCTTCCACCATCAGCACCGCGCGTTTGCCCACGCAGAAGTCCTTGAGCTGGTCGGGCACCAGCGGGTAGGTGACGTTGAGCACCAGCAGCGGAATCTTCGTTTCGCCAAAGGCATCGGCCAGGCCGAACTGCTGCAGCGTGCGGATCAGCGTGTTGTAGAGCCCGCCCTGCACCACGATGCCCAGGTCGGCGTGTTCACCGTTGAAGAACTCGTTGAGCTCGTTCTCCACGATGTAGCGGCGCGCGGCCGGCAGGCGCTCTTCCGTCTTGAGCTTCTCGTGGCGGAAGGTCACTGGCGGGTGGGCCAGGCGCATGTAGTCGAACGAGGCCGGCTCGTCGATGAGCTGGCGGGTGGACAGGGCAGGGGCCACGTTGTCCTTGGCGGCGAAGCTGCCGCGCACGTGGCAGGCGCGGATGCGCAGCTCCAGCACGGCCGGCATGTTGGACGCCTCCGAGAGCCGGAAACCCTGCTCCACCATGTGCACCATGCGTTCGAGGTCGGGGCGCGGATCCAGCAGGCACATGGTGGACTTGAGCGCATAGGCGTGGGTGCGCTCCTGGATCACGCTGGCGCCCTCGCCGTAGTCCTCACCCACCACGATCAGCACGCCGCCCGTGACGCCGGGCGACGACAGGTTGGACAGCGCATCGGCTGCCACGTTGGTGCCGACGATGGATTTCCAGGTGACCGCGCCACGCAACGGGTAGTGGATGGAAGCACCCAGCATGGCGGCGGCCGAGGCCTCGTTGGAGCAGGCCTCCACGTGCACGCCCAGCTCCTGCATGTAGGGCTTGGCCTGCACCATCACGTCCAGCAGGTGCGAAACGGGTGCGCCCTGGTAGCCGCCTACGTAGGCCACACCGGACTGCAGCAGCCCCTTGGTGATGGCGAGGATGCCTTCGCCGTGGAAGGTTTCGCCCGCGCCCAGGCGCAGCGACCGTATCTCTTCATGAAATGAAACTTCCACCGTGGGTGTCTCCGTGTTGTGGGCGGCAGTATCGGCCGCTGGTCAACATCCATCAATACAATGATCTGACTAACTTTCATTAGATTCATGCATGTCAACCAGCTCGACCTGAACCTGCTGCGCCTGTTCGACGAGGTCTACCGCGCCGGCAACGTGAGCCGGGCCGCCGAGCGCCTGGGCCTCACCCAGCCGGCCGCCAGCCAGGGCCTCACCCGCCTGCGCCTGCGCCTGAAAGACCCGCTGTTCGTGCGCGCGCCCGGCGGCGTCAAGCCCACGCCACGCGCCATGGCGCTGGCCGACGCGGTGCAGGGCGCGCTGGCGGTGCTGTCGCAGGCGCTGTCCGACACCGGCGAATTCGACCCCGCGCAATCGCGCCGCGTGTTCAACCTGCACATGAGCGACATCGGCGAAGGCCGCTTCCTGCCCGACCTGATGGCCGAACTGCACCGCGAGGCCCCTGGCGTGCGTGTGGCCACCCGGCCGCTGCCCCACGAAGGCATTGCCGACGCGCTGGACAGCGGTGCGATCGACTTCGCCTTTGGCCACCTGCCGCAGGTCAAGGCCACACAGCGCGCTGCGCTGGTGCGCGACCGCTACATCGTGCTCATGCGCGCGGGGCACCCGCGCCTGGCCGCCCTGCGCAAGCTGCAGCCCGCCGCGCTGCTCAAGGCCCTGCACCAGCTGGAGTTCGTGGCCGTGCGCAGCCACGCCGACACGCTGCACCTGCTGCAGCAGGCCAACCTGCAGGAGCGCCTGCGCCTGACCACCGAACACTTCATGGTGCTGCCCGCCATCGTGCTGGCCACCGACCTCTGTGCGGTGATGCCCCGCAACATCGCCCAGGGGTTCGTGCTCAGCGACGGTTGTGCACTGGTGGAGCCACCCTTTGCGGGGCGCGACTTCACCGTCTACCTGCACTGGAGCCGGCGCTTCGAAGCCGACCCGGGGAACCGCTGGTTTCGTGAGAGGGTGGGTGGCCTGTTCAGGCCCTGAGGTCTGCCCGCCTATGCCCGCATGGGCGCGTTCATGATCGCCGGTGCCATGTTGCGCCACGGAGCGAAAAAGCCGTCGTGCGGGTGCGGCGACGGGGGCGCCAGGCCCTGGAGCATGACCTCGAGACCGGCTTCGGCGCTGTCGATCAGCGGCAGCGCGCAACGGACGCGCAGGCCGTTCGCGTAACCGGCGAGTCCGGCGCCGCCCAGGATCACGCTGTTCACCCCCTGTGCGGCCGCCTGGTCGCAGGCCGCTGCCAGACAGCGCATGGCCATGTCGGGGTTGGCCTGCAGTGTCGCGCCGCTGGGGGCCACGGTTTCAATGTGGCGCAGCAGCGACCCATAGCCCAGTGATTGCGCCAGCCGCTCCAGCATGGGTCGCCAGCGTTCACCGCCGGTGACGATGGCGAAAGGGCCGTGCCGTGCCGCGAGCATGAACGAGGCTTCGGCCAGACCGGTGACCCGGCACCCGCTCACCTCGCGCAGGGCAAACAGCCCCGGATCACCGAAACAGCCGATCAGCACACCCGCGAACGGCTGGGGCTGCGCCTGCCGGGATTCGGCCCAGGTCTGCAGGCAGGCGTGTGCGGCCACCGCATGGCTGGCCTCGCAGGCGATGTAGTGCGCGCCAAAGCTGGCGGTGCGCACGTCCAGCGTCACGCCATCGGGCAAACGCGGCTGGAGCGTTGTATGCAAGCGCTCGGTGGTCAGCAGGTTCGTGTTGGGGTTGATGAGCAGAAACCGTCGGGCTGGTTCGGGGTTCATGGTGACGGATGTCTCCGGGTGGTGCGGGCTGTCATGTCCACAAAGGTGCATACAAGATTTGCCCGGCGCTGTTTGGGTGCATGGGGCACGGGCTGGCCCCAACTTTGCGCGTGCCGGTGTGGGCTGGAGGCCCTGGGAGGCCTCAAAAGGGCTGGCATGGCTCGTGCAAACGGGGCCATCAGGCATAGCAGCAGTTGTGCCACCCAACTTTGTCTACCAGGAGTGCGTATGAAGCGTCGTGAATTGTTGGTTGCGGGCGCAGCCGCCTTGTCCGCACCGTGGGTGCATGCCCAGTCGTCTGCATGGCCCACGCGCGGTCCCATCAAGCTGATCTGCCAGTACCCGCCCGGTGGTCTGGTGGATACCGTGGCACGCCTCATGGCGCCCCACCTGTCGCAGGCGCTGTCCCAGACCGTGGTGGTGGACAACCGCCCGGGCGCGGGTGGCCTGATCGGCACCGAGTACTCCGCCCGCCAGGCGGCCGACGGCTACTCGCTGCTGGTCAGCCATGCGTCGGTGCACATCTACGCCACCGCCACGCGGCGCACCATGCCGTTTGATCCGGTGGCCGACTTCACGCACATGGGCATGCTGGTGGAAGCGCCCATGCTGCTGCTGGTGCGCTCGAACTCGCCCTACCAGACGCTCGAGCAGTACGTGAGCGCCGCCAAGACCAAACCGGTGCGCTACGGCACCTCCGGCATCGGTTCGGCCAACCACCTGTTTGGCGAACTGCTCAAGATCGACGGCAAGGCCGAGCAGCACGACCACGTGCCCTACCAGGGCAGCGCGCCGGCCATGCAGGACCTGCTCAGCGGCCAGATCGATGGCGTGTTCGACCCTGTCACCACCAACGTTGCCCAGCTCAAGGCGGGCACCTTGCGTGCACTGGCCGTGTCCACGCCCCAGCGCCTGTCCGCCCTGCCCAACATCCCCACCTTTGCCGAGCAGGGCTTCGCCTCGCTCACCGGCTCTCAGTGGCTGGGCCTGTCTGCACCCAAGGGCCTGCCGGCACCCATCGCGCAGCGCCTGACGCCGCTGATCCCCGAGATCCTGGCCAAGCCCGACATCGCCGCGCGTCTGGAGGACATCCAGACCCTGCCGCGCAAGACGCCGGTGATGGGCGACAGCTTCGTCAAGCTGATCCAGTCGCAGATCACCGACTGGACCGCCGTGGCCAAGCGCGCCAAGATCGAAGTGGTAGTCTGAGCCCTTGCCGGGCTACGGCCGGTGGTGTCACCGGCCGTTCCAGACGGGTGGCCGCGGCTTTTTCCATCGTTTCCCACATGACCGAAGTCGACTTTGACGAGATCACCAGCTACCAGCGCTACAAGCTGATGGCCAGCCTGATCGTGCCGCGGCCCATTGCCCTGGTCACCACGCTGGGGCCCACCGGCGTGGTGAACGCCGCGCCGTTTTCCATGTTCAACATGATCGGCGAGGACCCGCCCATCCTCATGCTCAGCATCAACCGCCTGAGCGACGGCCGCCTGAAGGACACGGCGGCCAACATCCTGAACACCGGCGAGTTCGTCGTGCACATGTCGGACGAGCCCATGGCCGAGAAGATGCACGCCTGCGGCCATGCGTTCCCGTCGGACGCCAGCGAGCTCGCTGCGGTGGGCCTCACGCCGGTGCCGTCCTGTTGTGTCTCGCCGCCGCGCATCGAGGAAGCGCCCATCGCCTTCGAGTGTGTGCTGCACGAGAAGCTCGAGACACCCAGCCGGTATGTCTTCATCGGGCGCATCAAGTGGCTGGCTGCACGCCCCGGCCTCATCGACACCGAAACCTGGCGGGTCAACCTGCGCGACTACCGACCCATTGCCCGCTTCGGTGCGAGCTTCTACACGCGCACGGACGACCGCTTCTCGATTGCCGACCGGGTGGGTGAATCCGCGCCCACCTCCACGCCGATCGACGAAATCTAGGACCCCGTCAGAGCGGGGTGACCGCGAGGGGCAGCTGGTCAAGCTGGTGGTCTGCCGGGTCCTGCCTGAGGGGTTTCCTGAAGGCCGCGAGGACCTGCGCCCACTGCTGCAGCTCGGATTCCACGTGGGTGTGCAGCTGCGACGGTGAGCTGGTCTTCACCCGCACGCCGTCTTCCAGCAGGCGGCTGACCAGGTCCGGCGCTGCCAGTACCTTGTTCAGGGCGGTGTTCAGCGTCTGCACGGTGGGCTGCGCCGTGTGCGCGGGCGCAAACAGGCCGTACCACTGCGTCAGGTCCAGCTCCTGCAGACCCAGCTCGCCAAAGGTCGGCAACGCCGGCCAGGACGGCAGGCGCTGATCCCCCGCCACCGCCAGGGCCACCAGCTTGCCGGTCTTGAGGTAAGGCAGGGCGGTGAACAGGCTGGGCACCATCCACTGGGCCTGCCCACGCACCACCGCGTTGATGGCGGGTGCGGCGCCTTCGTAGGTCACGCCTTCCGAAATCACGCCGTGGCGGCGCAGCAGGATTTCGGCCGCCAGGTGCGGCACCGTGCCTTCCCCGGCCGAGGCGTAGGTCATGGATCGTGGCTGGTCTCGCAGCCGGTCCAGGAAGGCCTGCACGGTGCGAAGGCCGAGCCCGGCATCGACCACCAGCACGCTGGGCGAGTGCCCCACCAGGCCCACCGGCGCAAAGTCGTGCAGCGGGTCGTAACGCAGCTGCTGCATCACCGGGTTGATGCCATGTGTGGCGATGTAGCCGAACATGAGCGTGTGGCCATCGGGTTGCGCGGCCGACACGTACTCCGCCGCCACGCTGCCGTTGGCGCCGGCGCGGTTGTCGACCGATATCGACTGCCCCAGCTCGGGCCCCAGTTTTCTGGCGAGGATGCGTGCCATCGTGTCGTTGCCGCCACCAGCGCTGGTGGGCACGATGATGGTGACCTCCTGGGCAGGGTAGGCCTCCTGTGCGGCCACGGCCCGGTCCGCGAGGGTCTGAGGAAAGACGTAGTCCGGCAGGTGCAGCGCGCCCTGCATGATCTTGCGGGCCGTGCGCACCAGCGCCGCCTTGTTGACGGCGGCCTGCACGCCTTCACCGACCAGCTCCACGTCGATATCGATCTGGCCTTGCGGATGGACCACCGACAGCAGGTGGCGGCCCGGCCGGCGCGCGACACCCGAGGCCACGGTGCCGGGCAGGGCAAAGGCGGTGCTCACCCCGATGGCACCCGTCACGGCGTGCGACGAGTGGCAACGGTGTGGCGTGAAATAGCGGGACACGATGCTGTCGGGCGCGTCGCCCGGGCTCACGATCACCGGCTTGGGCACCACGCTGGCGCTCACGTCACCCAGACCCATGCGTCGGCCGGCTTCCAGCCGCATGGCCTCCAGCTTTTCAAGCAGCGCGGCGTTCGCGTCCAGTTCGGCAGGGCGTTCGCGTCCGGTCAGTCCGAGATCGGCGGCGCGGACGATCATCAGCGGCATGGCGGCATCGATGCAGGTGGCGTCCACGCCCAGAAGCTTTTCGATCCGGTGGCCGGTGGGGAACAGCTGACCGGTCACCGCACCCCAGGCATCCAGAAAATTCAGCAGGATGGGCGCTGCCGTTCCGGCGACACCGTCGATACGCGCGCTGCCTTCGTAGGTGACACGCCCGCCCGGCGTCTGCACGGTCGCATCGATCTTGGCGCCGGTGTTGACGTTGAAGATGCGCACGGTGGTCGTGCCGTCCTGCGCCTCGATCAGACCCTGCTCCAGCGCGAACGGTGCCACACCCGACAGCATGTTGCCGCAGTTCGGGCGGGTGTCGACCGACTGGTGCCCCACGCCCACCTGGGCAAACAGGTAGTCCAGATCGCAATCGGGCTGGCTGGAGCGCGAGACGATGGCCACCTTGCTGTTGAGGGTGCTGTTGCCCCCCAGCCCGTCGAGCTGCAGCGGGTCGGACGCACCGATCGCACCGATCAGGGCCTGGTCGCGCACGGCGGGGTCATCGGGCAGCCACTCCTTGAGGAAGAAGGGGCCGCGGGATGTCCCCGCACGCATCAGCACACAGGGCAGGGTTCTCTGGATCTTGGACATCAGTCGGCCTGAAGTTTCGCCTTCTGCACCACCTCGCGCCATTTCGCGAGGTCTTTGCGGACCATCTCACCCAGCTGCTCCGGCGTGCTCGTCTCCACGTCGGCACCATGGCCTTCGATGCGCTGGATGACGTCCTTGTCGTTCAGCACCTTGTTCAACGCCTGGTTCAGACGGGTGATCTGCTCCTTGGGGGTCTTGGCCGGTGCGAACATCGCGTACCACTGATCGACCTCGACACCGGCAATGCCCAGCTCCTTGAGCGTGGGGACGTCGGGCAGCAGGGCGGAGCGCTTGTTGCCAGCAATGGCCAGACCCTGCAGACGCCCGGCCTTCACGAACGGCACGCCGGTGAACAGGCTGGGGAACATCACATGCGTCTGGCCGGCAATCGTGTCGTTGACGGCGGGCGCGGAGCCCTTGTAGGGCACATGCAGCATGGACGTCTGCGTGGAGATCTTGAACAGCTCCGCCGCAAAGTGGGGCGCGGTGCCGTTGCCGGCCGAGGCCACGCTGTAGAAGTCCGGTTTTTCCTTCAGCAGGCGGATCAGGTCTTTCACGTCCTTGGCCTTCACCGAGGGGTTGACCACCATGAGGGTGGGCGAGTAGCCCACCAGGCCCACCGGCTCGAAGTCCTTGACCGGGTCGTAGCGCAGCTTCTGCAGCGCCGGGTTCATCGCGTGGGTGGCGATGTACCCGAACATGATGGTGTTGCCATCGGGGGCGGCACGCGCCACGTACTCGGCCGCCAGTGCACCGTTGGCGCCGGGCTTGTTGTCCACGATCACCGTGCGGTTCAGCACCACCGCCAGCATCTGGCCAATGGTCCGAGCCATGGCGTCGTTGCCACCACCAGCGGCCGTGGGAACCACGATCGTGATGGGCTTTTCACTCTGGGCCTGAGCCAGCCCAAACGTGGCCGCCAGCAGGCAGGCCACACAGTGTCTCCAGAACTTTTTCATCATCCACCTTTTCGGTTCGCCACAAAATCTTCAGCGGTCTTTTCCGTGAAGTGAGCGAATGGTGCCGAAGAATATTGATGTGCTGAAGTGCAATTTTCAATACTATTGGTGCATGAGACACATCAATTTCGATTTGCAGCAATTACAGGCATTCATCGCCGTGGCCGAGCGTGGCAGCTTTCGCGCGGCGGCCGACCACATCCATCTCTCCCCGCCGGCCCTGAGCCGGCGGGTGGAAAAACTGGAGTCCATACTGGGCACCCGGCTGTTCAACCGAACCACGCGGGAGGTGGAGCTGACCAGCATAGGGCGCGTGTTTCTGGAGCGCGCACGATCGGCCATCGATGACCTCGAATCGGCCATGCTCGGTATCTCCGACATCGCCACCACGCGCAGCGGTCGCGTCACGGTGGCCTGCGTGCCGTCCGCCGCGATCTACTTTCTTCCGCAGGTCATCAGCAGCTTCTCTGCCAAGTTCCCGGCGATCCGCATCCGCGTCATCGACGAGTCGATGAACCAGACCCTGCAGAGCGTGCTGGCGGGCGAGTCGGACTTCGGCATCGGCTTCATGAACACGCTGATGCCGGAGATCGCGTTCGAAGGCATACACGATGACCCGTTTGTGGTGGCCATGCGCCGCGACCACCCGCTGGCGCGGCGCAAGACGGTCAACTGGTCCCAGATCGAATCCGAGCGTCTGATCTCGGTGGCGCGAAGCAGCGGCAACCGTCAGCTGCTCGACGATGTCATGAGCAAGGTCGGGCTCAACCCCAACTTTGCTTTTGAGGTGAGCCACATCGGCACGCTGCTGGGCATGGTGGAGGCGGGACTGGGTATTGCTGCGGTTCCCCGGACCGCCCTGCCGGTCAACCACCCCACGGTGGTTGGGCTGCCCCTCAGGAACCCGACCATCTCACGAAGCCTGGGCCTGCTGCGCAAACACGGCACCAGCCTTCGGCCCGCGGCCTCGATGTTCCACGAACACCTGTTCGAGGCCTTGCGCACGCGCCGCCTGATCGGCAGGGGTTGAAGTCCTGCGCATGGCGCATTCGCCACGCGCAGGCCGGGACGCGTTCACACGTCCCAGACCCTGGGGCGCTGCGGCGCAATGCCCCAGGCCAGGGGCCGCCACGCCGCCCACACACGCTGCAGCAGTGCCATCACCGGCTCCACCACCGGGCCCAGCACGCGCACCACCACCATCTGAGGGTTGGGGCTGGTGGCACCGGCCCGTTCGCGCAGCACGTCGCTCTCGATCACGTCACGGGCGGCCTCCAGCAGGGCATCGCGGCGGGCCACGTCGAGCGGCGTGCCCGCGGCAAACGCCAGCAGACCCAGGCAGCGCTGGCCGTCCAGGCCCAGGGGGGCGTCCAGCAGACGGGTGTCGTCGGCGGCCACGCGGCTGCGTTCCAGCCACACGCCGGGAATCTCGAGGTGCTGGTGCAGGGTGCCGCGCTCGAACGGCCGGCCAGCGGTGGGCTGGCCCAGCGCGAGCACGTCCCAGAACATGGCCTCGGCGCCGGGTGCCAGCGACAGCGAGAAGTCGTTGTGTGCGAGGCAGCCCGTGAAGGCCAGTGCTTCCAGCGGCAGCCATTCCAGCCGCGCTCCGGCCTGCACATCGGCCACCACCCGCTGGCGCGCGGGCTCACCCTCGCTGCGGTAGAACCGGGTGGCGCCGGGTGTGCCCACAAAGGCGTGGGTGTTTTCCTGCAGCCGCAGGTTGATCTCCAGCGTGTCGCCGCCCACCAGCCCGCCGGGCGGGTGCACCACCACGTTGTGGCAGATGGCGTCGCCTTCGGGGTAGAGGCTCTGGAAGATGCGCAGCGGACCCTGGTGGCGGTGGGTCAGGCGGGTGGCGCCGTCGCGGTGCTGGTAGTCGAGTTCGAGTTGGGCGTGCCAGGGCATGGCCGCCAGTGTAGCCACGCGCGGTGGGCCGCCCAGGGCAGGCCGCCGGCGGTCCAGCACAGCCACAGTGTCCACAGCGTGTGGCTGGGGTAGTGGGCGCCGCGCAGGGTCTGCACCAGGCCCAGGCCGGCGGTGGCGGCCATCAGCGCAGCCAGCCACCCGCCGGCTCGGCGGCGGGCCGGCGGGTCGCCTGCGGCCAGGCCGGGCAGCGCGAGCGGCATCAGGGCCGCGAAGCTGGAGGCGTGACCACCGGGGAAGCAGCGCCCACCGCCGCCATCGGCAACCCCCCAGGCCCAGTGCGACACGTATTGGGCTACACCGCCAAAGGCCTGCAGGTCCCATGGGCAGCTGGTGAGGCTGTGGCGCTTGATGGTGTTGACCACCGCCAGTGCCAGCACCAGGCCCAGTGCCAGCGCGGCGCGCTCGCTCCAGTGCCAGCGGCGCGGCCAGCGGGTCAGCACGGCCAGCGTCAGCACGAAGAGCACGGTGGTCAGCTGGCGCATGCCGTCGTGCAGCACGCGCTCCAGCAGCGGGTGGTGGCGCAGCGCAAAACCCGATCCGTCGCCAATGGCGTGCATCACGGTCAGGTCCAGCCCGCTGCCGTCCCAGGCCAGCAGCAGCGCGCCCAGCCAGAGTGTCACAATGAAAAAAGGCCGCAGGGGATGTGGAGGCATGGCCGCGATTGCAGCTGCCCACCCTTAGCGGCGCCTTAACCCGATGGAGTGACCGTGCGAGTGCTGATCGTCGAGGATGACCCGGGCATTGCCCAGGGGTTGGCGGCCACGCTGCGTGGCTCCGGTTATGCGGTGGACCTGTGCGAGCGCCTGTCGCCCGCGCTGGCCGCCCTGCAGGCCGACCGTTTCGATCTCGTGCTGCTCGACCTGGGCCTGCCCGATGGCGACGGGCTCGATGGCCTGCGCCGGCTGCGCGCGCGCGGCCCGGCCGACGGTGGTACCCCCGGCGATGTGCCCGTGCTCATCATGACCGCCCGCGACGCCTTGCCTGACCGCGTGCAGGGGCTGGACCGGGGGGCGGACGACTACCTGGTCAAACCCGTGGCCCCCGAGGAGCTGCTGGCCCGCATGCGGGTGGCCCTGCGCCGCAGCGCCGGCCGGGCCGACCCGGTGATACGCCACGGCGACATCGAGCTGGACCCGGCCGCCCACACCGTGCGCCGTGCCGGCGAGCCGGTGACACTGCGGGGCAAGGAGTACGCGCTGCTGCTGGCGCTGCTGCAGGCGCGTGGCCAGGTGCTGGCCCGCGACCGGCTGGAGGCCGCGCTGTATGGTTTTGAGGAGCTCCTGGAGAGCAATGCCATCGAGGTGCACGTGCACCACCTGCGCCGCAAGCTCGGCAGCGAGCTGATCCAGACCGTGCGCGGCGTGGGTTACTTCATTCCCAGGCCCGACGTTTCATGAAGCCCGCCGCACCGCGCCAGCTCTGGCGCTACCTGTGGGGCTGGGCGCTGGCCGCGCTGGGCCTGGTGTGGGGCAGCCTGGTGCTGGTGGCCTGGAGCACCGGGCGCCACGAGTCGCGCGAGCTCACCGATGGCCTGCTGACGGCGGCCGCGCGGCTGCTGATCGACTCGGCCGTCGTAGGGGCAACGACGCCCGAACGCCTGGCACCCACATTGCCGCTGCTGCGCCCCGACCCCGATGCCCCCGAACTGCGCGTGCTGCGCTGGCGCGGCCACGAACTGGTGTGGGACTCGCACGGCATGGCGCCGCTGGTGACGGCGCCGCTGCGCGACGGCCACCAGAGCGTGCTGGACACCCAGGGCGCCGAGTGGCGGGCGCTGCAGGTGCGCGGGGGCGACACGCGGCTGTTGCTGCTGATGGCCATGGACCACCGCAACTACCTCGCGGGCGACATCGCGGGGCACATCGCACGTCCGGTCATCTTCGTCATCCCGCTGGTGGCCCTGCTGCTGGCCTGGGCCATGCGGCGCGGCCTGCGCCCGCTCAACCGCCTGTCCAACGAGATCGCAGCGCTGGACACCGGCGCCGGCCAGACGCTGGACGAGCACCACCGTTTCACCGAGATGGCGGCCACGGTGGACGCCATCAACCGCCTGGTGCGGCAGCTGCAGGGTCAGGTGTCGCGCGAGCGCGCCTTTGCCTCCGATGTGGCGCACGAGATGCGCACACCGCTGGCGGCCATCGTCTGGCAGGCCCGCGCCGCGCGCGAGGCCGGCACGCCCGCCGAACGCGAGGCCGCGCTGCGCCAGACCGAGCAGGACGCGCTGCGCGCCGGCCACATCCTGGGCCAGCTGGTGGAACTCACCCGTGCCCACGCGCTGGATGCACGCGAGGCCGAACCGCTGGGCCTGCGCGAGCTGGCCGCCGGCGTGCTGGCACCGTTTGCGCAGGAGGCCCACGCCTCAGGCCACACCCTGGCGCTGCAGGTGCCCGACGGGCTGGCCGAGCGGCAGGCCCCCGGCCACCGCCTGATGCTGGAGCTGGCGCTGCGCAACCTGGTGGACAACGCACTGCGCCACACCCCACGCGGCACCCAGGTGGAGGTGGCGCTGGGCGAGGACACCCGTGGCCTGTGGCTGGCCGTGCACGACGACGGCCAGCGCGGGGGCGCCGGCACCGACGTGGCCGGTGGCGGCCTGGGCCTGGGCCTGCGCCTGACCGAACGGCTGGCCGCCTGGCAGGGCCTGGTGCTGGCCCGCGAAAGCGCGCCGGCCCCGTTCACCACCCGGTTCGCGCTGCGCTGGCCCGCCACACCACCGGGTTAAGGCGCCGATAAGACGGCGTGGCGAGCATGGCCGGGTTTTCACCGGTCAGGTTCCCCCGCCATGTTGTCCACCCCTGCTGATTCTTCGCTGCCCGCTGCGGGCTGGCACCCCCTCACGCTGCTGGCCGTGCTGGCCGCGTGGCTGGCCAGCGTGGGCAACCTGCCGCTGTGGCTGGGTCTGGCCCGTCTGCCCGAGATGACCGTGCCCCACCTGCTGGGCACGGTGGCGCTGCTGGGCTCGGCCCTGTTCCTGCTGCTGCTGGCCACGCTGGCCCTGCTGGTGTGGCCGCGCTGGCGGCGCGTGGCGGGCGTGCTGCTGCTGGTCACGGCCGCGCTCAGCAGCTACTTCATGCTGAGCTACGGCATCGTGGTCGACCCCACCATGCTGGACAACGTGCTGCACACGGACGCCCGCGAGGTGCGCGACCTGCTCTCGCCCGGCCTGGCCGTGGCGCTGCTGCTGGGCGCCGCACTGCCCGGCTGGTGGTGGTGGCGCCAGGGCACACGCCCGGTGGCGCGGCCGGTGCGCCGCCAGGGCGCACTCGCGGCGCTGGCGCTGTTGGGTGCGCTGGCCCTGCTGTGGCTGGGTTTCCAGGATGTGGCCTCGCTGATGCGCAACCACAAGGAACTGCGCTACCGCATCAACCCCTACAACACGGTGTACGCACTGGCCCGCCAGGCGCATGGCTCCGTGAACCTGGCCCAGCAGCCGCTGCAGCCCATAGGGGAAGACGCGATGCGCGCCAACGGCGCCGTGCCCGCGCCCCTGCTGGTGCTGGTGGTGGGCGAGACCACCCGCGCCGCCAACTTCGGTCTGGCCGGCTACGCGCGTGACACCACACCGCAGCTCAAGGGCCTGATGGGCGAGGGCGGCATGACCTACTTCAGCGACGTGCGTTCGTGTGGCACCAACACCGAAACCTCGGTGCCCTGCCTGTTCTCGCACCTGGGCCGCGAGCGCTACGTCAACCGCACCGAACGCCACGAAAACCTGCTGGACCTGCTGCAGCGCGCCGGCATGGGGGTGGTGTGGGTGGACAACCAGTCGGGCTGCAAAGGGGTGTGTGAACGCGTGACCCACGCCGATGCGCGGGAGCTGGTGCCCGGCGCGGTGTGCGACGGCGGCGAATGCCAGGACACGGTGCTGCTGCAGGCGCTGCCCGCCGCGCTGCAGCGCCTCACGCCCGAGCAGCGCGCACGTGGCACGGTACTCGTGCTGCACCAGATGGGCAGCCACGGGCCGGCGTATTACAAGCGCACGCCACCGGAGCTCAAGGCGTTCAGCCCCGAATGCACGAGCGCCGCGCTGCAGGACTGCCCGCGCGAACAGGTGGTGAACGCCTACGACAACAGCGTGCGCGGCACGGACGCGCTGCTGGCCGGCGTGGTGCGCTGGCTGCGCCAGCAGCCCGGTGCCAGCGGCCTGCTGTACGTGTCAGACCATGGTGAATCGCTGGGCGAGAAGGGTCTGTACCTGCACGGCATGCCCTACGCCCTCGCGCCCGACGAACAGACCCGTGTGCCGATGCTGATGTGGTTGTCGCCCACCCTGCGCCAGACCATGGCCCTGGACGAAGGCTGCCTGCGAACCCGGGCCGCGCAGCCCGCCACGCACGACCACTGGTTCCCCACCGTGCTGGACCTGGCCCAGGTGCACACGCGCTGGAGTGACCCCAGGGCCAGCCTGCTGGCCGGCTGCACCGGCAAGGTCTGGCAGGGCCAGCCCATCTCGCAGCAGGATGCCTCAGCTGCGCCAGGCGCCGACGTGAGGCTCGCTGGACTCGTCGATGAGCGCCGGGCCCAGGCACTCGATGGGGTGCGGTGAAGCGGCAAACACGTCGCGGCACGAAAGCTCGGCGTCGCGCTGATCTGGACGCTCGCCCCTGAACACGCGCAGGCGCACGGCGTCGATGCCGTAGACCACACGGCCGATGTTGGCCCAGAAGATGGCGCCCGCGCACATCACGCAGGGCTCACCCGACGAATAGAGCGTGGCCCTGGCCAGCACCTCGCGGCTGGCGCGCGGCGACACCAGGCGCACCGCCGTGGTCTCGGCGTGGCCGGTGCAGTCACCGGTCTCGGCCGTGTTGTTCCAGGCTTCAGCAAGCACCTCGCCGGTGTCGGACACCACGATGGCGCCAAACGGCCGGTTGCCGCGTTCGCGTGCGGTGCGCGACAGGCGAATGGCTTCTCGCAGGTAGGTGGCGTCGGTGTCGTTGAGCGGGGTTTCGGTGGGCAAAGTCATGGGTTTCGGGTTCAGGCGGTTTCGGGCAGCGACAGCACAGGTGCCGTCACGCCGGGTGGCAGGCCATAGGCACCGATGCGAAAGACGTTGTCCTCCGGGTCGGCCAGCACGGCTTGCCACTGGCCGTAGTAGCTGGGGTAGGGGCCCTGGATGACACGGCCGCCCAGCGAGGCGATCTGCGCCGTCACGCGGTCCACCGCGGCGGGATCGCCCAGCATGAAGGTGGGGTAGCCGTACAGCGGCTGTGGCGCGGGCGTGGCCGGTGCGCGCGGGCGCAGGCCGAGCAGGTCGTAGGCCGGCTGTGCGTGAAAGCCGAACGAAAAGTGTTCGGTCTCCACCGCGCGGTAGATGGGCGAGCGGCTGTGCACGGCTTCGGGCAGGCCCAGCAGCGCCTGGTAGAAGCGCAACTGGGCCTCGATGTCGCGACTGAAGAAATTGAACAGCAGCTTCATGCGGTGGCGGCCTCCTCGGTGCCTTTCTTCAGGCCGTAGGTCTTGGCGTACATCTCGTTGAGGTGCTCACCGGTCGTGCAGGGTGCGAACCGGGGCGTCTCGCCCGCTGGCACGGTGCCGGGCACGGCCTCGATGCGGGCCATGAACTCGGGCTCGTAGAAGAAAGGGATGGAATAGCGCGGCGCGCCGCCCGAGTGCAGGTTGCGCACGCGGTGCGGGTTGGAGTGGTAGAGACCATTGGTCCAGCGCGGCACCATGTCGCCCAGGTTCACCACGAAGGTGCCCGGAATCGGCGTGGCCGGCACCCAGCTGTTGTCGGGCATTTGCACCTCCAGCCCACCCAGGTTGTCCTGCGCGAGCACAGTCACCGCGCCCCAGTCGGTGTGCGCGCCGGCGCCAAAGGTACGCTCGTCCGCGTTTTCCGGGTGGGGCGGGTAGCGCACCATGCGCAGCGTCACCATGGGGTCGGCGCACGAGGCATCGAAGTAGTCTTCTGGCAGATCCAGCGAGAGCGCCAGCAGCTGCATGAGGCGCAGCGAGAGCGCGTTCATGGCCGTGATGTAGGCCTCGCTCTGCGTGCGCGCCTGCGGCAGCTCCTCGGGCCACTGGCTGGGCCCGTAGGTCTGGTAGCCGGCCTTCACATAGGGGTGGTCGGCCGGCCAGTCCATGCCGCAGTAGAAGCTTTCCTTCAGGTCGGGCTGTGCGGTCTCGTCCAGCGTCTGCGCGCCCAGGGCCTCAAAGCCGCGCATGATGGGCGAGTGCCGGATGGACAGCGCCTCGCGCCGCGCCAGCGGCAGGTTCATCAGCTGGCGCGCGGCCTCGAACTGGCCTTCCACCAGCTCGGCGGCCACGCCATGGTTGGCGATGTAGAAGAAGCCGGCGCTCATGGCCGCGGTGCGCATCTGCTGCGCGACTTCGGCACTGCGCGGCCCGCCGGGGGCCAGCGCCCCCGAGAGGTCGATGACGGGGATGCCCATGGTGCCCGCCGTCAGGCCTTGAGCTTGCGGTCGGTGGCCGACGGCAGGAAACGGTCGGTCCAGAAATCGGCCAGTGCCGGCTTGCTCTTGAGGCCAAAGGCGTCCACCGTCTCGTCGATGGTGGCCTGCAGGCGTGCGGTGGTGGCGGCCCCCCAGCCGTTGGCCTGGGTGTCGGCGGTTTTCATGGTGCCGTCCACGATGAGCTTGAGGCGCTCGAACTCCAATTCTTCGTTGGCCAGCGGCTCGCGGGCCTTCACGGCGGCGCCGCCGGCCTTGGGGTCGGCGATGCAGTCGATCCAGCCGCGCGTGGTGGCCTTCACGAAGGCGGCCATGGCGGTGGGCGCCTCGGCCATGCTCTTGGGGTTGGCCACGATGCCGTTGCCGTAGGACTTGAGGCCCAGCTCGGAGAAGCGGAACACGGTCAGCATGTCGGGTGTCATGCCGCGGGCCTTGAGGTTGAGCAGGCCGGTGAAGAAGAAGTAGGCGGCGCCGTCGAAGTCGCCCTTCACGAAGCGGGTGTCGCCGATGTCGGGCGCGACGTTTTCCCACTTCACGCCACTGCCGTCGAAGCCCTGGGCCTTGGCGAATACCGGGAACAGCTTGCGCGACGCGTTGAAAGGCTGGCCCAGGATGGACTTGCCAGCCAGGTCGGACGGTTTCTTGATCGGGCCGTCCTTGCGCACGATGACGGCGTTGGGGTTCAGGTCGTACTGGATGGCGACGGCCTTGAGCGCGGCCTGCGGGTTGGCCACGTTGAACTCGATCATGGTCGAGAGGTCGGCCGAGGCGGCGTCGTAGGCGCCGCTGCCCACCAGGCTGATGGCGGCGGCCGAGCCGTTGCCGGTGTCTATGGTCACGTCCAGGCCGGCGTCGCGGTAGTAGCCGCGCTGCTGCGCGAGCAGGAAGCCGGCGCCGGAGGCTTCGATCTTCCAGCCGAGGTTGAACTTGAATTTCTGCAGCGACCCTTGTGCGCGGACGAAGGGGCTGGAGGCGAGCAGGGCGGCGGCGCCAGTGGCGCGAAGCAGGGAGCGGCGTTGCATGTGGAACTCTCCGTACGGGGCTGCGAACACATCCGGTACGCAGTGCGCGTACCGGTCCTGAAGACGCATGGCTCACACCGGCCTGTGGCGACACGCGCCAGCCGTTGCGACACACACGAAACCTTCAAGAGCAATTTCCGGGCGGCCGGGGCCGCTGAACGCTTCTACTCTTCAGCTGGCCTTGATTGCAGGTTCTGTGCCATGGTTTTGAAACGGGTTGTGGGCTTGGCGGCGGCGTTCGATGCACCAGCACATGGCAATGGCGGCGCGTGCTGGAACGTGTTGGGGCAAGACGGGCGCTTGCGCACCGATGAGGTGCCCCACCACCATGCTCGGGCATTGGCCTGCTTCTTGCGAACGGAGGTGTCACCGCGCATCATCGCGGCAAGAGTAGAAGCGTTCACCAGCCGTCACGACGGTGCGCAAGCCTTCTCAGGCTGGCAGGAAATTGCTCTTGAAACCTCAACCGTTCAGGAGAAACTTTCATGACCGCTGCCGCCTACGACCTCGCCGAACTCCAGAAAGAATCGCGCATGGGCGCGATGGGTTCGCTCAACACCTCCCGCGACATCCGCCGCATCGACCTGTCCGACTTCGAGGCCCGCAAGGCCGAGATCGCCGACCAGCTCTGGGATGCCGCCGTGGATGTCGGCTTCTTCCAGCTCGTCAACCACGGCATTTCGTCCGAGGCCATGGCCGCGGCCTTCGCCAACGCCGAGCGCTTCTTTGCCCTGCCCGACAGCGTGAAGGGCCAGTACCCGCTGAAAAAGGCGCTCAACTCCGGCTGGGAAAGCCGCGCGCAGGTGCGCCCCTCCACCGGTACGCCCGACCAGAAGGAGAGCTACCAGATCACGCGCCCGCACATGGCCGACCTGTTCCCCACCGAGGCCGAACTGCCGGGCTTCAAGGAGGCGATGCTCGCCTTCGAGCGCCAGAGCTGGGAAGTGGGCATGCGCGTGCTGTCGTGTTTTGCGCTGAAGCTGGGCTTTGATGCCGACTTCTTCGCCCGCGCCCACGACCAGAGCAAACCCTCCTACCAGAGCACGCTGCGCCTGCTGCACTACTACGCCATCCCGCCCGAAGCGCAGGACAAGCTGGAGCTGTGGCGCGCCGGCGCCCACACCGATTTCGACTGCCTCACGCTGCTGTTCCAGCGCGAAGGGCAGGGTGGCCTGGAGGTGTGCCCCGGCAAGGAGATGGACGCGCAGGAGTGGACCCCGGTGCCGCCGCGTGGCGACGTCATCACCTGCAACATCGGCGACATGCTGATGCGCTGGAGCGACGACCAGCTGCCCAGCAACTTCCACCGTGTGAAGAACCCGCTGCCCGGCGAGTACATGGGGCCGCGCTACAGCATCGCCTTCTTTGCCCAGGCCAACCGCGACTTCGTGATCGAAAGCCCGGCAGGCAAGTACCCGCCCATCACGGCGGGCGACTACCTGAACCAGCGGGTGGCGGCGAACTACGCGAAGGCGTACTGACCGCTTTCACTGGAGCGCCCGGGTGGCCTCGTGGAAGAGGCCCCGCAGCCAGGCTATGCCAGGGTCACGGGTGCGGTACTTGTGCCACTGCATGGACTGGCTCATCAGCGGCATGGCCAGCGGGGGCTCGCGCTGCACCAGGGGCAGGTGCGTGAGCGCCTGGCGGGCCAGGCGGGCATGAACGGTGGCCACCAGATCGGTGCCCACCACCAGGTGGGGCACCAGTGCAAAGCTGTACGTCTTGACCTCTACCTGGCGTACAAATCCATGCTCCTGCATGAACCACGATTCCAGGGAGGCCGAGTTCGGCCCGAGCGGCTGCATCACCACATGGCGCGCGGCGGCGTAGCGCTCGAAGCTGAACTCGCCCTGCGCGAGCGGGCTGTCACGCCATATCACGCACTGGAAATGTTCGGTGAAGAGCAGTTCCACCGGGTGGGTGGCCGAGCAGTAGTTCGAGGGCATGACCAGCAGGTCGACCTCACCGCGCTCCAGGGCCCGTCCGGGCTCGGTCACCTGGGCGATCAGCGCAAACCGTGCCCTTGACCCCTGTGCATTCGCCAGCGCAAGCACGTGGGGGATCAGGGTGGCCATGGTGTAGTCCGACACGAACACGCGGAACTCGCGCTCCGAAGTGGTGGGGTCGAAGTGGGGGCGCGTGGCCAGCGTGCTGTTGACCCGCAGCAGCAGGTCGTTCACCTCGTCGCGCAGCACCTCGGCGCGCGGCGTCAGCTCCAGGCGTCGGCCCACCGGTACCAGCAGCTCGTCGTCGAAATAGTCGCGCAGCCGGCCCAGCGCGTTGCTCATGGCCGACTGGCTCATGTGCAGCCGCTGGGCCGCACGCGTGACGTTGCACTCGCTCAGCAGGGCGTCGAGTGCAACGAGCAGGTTGAGATCGAGTTTGTGGAATCGCATGGCCGGGGTCGCATGGTAGTGCGCGGTGCCGGATTGAGGGTTTACCCTTGGTATGGGCCGGATCGATGGCTGGAATGGAAACAAACCATTTTTCATCTGCACCTGGGCTGCCTAGCATCCCGGCCATGTTCAAGTACTTCCCCACCAATTACGTCTGGAACCTCTCGGTCAATCTGGCCATCGAGATGGGCGCGCGCATCGGAGAGATCGAGGCCATGTGTGCCCCGCTGCAGGAGGCTGCGAAAGCACCTGATGCCGCCGGCACGCAGGCCTTTCGCGAGACCTGGGCGCGCATGGCCGACCAGCTGGCCGAGCTGGCCGAAGAAGACAAGGCAAGAGGCCGACTGCTGTCGGCGGGTGAAAAGCTCAGCCGTGCAGCCACCTACCTGCTGACCGCCGAGCGCCTGCAGGCCCATGGCGCACCGGGCCGCGCCGCGCTGTACCAGCGTTTTCTGGCGTTTTTTGCCGAAGGCGTGAAGCTCAGTGGCGAAAACTGCGAGCGGGTGGAAATTCCTTACGAAGGTCGACACCTCTCGGCGCTTTACGTGCGCGCCGAGGGCGTGCAGGGTCCGGCCCCGCTGCTGGTGCAGGTCAACGGGCTTGATTCGACCAAAGAGATGAAATACCGCGTGGGCCTGCCCGCGTGGCTGGCTCGGCGCGGTGTGTCGTCGCTGGTGGTCGATCAGCCGGGCACCGGCGAAGCGCTGCGCCTGCACGGCATGACCGCCCGCTTCGACAGCGAGCACTGGGCCAGCCGTGTGGTCGACTGGCTAGAAGGTCACCCCGAGGTGGATGCGAAGCGCATCGGCCTGGAAGGCGTGTCGCTCGGTGGTTACTACTGCCCGCGCGCGGTGGCCTTCGAGCCGCGGTTTGCCTGCGGCGTGGTCTGGGGTGCCAACCACGACTGGCGCGACGTGCAGAAGAAGCGCCTGGCGCGCGAGGGCAACCTGCCGGTGCCGCACTACTGGGAACACGTTCGCTGGGTCTGGGGTGCGAAGGACATGGAGGCCTTCCTGGCCATCGCCGAGAACGTGCACCTGGACGGCATCCTCGACCGCATCCGTGTGCCTTTCCTGGTCACCCACGGCCAGAAGGACTCGCAGATCCCGTTGCAGTGGGCGCAGCGCACCTACGACCAGCTGGTCAACAGCCCGAAACGCGAGCTCAAGGTCTTTACCGAACGCGAGGGCGGCGTACAGCACTCCAGCTTCGACAACAGCATCAACGCCGGCCACGCCATCGCCGACTGGGTGGCCGAGACCCTGGGCGGCCGCACCGCCTGACACAACCCAACCCCACAGACACATGAACATCATCGGACCCGATGCGCTGGTTTTCGGCGTCGACGACGTCGCCGCCTGCGCGCAGTACCTGACCGACTACGGCCTCACACCCGTGGACGTGACCGCCGACGGAGGACGTTTCGAAGCCCTGGACGGCACGGCCGTGGTGCTGGCCCGGCGCGACGACCGCAGCCTTCCACCCGCCCTGGCCACGGCATCGTTGCTGCGCAAGACCGTTTATGGCGTGGCCGACGCGGCAACGCTGGAGGCCATTGCCAGGGAACTGCTGCGCGACCGCGAGGTGCGCCGCTTGCCCGACGGCTCGCTGGAGAGCGTGGATGACATGGGCTTTGCGCTCGGCTTCCAGGTGAGCGTGCGCCGTCCCCTGCAACTGCCTGCCGAGGCGATCAACGCACCGGGTGCGCCGGCGCAGCGCGCCACAAACGTGGTGGCGGTGGACGAGCACGCCACGGTGCGGCCACGTTCCCTGTCGCACGTGGTGTATTTCGTGCCGGATGCGGCGAAGGCCGAAGCGTTCTACGTCCAGCGTCTGGGGTTCGTTTGCACCGACCGCTTCACCGGTGTCGGGCCGTTCCTGCGCCCGGCCGGTACGCCGGACCACCACACGCTGTTCATGATCCAGACGCCGCCTCACATGAAGGGCTGCGAACACTTCACCTTCCACATGGGCGGTCCCACGGAAGTGATGCAGGCCGGGACCCGGTTCGTGGCCAAAGGCTACGAGTCGTTCTGGGGACCTGGCCGGCACAAGTTCGGCTCCAACTGGTTCTGGTACTTCAACAGTCCGCTGGGTTGCCACGTCGAATACGACGCCGACATGGACCAGCACGACGACCAGTGGGTGGCGCGTGAGGCGGGCATGGGTGCCGATGCGTCCCAGCTGTTCCTGTTTCAGCACCGCGCCAAGTGGGCGCCGGGTGGGCCGCCTGCGGGCGCAGCGCGCTGAGCCGGACATGGACGGGTGGGTGCGCCTGTGTGCCACCAGTGACCTGGCCGAAGGTTGTGCCCGCGGGTTCGGGCCGGCGGGGGGTGGTCGCGACACGGTGTTCGTGGTGCGGCGCCAGGGGCTTCATGCCTACCGCAACAGCTGCCCGCACTGGCCGCAGACGTCGCTGCCCTGGCGCAAGGACGCCTACCTCGACGCGCAGGGCAGACGCATCGTGTGTTCGGCCCATGGCGCGCAGTTCGAGATCGAGACCGGTCTGTGCCTGATCGGTCCGTGTATCGGTGAGTCGCTGACCCGTGCAGCGCTCAGGGAAAAAAACGGCTCGCTCTATGTCGAGCGGGCCTTGATGGAGACAGACAAATGAACATCCTCATCGTGGGTGGCGGTTTTTCGGGCATGGCAGCGGCCATCGCCCTGCGCCGCAACGGGCATGCGGTCGATCTTGTGGAGATCGACGCCGACTGGCGTTCGTATGGCGCCGGCATCAGCCTGGGGGGCGCCACGCTGCGCGCGTTCCGGCAGCTGGGCATCCTCGATGCCTTTCTGGCCAACGGTTTTGCGGGCACCGACGGTGTGGACATCCACTCTCCCGACGGACACCTGATCACCACCCTGCCCACGCCCCGCATCGCCGGCCCCGATGTGCCCGGGGGAGGCGCCATCCTGCGCCCGGTGCTGGCCCGGCTGATGGCCGAGGCGACCCGTGCCGCGGGCACACAGGTACGGCTGGGTTGCAGCTTCGAGTCCATCGCCCAGGACGCGCGGGGTGTGGATGTGCGGTTCACCGATGGCAGCCAGTCGCGCTACGACCTCGTGATCGGCGCCGACGGGCTGTACTCGCGCCTGCGCCAGACGCTGTTTCCCGATGCGCCCCAGCCCCGCTACAGCGGCCAGGCCGTATGGCGCGCCGTGTTGCCGCGCCCCGCCGAGGTGACACGCGCCATGATGTGGCTGGGTCCGCGGATCAAGACCGGCCTGAACCCGGTATCGGCCGAGCAGATGTACCTGTTCGTCACCGAAGACAGGCCCCACAACGACCGTGTCGCTCCCGAACAGTTTCTGCCGCGCCTGCGTGAGCTGCTGGCCCCGTTCGGCGCACCCCTCATGCAGCGGGTCCGTGACCAGCTCGACGAGCGTTCCAGCATCGTTTTCCGTCCGCTCGAAGGGCTGCTGCTGCCGCAGCCCTGGCACCAGGGTCGCGTGGTGCTGATCGGCGACGCGGTGCACGCCACCACGCCCCACCTGGCCTCAGGTGCCTGCATCGGCATCGAAGACGCCCTGGTGCTGGCCGATGAACTGCACAACAGCACCGACCTGCCCACGGCATTGCGCGCTTTCGAAACACGCCGCTGGGAACGTTGCCGCCTGGTGGTGGAGAACTCGGCCCGCCTGGGCGACATCGAGATCACCGGCGGTGACAAGGCCGAGCACGCCCGCATCATGCGTGAATCGCTCATGGCGCTGGCGGCCCCCATCTGAACCCCCACCCACCACCCAAAAGAGAGAGACAACATGAAAACCCGCAACCTGAGCACCGTGGCTGGCCTGGCCCTGGCGCTGATCGTTCCGCACGCTGGCGCGCAGTCTTCGGCCGCTGCCTGGCCTACCAAGCCCATTCGACTGATTGCCCCCTACGCGCCCGGCGGTGGCCCTGAGCGCGTCACACGCACCATTGCCGATGGCCTGGCCAAACGCCTGGGGCAACCGGTGGTGCTGGAAAACAGGCCGGGTGCTTCCGGCAACATCGGCTTTGCCGATCTGGCGCGTTCTCAGCCCGACGGCTACTCCTGGCTGCTGGGGCCAGACACGACCTGGACCATCAACCCACACGTCTACAAAAGCACAGGCTTCAAGACGGTGGACACACCGCCGGTGAACCTGATCTCCAGCCTGAGTTTTGTGCTGGCCTGCCACCCGAATGCCGGCGTCAAGACCGCCCAGGAACTGGTGGCGCGCGCCAAGACCAAGCCCTTGACCTACGCCTCCAGCGGTCTGGGGTCTGCGGCCCACGTGACCATGGCCAAGATGCTGAAGGCGGGCCGGTTTGAAATGACCCACGTACCCTACCGTGGGCCGGGGCCGGCGGTGGCCGACCTGATGGGCGGCCAGGTGGATTGCGCTTTCCTGCCGGTGTCGTCGTTGCAAGAGCAGATCAAGACGGGGCGTCTCACGGGTATCGGAGCCGCGACGAGGTACCGTCCTGCCTCGCTGCCCGACCTGCCTACGCTGCACGAGCAGGGCTTCAAGGATTTTGAGGCCACGTTCTACGTCGGCATGTTTGCCCCCCGGGGTGTGCCGCAGGACGTGATGGCGCGCTTTCAGAAAGCGCTGGACGAAACCCTGAAAACGCCCGAGGTGCAAGAGGCCTTTGCGGCCAACGGCAACCGCTCCGAAGGCACCACCGCCGACGCGGCGCTCAAGGAGCTGACGCGTGTGTCTGACCAGTGGCAGGGCCTGGCCAAGCGCCTGAACCTTGCGCTGGATTGAGGGCACGACCATGCAGCGAGAGACACCCGGTCAGCGGCCCAATCTCATCTTCATACTGGCCGACGACCTGGGCTATGCCGATCTGGGCTGCATGGGTGCGCGCGACGCCGACAACCAGCCGGCCGATGTATCCCCTGTGCTGGACCGTCTGGCGGCACAGGGCCTGCGGTTCACCCACGGCTACGCCAACTCGGCGGTGTGCTCGCCCACGCGTTTTGCGCTGATGACCGGGCGCTGGCAGTACCGCCTGCGTGGCGCGGCGGAAGAGCCGATCGCCAAGGCCCACGGCGACAAGGTGATTGGCCTGCCACCCGAACACCCGAGCCTGCCCTCGCTGCTGGCGGCACAGGGCTACAACACCGCATTGGTGGGCAAATGGCACCTGGGCTACCCACCGCATTTCGGTCCGCGGCTGTCGGGCTACCAGGCGTTCTTCGGCTTTCACACTGGCGGGCTGGACTACTTCGCCCACACCGGGCCGCGCGGCGGCAAAGACCTGTGGCGCGACGAGACCCCGGTTGACGAACCCGGCTACCTGACCGACCTGCTGAGCCAGCGCGCTGTGGACTTCATCGAACACCAGCCGGCCGATCAGCCTTTCCTGCTGAGCCTGCACTACAGCGCGCCACACTGGCCCTGGCTGACGCGTGACGACGCCGAGGAGTCGCAGCGCACACGCACCAACGGGGTCCACACCGACGGCGGATCGCTGGCGACCTACCACCGCATGATCCACCACATGGATGAGGGCATTGGCTGGGTGCTGGAGGCGCTGGAACGCCGTGGCATGAGCGACAACACCCTGGTGGTGTTCACCAGTGACAACGGTGGCGAGCGCTTCTCCAACAACTGGCCCTTCGTGGGCCAGAAGATGGATCTGCTCGAAGGCGGCATACGGGTTCCGGTGCTGGCCCGCTGGCCAGCCCGTATTGCACCGGGCCAGGTCAGCGCCTGCCCAAACCTCACCATGGACTGGACCGCAACCTTTCTCGCGGCCGCCGGTGTGCGGGCCGCGCCCGACCACCCGCTGGATGGCGTCGACCTGTCGCCCCTGTTTGAACACCCCGGGTGGCAACGCCCCGGCGTGCTGGCCTGGCGCATGAAACACCGCCAGCAACGGGCGCTGGTCGAGGACGGCTGGAAGTACCTCTCCATGGACGGGGTCGACTACCTGTTCCACCTCGACGTGGATGCCCGCGAGCGGGCCAACCTGGCGCAGCGCGAACCCGAGCGTCTGGCCCGCCTGAAGGCGCAATGGGAACAATGGAACGCCGGGTTGCCACCGATACCGGAGGACGCCCGTTCCCATATGACCTACACCGCGCAGGAACTCCCGCGTCCCAGTACCTGATCACCTTCAGACATTGACCATGCCCCGTTTTGTCGATCTCTCCATCTACCTGGAAAACGACGTCCTGTCGGACCCGCCGCCGCTGGCGCCGAAAATCACCTACCAGAAGCATGCGGACACGTTGCCGGAGTTCATGCAGATGTTGCCCGGAACGTCCGAGCAGGACTACCCCGACGGTGAAGCCGCTGCTGCCGAATGGGTGACCCTGACCACCCACAACGGCACCCACCTGGACGCGCCCTGGCACTTTCACTCCACCCAGGATGCGGCGCTGGGCGAAGCCCGGCCTTCGATGACCATTGACGAGGTGCCGCTGGACTGGTGTTTCCGACCCGGCGTGAAGCTGGACTTCCGCCACTTCCCCGATGGTTACGTGGCCACGGCAGCCGACGTGCAGGCCGAGCTGGAGCGGGTGGGGCACATGCTCAAGCCGTTCGACATCGTGGTGGTGAACACCCGTGCCGGCCGGCGCTACGGCCACAGCGACTACGTGAGCGCCGGCTGCGGCATGGGTTACGAAGCCACCATGTACCTGCTCGAGCGCGGCGTGCGCCTCACCGGTACCGACGCCTGGAGCTGGGACGCGCCTTTTGCCTATACCGCGCGCAAGATTGCACAGACGGGTGACAAGAGCCTGATCTGGGAAGGGCACAAGGCGGGGCGCGATATCGGCTACTGCCACCTGGAAAAATTGCACAACCTGGAGGCCTTGCCCGCGCACGGGTTCACCATCTGTTGTTTCCCGCACAAGATACGGGGGGCCTCGGCTGGCTGGACGCGGGCCGTGGCCATCTTCGAAAACGAAGGAGAACAACCATGAGCTTTCCCGCCATTCACCGTGTGGTCACCGGTCACGACGCCCATGGCCGCGCTGTGGTCCTGTCGGACGGACCCTTGCCCACCGTGGTCGAGATCCAGGCCGTTCCGGGCACGGTGTTTCACGAGGTGTGGTCCACCACCGAGACACCCGCTCGCGTGGACAACGGCCCCGATCCGACCACCGGCCCGCTGATGCTGCCGCCGCCGCCAAACGGCACGCGCATCCGCTTCGTGGACATCCCGCCCGATTCGGCCGAGCTGCTGGCCCAGGATGCCAGCCGCATGAAGGCCGCGTTCAGCCAGATCGGCGACGAAAAAGCCTCCACCGTGAAGGCCGACTCGCCCCACCCGCTGATGCACCGCACGGAGTCGGTGGACTACGGCATCGTCATCGAGGGTGAGCTGACGCTGGTGCTGGACGAAGGCGAGGTGGCGCTGAAGCCGGGCAGCGTGGTGGTGCAGCGTGGCACCAACCACGCCTGGGCCAACCGCTCGGGCAAACCCTGCCGCATGTTGTTTGTGCTGGTGGACGGGCGCTTCGACCCCGCCATACCCGTTCCCCAGGAGTGAAGAGCGATGCGTCTGGCAACCCTGAAAGATGGCAGCCCGGATGGCCGGCTGGTGCTGGTGTCTCCCGACTTGCGGCAGGTGCTCGATGCGCGGCCGGTGGCACCCAACCTGCGCACGGCGCTGGAGCGCTGGGACGAGGTGGCCCCGCAGCTGGAGGCCATGTCCGTTGCCCTGGCGCGGGGTGAGGCGCCGGGCACCGTGCGGTTCGACCCCCTGCTGTGTGCCGCGCCCCTGCCACGTTGCCCGCAGTGGTGTGACGCGTCTGCGTTCCTGAACCATGGCCGCCTGATGGAGCAGGCCTTCAACACCCCGCCCATCCCGGACTTCGACACCGTGCCCGTGATGTATCAGGGTGCCAGCGACGACTTCCTCGGCCCTCATGACGATGTGCCACTGCCCAGCGAGGCCGACGGCATCGACTTCGAAGGCGAGTTTGGTGTGGTGGTGGGGCCCGTGCCCATGGGTGCGTCGCCAGAAGAGGCGCAGCGGGCCGTGCGTCTGGTGGTGCAGCTCAACGACTGGAGCCTGCGCGCGCTGGGCCCGCGCGAGATGAAAACCGGCTTCGGCTTCCTGCAGGCCAAACCCTCCACCAGCTTCGCGCCCGTGGCCGTGACACCCGACGAGCTGGGCAACGCCTGGCGCGACGGCCGCGTGCACCTGCGCCTGCGGGTCGATTTCCGGGGCGAACGTTTCGGCGAACCCTCGGGCGCCGAGATGAACTTCAGCTTTGGCGAACTGGTGGCGCACGCCGCCCGCACCCGCCGCCTCAGCGCCGGCACCGTCATCGGCTCGGGTACGGTGTCCAACCGCGCGCGCGCAGTGGGCTCGGCCTGCCTCGCCGAGCGACGTGTCATCGAAAAAATCGACAGGGGCGAGCCGCACACACCGTTCATGTCGTTTGGCGAGTCGGTGGCCATGCAGGCCTTCTTCGACGATGGCCGGCCCGGTCCCTTCGGTGTGATCGAGCAGCGGGTTGTGAAGGCCACCCGATGACCCGGGTGGTGGTCACTGGCGCCGGTGGGTTCATCGGTGCGCGGCTGGTGCAGCGCCTGCTGCGCGAGGGGGTGGCGGGGCAGGCGGTGGAGCGCCTGTACGCGGTGGACCTGAACCTGGACGCCTTGCCGGCGCATGACCGGGTGCAGCGGGTGGTGGGCAGCGTGGCCGACGGGGCGCTCGTGTCTGCCGTGTGCGAAGGCCAGCCACAGGTGGTGTTCCACCTGGCCAGCGTGCCGGGTGGTGCGGCGCAGCAGAACCCCCGCCTGAGCCGCGAGGTCAATTTGGATGCAACGGTGCGTTGGCTGGAGACACTGGCCGGCGGTGGCATGTGTCCCCGTGTCGTCTATGCCAGCTCCATCGCCGTCCACGGTGAACACCTGCCGTCTCCCTTGCACGAAGGCGTGGCACCCCAACCCGCGCTGACCTATGGCACACACAAACTCGCCTGCGAGCTGTTGCTGAGCGATTTCACCAGGCGCGGCGACTTGCTGGGTTGTGCGCTGCGCTTGCCGGGCATTGTGGCCCGTCCCGGTTCGGGTGAAGGGCTGATGTCCGCGTTCATGAGCCAGCTCTTCTGGTGCCTGCGCGACGGGCGCCCGCTGAGTGTGCCGGTGGCAGCCACGGGCACGGCCTGGTGGCTGTCGGTGGAGGCCTGCGTGAGCAACCTGCTGCATGCCGCCACGTTGACCAGCGACGTGCTGCACACCGGCAACACCTTCCAGATGCCGGCGCTGCACCTGTCGGTGCAGGCGGTGGTGGAGGCGTTGGCGAAGCGGTTCGGGAGCGAGCGGGCGCGGCTGGTGCGCTACGCACCCGAAGAGCGCGTGCAGCGCCTCTTTGCCAGCTACCCGCCGCTTGTGACACCGCGTGCGTTCGCAGCCGGTTTCCGGCACGACGGCGATGTGGATGGCCTGGTGGCTGCGGTGCTGCCCACCTGAAAGGTCGCCACCGCTTCAACGGCGCCCGCCCGCCGTTACCATCCCCGCATGACCCAAGACCCCCAAGAAGCCGTGCACGAAGACCGCGTGTGGAGTGACGAACACTGGACCGCACGCGTCATCAAGAACGAAGACGACGATGGCTGGGCGGTGGCCATGTACGTCGATGGCGAGGCCGAACCCGCGCTGGTGGGCCCGTGGACCATGGGCCGCGACAAGAAGAACCCCAAGCCGCTGGACACCTCGGCCTTCAACACCCTGGTGAAAACCGCCAAAGAGGTCATTCGCCGGTCTGAGCAGCAACGCCACGCCGAACTCAACCGCAACGTCACGCTCACCGTGGACGGACGACGCCTTCGGGTGGAGCTGGCCATCGTGCCCGACGAAGAGGGTGCCACCGCAACCCTGCGCGCCGTGGATGAGTTGGGCGAAGAGATCGAACGCGTGCCGGTCTCGCCGACCTTCCGCCTGAATGTGGGCAGCGCCCAGGCCTGGGTGGATGCCGGGTATGGCAAGCCGCGTTGAATCCGCATCCCACTTCAACCACAAGGTGCTCGCATGATTGACGGACTGGTGGCTGGCTACCTGATGGGCGAAGCCTCGCGGCGCGTCGACAAGATGGGGCGCTCCTACACCGTGGCCCGGGTGCTCGCCCGCAACCGAGGCGACGAGGAATTCATCGTCAATGTCATTGCCTTCGAGGCAGCGCCTGCTGCGGCGCTTCTGGCACTGACCGATGGCGCCGCATTGAGCTTGGCCGGCGCGCTCACCCCCAAGGTGTGGACCGACAAACAGGGCAACACCCGAGCGAGCCTGGACATGGTGGCTACCCAGGTGCTGACAGCCGGTGGTTTGGGTGGCGAAGGCGGGGGATAGGGCGCGTTGGGGTGGGGATTGGCTGGGAGGGCGGCTGGCGGATGGGGGAGGGGATGGGGCGCTTTAGGGTGAGCGTGGGTTGTCCGTTTAAGGCTGCTCTGAGTCACTCAGGTTGGCCAGACGGAGTGGCTGCGGCGATCACAACCGGCCATTCAACAGGCTGAAGCTCCCGAGCCCGGACTTCTGCACAACAAGTTCACAATCCTCAACTGCCGAACAGGAGGTCGATAGCAGCGAAAACACCACCGCCTAAACTTGCCGTGCACATGAGGCCCGATGTCGGGGAATTACTAAATCAGAACAGCTATACGCCACATCGAGCCAACTCAGTCCGATATCTACTGACGATCTCAAGCCCAACGGCATCCGTTGGGTTGCGCCGTAGGTGCGAAAGAGCGAGACGTGTAAGGGCCGCATTCGATGGTATGTGGTCGCCGGTGATTTTCTTATATAAATCAGCGGCAAATCGCAAGGCTACGTTGCTCCAGAAGTGCCCTTGGATCACTTCACGAGCATCAATCTGGCTGCCGCTACGCACAATTTGTCGTGCTATTGGACAGTTGAATGCTGCCGAACTTCTAAAAATCTTTCCGATTCTTCTAACTTCAGCGCTCGACACGTTGGGGAAACGGAAGCTAATGCCGCATAGCGCGCTCCGCTTCGATAATAGGGAACCTCCATTGGTTTGGCTGGCGGCATCGAGAAGCGATAGGTACTTCAACCTACTTGCAAGACTTGGCAAATGTCGCGTGACCTCGCTACTTGATCTTGGGTGACCATTCGTGAGGTCATCGAGAACTGCCGAAATCGTGTTCGCCGTCCAGAGTTCGTTTTCCCAACTGTATCCATATGTCCTGATAACTGGCGTGAGATCCATAGGCGAGGACGTAACGCCTTCAAGGTCCTTATCGACAATCACAACACAGGTTTGAACGCCGCCCTCTCGAATTATTTTTGCGTAGGCGAGGGCGTTCTCTTTGTTTCCGACGCACTTTACCTTTGGCTTTTTTTCGGGGTTGGCGGCGCGGAGGAGAAACTCGTAGTAAAAAATATCGTTTGTTTTTACGAGGGCATCGGTCTCATCTTCGTCGGATTTGCCTTCTATATATGCGGTGAAGTCTGCGTCATGAAACTTGTGGTAGTTCGCTATCCCCGACGCGGTACGACTAAATGTGGTCATAGAATGGACTTTTCCATATCAATGATCTTGTCGGAGTGTGGGCCGACGATGTCTGGGGAATGGGTTGCAAACACGATTTGAGCGTTTGGATTTAGCTCCGATATTGCCAACGTGAGCTTTTCTTGCCATTCGACATGAAGTGACAGCTCTGGCTCGTCCGCAATGTAGACCACCGGGGCCGACTCCTGAAGCAAGGCTTGGCCCAAGATAATCAACAGCTGCTTTTCGCCAGACGACAGGTCTTCAATCTCAATTTTTGTGTTTTGACTACTCTTGATGACCAACTCGTTTTGAGTGGAAATCGAAATTGTCTTTCGAGGAGCAAATAGAGAGTTCACTACCCGAAGAAACTTGTCTGTTGGCTCGAAAATTCGGTGACGCCTTGCTTGAAGTTCTTCGTAGTGTTGTACGAGAGAATGCGTCTTGAAAGAGTTTGCAACGGCAAATAGCTGCTGAAGTGATATGCCTTTGTTTTCGAGGAAAGGCTGTCGTGCGTTTGCCAGCTCCTGCGAAATCTGTTCGACTTGCTTGGAGTAGTGACGCTGTTCAACGCCAAGCAATTCAAATATGGATGCTAGCGATTTTTTCTCCGCGTCAATGTCAATTGACTCAACAAATGATCGAATGTTTGCTTCTTTTTGGATGCTAGTTAGAGATAGGAAGCTTGTCTTCTGAAATTTCTTCGTCTCTTCAGAAAACTCAGAGGCAAGTCGCGAGAAGTAACGGACAAGCGAGTTGTTCATTGTGACAAGCTTGATATCGATCGCTGGAGCGGGTCGCCGTTCCTCTGGCATGCGTTCAGATTCGGTTTGTCGATGAACCGACAGCCAACTCACGCGAACCATGTTTTCAAGTTGACGTTGGATATAGATGAACTTTTCGCGATAGAACCGTTCGCGTAGCATTCGTGGCGGGGCGCCCCGAAATGTTCGTTCTTCCTCTAGCGCATCAAGGTCATAGACGAGTGGTTCCTCGTTTGCAGCGGCGCGGACGCGATACGTGATGTCGAAATAGGGTAGGTTTGGCTTCTGTTGCTTGGTTACCTCTATAGACGGCCGTTTCCTGCTGCCTTGTGCACCCAGGGTGATATGCACCTTTGAGAAGGTGATCTTGTCAAGGCGCTCGAAATCTGCTGTGAGAACTGCAGCAAGCAGATTTATGACGGTGGTCTTACCTGTGCCATTCTTGCCGATGATGAAGTTGAACTTTCTATCTAGCGGTATTTCTATGGTCTTTGGAAGACCCCAAAGTCCGGCGATTGAGGCTTTGATGAGATAGTGTTCCATCGGGTTCTTTCTAGGTGCTTGGCATCGCGTAGCTTACTATCGTAATCCACGCTGGAACGAAGATGTGGCGAATAGCCCTAGGCGAAATGAAATGACGCCCAATACGAGCATTTGACTGTCTGCTTTCCCAATCCCGAAGGGCCGGTGTGGGCCGGGAGTGCCTGTTCGCCATGGCAGGCAGCAGACGTTCAAGACACCGCTGCGGTCCGGCGCGCCGCTAATGTCAGCTGTTCACTTCAAACCGGGCGTAGTGTCGGCCAGGGCGTGGGCATCCGAATGACTGCTGCGGGGAAGAAACCGTGACGTGACGGCATGACCGCGATAGGCAGCAACCGCTGCACCGCAGACGTTCGGTCAGTTTGATCGAATGCCGGGCGCGAATCTGAAGACGCAGCCCGCTTCCTGGTCTGCGACGGCATGGGAGAACCCAAAACCTCAGCCCCGCCAGAAATCCCGGTGCAGCGCTGCGATCTCTTCTTCCGCCTCCGGCACCGGCCCGATCACCTGGATGACTTTCTGACCCGCTGCGAACACCGCGCGGCAGGGCAGATCCATGGTGGGGTTTTCGTGGTGGCTGCCGGTCAGTTCGAGCAGGCGGCGTTCGGTCATGCCGTACACCAGGCGGCCGATGTGGGCCCAGTACTGCGTGCCGGCGCACATGGCGCAGGGCTCCACGGTGGTGACCAGGGTGCACTGCCACAGGTAGTCGGGCGGGTAATTGAGCACCGCCGTGCGCGCCAGCACCGCTTCGGCGTGGTTCACCGTGTCCACGTTGCCCTGCTCGGCCAGCACGGTCTCGCCGTCGGGCGCCACCAGGATGGCACCGAAGGGGTGGCGGCCAAGGTCATCGCGCGCGCGGCGGGCGACCTCGTTGGCGCGCTTGAGGTGGCGCAGGACCTGGTCGTCGGTCACAGGGGCCTCCGCCGGGCCGTTCCCAAGGGGGACCAGCCCCCTCGGGGGGCAGCGACCCGCGCAGCGGCGGAGCGTGGGGGCCTCATTGGTTCTGCGAGCCGCGGTGGGCCCAGCCGGTGGTGTGTTTCTCGATGAAGCTGAACAGCTCGTACATGGCCATGGCCATGACGCCGACCACCAGCAGGCCGCTGAAGGCCAGGCCCATCTGCATGGCCGAGCCGGCGCTGATGAGCAGGTAGCCGATGCCTTCGTTGGCGGCGGTCATCTCGGACACGGTCGTGCCCACAAACGCCAGCGTGATGGCAACCTTGAGCGAGCCGAAGAAGTAGGGCAGCGAGCGCGGCAGGCCGACCTTGATGAGCACGTCCCAGCGCTTGGCGCCCAGCACGCGCAGCACGTCTTCCAGCTCGGGCTCCAGCGTGGCCAGACCCGTGGCAATGTTCACCATGATGGGGAAGAAGCTGATCAGGAAGGCCGTGAGGATGGCCGGGCCGATGCCGATGCCGAACCACACCACCAGGATGGGCACGAAGGCGGCCTTGGGCAGGGCGTTGAAGGCAGTCATGAGCGGGTACACGGCGGCATAGGCCAGGCGCGAGCTGCCGATCAGGAAACCCAGCAGCACGCCCACCACGATGGCCAGGCCGAAGCCCGCCATGGTGACCCAGTAGGTGCGCCAGGCGTGGCCGGCAATCGTCACCTTGTGTTCCATCGTCTGCTCCCAGATCCGCGAGGGGCTGGGGAAGATGAATTCCGACACGCCAAAGCCGGCGGTGATGACCTGCCAGATGATGATGATGACGGTCAGCAGCAGCAGCGGGGACCAGCGCTCGAGTTGTTTCTGGTGCTTTTTCATGGGGCGGGCCTCACTGGTTGATGGTGGCGCCGGACTTGCGCATGGCGCCGATGTGGCCACGCAGCTCGTGCACGATGTTCGTGAATTCGGGGGTGTAGGTGATCTCCAGGTCGCGCGGGCGCGGCAGGTCGATCTCGCGCTGCACCACGAAGCGGCCCGGGCCCTTGCTCATCACGTACACGGTGTCGGCCAGGAAGACCGATTCGCGCAGGTCGTGCGTGACCAGGATGACGTTGAATTTCTGCTCCTGCCAGAGGTCGCGCAGCGTGCACCAGAGTTCTTCGCGGGTGAAGGCGTCGAGCGCGCCGAAGGGCTCGTCGAGCAGCAGCATCTTGGGCTCGTGGATGAGCGCGCGGCAGATGCTGGCGCGCTGCTGCATGCCACCCGAGAGCTCCCAGGGAAACTTCTTCTCCATGCCGCCCAGGCCCACGGTGGCCAGCAGCCGCTTGGCGCGCTCCTCGAACTCCTTGCGGCGGTCCTTGAACTCGCTGCGATAAGGCTCCACGATCTCCAGCGGCAGCAGCACGTTGTCCACCGTGGTACGCCAGGGCAGCAGCGAAGGCGCCTGGAAGGCCATGCCCGAGATCTTGAGCGGACCGGTGACGGGCTGGCCGTCCACGCGGATGCGGCCCATGCTGGGCATCTTGAGGCCGGTGGTCAGCTTCATGAAGGTGGACTTGCCACAACCCGACGGGCCGACGATGGCGATGAACTCGCCCTGGCGCACGTTGAGGTTGATGGCCTCGACCGCAAATACGTTCTGCGCCAGCAGCTCGTCGTTGTAGGCGAGCCAGACGTCGCTGAACTCGACGAATGGGGAGGAGGATTCGGTGGACATGGTGTCGTCGGCAAAAAAATGGCCAGACGGGTCTGGCCAGGGGACACAAGGTTTGCGGGGCCTTACTTCTTCGCAGGCGGCAGGATGTTGAGTTCGGCCGCCGGGGGCAGCATCGAACCGTTCCACACCGCTGCGGGGTCGACACGGGTTTTGGTGGTGAAGGCGTCGGACACCTGCGAGGCCATCAGCGACAGGCGACCGGGGTTGACCTGGCCAAAACCTTCCTTGCGGGCGTCGGGGCTGGCGACCACGGAGTCGATGGCCATGGCCAGGCGGCGGGTTTCCAGCGCCACGTTGATGATGCCGTCGCGCGCCTTCACGGTGTCGATGGCGGCGGCCGGGTTGGCCATCACTTCCTTGGCGCCCTTGGCGAACGCGCTCAGGAAGGCCTTCACTGCTGCCGGGTTTTCCTTGATGAGCTTGGGCGTGGCGATGATCACGTTGCCGTACAGCTTCACGCCGAAATCGGCGTAGGGCATGATGACCACTTCCTCGGTCTTGGCGCCGCGGGCTTCGAGGTTCAGCAGCGAGGTGAACGAGAAGCCGGTGATGGCGTCGATGTCGCCGCGCATCAGCATGGTCTCGCGCAGCGGCGGGTCCATCGCGGTCCAGGCCACGTTGCTCACGCCGTTGGCCTTTTCAAAGATGGGGAAGGCGCGGCGCCCGGCGTCGAACACCGGGGCGCCGAGTTTCTTGCCGCTCAGGTCGGCCGGCTTGGCGATGCCGGACTTTTTCAGCGCCAGCACGGCGGCCGGCGTGTTGTTGTAGACCATCATCACCGCGACCGGCTTGTTGGGCGCGTCGGGGTTGTTGGCGTGGAATTCCATCAGGGCGGCCAGGTCGGCAAAGCCCATGTCGTAGGTGCCCGAGGCCACGCGCGTCACGGTGCCGCCTGAGCCGTTGCCGGAGTCGATGGTCACGTCCAGGCCGGCGGCCTTGAAGTAACCCTTGGCTGCGGGCTGCAGGAACAGGGCGGCGGGGCCTTCAAAGCGCCAGTCGAGCTGGAACTTGATGGGGGTCTGGGCGTGGGCGGCGCCCAGGGTCAGGGTGGCGGCCAGCGCGGCAACGGTCTGGAGGAAATGGCGTTTCTTCATGAGGGCTCCTGGAGACATTCGTTGGTGGTGTGTGTGTCAGGGGAATGCAAAATCGGTGCCAGTGTGCGAACGCCCCTCGAAGGGGCGTTCGACTTGAACACAGAGGTGTATACACATTGCCCGGCACGCACCGCGCCAGACCATGCCCAAGCTCGGGGATTTTTGCACCAAGGTGGTGGACGACCCCACAGGGTTTGCCCTGTTGAGGTGCGTCGTTCACCACATTAACGCAGGGCAGCCGGTTTGCGGAAGCCGTCGGCGGCGGCCAGCGCCGTCATGTTGAGCACCCGGCGCACGGTGGCCGCTGGCGTCAGGATGTAGGCCGTGCCGGCCGCGCCCATGAGGATGGGGCCCACCGTCACGCCACCGCTGGTGGTGGTCTTGAGCACGTTGTAGAGGATGTTGGCCGCGTCCAGGTTGGGGCAGATCAGCAGGTTGGCCGAGCCGCTCAGCGTGGAGTCGCTGGCGTAGGCGTCCCGGATCTCGGGCTGCAGCGCGGCGTCGCCGTGCAGTTCACCGTCGCACTCGATCTCGGGGTGCTGCGCCACGAACAGGTCGCGCGCGGCGCGCATCTTCTTGGCCGACGCGCGCTTGGACGAACCGAAGCTGGAGTGCGAAAGGAACGCCACCCGGGCCGGGTGACCGAAGCGCTGCACCTCCTGAGCGGCCATCCAGGCGATCTCGGCCAGCTGTTCGGCGCTCGGGTCTTCGTTGACGTAGGTGTCGGCGATGAACAGCGGGCCGCGGTCGGTCATCAGGGCGTTGACGGCGGCGTAGTTGCTCACGCCGGGCCGTTTGCCAATGATGCTGTCGATGCGCTCCAGGTGTGTCATGTAGCTGCCCACCAGGCCGCAGATGAGCGCGTCGGCGTCACCCAGCGACACCATCAGCGAGCCGATGATGGTGTTGGAGCGGCGCACGGCGGCCTTGGCCACCTCGGGCGTGGCGCCGTCGCGCGCCAGGAGCTTGTGGTAGTGCTCCCAGTACTGGCGAAAGCGCGGATCGTCCTCAGGGTTGACGACCTCCACGTCCTGCCCGATGCGCAGGCGCAGGCCGGCCTTCTCGATGCGCGCGGCAATCACCGCCGGGCGGCCGATCAGGATGGGCGTGGCCAATTTGTCGTCAATCGCCATCTGCGCGGCGCGCAGGGCACGCTCGTCCTCGCCGTCGGCGTAGGCCACGCGTTTTTGCGCAGGCGCGATGGACTTGGCGGCGCCGAACACCGGCTGCATCAGGATGCCGGTCTGGTAGATGAAGCGCGAGAGGCTCTGGCGGTAGGCCTCCATGTCGGTGATGGGGCGGGTGGCCACGCCGGAGTCGGCGGCGGCCTGGGCAACAGCCGGCGCGATCTTGAGGATCAGGCGGCTGTCGAAGGGTTTGGGGATCAGGTAGTCGGCGCCGAAGTGCAGTTCCTGGCCCGCGTAGGCGGAGGCCACCTCGTCGCTGATCTCGGCCTTGGCCAGGTCGGCGATCTCGCGCACGCAGGCCAGCTTCATGGCCTCGGTGATCTTGGTGGCACCGCAGTCGAGCGCGCCACGGAAGATGTAGGGGAAACACAGGACGTTGTTGACCTGGTTGGGGTAGTCCGAGCGGCCGGTGGCAATGATGCAGTCGGGCCGGGCGGCCTTGGCCACCTCGGGGCGGATCTCGGGCTCGGGGTTGGCCAGCGCCAGGATGATGGGCTGGCTGCCCATGGTCTTGACCATGGCGGCGGTGAGCACGCCGGCAGCCGAGCAGCCCAGGAACACGTCGGCGCCCTGCACCGCGTCGGCCAGCGTGCGCGCATCGGTGTTCTGTGCGTAGCGCGCCTTGGATTCGTCGAAACCGCCGGGGCGGCCTTCGTAGATCACGCCCTTGGAGTCGCAGACGAACACGTTCTTGGGGCTGACGCCCAGGCCAACCATCAGGTCCAGGCAGGCGATGGCGGCGGCGCCCGCGCCCGAGACGGCGATCTTGACCTCGCCGATCTTTTTGCCCACCAGCTCCAGGCCGTTGAGCAGCGCCGCACCCGAGATGATGGCGGTGCCGTGCTGGTCGTCGTGGAACACGGGGATGCCCATGCGCTCGCGCAGCTTCTTCTCGATGTAGAAGCACTCGGGCGCCTTGATGTCCTCCAGGTTGACTCCGCCCAGCGTGGGCTCCAGCGCCGCGATGATCTCGACCAGCTTGTCCGGGTCCTTCTCGGCCAGCTCGATGTCGAACACGTCGATGCCGGCGAACTTCTTGAACAGGCAGCCCTTGCCTTCCATCACCGGCTTGCTGGCCAGCGGGCCGATGTCGCCCAGGCCCAGCACGGCGGTGCCGTTGGTGACCACACCCACCAGGTTGCCGCGCGAGGTGTACTCGGCCGCCTTGCTCGGGTCGGCTTCGATGTCCAGGCAGGGGTAGGCCACGCCGGGCGAGTACGCCAGCGACAGGTCGCGCTGGTTGGACAGCGGCTTGGTGGGCGTGACGGCGATCTTGCCTTTGGAGGGGGAGCGGTGGTATTCGAGTGCGGCTTCGCGCAGGGCTTGTTCAGCAGGGGTCATGGTCGTCTCTTGTGCTCGTGCGGGAAAAAAGCCCTGTGGAAACAGGGCTCGATGCAGTGTAGCGCCGCGCCGGGCCGCAGCGGGCCGTGAAAGCCCTGAAGCGGCGTTCCGCCGGTCAAACGTGGCTGACGGGCGCGGGCGGCGCGTCCGACTGACCACCGCGTGCGAAGGTGACCACGTGGTCGACCTCGGCGCGTATGCCTATCCACTCGCCCACGGCGTGGTCGTGGTGCGAAGGCACGTGGGTCATCACGGTCTCGCCGCTGCTCAGGCGCAGGGTGTAGAGAAACTCGGACCCCCTGAAGGCCTTGCGCACGATCTGGGCCTTCACCGGTGCGCTGTCGTCGTGCACGATGTCGTCGGCGCGCAGCAGCACATCGCACAGGCCGGCCTCGTAGGCGCTGGGCAGCGGGCATTCCTCCACGTCCTGCAGCGGGCCCAGCGGGGTGTCCACCACCACGTCGTCGCCCTGGTGGCGGATCTGTGCGGGCGTGAACACGCCATGGCCGATGAACTCGGCCACGAAACGCGAGGCCGGGCGGTGGTAGAGCGCGTAGGCCTCGTCCCACTGGTGCAGGCGGCCCTGGTGCATGACACCGATCACGTCGCCAATGGCAAAGGCTTCAAGCTGGTCGTGGGTGACGAACAGCGCAGTCGCGCCGGCCGCTTTCAGGATGCCGCGCACCTCGTGCGCCAGGCGTTCGCGCAGGTCCACGTCCAGGCTGGAGAACGGTTCGTCGAGCAGCAGCAGGCGCGGCTGGGGCGCCAGTGCACGGGCCAGCGCCACGCGCTGCTGCTGGCCGCCAGAGAGTTCGTGCGGGTAGCGCGATTCGTAGCCGGCCAGGCCCACCAGCGTCAGCACCTCGTCCACGCGGCGCGCGCGTTCGGGGGCGGTCAGGTGGGCGATGCCGAAGGCCACGTTGCGGCCGACGTCGAGGTGGGGGAACAGCGCGTAGTCCTGGAACACCATGCCGATGCGGCGCTTTTCGGCTGGCACATGCCGGCCCGGCTCGCTCACGGTTTCACCACCCAGCAGGATCTGCCCGGCGTCGGCACGCTTGAGGCCTGCCACGGCGCGCAGCAGGGTGGTCTTGCCACAACCCGAGGGGCCGATCAGCACGCCGATGTCGCCGGCACGCAGGCCCAGCGTGACGCCATCGACGGCGGGCTGGGGGGCGCCCGGGTAGTGGATGCTCAGTTGTGAAACCGACAGGAACATGGCGGCCATTGTAGATGCCTACAATTCTCATTTGCGTTGATGCCGCCCCATGACCCTGTGGGCCATACAACCGATCACCCCAAGCCCCAAGCATGACGCGCTGGATTTCCGCTGCTCTCCTGATCCTTCTGGCGCTGGTGCTGACCGCGCCGGTGCTGTCCATCGGTGCCTCGTGGCTGCAGTTCGATGCCGTGGCAAGCGACGTGCTGGGCCAGATGGCGCAGACCGTGCTGCCCGAATACGTGTGGAGCTCGCTCTGGCTGTGCCTGGCGGTGGCAGCCGGCGTGGCGCTGGTGGGCATGGCCACGGCGTGCGCGGTGACGCTGTTTGACTTTCCCGGCCGGCGCGTCTTTGAATGGGCGCTGCTGCTGCCGCTGGCCATGCCAGCCTACGTGGTGGCCTACGCCTACACCGATTTCCTGCAGTTCAGCGGCCCGCTGCAGGTGTGGCTGCGCGAGGCGTTTGGCCTGCGTGGGCGCGTGTTCCCCGAAATCCGCAGCCTCTGGGGTGCGGTCTGGGTGTTCACCTTCACCCTCTACCCCTACGTGTACCTGCTGGCGCGCACCGCGCTGTCGGAGCGGGCTGCGCACCTGATGGAGGCCGCGCGCCTGCTGGGGGCACCGCTGGGCCGGCGCATCCGCGAGGTGGCGCTGCCGCTGGCGCGGCCGGCGGTGGCGGCCGGCGTGGCCCTGGCGCTGATGGAGACGCTGGCCGACTTCGGTGTGGTCAGCTACTTTGGCGTCTTCACCTTCACCGCCGGCATCTACAAGGCCTGGCTGGTGATGGACCTGCCGCAGGCGG
>CALRLO020000028.1:0-61466 GCA_943368755.1 Synechococcus sp. UW140 | reverse complement strand
TGGGCAGTCGCCACCCACCGCGTTGAGGTGCATGCCGGGTTCGATCATGTCGGGCAGCACGATGGTGGCGTTGCGTTTGTCGGCTGTCACGGTGGTCACGATGTCGGCGCCCCGTACCGCCTCGGCCGTGTCCGTGCAGACACGGATATCCAGGCCAGGCAGCCCCAGCGCGCCCAGGTTGCGCACCAGCTTGGCGCTGGCCAGGGGATCGGTGTCGAACAGGCGCAGCTCGCGGATACCCATCAGGTGGTAGAACGCCAGGGCCTGGAATTCGCTCTGCGCGCCATTGCCGATCAGGGCCATGCTGCGGCTGTCCGCACGGGCCATGTGGCGCGCGGCCAGCACCGACATGGCCGCGGTGCGCAACGCGGTGGTGAGTGTCAGCTCCGACACCAGCAGCGGGTAGCCGGTGTCCACGTCAGCCAAAACGCCAAACGCCGTGACCGTGAGCAGGCCCTCGGCGGTGTTCTTGGGGTGGCCGTTGACGTATTTGAAGCAGTACATGCGCCCGTCGCTGGTGGGCATGAGTTCGATCACGCCGACGTCGGAATGTATGGCATGCCTGGCCGACTTGTCGAACGCCTCCCAGCGGCGGTAGTCGGCATCGATCTCGACCACCAGCCGCTCCAGGAAAGAGGCCAGACCCACCCGGGCCACCAGTTGGCGCACGCTGTCCACGCCGAGGTAATTCACCATGAGACGGTCTCCATGACTTGTTGATTGACAGGCATTGTCCGAAGCCGTCACGTCAATGAAAAGACAGAAGAGTGCGCAATTCTTTAATTTAAAAGCACAAAATGTCAGACCAGAATGACACTTTGATAGCCATGGATGACCTCGACCGCCAATTGATCGCCGAATTGAGGGACAACGCCCGGCTGCCGGTGGCCACACTGGCCCAGCGCCTGCGGGTGTCGCGTGGCACGGTGCAAAACCGGCTCAACAAACTGGAGGCCGACGGCACCATCGTGGGCTACACGGTGCGTCTCAAGCCGCAGGTGCAGGCGCGGCGCATCCGCGCCTGGATGACGGTGGCTGTGGAGGGCAACCGCACCGACCACGTGCTCAAGGCCCTGCGTGGCGATCCGGCGGTGGGTGCGCTGCACTCCACCAACGGGCGTTGGGACATCGTGGCCGAGCTGTACGCCGATTCGCTGGAGGACTTTGACCAGGTGCTGGGGCGCATCAGGCTGCTGGAGGGCATATCCAGCACCGAGACCAGCCTGCTGCTGTCCACGTTCAAGTTGTAAAGCGGATGCCAACGGCTGGTGGGCGAACCGTGCCGCCCGAGCAAACGGCTGCAGACCTCCGGTCCAAACAGCCTGAAGTGAGGTCCGGCCCGGGGGCAGTCGGGCTCGGGGCGCGCCGCTACACTCGCTCCCCATGCAGATCGCACCGGCCCAGATCGTCCCCGCCCTGCAGCGCGGGCTCAGAAGCCTGTACACGCTGTACGGCGACGAGCCGCTGCAGCAGCAGGAGTGCGCCGATGCCATCCGCCGCGCCGCGCGCGAGGCCGGCTACAGCGAACGCACGGTGTTCACCGTCTCGGGCGCACATTTTGACTGGAGCGAGGTACTGGCCGCCGGGGGCTCGCTGAGCCTGTTCGCCGAGCGTCAGATCATCGAGATCCGCATCCCCTCGGGCAAGCCTGGCAAGGACGGTTCGCAGGCCTTGCAGCAAATGGCCGAAGCGGCACAGGGCAGCGACGCGGTGCTCACGCTGGTGTTCCTGCCCCGGCTGGACAGCGCCACCACCAAGAGCGCGTGGTTCGGTGCGCTGGACGCCAACGGCGTGACTGTGCGTACCGACCCGATCGAGCGCCAGGCGCTGCCTCAGTGGATCGCGCAACGGCTGCAGCAGCAGGGGCAGCGCGTGCGCGCGGGTGATGAAGGCCAGCGCACGCTGCAGTTTTTCGCCGACCGCGTGGAAGGCAACCTGCTCGCCGCCCACCAGGAGATCCAGAAACTGGGCCTGCTGCATCCGCAGGGTGAGCTGTCGTTCGAGCAGGTCGAATCGGCCGTGCTCAATGTGGCGCGCTACGACGTTTTCAAGCTCAGCGAGGCGGTGCTGGCCGGCCGGCTGGAGCGAGTGCAGCGCATGCTCGACGGTTTGCAGGCCGAAGGCGAGGCTGCCGTGCTGGTGCACTGGGCGCTGGCCGAGGACATCCGCACCCTGCACCGCATACGCCACGCGGTCGATGAGGGCAAGCCTCTGCCCTTGGCGCTGCGTGAGAACCGCGTCTGGGGCCTGAAGGAAAAACTCATGGAGCGCGTGCTGCCGCGCCTGGACGCCGCCACGCTGAGCCGACTGGTGCAGGACGCCCACCGGGTGGATGGCATCGTCAAAGGCCTCAGGCACACCGACTGGCCGGCCGACGCGTGGTCGGCGTTGCACCAGCTGGCGCTGGGCCTGTGCCGGGCCTGCGAGCCGCGCTGAGCTACCGCGCGAACAGGGCGCGCCGCAGCGCGTCGGCGCAGACCGACACCGCCTCGTTGGCCTCGTCCAGGACCCGACCCATGGGTACGAAGCCGTGGATCTGGCGCTCGAAGCTCACCAGCGAGGCATGGACACCCGCCTCGCTCAGGCGCTGGGCGTAGGCCACGGCTTCGTCGCGCAGCGGATCGAAACCCGCCACCAGTACCAGCGCTGGCGGCAGGCCAGCCAGATCGGGATGCAGCAGCGGCGAAGCGCGCCAGTCCAGCTCATCGGTTTTGGTCCGCAGGTAATGGCCCAGGAACCAGGCGATGGAGTCGGACGTGAGCAGGTAGCCCTGGCCATTGCGCCGGTGCGAATCGGCCGTGCGGCGCTGGTCTACCGAGGGGTAGATCAGCAGCTGGTAGGCGATGGCCAGCTCGCCCGGTGTCAGCTCGGGGCCGCCATCGCGCGCCGCCAGGGCCACTACCGCTGCGAGGTTGCCGCCCGCGCTGTCGCCCCCCACCGCCAGGCGGCTGGCGTCCAGGTCGAGCGCGGCGGCATGCTGCGCCACCCAGCGGGTCGCGGCAATGGCGTCGAGCACCGCTGCCGGAAACGGGTGTTCCGGCCCCAAGCGGTAGTCCACCGACACCACCGCACAGCCCGACTGCAGGGCCAGCTGCCGGCACAGGGTGTCGTGGGTGTCGAGGTCGCCAATCACCCAGCCGCCGCCATGGAAATAGACCAGCACCGGACGCGGGCCTGTGGCGGGGCCGTCGCGGTACAGGCGCAGCGCGATGGGGCCCGCCGGGCCGCTGGCCGTCAGCTCGCGCAACTCGTTGATGGGCGGTGGCGCGGGCTGGGTCAGGTGGCGGCGTTCGCGGTAGTAGTGGCGTGCTTCGTCCACGCCCAGCGTGTGGGTGGGTGGCACACCGCGTTCAACGAGCAGGTCGAGCAGGGCGCGGGCCTGGGGGTGCAGCATGTTTGCTCCGGGGTGCGTCACGGGGCGTGTCACGGTGCGCGTTTGCGAGCCGTGACCTCGATTTCGATCTTCATGCGCGCATCCAGCAGGCCGGCACAGATCATGGTGGCGGCCGGCCGCACGTCGCCGAAGTGTTGCCGCAGCACCGGCCAGCAGGCCTCGAAGTCCGGTCCGTGGGGCAGGATGTAATGCACCCGCACCACATCGGCCAGGCTGGCACCGGCCTGCTCCAGCGCGTGGGCAATGTTTCGCAGGCACTGGTCGGCCTGTTCGGCCACGTCCTCCGAAATGGTCATGGTGGCGTAGTCGAATCCGGTGGTGCCCGAGACGAACACCCAGTCGCCGTCGACCACGGCGCGCGAGTAGGCGATCTCGCGTTCGAACGGCGAGCCCGAGGTGATGAGCCGGCGAGTCATGCCGGCCTCAGGGTTTGCGGCCGCCGAACAGCAGCAGGCCCACGCCCAGCGCGATGGCGATGCCGCCGGCCCAGGCAGGTACGTTGACCGTTTCCTTTTCTTCCACCGAGAGCTGGATGGGGCCCAGCTTGAGGTCGTGGGTTTCCTTGGTGTAGGAGAAACTGCCGTAGCCCAGGCCCAATGCGCCGGCGGCGACGAGCAGGGCACCGATGATCTTGACGGGACTCATTCAGGCTCCTAGGGGGATGGAAGGGCCATGATAGCGGCCGGCCCCAGCACGGCCGGCGAAGTGAGAAAATCCGGCCCATGAACGCGCTCAACGTCCCCGAACTGATGCAGGCCCTGGGCCTGCAAGCCCGCCGTGCCGCCTTCGAGATGGCCCGGGCGCCAGCAGCGGCCAAGCGCGACGCCCTGCTGGCCCTGGCGAAACGGCTGCGGGCCAGCGTGGACGCGTTGCAGGTGGAAAACGCCAAGGACCTGGAGCGCGCCCGTGCCAACGGCCTGGCCGAGCCGATGGTGGACCGCCTCAAGCTCACACCCAAGGTGATCGAGACCTGCGCCCAGGGATGCGAGCAGCTCGCGGCCATGGCCGACATCATTGGCGAGGTCATCGGCATGAAGCAGCAGCCCAGCGGCATCCGCGTGGGCCAGATGCGGGTGCCCATCGGCGTGTTCGGCATGATCTACGAGAGCCGCCCCAACGTGACCATCGAGGCGGCCAGCCTGTCCATCAAGAGCGGCAACGCCGCCATCCTGCGCGGCGGCTCCGAGGCCATCGATTCCAACCGCGCGCTGGCGGCGCTGGTGGCGCAGGCCCTGACCGATGCCGGTCTGCCGCAGGACGCGGTGCAGCTGGTGCCCACCACCGACCGCGCCGCCGTGGGCGAGCTGATCGCGATGCCACAGTATGTGGACGTCATCATCCCGCGTGGGGGCAAGTCGCTGATCGAGCGCATCAGTGCCGAGGCCAAGGTGCCCGTCATCAAGCACCTGGACGGCAACTGCCACACCTACGTGGACGACCCCTGCGACATCGCCATGGCGGTGAACGTGGCCGACAACGCCAAGACCAACAAGTACAGCCCCTGCAACGCCAGCGAGGGCCTGCTGGTGGCGCGTGGTGTGGCCGCCGACTTCCTGCCGAAGATCGCCGCCGTCTATGCCGCCAAGGGCGTGGAGATGCGCGTGTGTGCCGAAGCGAAGGCGCTGCTGGCGGGCGTGCCCGGCGCGAACCTGAAAGACGCGACCGAGCAGGACTGGTTCGAGGAGTACCTGGCGCCCATCATCAGCATCAAGGTGGTGGCGGGTGTGGATGAAGCCATCGCGCACATCAACCACTACTCCAGCCACCACACCGACGCCATCCTGACCACCCACCACCAGCACGCGCAGCGTTTCCTGCGCGAGGTGGATTCGGCCAGCGTGATGGTGAATGCGAGCACCCGCTTCGCCGATGGGTTCGAGTACGGACTGGGGGCCGAAATCGGCATCTCCACCGACAAGTTCCACGCCCGGGGGCCGGTTGGCATCGAAGGCCTGACCTCGCTCAAGTACATCGTGCTGGGCGAAGGCGAAGTGCGCGGCTGAGTCAGGTCGGCCGCTCGAAGCACAGCCCCGAGCGCGGCGCACCGGCGGCGGGCTCCAGGTCCTGGCGGTAGAGGCGGCGGCCCCGGTCTGTCAGCTCGAAGCGCGGTGTTGGCTGCCACAGCTGGCCTGTGCGCGACAAGGGCACCTGTTCCACGTGATCGTGCTCCACCAGCAGGCCAGCGCGCACCATCTGGCGCAGCGGCTCGCGCAGCGCTACCTGCTGCGGGCCCAGCTGCAAGGGAAACTCCACACGCCAGCAGGCTGGCTGGCTGGTCGGGTCGAGCTGGCCCTGCAGCAGCCGGACCCATCCGTCCGGACCGGCGGTGCCCGTGTCGCCGCAGGCGCTGGCGCTGGCCAGCATCGCGCAGCCGGCCCAGCGGCGCCAGAGCGGCCGGGGCCTTGAGTCCTGGTTCATGTCGTGGTGCTCCCTGAGATGGCCTGTGGCCGGGGCCGATGTTAGGGAGCCGCCCCGTGGGGCGCACCGGGCGTGACAAATTTTGAGCTTGTGTGGTGGCCCGGGTACAACCCGGTTGCCTTCAACGGCCGCGCGCCTGGGTGCGAAAGAACGACCAGATCGCCTGTGAGGCGTCGAAACGTGGGTTGGGGGAGTCGGCCTGCGGGCTGCCCTTGCGACCGCCGGGCCAGGCGTGGCCGTTGTCGCCCACCAGCAGCAGCTCCACCGTGGCGCCCGGCGGGCAGGCGTAGGCCCAGCGCTGGTACTCGGCATGCACCTCGTGGCGGGCTTCGGCGCCGCAGCCGTTGCTCGCGGCCCAGTGCCGGGCCTGGTCCAGCGCGGGTCGCAAAGGCGTGCCGTCCCAGGCGTCCGGGAATCGCCCGTGGGGCTGGCCACCCTGTGGCGGCACCGAGGTGTCGAGCGCACCGTTGACCATCAATGCCGGCACCGGCAAGGCAGCGCGGGGTTCGTCGCCGAACACCGGCGCAATGACGGGTGCGATGGCCGCGAAGCGGTGCGGCAGCGCCAGGGCTGCGCGGTGGGTCATCATGCCGCCATTGGACAGACCGGTGAGGTAGACGCGGTGCGGGTCGACCGGGTGCCGGGCCAGCAGCTGGCCGACCAGCGCATCCAGGAAGCCGACATCGTCGATCCGCCGCGTCATGGCGAAGCCGCAGCAGTGGCCGGCGTTCCAGGTCAGCAGTCGCTGACCCAGGCGGCCGCTGCCCTGCGGGTAGGCCACCATGAATCCTTCCCGTTCGGCCAGGGTGCTGAAGCCGGTCATGCTTTCGGCGTGGCCCGCGTGACCGCCGCCGCCGTGCAGCACCAGCACCAGGGGCCAGCCACCTGCGGGTGGCTGGCCCCTGGGCACGCGCAGCTCGTAGTGGCGCTCGGCCCCGCCTTGCAACAGGGTGTGGCGCGAAGCCGTCAGCCCGGACTGTGCCCAGGCGCCGCCGATCCCGGCGAGCAGCAGGATCAGCGTGGCAAGAGCGCAGCGGTGTTTCATGCCAACACGATAGCCGGCGGCGCTGGCCCGGCCAAGCCCTGTGGCCTCATGGGGTCGGGTGTGGCGCGGGATAATCGAGGCCATGTCTTCCAAGCAACGTGTGGTCGTCGGTCTGTCCGGCGGGGTCGATTCGGCCGTGAGCGCCTGGCTGCTCAAGCGGCAGGGTTACGAGGTCATCGGCATCTTCATGAAGAACTGGGAAGACGACGATGACAGCGAATACTGCTCGTCGCGCCAGGACTGGCTGGATGCGGCCAGCGTGGCCGACGTGATCGGCATCGACATCGAACATGTCAACTTCGCCACCGAGTACAAAGACCGCGTGTTCGCGGAGTTCCTGCGCGAGTACCAGGCCGGGCGCACGCCCAACCCCGACATCCTGTGCAACGCCGAGATCAAGTTCAAGGCCTTCCTGGACCATGCCATGCGCCTGGGGGCCGAGAAGATCGCCACCGGCCACTATGCGCGGGTGCGCGAGCGCGCGGGCCGCTTCGAGCTGCTCAAGGGACTGGACCCGTCCAAGGACCAGAGCTACTTCCTGCACCGGCTGAGCCAGGCGCAGCTCTCCAAGACGCTGTTTCCCGTGGGCGAGCTGCACAAGACGGAGGTGCGCCGTATCGCCGCCGAGATCGAGCTGCCCAACGCCAAGAAGAAGGACTCCACTGGCATCTGCTTCATCGGCGAGCGGCCGTTCCGCGATTTCCTCAACCGCTACATCGCCAAGGAGCCCGGCCCGATCAAGGACGAAAAAGGCCGGGTGCTGGGCCAGCACGTGGGCCTGAGCTTCTACACCCTGGGCCAGCGCCAGGGGCTGGGCATTGGTGGCGTGAAGGAAAAAGGCGCGCAGCGCGGCGGCGGCGAACACGCGCCGTGGTTCGTGGCGCGCAAGGATGTGGAGAGAAACACGCTGTGGGTGGTGCAGGGCCACGATCACCCGTGGCTGCTTTCGCCCGGCCTCACCGCGCAGGACGTGAGCTGGGTGGCCGGCGAGCCGCCGGCGGCCGGTGCCATGGCGGCCAAGACACGCTACCGCCAGGCCGACGCTGCCTGCCGCTTCACGCCCGAGGGTGATGCCAGCTTCCGGCTCGACTTCACCGATGCGCAGTGGGCGGTGACGCCGGGCCAGTCCGCCGTGCTGTACGACGGTGAGATCTGCCTGGGCGGTGGCGTGATCGCCGCTGCCCAGGGCTGAGCCTTTACTGGCGCGGCGCCACGCGCGCCTCGAGCGGCGGGGGCTGGTAGGCCGGCTGCAGCCGGCAGCCCGGGCCGAAGCTCGCTTCAAAACGCTTGCAGCTGTCGGCCAGGCCGCTCGGTGTGGGTTTCTCACCGCGCTCCACCCAGCGCACCAGCGCGTCAAACAGGGCCACGTAGGTCGGGTCGCTCAGGTAGCTGTGGTCCGAGTGGTCGCTGTAGACCTGCACCAGCCGCGCGCCGCTGCCGCCGCGCTCCATGGTCTGACGGAAGGCCGATTCCAGTTCCACGAAAGCGGTGGCATCTCCGATGCCGTGCACCGTGAGCACCGGCACGCCGATGCGGCCGCTCAGGTCGGTGTCGTCGGCAAACCGCGCCAGCGCGGCCGGGTCGGCCTTGTAACGCAGCACGGCGGCGTTGAGCGCGGCGTCATCGGCGGAACCTTTGTAGCGCACCTGGTCGTTGCGGAACGGGTTCTGGCCGTTGGTGCGGTTCTGCGCGATGTCCTGGAAGTGCCAGGTGGCCCAGTTCAGGTGCGCCAGCACGGACGATTCGGGGATGCGGATCACGTCCACGATGGTCTTGAGCTTGCGTGCCTGTTCCGGGGTGCGCTGCGCGGCCGGCTTGCGCACGCCCAGGCACTCTTCCACCCGGTTGGCCAGATCGGCGCGGGTGAGCTTGCTGTCGGCCGGCAGACCCATCCACAGCGGGTACTGCGGCTCGTTGGCGCGCGGGTGGTTGCCACACAGGTGCTGGTAGACCACGCGCAGGTCCAGCCGGAAGTCGTAGGAGCGTGTGCCGCCTGCGACCACGCCGCTGCTTAGCAGCACGGCGTCGTAAGGCGAGCGCATGCCGGGGGCGGCGTACATCTCGGCCGCCTTGGCCGCCACGTTGGCGCCCCACGACTGGCCGTGCAGCAGCGTGCGTGTGGGCTGGCCCACGTGCTGGACGAAGATGCGCCGCACACGCTCGGTGTCCTCGGCCGCGCTGCGCACGGCCACACCGCCCTGGCGGAACACCGAACCGGCCCAGGCGTAGCCCGCCTGCACCGTGATGGCCCAGCGCTTGATGTCCTCGTCGGCGCGGCTGGCCACCGGTTCGCCCAGCGCGGGGCCGCCGTGGGCGTGCACCACCAGCATCTTGTTCCATTGCGCGGGGATGACGATGAGGTAGTGGGCCTTGGCCGAATCCTGGCCGCGCAGGCAGCGCGCACCGGCCGGCACGCCCTCAGGGCAGGCAGCGGCCTGGGGTGCGGCTTCGGGTGGCGCGGGTGGGGTGGATGGCGTCTGGGCGCAGCCGGCCAGCAGGCCGGCCAGGGTCAGGGGCAGCGCGATGCGCCGCCAGTTCAACGTTGTCATGCCTTGTCTCCGTTGGGGTTGTGTGTGGCGCGATGCTAGACAGGCTGTGACTGCAAATCAAATATACTGAAACCGTCCATTCGATACGTTACAGATATGGAATTGCGGCACCTGCGTTACTTCGTCACCGTGGCCGAGACCGGACACATGACGCGCGCGGCCGCGCGGCTGGGCATTCAGCAGCCACCTTTGAGCCAGCAGATCCGTGCGCTGGAAGACCGTCTGGGCGTGCGCTTGCTGCGCCGACACCCCAAAGGGGTGGACCTGACCGATGAAGGCGAGGTCTTTCTGGTCGAGGCACGCCGCCTGCTGGCCGATGCCCAGGCGCTGGAGCAGCGCATGGCGCACATGGCTCGCGGCGAACTGGGGCGCCTGGCCGTCGGCTTCACCAGCTCGGCCGCCACCCATGCCTTCACGCCCCGCGCCCTGCGCGAGTGCCGCCGCCGGTTTCCCGGCCTCACGCTGGAGCTGAGCGAAGCCAACGCCGCCGAGCTGACCGAATCGCTGGCGGCCGGCCGGCTGCATGCCGCCTTCGTGCGGGTACCCGTAGCCCACCCGGACGGCGTGGCCATGCACACCCTGCTGCGCGAGCCGGTGGCCGTGGCCCTGCCGCTGGACCATCCGCTGGCAGCCGACCCATTCCCGCTGCCGCTGCGGGCGCTTGATGGCCAGCCGCTCATCCTGGTGCGTCGTCCGGGCGCTCCGGGGCTCTACGCCAACCTGTTGGCGCTGTGTGCGCGGCAGGGGGTTCAACCCCGCGTGGTGGCCGAGGTCGAGCGCATGTTGTCCAACCTCAACCTCGTGGCAGCGGGCGTGGGGCTGTCGGTGGTGCCCGAATCCATGTGCGGCACCCACGCCCACGCCATACGCTACCGCGCGCTGGAGTCCTCGCAGGAGCTGGAGGCGCCGCTCACCCTGCTGGTGCGCAACGGCGAGACCCAGGGGGCGCTGGCCACCTTCGTGGCCATGGTGCGCGAGCTGGCCACAGCGGAGGCGGCCTGATGCGGCGGCGCCACCTGCTGCGTCTGGCGCCGGTGCTGGCATTGCCCACGCTGGCACGCGCCGCGTGGCCAGCGAAGGCACTGCGCATCCTGGTGGCCTACCCACCTGGTGGCGTGAGCGACGACATGGCACGCGCTCTGGCGCTGGCGCTGGCGCCGCGACTGGGCGTGCCGGTGGTGGTGGAAAACCGGCCCGGTGCTGGCGGCAGCGTCGCCATGGAGGCACTTTCGCGGGCGCCGGCCGATGGCCACACCCTGTGTTTTTCCGCCATCACGCCACTGACGCTGATGCCCCACCTGGCGCCGCCGCGGTTCGATCCGCAGCGCGGTATCGCGCCTGTGATCAGCGTCATGCTGACGCCGGTACTGGTCGTGGCCACGCCCGCATGGGCAGGGCGCGACCTGGACAGCGTGGTGGCGCAGGCTCGTGCGCAGCCGGGGCGGCTGCGCTGGGCCTCGTCGGGGCATGGCACCACCGGGCACTTCGTGCTGGAACAGGTGCGCCGGTCGCGGGGGCTGGACATCACCCATGTGCCCTACCAGGGTGGTGGCGCGCAGCTGACCGACGCATTGGCCGGGCACTTCGAGCTGCTGTCCACCAACGTGGGGCCCCTGCAGCTGCAGTACGTGCGCGAAGGCCGTCTCACCGCGCTGGCCGTGGGCGCGCCGCAGCGCCTGGCGGTCCTGCCACAGGTGCCTACCTTGGCCGAGCAGGGTTTTCCCATGGCCAACCGGGCTTCGGTGTTCGGCCTGTTTGCGCCCGGTGGCACACCGGTGGCGCGGCTGGAGCAGATCAACGCCGTGGTCAACGAGGTGCTGGCTCAGGCCGCCCTGCGCGAACGCCTGCTGGCCGTGAACAACCTGCCCACGGGCGGTACCCGTGAAGCGTTTGTGCGTGAGATCGCCCTGGAGTGGGCGGCTGGGGCCGAGGCGCTCAAGCCGGCCCGCTGATGGACTGCCGGTTTACCGTGCGCGCAGGCCGTCGAAACAGGTGGACATGACCATGTCCATGATCTGCTCGTCGGTGTACTGGCCGCTGGCGCGCAGGAAACCCATCACCGGGTCGCAGGCGCGGGCGTACAGCGTGTAGAGCACGGCGATGGGCGGCAGCGCCTGGTTGAGGTGGCCCTGTTGCTGGGCCGCTTCGATCCAGCCGCCCAGCCGGTCGCTGACCGTCATCAGCCCGTCGATGTAGGGCTTGTTCACCATCAGCGTGGCGCGCAGGCTGGAGTTCTCGCTCGGCAGCGAAGGCATCTGGCCTTCGAGCTGCACCTGCAGCGTCCAGCGCACCACGGCCTTGAGCTGGGCGAGTGGCGCGCCATCGGCCGGCAGGCTGTCGAGGAAAGCCACCGCGCGCTGCATCACCCGGACCATGGCGGCAGCGGCCAGGTCTTCCTTGCTGGGGAAGTGTTTGTAGAGGCTGGCCTTGGCGATGCCAACTTCGGCCGCGACCTCGTCCACCGTCATGGCGTCGAATCCCTTTTCGGCCAGCAGGCGATTGACGGCCTGGATGATGGCGTCCTCGCGTGCGAGGTGCATCTGTTCACGGAAGCTGCGTTTGACGGGGGACTGAAGGGAGACGGCGGCGCTCGACATGGTGAAGACCTGAAAACTCTGCTGGGCATTGTGCCGCAAACAGACGATAAAGTCGATAACCCAACTGTTGAGTAGGAAAAAATACTAAACAGTTCAAATTCAAACGAAGTGGTTAATATTCGCTGGCGGTCACCGACCGGCCGGTGCACTTCCGATGTGCCCGAACCCTGTACCCCCATTTTTGCGAGAGGTCATTCATCATGAAAAAGGCGCTGATTGCTTCCGTTCTGGCCCTGGGTGTTGCCACCATGGCCAAAGCCGCAGACATCGTGGACACCGCTGTGTCCGCCGGCTCGTTCAAGACGCTGGTCACGGCCGTGCAGGCCGCCGGCCTGGTCGACACGCTGAAAGGGCCCGGTCCTTTCACGGTCTTCGCGCCTTCGGACGAGGCGTTTGCCAAGATCCCGAAAGCCACGCTGGATGGCCTGCTCAAGGACAAGGCCGCACTGACCAAGGTGCTGACCTACCACGTGGTGCCCGGCAAGGTGATGGCCGCCGACGTCAAGGCCGGCAAGGTCAAGACGGTCCAGGGCAGCGAAATCACGCTGAGCACCATGGGTGGCGTGAAGGTGGACAACGCCAACGTGGTCAAGACCGATGTGGTGGCCAGCAACGGTGTGATCCACGTGATCGACACCGTGATCATGCCCAAGTGAAACGGACAGGACTCCAGGTTGAGGCGCCCGCTGGGCGCCTTTTTCATGGCCTCGCGAGGTGTTCGCTGGCCGCCTGGCGCAGCGCAGCGCTCAGCGCGTCCAGCACTTCGGAGGCCAGGTTCCAGCAGTGCCAGTAGAGCCGCACGCCCAGCGTGTGCGTGGGCGCGACGTTGACCAGCCGGCCCTGCGCCAGGTGTTCGCGCACCAGCAGCTCGGGCACCACGCCCACGCCCCAACCGGCCAGCGCGGCGTTCACCTGGCCTTCGGACGATGGCACGTAGAGCTGGCGCAGCATCACCCGCTGCAGGCCGAAGGCGCGCGCCACGAACTCGCGCTGCGCGTCGTCCTTGCGGTTGAAGGTCACGAACGGCACGAGGTGGAAGTTGTGGGCATTCAGCCCTGTCGGCAGGTGCCGTTCGGCAAAGGCGGGTTCGGCCACTGCCAGGTAGTCCATGGTGCCCAGTTCCTCCATCTTGCACCCGCGCAGCGCCTGGCCGATGGAAGTGACGCAGCCCAGCACCTGGCCTTCGCGCAGCCACTCGTGGGTGAAGTCCTGGTCGTCGTGGATGATTTCGATCGGCAGTCCGCTGCGCGCCAGCGGGGTCAGCGCGTCCAGGGCCCAGGTGGCGATGCTGTCGGCGTTGATGGCCACCGAGATGCGTTCATCGTCGCGGCCGCCGGTGGAGCTGGGTGCCAGCTCCTTCAGGTCGCGTTCGAGGTCGGCGCGCAAAAGCCGCATCATCTTGGCGTGCTTGAGCAGCAACTGCCCGGCCTGCGTGGCCTTGAGCGGGCGGCTGCGCACGATCAGCACCGTGCCGACCTGCGCCTCCAGCGCCCGCAGCCGCTGCGACACGGCCGACTGCGTGATCGACAGCCGCTGGGCGGCGCGCTCGAAGCCGCCCTCCTCGATGATGGCGGCCAGGCATTCCAGGGCATCGGGATCGAAGGTGCTCATTATTAGCAATCCTGATGAAAACCCATTTAGTTTAATTGTCCTTCACGAAGCCGGCAATCCTTTCCATACTGCGGCCCTGGGTTAACCACTTCCTGGGGAAACATCATGCGAGTCGCGGTTCTGGGTGCAGGCATCATTGGTGTGAGCACCGCCTGGCACCTGCTGGAAAAAGGCCACGAGGTCACGCTGATCGACCGCCAGCCCGACGCGGCGCTGGAAACCAGCTTTGCCAACGCGGCCCAGATCTCGGTGAGCTACTGCGAGCCGTGGGCCAACCGCGAAGCGCCGCTCAAGGCGCTCAAGTGGATGTTCCAGGCCACCGCGCCGCTGCTGTTCCGCCCGCAGCTGGACTGGGAACAATGGAAGTGGGGCCTGCAGTTCCTGGCCCAGTGCAACGACAGTGCCTTCGAGCGCAACGTCGCGCAGCTGGTGGCCCTGGGCGCCTTCAGCCACACCACCCTCAAGGACATGGTGGCCGCCACCGGCATCGAATACCACCGGCTTCAGCGCGGCATTGCCCATTACTACACCGACGAGAAGTCCTTCGCGGGCGCGGCCGGTGCGGCCGAACTGATGCGCCGACACGGCGTCAAGCGCCGGGTGGTCTCGCGCGAGGAACTGCTGCAGCTCGAACCCGCGCTGCGGGCTTTTGAAGGCCGCATCGTGGGCGGCACCTACACCGAGACCGACGAGCACGGCGACGCGCGCGTGTTCACCCAGAAGCTGGCCGAGCGGTGCGGCCAGCGCGGCGCCCAGCTGCTGTTCGGGCACGACATCCAGCGCCTGGAGCTTGAAGGTGGGGCGCTGCAGCGCGCCCGCGTGCGCGCCCGCGTCAGTGGCCAGGTGCGCGCCATCGAGGCCGATGCCTTCGTGGCCGCCTGCGGCTCCTACACCACCCCGCTGCTCAAGACCGTGGGCCTGAATGTCCCCATCTACCCCGGCAAGGGTTACAGCGCCACCCTGCCCATCCTCAAGCCCGAGCTGGCGCCCAGCGTGAGCATGATCGACGACGGCCTGAAGATCGCCATTTCGCGGTTGGGCGACCGCCTGCGTGTGGCCGGCACCATCGAACTGGGCGGCTTCGACCTCAGCCTGGACACGCCGCTGGCCAAACGCCGCTGCGAGATGCTGGTGCGTCGCATCGAGGAGGTGTTTCCCGGCATGGCCGACACCCGCACGCCCGAGCAGGGCGGCAGCCCGCAGTTCTGGACCGGCCTGCGCCCGGCCACGCCCACCAACATTCCGCTGATCGGCCGCACGAAGGTGGGCAAGCTCTGGATCAACGCCGGTCACGGCACGCTGGGCTGGACCCACGGCGCGGGCTCTGGCCGCGCCATGGCCGAACTCATCAGCGGCGAACGCCCGGCCATGCGGTTCAACTTCCACGGCTTCGACGCCGAGAACCGCGCCGCACAGCAGCGCTGGGCGGGCAACCAGGTCAGCGCCTGAGGCGTTGGGTCAGTGCAGGCGCACCAGCCGGTGTGCCTGGCTGTCCGTGTCCGACAGAAAGGCCATCACCGCCTCGTCGAAAGACTCGGGGTTCTCCAGGTTTTGCCAGTGCCCGGTACCGGGCAGCACCACACAGCGTGCTCCCGGTATGCGGGCGGCCATGGCCATCATGGTGTCTGGCGGTGCGACGCGGTCGAACTCCCCGGCGATGAGCAAGGTGGGTACCGCGATTTCCCCCAGCACCGCCGAGCGGTCGAAACTGGGCAGGGCCTGCAGGGCGCGCCGGTAGGTGGCCGCAGGCACCTGCGACAGGCTGTGTTCGGCCAGGCGCGAGCCTTCGGGCAGCGCACCCGGTCCCACCAGGCGCGGCACCAGCGCGGCGGCCAGCTGGGTCATGTCCTGGCCCGCGTCCAGCGGCGCGGTGCGCTGGGTCACGAAGTCGGTGTCGTCGAACGTGGCCGCCGTGCCACAGAGGATCAGACGGTTGACCAGGTCGGGCCGGCGCAGCACGACCTCCTGCGCCACCATGCCGCCCATGCCGTGGCCGAGCAGCACCACGTCGCGGCGGTCTGAGTTGGCCTGGGCCGCTTCGATCAGCGCGATGCAGCGCGCCGCCAGCCCTTTGAAGGTGTAGGGCTCTATGGGAGCGCTGTGGCCGTAGCCCGGCATGTCCCAGGCCATGGCGCGCCAGCCCAGCTGGGCAAACGCTTCGACCTGCGGCGCGAACGTGAGCAGGCCACCTTCCAGACCGTGCAGCATCAGCAGCGTGGGACCATTTCCCAGTGTGGTGAATGTGGGCAGCATATGAGGCGGTGAGGGGTTTCACGGACAATCACGTCAGTCCGCCCGCCCATACTACCCCCATCAACTGCTGCATGCCCCCGCTTTCTCTCCTGCAAGTCCCCAGCGAACGTGTGTTCCGCGATGCGCTGGGCATGTTCGCCACCGGGGTCACCATCGTCACCGCGCGTGGGGCCGACGGCGTGCCGGTGGGGCTCACGGCCAACTCGTTCAACTCGGTCTCGCTCACGCCGCCGCTGGTGCTCTGGAGCCTGTCGCACCAGGCCGCCTCCATGCCGGTGTTCAGTGCCGGCTCGCACTACGCCATCCACGTGCTGGCCGCCGACCAGCGCGAACTGGCCGAGCGTTTTGCCTCGCGGGGGCTGGACCGCTGGGCCGGTCTGGAGCACGAGATCGGCGCGGGTGGCGCACCCTTGCTGGCGGGTGCGGCGGCGGTGTTCGAGTGTTCCAACCGCAGCCGCTACGAGGAGGGTGACCACGTCATCTTCGTTGGCGAGGTCGAGCGCTGCTGGCACCGGCCCGACGCCTCGCCGCTGCTGTTCCACGGCGGGCGCTTCTACACCGAGCACCCGCTGTGACCGGCATGGTGCCCGCCCGCAAGACCCACCTCGACACGTTTGCCATCACCTCGCTGCTGGCGTGCTGTGCGTTCTGGGGCTTCCAGCAGATACTCATCAAGAGCACCGTGGGCGAGGTGCCGCCGCTGTGGCAGGCCACCCTGCGTTTTGTCGGGGCCACCACGCTGCTGTGGCTGTGGTGCCAGTGGCGCGGCATCCGCCTGTTCGAGCGCGACGGCACGCTCAAGGCCGGCCTGCTGGCCGGCGCGCTGTTTGCGGGCGAATTCACCGGCATCTACCTAGGCCTGATGCACACCAGCGCCTCACGGCTCACGGTGTTTCTCTACACCTCGCCCTTCGTGGTGGCGCTGCTGCTGCCGCGTCTGGTGCCCAGCGAACGGCTGCGCCAGGTGCAGTGGGTGGGGCTGCTGATCGCTTTTGCGGCGGTGGCCGTGGCCTTCAGCGAGGGTTTTCTCCAGGGTGGCCAGGGGCAGCTGCTGGGCGACGCCATCGGCCTGGCCGCAGGCGTGTTGTGGGGGCTGACCACGCTGACCTTGCGCACCACGTCGCTGGCCACGGCGGGCGCCGAGAAGACGCTGTTCTATCAGGTGGCGGTCACGGCCGTGGTGGCGCCGGTGGTCTCGCTGCTGCTGGGCGAGCCCTGGTCGTTCAGCTATTCGGCACAGGCCTGGGGCTCGCTGTTCCTGCAGACGGTGGTGGGTGCGTTCGCCAGCTACCTGGCGTGGATGTGGATGTTGCGCCACTACCCGGCCACGCAGATGTCGTCGTTCACTTTCCTCACGCCGGTGTTCGCGCTGCTGTTTGGCGTGGTGCTGCTGGGTGAACCGCTGACGGTGCAGCTGGTGCTGGCACTGGTCGGTGTGGCGGTGGGCATCGTGCTCGTCAGTCGGCGCGCCTGATTCCGCCGGCGTCGAAGAAGGCGCGCAGCGCGGCCAGGGCGTGACGGGTCTTGGCGGGCAGGTCGTCGCGCCGGTGTGTGATGGCCCAGACCGGCAGTGGCGGCAAGGACCAGTCGGGCAGCAGGGGCAGGAGCCGTCCGCGCTCCAGTGCCTGGCGGGCGTCGTCCGCAACCGCCACAAACAGACCCCACCCGCCTTCGGCCATGTTTTGCAGGGCCAACACCTGGGACGCCAGCACGCGCGCGCCCAGGCGCACGCTCTCGCGCCGCCCGTTCGGGCCGGTGAACTCCAGCACCTCGGCGTTGCCGCTGCGCGGCGGCAAACCCAGCCAGTCGTGGTGGGCCAGGTCGGCCGGATGCTGCGGCCAGCCGCGCTCGGCCAGGTAGGCGGGGGCGGCGCACACCTGGCAGGGCAGATCGCCCAGGTGGCGGGCCACCAGGCTGGAGTCGGCCAGCGGCCCGGCACGCAGGGCCAGATCGACCCGGGCCTGCAGCAGGTCGATGGGGGTGTCGTCCAGCAGCAGGTGCAGCCGCAGGCGCGGGTAGGGCCGCAGTGGCTGCAGCGCGGTGGCCAGCAGCGGGCCGAAGCCTACCGGCGCAGCAATGCGCAACTCGCCCTCGGGCTCGTCGCGCAGGCGTTCCAGCGCGGCCTGGGCGCTGCGGGCCTGGGCCACCATGGCGGCGCAGGCCGGGTAGTAGCGTTCACCGGCCTCGGTCAGCGTCAGGCGGCGGGTGGAGCGGTTGAGCAGCGTGAGCCCCAGGCCCTGCTCCAGCAGGCGCAGTTGCTGGCTCAGCGCCGAGGGCGTGCTACCCAGCCGGCGTGCGGCCGCGCTGATGGAGCCGGCCTCCACGATTTCGGCGAACAGCGCCATGCGTTTGAGCTGCTCGGTCCAGTTGGGGGCTTGATTCATTAGATTTTCTACAGACAGATGGCAAATATTGCCATCTACCGCCGTCTTTTTGAAGCGCAGACACTGGCAACCGTTCTCCAACCCCCCAAGGACCTCACCATGAACATCGCCCTGATTGGCGGCACCGGCTTCGTCGGCAGCGCCGTGCTCGAAGAACTGCTCTCACGTGGCCACACCGTGACCGCGCTCGCCCGCCACCCCGCCAAGTACACCCCGCGCCCCGGCCTGACCGTGGTGACCGCCGATGTGGCGGATGCGGCCCAGGTGGCGCGCGCCGTGGCTGGGCACGACGCCGTGGCCAGCGCCTACAACCCCGGCTGGGGGGAGGCCGAGATCGGCCGCCTGTTCACCGCTGGCTACGACGCCATCCTGGCCGGTGTGAAACAGGCCGGTGTGCGTGTGCTGGCCGTGGGCGGCGCGGGCAGCCTGGAGGTGGCACCCGGCGTGCAGCTGGTCGACACGCCCGAGTTCCCGGCCGAGTGGCTGGCCGGTGCCCGCGCCGCGCGCGACCTGCTCACGCGCCTGCGGGGCGAAACCGCACTGACCTGGACCTTCGTGTCGCCGCCCATCGCACTGGCGCCGGGCGAACGCACCGGCCAATATCGCACCGGTGGTGACCAGCTGTTGCCCGGCCAGGGCGCTGCGCCGGCCGGCATTTCGGTGGCCGACCTGGCGGTGGCCATCGTGGACGAGCTCGAGCAGAACCGCCACGCCGGGCGGCGCTTCACGGTCGCCAACTGATCAGGCGCTGCGGCTGGCTGCGAAGGCCACGAACCAGTCCAGGCTGGCGGGGTTGGCCATGGCGTCGCGGTTGACGACCTTGGTGATCGGCTGGCCCAGCAGCAGCTTCTTGATCGGCAGCTCCTGCTTCTTGCCCGACAGCGTGCGCGGAATTTCGGCTACGGCGTAGATGCCGTCGGGTACGAAGCGCGGTGACAGCGCGGTCCGGATGGCGCCGTTGATGCGCTCCTCCAGTGCCGGGTCCAGCGTGAGGCCGGGGCGCAGCACCACGAACAGCGGCATCTCGCTGGCACGGCCCAGGTACTCCAGGTCCACCACCATCGAGTCCAGCACCTCGGGCAGCGCCTCCACCGCGTTGTAGATCTCGCTGGTGCCCATGCGCAGGCCATGGCGGTTGATGGTCGCGTCGCTGCGGCCGTAGATCACGCAGCCGCCGTCGGTGCCGATCTTCAGCCAGTCGCCGTGGCGCCAGATGCCGGGGTACATGTCGAAATAGCTCGACAGGTAGCGTTTGTCGCCCTCGTCGTTCCAGAAGCGCAAGGGCATCGAGGGCAGCGGGCGCACACACACCAGCTCGCCCACTTCGCCGATGATGGGCTCACCGCTCTCGTTCCATGCCTCGACCGCGCAGCCCAGCAACCGGCACTGCATCTGCCCTGGTACCTGAGGCAGTTCGCGGTTGCCGCCGATGAATGCGCCGCAGAAGTCGGTGCCTCCGGAAATGTTGCACCACCAGATTTCGCCCCCACGCTCCCCCACGGCGTGGAGGTCGCTGCCCCCCGAGGGGGCTGACCCGCCTTGGGGCGGCCCGGCGGCGGGTCGTGCGCGCAGGGCCTCGAACTGCGCCGTGCCCCAGCGCTGCACATCCTCCGGCAGCGGCGAGCCGGTGGTGCCCAGCGCGCGCACGCGGGTCAGGTCGTGCCCTTGCGCCTGCAACGCGGCAATGTCCACGCCCGCCTTCATGTTGTTGGTGAAGAAGGCCGCACCGGCACCGAAGAAGGTGACGCGGTGTTTGGCGGCGAAGCGCCACAGCACGGTCCAGTCCGGCGCCTCTTTCGAGCCGCCCGGGCTGCCGTCGAAGATGCAGATGGTCGCGCCGCCGGCCAGGCCGCCCACCTGGGCGTTCCACATCACCCAGCCGGTGGAGCTGTACCAGTGGAAACGCTCACCCCAGCTGTTGGGCTCGTAGCTGGCGCCGATGTCGTTGTGCAGGATCTTGAGCGCCAGCAGCGACATCAGGATGCCGCCGTGCCCGTGCACGATGGGTTTCGGCAGACCGGTGGTGCCGCTGGAGTAGACGACCCAGATCGGGTGGTCGAACGGCAGCCACTCGGGCTCGAAGGCGGCGGTGGCCGCGTCGTCGCGGGTGGTCAACGCATCGAAGTCCAGTGCCTCGTCCACGCGGCTGGTGGTGTAGGGGCAGCGCAGCACGATGAGCTGCTCCACGCTGGGCAGGGCGGCGCGCAGCTCGCGCACCACGGCGCTGCGATCGATGGCCTTGCCGGCGTAGACCACGCCATCGGCCGCGACCAGCGCCTTGGGCGTGATCTGGCTGAAGCGGTCCAGCACGGCGGCGGTGCCCATGTCGGGCGCACAGACGCTCCAGATCGCGCCCAGGCTGGCGCAGGCCAGAAAGGCCACGATGGTTTCTGGCACGTTGGGAAGGTAGGCGGCGACACGGTCACCCCGACCGATGCCACGCTCGCGCAGCGCCAGCGCGAAGGAGGCCACCTGGCGCTGCAGCTCGGGCCAGCCGAGCTCGCGCACGCGGCCGCGTTCGTCGTCGCTGACGATGGCAGGGAAGCCGGCGGCATGGGCCGCGTCGGCGTGGCGCAGCACCTGGTGCACGTAGTTCACCTGTGCGCCCACAAACCAGCGGCAGTGCGGCATGGGGCCGCCTTCGAGCACCGCGTGGTGCGGCGTGGGGGATTCGACGCCAAAAAAGTCCCAGATGCTCTGCCAGAACGCCGTCGGGTCGTCGACCGACCACTGCCAGAGTGCGTCGTAGGTGCCAAAGGCCAGCCCGCGTTCGCGCGCCAGCCAGTCCTGATAGAGCCGCAGCTGCGGCACGTAAGGGGGTTGTGGTGTCTTCAAGCTTGTCTCCGTCTGAACCCATTATGTGGGCCGACGAACGGCAAGGGCTGTCGCTTGCATGATTTCGGACGATCGTGCTAAATTCTCCAACATGGACGCCAGAACCCAGAAAAGCGAACTCACCCGCGCCGCCATCGTCGGCGCGGCGCTGGATCTGGCCGCGGCCGAAGGCCTGGAGGCCATCACCCTGCAGGCGGTGGCCGACCGCATCGGTTTGTCCAAGAGCGGCGTGTTCTCGCGCGTCGGCTCGCGCGAGGCCCTGCAGAAGGCGGTGATCGAGGAGTACGGCCGGCGTTTCCTGGCCGATGTCTTCGTGCCCGCCATGCAGGCGCCCAAGGGGCTGCCTCGGCTGCAGGAGATCGTGCGCCGCTGGTTCATCCGTGTGCGCGAGGTCGAGGCCAACACCGGTTGCCTCTACACCGCTGGTGCCTTCGAACTCGACGACCGCGATGGCGAGCTGCGCGAGCTGCTGCTGTCCGAAGTGACCCGCTGGCGCGCCGCCCTGCGCCGCACCGTGCTGCAGGCGGTGGAGGCCGGCCAGCTCAAACCCGATACCGACCCCGAGCAACTGGTCGGCGAACTCAGCAGCCTGGCCATCGGCCTGGTGCACGACACCCGCTTCCTGCGGGATGCCCATGCGGCCACCCGTGCCCAGGCCACCTGGGACCGGCTGATCCGCAGCTACCAACCCTGACCCTTTTTTTGATTCTGTTTCGCACAATCGTGCGAATTAATCCGGAGAGCACCATGACACCCACCGCCCTGGAATCCGCCGCCAGCTACTACAACGCCAGCCCCGGCACACGCTGGTTCCGCTGGGGCCTCGGCCTGTCCGAGCGCCTGTCGCCCGCCTTCGCCGCCTGGGCCGCGACCCGGCTGTTTGGCACGCCGTTGCCGCCCAAGTGGCTGCAGCGCCGCCACGCCTGGGCCGCCACCTGGAAGGTGGAATCCTGGGGTTTTGAAGACGCCAGCCTCACCGTCTACAGCCGCCCCATTGCGCCCCATGGTCCGGTGGTGCTGCTGGTGCACGGCTGGGGTGGCCATGCGGGGCAGATGCGCGACCTTGCCGCCGCCGTGTCCGCACGCGGTCTGCGTCCTGTGCTGCTGGAGATGCCCGCGCACGGCCGCAGCCGGGGCGGCACCAGCAACCTGCCGCAGTTCGCGCGCGCCATCGATTACGTGGTGGCCAGGCTGCGCCAGCAGGGGCACGAGGTGCGTGCGGTGGTGGCCCACTCGCTGGCCGCCAACGCCCTTGCGCATTCGGCGGGGCGGGGGCTGGATGTGGATCGACTGGTGCTGCTGGCGCCCCCGGCCTCGCCCTACGAATACACCCGGCTGTTCGCGCACGTGTTCGGTCTCAGGGAGTCCACGCGTGCCGCACTGCAGCATCGGGTGGAGGCGCGCGAGGGCATCCTGATGCGCCAGTTCGAGCCCGCGGCCACCGGCCCGCGCGTGCACGGCGCCACCCTGGTGGTGCACGACCGCGAGGACCGCACCAACCCCTTCGCCGACGGCGTTGCCTTCTCGCAGGCCATTGCCGGTGCCCGGCTGCTGGAGACGGCCGGGTTGGGCCATACGCGGCTGCTCAAGGCCCCGCTGGTGCTGGACGCGGTGGTGTCTCACGTGGCGTAGGAATTGCATTAGCATCGCGCCACTTCAACAACCGAGGATGGAGCGATGGGCATGTTCAGCTGGAAAGAAAAGACCGACGCCTCCTTGCAGGCCGGCGGCGTGATCGGGCCTGACGAGCGTCTGCCCTGGCCGCAGACCGCCGTGATGGGCGTGCAGCACCTGATCGCCATGTTTGGCGCCACGGTGCTGGCGCCGCTGCTGATGGGTTTCGACCCCAACGTGGCAGTGCTCATGAGCGGCGTGGGCACGCTGATCTTTTTCCTGATCACCGGCGGCAAGGTGCCCAGCTACCTGGGCTCGAGCTTCGCCTTCATCGGCGTGGTGATCGCGGCCAGCGGCTACGCGGGCCAGGGTGCCAACGGCAACATCGGCGTGGCACTGGGCGGGATCATTGCCTGCGGTGTCGTGTACTTCATCATCGGCGCCATCGTGCAGGTGGTGGGCACCGGCTGGATCGAGCGCTTCATGCCCCCGGTGGTCACCGGCGCGGTGGTCGCGGTGATCGGTCTGAACCTCGCGCACATCCCCATCAAGAACATGGCGCCCACGGGGTTTGATGCCTGGATGCAGGGCGTGACCTTCCTGTGCGTGGCTCTGGTGGCGGTGTTCAGCAAGGGCATGGTCCAGCGCCTGCTGATCCTCATGGGCCTGATCATCGCGAGCGTGATCTACGCCGTGCTGACCAACGGCATGGGCCTGGGCAAGCCGCTGGACCTGTCCGGCATCGCCAACGCGGCCTGGTTCGGCATGCCCAACTTCAGCGCGCCGGTGTTCAGCGCCAACGCCATGCTGCTGATCGCGCCGGTGGCCATCATCCTGGTGGCCGAGAACCTGGGCCACATCAAGGCCGTGACCGCGATGACCGGCAAGAACCTGGACGTCTACATGGGCCGCGCCTTCATGGGCGACGGCGTGGCCACCGTGGTGGCCGGTGGCGTGGGCGGCACGGGCGTGACGACCTATGCCGAGAACATCGGCGTGATGGCCGCCACCAAGATCTACTCCACCGCCGTGTTCGTGGTCGCCGCGCTGATGGCCATCCTGCTGGGCTTCAGCCCCAAGTTCGGTGCGCTGATCCAGGCCATACCGCTGGCCGTGATGGGTGGCGTGTCCATCGTGGTGTTCGGCCTGATCGCGATTGCCGGCGCGAAGATCTGGGTCGACAACAAGGTCGATTTCTCGGACAACAAGAACCTGATCGTGGCCGCCATCACCCTGGTGCTGGGCACGGGCGACTACACGCTCAAGTTCGGCGAGTTCGCGCTCGGTGGCATCGGTACCGCCACGTTTGGCGCCATCCTGCTGTATGCGCTGCTGAACCGCGGCAAGTGAAACCGGTGCCCTGTGACCTCGCCTTGACCGAGGTCACAGGGCGGCCAACCCCGCGAATCTCTGCGAGAAAGTCCCCGCTCAGCCAGCCGAGCGAGAAGCATCCAGCTGCGCTTTCGCCCGTGCCGCCAGTGCAACCTCTTCAGGCGTCGAAGGCGTCCACACCGGCACCGACGTCGGCCGCCCGTGGGAATCCACCGATACGAACACGATCAGGCATTCGGTCGTCGTTTCCAGTGCGCCGGTCTTCACGTCGCCGCTGCGCACCTCCACCGACAGGTTCATGCTGGTCTTGCCGGTGTAGGCGATGCGCGCTTCCACTTCCACCAGATCGCCAATCATGATGGGGCGGTGAAAACGGATGCCGCCCACATAGACCGTGACGCAGTAGCGCTTGGCCCAGGCCGTGGCGCAGGCGTAACCGGCCTCGTCGATCCACTTCATGACGGTGCCGCCGTGCACCTTGCCGCCGAAGTTGACGGTGCTGGGCTCGGCCAGAAAACGCAGGACGATGCTGGACATAGGGCTGGACTTGGGTAACGGGTGGTAAACCAGAGGCTTGCATTATCCGTACCGGCTGCTCATCGCCAGTGAAACGGCGTAAACTGGCCCGTCGAGGTGACACCATGAACGCTCTGTCCTCCATCGCCCTGTCGGGCATCAACGCCGCGCAGACGCGCCTGAACGCATCGGCGCACAACATCGCCAACCTGAACACCGACAACTTCCGCCGCGAGGAAGTCAGTGCGCAGGAGCGTCCTGAAGGTGGGGTGGCCGTCACGGTCGGCAAGGCCGACCGCGTGGGCACCGATCTCGTGCAGGACGTCGTCGAACAGAAGATGGCCGCGCTGGAATTCAAGGCCAACGTGCAGGTCCTCAAGACCTCGACCCAGGTCATGGGCACGCTGCTGGACGAAAAGGCCTGATGCGGATGAGCGAGCGCATCGGCCCCATCTGGAAACAGCCCCTCAACGTCCAGATCCTCACCGACATCCACCGCGACACCGCGGTGGCCCATCTGGGCATGGAGTTCCTGGAAGTCGGTGACGATTTCATCCGCGCGCGCGTGCCGGTGGACACCCGCACCCGCCAGCCCTATGGCCTGCTGCACGGCGGCGTGAGCGTGGTGCTGGCCGAGACCCTGGGCTCGTGTGGCGCCGCTTACGCACTGCCTGCGGGCTACCGCGCCGTGGGGCTGGACATCAATGCCAACCACCTGCGTGGCGCCACCAGTGGCTGGGTGACCGGCATCACGCGGCCGGTGCACGTGGGCCGCAGCACCCAGGTCTGGCAGATCGACCTGTTCAACGACGCCGGTGAGCCCACCTGCGTTTCGCGCATCACGATGGCGGTGCTGTCTCCGCGATGAGCGCGATCGGTCCCCGCCTGCCCAGCCAGTGGCAGGGCCTGACGGTCTACCTCCCCACCCTGCACGGCAAGGGACCGGCACTGAGCCAGGTGCTGGTGCCGGCCATGGGCATCACCCATGTGGAGGAGGTGGCCGTGGACACCGACCGCCTGGGCACCTTCTGCGGTGCGGTGGACCGGCCCAACGGCCCGTTGTTCGCGCTCGACGCCAAGATCAAGGCCGCCAAGGCGTTGCTGCCCAGCGGGCGGGTGTTCATGGCATCCGAGGGCAGCTTCAGGCCCCACCCCACGGTGCCGCTGCAGATGATCAACATCGAGTGGTTGCGCTGGGCCGATCTGGAGACGGGCTTCGAGTGCACGGTGCAGAGCACCACCACCCTGATGGAGAACCACGAGCGCCGCATCGAGCGGCTGGACCAGCTCGATACCGTGCTGGCCCCTTACCGGTTGCCCGGGCACGCGGTGATGGTTGGCCTGCCGGGCGCAGCCGGTGTGATGTTCAAGGGGCTGACGACGCGCGAGCAGGTTGCCGAGGCGGTGTCGCGCATCCTGGCCGAACACCCGGTGGCCGAGCTGCGCTCGGAGCTGCGCGCCCACCTCAACCCCACGCGCATGCGCCACATCCAGCGCGCCGCCATGCGCCTGGCCAACCGTCTGCGCACCGCCTGCCCGTCGTGTGCCACAGCGGGCTTTGGCGAGCCGCTGCCCCGCCCCGGGCTGCCCTGCGCAGCCTGCGGCTTTCCCACCTCGGTGTCGTCGGGCAAGGCCTGGCAGTGCACCCACTGCAAACACGTCAAGCACAACAAGGTGCTGGGCAAGGCCGACCCCGCGTTCTGCCCCATGTGCAACCGTTGAGCCTGAACCGGGCAAAAAAATAGCCGGCACCAAGGCCGGCTTTTTCTGAATTACCTGCATCTCTGGGGACGCTGGATATGTTGTTCGAGTCGTGTGTCTCCTCGGTCCCTCGCAGCATCCGGTGTTCCTGTCAGGCAGGCGCATGCACCGTTTGCGAGTGCACGAATTTTAGGGGGTGCACCGCCTTGGGGCATTCGGGGTAACCCTTGTCGGGAATTGTTTTTAGCATTTGTCTCGTATCCAGCGGGCCGCCTTCTCGGCCATCATCAGCGTCGGGCTGTTGGTGTTGCCGCTGGTGATGGTGGGCATGGCGCCCGCATCCACCACCCGCAGGCCGGCCACCACGCCAGCGCCACCGCTCCCGTCGCGCACGCGCAGGTGGCTGTCCAGCACCGCCATGGGGTCGCCGTCGCGGCCCATGGCGGTGGTGCCCACCGGGTGGAAGATGGTGGTGGCGATGTCGCCAGCCAGCCGTGCCAGCTCCTCGTCGCTCTGGAACTGCGTGCCGGGTTTCCATTCTTCGGGCCGGTAGGGCGCGAGCGCGGGCTGGCTGACGATGCGCCGTGTCAGGCGCAGGCTGTCGGCCGCGACCTGCCGGTCTTCGGGTGTGCTCAGGTAGTTCGGACGAATGGCGGGGGCATCTTCGAAGCGGGGGCTGCGGATGTTCACCGTGCCGCGGCTGGTGGGGTTGAGGTTGCAGACGCTGGCGGTGAAGGCCGGGAAACGGTGCAGCGGCTCGCCGAAGGCGTCCAGGCTCAGCGGCTGCACGTGGTATTCCAGGTTGGCGTGGGGCTGCGACGGGTCGCTGCGCGCGAAGGCGCCCAGCTGGCTGGGCGCCATGCTCATGGGGCCGCTGCGCTTGAACAGGTATTCCAGCCCGATGGCGGCCTTGCCCCAGGGCGTGGCCGCCAGGGTGTTGAGCGTTTTCGCGCCCTGGACCTTGAAGACGGCGCGGATCTGCAGGTGGTCCTGCAGGTTGGCGCCCACGCCCGGCAGGTCGGCCACGGGTGTGATCCCGTGCTGCTGAAGCAGCGCTGCCGGCCCCAGCCCCGACAGCTGCAGGATCTGCGGTGAGTTGATGCTGCCGGCACACAGCAGCACCTCCGCGCTGGCGTGCACCGTCACCATCTCCTGCCCGGTCCAGACCTGGGCGCCGGTGCAGCGCAGCGCGCCGGCGGCGTCGCGCTCCACCAGCAGCCGCGCCACCTGGGCGCCGTTCCACATCTCGAAGTTGGGCCGTCCGTAGCAGGTGGGCCGCAGGAAGGCCTTGGCGGTGTTCCAGCGCAGGCCGGCCTTCTGGTTGACCTCGAAATAGCCCACGCCCTCGTTGTCACCGGTGTTGAAGTCGGCGCTGGCGGGGATGCCGGCCTGCTGCGCGGCCTGGGCAAACGCGTCGAGGATGTCCCAGCGCAGGCGCTGTTTCTCGATGCGCCACTCGCCGCCCGCGCCGTGGTGTTCATTGGCGCCCGCGTGGTGGTCTTCGTGCGCCTTGAAGTCGGGCAGGCTGCGTTCCCAGCGCCAGTCGTCGTCGCCGGTGAGGGCGGCCCACTGGTCGTAGTCGCGCGCCTGGCCGCGCATGTAGATCATGCCGTTGATGCTGGAGCAGCCGCCCAGCACCTTGCCACGCGGGTAGCGCAGCTGGCGGCCGTTGAGGCCGGGCTCGGCCTCGGTCTGGTAAAGCCAGTCGGTGCGCGGGTTGCCGATGCAGTAGAGGTAGCCCACCGGGATGTGCACCCAGTGGTAGTCGTCCTTTTGGCCGGCTTCGATCAGCAGCACGCGCTGATCGCGTTGGGCGCTCAGGCGGTTGGCCAGCAGGCTGCCGGCGGTGCCGCCGCCGATGACGATGTAGTCGAAAGTGGGATGGCTCATCAATGTCTCAAATATTGTTGTGGGCTGACGAGGCGGAGTTTGCCGACAAATACGCGCCGTTTCCAATGACAATCGCAAACGGAGAACATAAGCAGATCAAATAAAGCTGTGATGAAAACCCCCTGGCGACACATCGACCCACAGGCCCTGCGTGCGTTCGTGGCCGTGGCGCGAGAAGGCCAGGTCTCGCGCGCCGCGCAGCGCCTGCACCTCAGCCAGCCGGCGGTGAGCCTGCAGCTAAAGGCCCTGGCCGATGCCACCGGCCTCACGCTGTTCAGCCGCACCCCGCAGGGCATGGCGCTCACCGGCGACGGCGCGGCCTTGCTGCCGCTGGCCGACAAGGCGCTGGCCGCGCTGGCGGATTTTGGCCAGGCCGCCGCCGGCCTGCAGCACACCGTGCGGGGAACGCTGCGCATCGGCACCATCCTCGACCCGGAGTTCACCCGGCTGGGCGCTTTCCTGCGGCAGCTGATCGAGACCAGCCCGCAGGTGCAGACCGAACTCAGCCAGGGCATGAGCGGCGATGTGCTGGAGCGGGTGGGCACGGGTACGCTGGATGTGGGCTTTTTCCTGAATCTGCCACACGACCCGCTGGGCGCGCCTTACAAACTGCGACCCCTGACCCGCTTCACCTACCGGGTGCTCGCGCCCGCGGGCTGGGGCCCCCAGGTGTTGGGGCGCGACTGGAAGGCGCTGGCGGCGCTGCCCTGGCTGGCCACGCCGCCCGCCAGTGCCCACCACCGCCTGCAGCGCCGTGTGTTCGGCCCCGGCTCGCTCACCGGACTGGAGCCAACCCGCGTGGCGCTGGTGGACCAGGAGGCTTCCATGCTGGATCTGGTGCGCGGCGGGGTGGGCCTGAGCCTGGTGCGCGACGCCATCGCGATACGCGAGGCCCAGGCGCGGGGGCTGGTGATGGCCGACCAGGTGGCGCTGGAGTGCGAGCTCGCGCTGGTCTGCCTCGCAGAGCGCCAGGGCGAGCCGGTGATTGCCCGCGCCTGGCAGGCGCTGGACGCGGTCTGGGCCTGAGGGCGTGGCAGGCAGCCGTTCAGATTACCTCGGCCAGCCGCGTGCGCAGCTGGCTCCAGTCGTCGATGCGCGTGTGGGCTGGCGAGGGGCTGGAGCCAAACACCAGCACCGGTGTGGCGGGTGCGTTGCGCCGCAGGTGGCGCAGCAGCGACACCCAGGGCTCGGAGGTGTCGCTGTCGATGACGACCACCGCGTGGGTGCTTGACTGGCTCAGCGCCGCCGCTTCCGGCAGCGTGGTGGCCGAGATGAAGACGGCGTCGCGCACCAGGGCGTGCCACGCCAGGCGCGCCGCATCGATGTGCTCGGATCGGGTCGAGAAACAGATCATGAGCTGGCGTCCGACAGACATGACATGGGGTCCGTGTGGCACCGGGGTCAATCCCAGCCGTAGCCGTCGGTCAGGCGCGAGCGCACTTCCAGCGCGTTCAGCGGGCGGTCGAAGCGAAAGCCCTGGGCCTGGTCGCAGCCCATCTGGCGCAGCGCGTCCACCTGTTTGGCCGATTCCACCCCCTCGGCGATGCAGCGCACGTCGAACTTGTGGGCCAGCGCGATGACGGCGTCGACGATCTCGCGGGTGCGGGCGTCGTGGGCCAGGTCGCTCACGAAGCTGCGGTCCAGCTTGAGGCTTTGCACCGGGAAGCAGCGCAGGTAGGCCAGCGACGAATAGCCGGTGCCGAAATCGTCGATGGACAGGCCCACGCCCACGGCGCGCAGCGCATGCAGGGTGGCCAGCGTGCTGGCGAAGTCGTTCATGAGGATGGATTCGGTCAGCTCGATCTCGATCAGGCTGGCCGGCAGACGGTGGCGCAGCAGGGCGTTCTGAAGGCGCAAGGCCATGTCGCCGCGCTGGAACTGGGGGGCCGAGACGTTGATGGCCACCGGCACCAGGCGCAGGCCTTCGGTGCGCCAGGCGGCCAGCTCGCGCAGCACGCGCTCGAGCACGCGGTTGCCCAGGTCGGCAATCAGGCCGTTGCGTTCCGCCATGGGGATGAAGACCGCGGGCGGCACCGGCTGGCCGTCCGGGCCGTTCCAGCGCGCCAGCGCCTCCAGCCCCACGAGGCGGCCGGTGACGAGGTCTACCTTGGGCTGCCAGGCCACGTGGATGCGGTCGGCCATGATGTCTTCGCGCAGGGCCCGCACCATGCGGCGGTGGGCGTCGATCTGGGCGTAGTGCGCCACCCCCGAGTGCCGATCGGCCGACTGGCGGGCGGTGGCGGCGTGCAGCAGCGCGTCGGCCACTTCCTGGGCGGGATCGGCCAGCAGCGACACGCCCACGCTCACGTCGAGCACCAGGGTGCGCATGGCGCTCAGTTCGTAGGTGCCGCAGGCGGCGCGGCGCATGGCGTCGGCCGCGCCCTGGATCTGCTCGGCCTCGGGCACGTGCAGCGGGTCGTCCGAGGTCCAGGCCAGCGCGAACTCATCGGGGCCGACGCGGCCCAGCACATGCCGGCCCCCGTGGGCGGTGATGGTGCGCAGGCAGCGCAGGGCCAGCTGGCGCAGCACGTGGTCGCCCACACGCAGGCCGTGCTGTTCGTTGAGATCGGTGAAGTGGTCGATGTCCAGCACCACCATGGCCAGGGTGCCGTGGCCGGTGCGCAGCTGCTCGGCGGCCAGCAGGAAGGCACGGCGGTTGAGCAGACCGGTCACGGTGTCCAGCTCACCCTGTTCGGTGGCGGGCTCCCGGGCAACGGTGTCGGCAAACTGTGCGGTGGAAAACATGGTCACTCCGGCGGCGTGTGTTGATGGAGTGAATGCTAAAAACCGCACGCCCCGCCGTCTGTAGGGGGTTCTCGACGGGTTCTGTCGGCGAAGGCCGACAGCTGCTGTCGTCAAAGGTTGTCAGTCGTTGTCGACCAGACCCACCCGCACGGCCCAGCGCACCAGCGCCGTGATGTCGGACACGCCCAGCTTGGCCATGAGTCGGCTGCGGTAGGTGTCCACGGTCTTGGGCGAGAGGTGCAGCGCCTCGCCGATCGTGGCACTGGACTGGCCCTTGACCACCCGCGAGAGGATCTGCCGCTCGCGGGGCGACAGCGCTTGCAGGGGGTCGTCGCCGGGCTGCTCGGACAACGCCGTGACCGCCAGGTCGGCCACCTCGTGGCCCAGGTGGCGGCGCCCACCCAGCACGGTGGCGATGGCGGCCAGCACCTCGCGCGCAGGCGAGCCCTTGAGCACATAGCCCGCCGCGCCCAGGCGCAGCGCTTCGCCGATGTGGCGCACGTTGGCCGACATGGTGAGCATCACGCAGCGCACCGGCAGGGCGCGGCGCTGGATGTCGGCCAGCAGCTCCAGACCCGAGCGCTCGCCCAGGTGGATGTCGAGCAGCAGCACATCGGGTGTCAGGCGCTGCAGCTCGGCGAGCGCCTGCGCCGGCTGATCGGTCTCGCCCACCACCTCGTGGCCAGCGGCCTCCAGCACGGCCCGCATGCCGTCGCGCACCAGCGCGTGGTCTTCCACCAGGTAGATGCGGCTCATTCGCCACCTCCCCATTCCAGGCGCACCAGGGTGCCGCCTTCGGGCGGTGCCAGCACGGTCAGCGTGGCGCCGATGGCGATCGCGCGTTCGCGCATGCCCACCAGGCCCAGGTGGCCGGGTCGGCCAAAGGCCAGTTCCTGAGGCAGGCCGGCGCCGTCGTCGCTCACGTCCAGCAGCAAGGTGTTTTCGTCGCCGCCCACGGTGACGGTGATGCGCAGAGCCCGCGCGTGGCGCATGGCATTGAGTGTGGCCTCGCGCGCGATCATGAAGCCGGCGTGCTCCACGTCGGCTGGCCAGCGCTGGGTGCGGGCACCGTCTTCGGTCACCAGCTGCAGCACGGCGGGTGCCGCCTCCTGTTCGCGCAGCCGGCATTCGTTTTCCAGCGCGGCTGCCAGGCCGGCCGACTCCAGCAGCGGCGGGCGCAGCTCCGCCAGTGCCTCCCGCACTTCGGCCACGGCGGTGCGGGCCAGCTCGCCCAGCACCCGCAGCCGGTCCTGTGCGACCGGTGGCTGTTCGCCCACCAGCTGCGAAGGCAGGGCCTCGACCGACAGGCGCAGCGCCGTCAGCGTCTGGCCCAGGCCGTCGTGCAGGATCTGCGCGAGCCGGCGCGTGGTGTCCTTCTCCTGGTCCATCAGCCGGTGCGCCAGTTCCGACAGCTCCAGCTGGTACTGGGCCTGCTGGCGCTCGGCGCGCACGCGCTCGCTCACGTCGCGCAGGATGGCCGTGAGCACCTTGCGCCCGTGCACCGTCACCTGCGAAATGGAGGCCTCAAGGTCCAGCACCTGGCCGTCGGCACGCTGGCCGCTCACCCGGCCGGCGCCCATGCTGCGCAACGTGATGGCGGAATCGGCAAAACGGCGCAGGTGCCCCATGTGGCCGCCGCGTTGGGAGGGGGGCAGCAGACGGTCCAGCGGCTGTCCCATCATGGCCTCGGCCGGCACCTGGAAGATGCGCTCGGCCGCCGGGTTGAACAGTTCGATGCGGCCCTCGGCGCTGGTGCTGATGATGGCGTCGCTGGACGACTGGATGATGGCCGAGAGCGTCTCGGTCTGCTCGCTCAGCCGCTGGCGCGCCTCGCGCTCGGCGGTCAGGTCGCGCAACTTCACGATCAGGCCGCTGAAGCGCCCCGCAGCATCCAGCACCTTGCTGATGTGCCACTCGCCGTGGATGGGCATGCCGTCCAGCCGCTTCACGTTGAGCTCGAACATCCACGGGCCGGGTTCGGCCTCCAGGCGCTTGAGCACCTGCCGCTGCAACTCGGGCGTGTCGGTCCAGCGCATCATTTCCGTGGAGCGGCGGCCGTTGGCGCTGGCGTCCCAGCCGAAGGTGCGCGCGGCGTCCTGGTTCCAGTAGACCAGATGCGCCCCGGTGTCCACGCAGAAAACCGGCGCGGGCAGCAGGTCCAGAACGGTCTTGATGCGCTCCACGTCGTGCAGCACCTGGCGCACCAGTTCCTCGCCCGGAGAACCGGGTGTGGTCAGACGGGGCATTCGCTGGACCTGTTCCAGCAGCGCATCGAGTGCAGCGGCCGGCGCATGCCCTTTCTGGTCGGCCAGCCGCTCGGACACCGCGTTGAAAACCCGGGTGTAAGGCCGAGCCAGCCGGCGCGACAGCCACACACCGGCGCCGCCGATCAGCACCGCCGCCATCACACCGCCGACGATCAGAGCGCGCTGCAGTTCCCAGGCCGGTGCCTGGGCCGACGCCAGGGGTTGTGCGCCCACCACCTCCCAGCCGATCTGCAGCGGTGCGTCGATCGCCACCACCGGCTGGCGTGCCACCACCCAGGGCTCGCCGTCTGCGCTGTCGGTCAGGCTCGCCACCGGCAGGCCCAAGCGGGCCAGCGGCGGGCGCTCACCCAGCACGGTGCGCTCATCGGGGGTCAGCAGCGTCAGCGAGAGCTCGCGCCGGCCCTCGGCGGGGCCCAGCACCGCCTGTTGCAGGTCGATGAAACGCCGGTCGGCCAGGTGCGCGGCCAGCACGGCGCGGGTGCGGCCGCTGGCATCGGTCACGGGCAGGGCGAGGTCGGCGATTTCCGCCGGCACCGGCTGGCCCGAACGCTCCAGCACCGGCTTGAGCGCCACCGGCGGGTGCAGGCTGCCGAACCACAGGCCCTGGCGGCCCTGCACGAATACCGGGCGCTGGGCGATGTTCATGCCCTCCAGCAGGCCGTCGCTGGCCGCGTGCACCGTGCCATCCAGGGCGATCCAGCCGATCCAGATGTAGCTTTTGCTGCTGTCTTTGAGCTGCTGCAGTGCCGCACGCAACTGGCCCTGATCGGGCGGCTCGGCCTGCACGGCTGCGCTTCGGGCCAGCCACTGCATTTCCGAGGCGCGGCGCGACAGCTCGCCACCCAGCCGCTCGGCCAGCGTGCGGGTGGCCTGCTCCACGCGTCGCAGCGCCCGCTGCGAGAGCTCGTCAGCGACGATGAACTGGTTTGCGGCGACCACCAGGCCCAGCAGCACGGCGGCCACCAGCGCCGGAACCGCAGGCAGGAGGCGTGAAACGCCCAGCGGTGAAGGCATCATGGCAACGAGTTTGCCATTTTTGACACTTTTGGGGAACCTGCAATTCCCACTGGCGTATCTGGGGCGTTGTGTTTAAAAACAGGTTCTGATGATGTTCAACACCCCATGGAGCCTGTTGCCGGTCCTGAGCATCCGACCGGAAGCGGCCACTGAGCTGTCACACAGCGAGGTGGGCGTGCTCGGCTTTGTGCTGGCGGTGCGCGAGGAGACTGTGCTGGCGCTGGCGTTGGTGCTGCTGGTGCTGGTGCCTATTGCATTTTTCAGCGCCCGCCGTTTTGGCCGCCAGCAGCGCCGCCTGCGCCTGTCGCTGCAGCAACACACCAACGCGCTGGAGCTGGCCCGCGCCAAGCTGGCCCACCTGGTGCAGACCGGCATACGCCTGGGCAGCGAGAGCAACCGCGAGGCGCTGTTCCACCACGTGCTTGCAGGCGCGCGCGACGTGGCCCACTGCCAGGTGGCCACGCTGTTCATCAAGACCGGGCAGAAGATGCTGCGCATAGCCGTGCGCACCAACGAGGACGCACTTCTGCCGGTGACCGAGCTGCCGCTGTACGACGCAGCGGGCGAGCCGGTGAAACGCTACGTCTCCACCTACGTGGCCCACACCGGCGAAAGCGTGGTGATCGACGACGTCTATGCCGAGACGCGGTTCGACCTCACCGGCACCAAGCAGTTCAGCGAACAGTCGGGCTTTCGCACCGTCTCCATGCTCACGGTGGCGCTGTCACCGCGCGAGGGCGAGACCATAGGCGTGCTGCAGCTGCTCAATTGCGAACACCCTGAAACCGGTGCCGTGGTGCCCTTCGATGCCGACACCGTGGAGTTCATGGAGGCACTGGCCGCGCAGGCGGCGGTGGCGCTGGAGAACCAGAACCTGCTGGCCGCGCAGAAGGAGCTGATGGACTCGATGATCCGCGTGATCGCGGGCGCCATCGACACCAAGAGCGCCTACACCGGTGGCCACTGCGAGCGCGTGCCCGAACTCGCGCTGATGCTGGTCGACGCCGCCGAGCGCGAGACCGAAGGCCCGCTGGCCGACTTCCGCTTCCAAACCGAGGAGGAGCGGCGCGAGTTCCGCATCGGTGCCTGGCTGCACGACTGCGGCAAGGTCACCACGCCCGAGTTCGTGGTGGACAAGGCCACCAAGCTGGAGACCATCTACAACCGCATCCACGAGGTGCGCATGCGCTTCGAAGTGCTGCTGCGCGATGCGTCCATCGAACGGCTGGAAGCCATTCACGAACGGGGTGAACCTCGTGAGGTGGCCGATGCGCGTTTGGCCCAGCGCAAGGCCGCGCTGCTGGATGACTTCGGTTTCATTGCCGCCTGCAACCTGGGCAGCGAGCAGATGGACGAGGCCGACCGCGAGCGCGTACGCCGCATCGCCCAGCAGCGCTGGCTGCGCCACTTCGACAACCGGCTGGGCCTGGCCCACGATGAGCGCCGCCGCCATGAGGCTACACCCGCGCCCGATCTGCCGGTGTGGGAGTTCCTGCTGGCCGACCAGCCCCACCACCGCATCGCCTGGCCCGGTGGCGTGGCGCCGGCAACGGGGGAGCGTTTCAACCTGCGCCCGCGCGAGCACCTGTACGACCAGGGCGAGGTCTACAACCTCAACATTTCTTACGGCACGCTCACGCCCGAGGAGCGCTTCAAGATCAACGAGCACATCATCCAGACCATACAGATGCTGGAGCAGCTGCCCTTCCCCGCGCACCTGCGGCGCGTGCCCGAGTACGCCGGCACCCACCACGAGACGCTCACCGGTACCGGCTACCCGCTCGGCCTGTCGGCCACGCAGCTCTCGGTGCCGGCGCGCATCATGGCGATTGCCGACATCTTCGAGGCACTGACCGCCTCGGACAGGCCCTACAAAGGCCTCAAGACGCTGTCCGAATCGGTGCGGCTGCTCGCGCGGTTCCGCGACAGCGGCCACATCGACCCGGTGCTGTTCGAGCTTTTCCTCACCTCGGGTGTCTACCGCGCCTACGCCGAGCGGTTCCTCCTGCCCGAGCAGATCGACGAGGTGGACATCTCGCTGTACCTCGCATGACGGCGCCTCGCCATGTCCTGCCCGTGCTGGTGGTGGCGCAGTTCGCCGGCACCTCGCTGTGGTTCGCCATCAATGCCGTCATGCCCGATCTGCAGCGCGCCTTCGGCTGGCCCGCCACGGCGGTGGGCGCGCTGACCTCGGCGCTGCAGTTCGGCTTCATCGCCGGCACGCTGGTGTTCGCGCTGCTGGCCGTGGCCGACCGCTGGCCGCCGCGCCGGGTGTTTCTGGTGTGTGCACTGGCCGGTGCGGCTTGCACCGTGGGCGCCTGGGCCATGGTGGCGCACTACCCCGCACTGCTGGCCTGGCGTTTTGCCACCGGCTTTTTCCTGGCGGGCATCTACCCCGTGGGCATGAAGATCGCCGCGCAGTGGTACCCGCGCGGCCTGGGCGCGGCGCTGGGCCTGCTGATCGGCGCGCTGGTGCTCGGCTCGGCCAGCGCGCACGCGCTGCGCGCCCTGGGCGACGCCCTGCCCTGGCACGCCCTGATGCTGGGCGTGGCCGCGCTGGCGGCAGCGGGTGGTGTGCTGCTGCACGCCACGCTGGGCGACCCTCCGGCCGCACCTGCGCGCGTGAGCACGCTGCAGTGGCGTGCCCTGGCCACGGTGTGGACGGACGCCCGGGTACGCAGTTCGGTGCTGGGCTACTTCGGCCACATGTGGGAGCTCTACACCCTGTGGGTGCTGGTGCCGCTGATCCTCGCCACCCGGTTGGCGGGCACGGCGCTGTCGTGGGCGGCGTTTGGTGTGCTGGGAGCAGGTGCCATCGGTTGTGTGGCCGGCGGCTATGCAGCGCGGCGCTGGGGCAGCGCACGCGTGGCCTCGGCCCAGCTGGCCACCAGCGGCCTGTGCTGCCTGCTCGCACCCTGGCTGATGGGGGCCGGCCCGGTGGCCTTTGCGCTGTGGCTGCTGGTCTGGGGCATCACGGTCTCGGGCGATTCGCCGCAGTTCTCTGCGCTGACCGCCACCAACGCGCCGCCACAGGCCGTGGGCAGCGTGCTCACGCTGGTCAACAGCATCGGCTTCGCGATCTCGATTGCCAGCATCCTGCTGTTCGTGCAGCTGTCGGCCTACGTGCCGCTGGCGCAGCTGCTGCCCTGGCTGGCGCTGGGGCCGGTGCTGGGGCTGTGGGCCATGCGGCCGCTGCTGCAAGAGGCACCCACCTAAAATCGCGGCCTACCGTTTCATGGAACACCCCTTGCCCGACGCCCTGCCGCTCTACGTGGACCTTGATGGCACGCTGGTGCGCACCGACACGCTGCACGAGTCGGTGATGCTGCTGCTGCGCCGCCACCCGCTGAACCTGCTGCGCCTGTTCGCCTGGCTGTTGCTCGGCAAGGCCGGCTTCAAGCAGCGCCTGGCCGATGCCGTACGGCCCGAGCCTGCACAGCTGCCCTACGACGAGCGCGTGCTGGGCTTTCTGCGCAGCGAACACGCGCGCGGGCGCACGCTGGTGCTGGCCAGCGCGGCGGATGCCCGCATCGTGCGCGCCGTGGCCGATCACCTGGGCCTGTTTGCCGATGTGCTGGGCACCGAAGCCGGCGGCGCCAACCTGAGCCGTGCGAACAAGCGCGAGGCCATCGCCGCGCATGCGCGTGAGCGCGGCCACGAGCGCTGGGCCTACGCCGGCAACAGCCACGACGACCTGCCGGTGTGGCAAGGCGCCAGCGAGGCTGTGGCCGCGAATGCCAGCGCTTCGGTGCTGGCCGGGCTGCACCGCACCCACCCGCAGGCCCGCGTGTTCGAGCGCGAGGCGCTGACGCTGGGTACCGTGTTGCGCGCCATCCGCCTCAAGCAGTGGGCCAAGAACGCGTTGCTGTTTGTGCCGCTGCTGGCCGCCCATTCGCTGGATCCGCAGGCCTGGGTCACGACGGCCTGGGCCTTTGTTGCCTTTGGGCTCTGCGCTTCGGCCACCTACCTGCTCAATGACCTGCTGGATCTGCCCAACGACCGCGTTCACCGCACCAAACGCCACCGGCCGCTGGCGGCGGGGCGCATGGGCATTGCCTTTGCGGTGGCGCTGGGTTCGCTCATGGTGGCGGCCGCCTTTGCCCTGGCGCTGTGGGTGTCGCTGCCGTTTGCCGTGGTGCTGCTGGTCTACACCGTGCTCACGCTGGCCTACTCGCTGTCGCTCAAGCGGTTTGCACTGATCGACGTGCTGCTGCTCTCGGGGCTTTACACCCTGCGCCTGGTGGCGGGCGCGGCGGCGGCCGATGTGCCGCTGTCCAACTGGCTGCTGGCCCTGTCGCTGTTCCTGTTCCTGAGCCTGGCGCTGGTCAAGCGCTGCGCCGAGCTGGAGGAACTGCAGCTGAGTGACGCCACCCGTACCCCGGGTCGGGGCTACCACCAGGAAGACCTGCCCGCGCTGCGCGCCATGGGCGTGTCCTGCGGCTTCATGGCGGTGCTGGTGCTCTCGCTCTACATCGACAGCCAGAACGGCCGCGAGCTGTACCGCGAACCGGAGTGGCTGTGGGCCGTGGTGCCGCTGCTGCTGCTGTGGCTGATGCGCATCTGGCTCAAGGTGAGCCGGCGCGAACTGCATGGCGAAGACCCGGTGGAATTTGCCCTGCGCGACCGCGCCAGCTGGCTCGCCCTGGTGGCGGTGGTGGCGCTCGCCGCGCTGGCCACCTGGGCGCCGGTGCGCACCACGCTGATCGGAACCTGAACATGAAACACCTGGCACTCGGTCTGGCCATAGCCTGTGTGGCCCTTTCGGCGGCCGCACAGATCGCCATGAAGGCCGGCATGAAAGCCGCCGACGGCGTGACCGCCACCTACACCCAGGCGCTCACCAGCCCGCTGGTCTGGCTGGGCCTGGGCCTGTATGGCCTGAGCGCCGTGGCCTGGCTGTGGGTGCTGTCGCGCCTGGACGTGAGCCTGGCCTATCCGCTGGTGAGCCTGGGCTTCGTTTTCACCTTCGCCGTCGGCATCGGCTGGCTGGGTGAGCCCTTTTCGTGGCAGCGCCTGGGCGGTTGCGGCCTGATCGTCGCGGGCGTCGCGCTGCTCGCCCTGGACGCCTGATCCCTGCCTCCAAATCCATGAACGTTGTCGCTGCCCGCCGCCTTTTTGTCTGGGCCTTCGCGCTCACGCTGGCCCTCAAGCTGGTGCTCGCCGCCGTGTTCCCCATGACCGGTGACGAGGCCTTCTTCTACCAGTGGGGCGTGTTCCCGGCCTGGGGTTACTCCGATCACCCGCCCATGGTGGGCTGGTGGCTGGCCGCGCTGCGGCTGCTGGGCGATTCGCCGCTGGCGCTGCGTCTGGCCACCGTGGCCGTGACCAGCGTGATCGCGCTGGGCGTGGTCGATCTGGCGCGCCGCTGGCTGCCGGCCGAACGCGAGGCCAGCGCCTGGGTGGCGGGTGCGGTCTACCTGGCGCTGCCGTGGTCGTGGCTGTTCGTGCTGGTCACCACCGACACGCCGCTGGTGTTCTTCATGGCCGTGTCGGCTTGGTGTTACCTGCGCGCCGATGAAAAGGGCCGTGCCGGCTGGTACGCCCTCGCCGGGCTGTTCGTCGGGCTGGCCTTTCTCTCCAAATATTTCGCAGCGCTGCTGGGCCTGGCCTACGCGGTGCATGTGCTGGGCTGGCGTCTCGAGCGCTGGTGGACGCTGCCGCTGATGTTCCTGATGGCGCTGCCCAGCATTGCCACCAACCTGCTCTACAACGCCTGGCACGGCTGGAGCAACATCATGTTCAACTTTCTCAACCGCAACGAAGGCACCGCCTGGGGTTGGGAGAACGAGACGGTCTACCTGCTGATGCTGGCCTACCTGCTCACGCCCTGGCTGCTGTGGCACTCGCTGCGCGCGCGGGGCGCGGTGCCCGCAGCATCCCGCACGGTGCTGGTGCTGTGGCTGTTCCCGCTGCTGGTGTTTGCGGTGCTGGGGCTGCGCCGCAGCATCGGCCTGCACTGGGTGCTGGGCTTCGTGCCGCTGTTCGTGGTGTGGGCTGGCTTGCGGCTCGATGCCGATACGCTCAAACGTGCGCTGCGCTGGAACGTGGTGCTGTCGGTGCCCCACGCGCTGGTCATCGCCGCGCTGCTGTTCACGCCGCTGGCCTGGTGGGCCAAGGCCGGCATCTACGAAAAGCTGGTGTTCCTGCGCGAAGGCCCGGCCATCGTGAATGCCCTGCGCACCGACCTGCCGGCCGATGCCGAGCTGATGGCGCGCGCCTACAGCCCGGCGGCGGTGCTGTCCTATTACTCGGGCCGCTATGTGCCGGTGTTCGGTGTCGGTCGCCACCACGCGCGCCAGGACGACTGGATCGTCGACTTCCGAGAATGGAACGGACGGCGCGTGCGCGTGTTCGACCGCAACCCCTTCAACCTCGACGAGTTCGCGCCCTACTTCGAGCGTGTCAGCGCACGCAGCTTCGTCATCGAAGGTGTGACCTACTACGCGCTCGACGGTGAAGGCTTGCGCTACCAGCCCTACCGCGACCAGGTGCTGGCCGACATCGCCCGGCGCTTCCACCAGATCCCGCCGTGGTTGCCGCTCAAGGGCAACCCGTTCTGTGAGCGTTACGGGATTGCCGATTGCGCGCCGGGGCGCCTGGGCGGGCGCTGAGCCCGGGTCAGCCCGCGTCCACCGCGAACGGCACGCGCGGTGCCACCGCACACATGAGTTCGTAACCGATGGTGCCGGCCGTGCGCGCGACCTCGTCGATGGTGAGCACGGCGCCGCTGGCGCTGCGGCCCCACAGCACCACTTCGCTGCCCAGCGCCGCCTGCGGCACGGGCGTGAGGTCCACGGTGAGCATGTCCATGCTCACGCGTCCGACGAGGCGGGTGCGCACGCCGTCCACCAGCACGGGCGCACCGTGTTCCAACCCGCCGGGTGCGTGGCGGGGGTAGCCATCGGCGTAACCGCAGGCCACCACGCCGATGCGCATGGCGTGTGGTGCGATGAAGGTGGAGCCGTAGCCCACGGTGTCGCCGGCGGCGAGGTCCTGGACGCCGATCAGGCGGCTGGACAGCGTCATCGCGGGCAGCAGGTCCCAGTCGGCGGCGGTGCGTTCGGGGTGGTCGGGTGCCCCGCCGTAGACCAGGATGCCGGGGCGCACCCAGTCGGCCGCAAGCGGCGTGCCCTCGGCCAGCGGATCGGCGGCGTGGCGCAGGGTGGCGGCGCTGTTGCACAGGCTGCGTTCACCGGGCAGGTCGTGGGTGGTGCTCTGGAACAGCGCCACCTGGTGGGCGATGCCACGCGGGCCGTCGGCGTCGCTGAAGTGGGTCATCAGCGAAATCTCTTCCACCTGGGGCAGCGCACCCAGGCGGGCCCAGGCGCTGCGGAACGCCTCGGGCCGCAAACCCAGGCGGTTCATGCCGGAATTGAGCTTGAGGAACACCCGGTGGGGCGCTTGCGTCTTGTGCGCGGCCAGCCAGTCGATCTGCTCGTTGCTGTGGATGGCATGCCACAGGCCCAGGCGGGAGCACAGCTCCAGGTCGCGCGGTTCGAAGACGCCTTCGAGCAGCAGGATGGGGCCGCGCCAGCCCAGGGCGCGCACACGCTCGGCCTCGGCCAGGTCCAGCAGTGCGAAGCCGTCGGCGCCGCGCAGACCGTCGAACACCCGCTCGATGCCGTGGCCGTAGGCGTTGGCCTTGACCACCGCCCAGACCCGCGCATCGGGTGCGCAACGGCGGGCCCGGTTCAGGTTGTGGCGCAGGGCTGGCAGGTGGACGGTGGCAAGAATCGGACGTGGCATGGGAATGACAAAAGTGGTCGGGGCGGGGGTTGTGGCCGGTGTTCCGTCAAGAGGCGCGTGCTATAACCCGCCATCTTTTTACCGCACGATACACACCCGGCGCACCGGGGTGTGGGCCAGCAGCCGTCACGGGACTCCAATTCATCGCCATGAAGCGCGGCTTCTACACCATCATGACGGCGCAGTTCTTCAGCTCACTGGCTGACAACGCGCTGTTCGTGGCGGCCATCGAGCTGCTGCGCAGCCGCCACCAGCCCGAGTGGCAGAGCGCGGCGCTGGTGCCCATGTTTGCGCTGTTCTATGTGGTGCTGGCGCCCTTCGTGGGCGCTTTTGCCGACGCCAGGCCCAAAGGCCAGGTCATGTTCATCAGCAACGCCATCAAGGTGGTGGGCTGCCTGCTGATGCTGGTGGGCGTGCACCCGCTGCTGGCCTATGCGGTGGTGGGGCTGGGTGCAGCGGCCTATTCGCCAGCCAAGTACGGCATCCTCACAGAACTGCTGCCGCCCTCGCAGCTGGTCAAGGCCAACGGCTGGATCGAGGGCCTGACCATCGCCTCCATCATCCTGGGCGTGCTGCTCGGCGGGCAGCTGGTCGGCCCGGTGCTGTCTCAGTGGCTGCTGGCAGTGGACGTGCCGGCCGTGACCACGGGCATCAACACCGCGCCCGAAGCGGCCATCGCCTCGCTGGTGGTGATCTACGGCCTGGCCGCGTGGTTCAACACCCGCATCCCGCTGACCGGCGTCACGCCGCGCCACCTGCCCAAGAACCCGCTGGTGCTGCTGCCCGACTTCTGGATCTGCAACGCCCGCCTCTGGCGCGACCGCCTGGGCCAGATCTCGCTGGCCACCACCACGCTGTTCTGGGGGGTGAGCGGCAACCTGCGCTACATCGTGCTGGCCTGGGCCGCTGCCGCTTTGGGCTACAGCACCACGCAGGCGTCCAGCCTGGTGGGTGTGGTGGCCATCGGCACGGCGGTGGGTGCGGTGGTGGCCTCGGTGCGCATGCGGCTGGACCAGGCCACCAAGGTCATTCCGCTGGGCATCGGCATGGGCCTGCTGGTGATCCTGATGATCTTCATCGACAACGTCTGGGTGGCCGCACCGTTCCTGATCCTGCTGGGCGGGCTGGGCGGCTTCCTGGTGGTGCCCATGAACGCGCTGCTGCAGCACCGCGGCCACAACCTCATGGGCGCAGGGCGTTCGATTGCGGTGCAGAACTTCAACGAGCAGGCCTGCATCCTGGGCCTGGGCGGGTTTTACGCCCTGTCCACCGGCCTGGGCCTGTCGGCCTTTGGCGCCATCACGGCGTTTGGCCTGATCGTGGCCGGCGTGATGTGGCTGATCCTGCGCTGGCAGCGCCACAACGAGCGCCGCTACCCGCACCAGCTGGCCCGCCTGCTGGAAGTGGCGCGTCGCGACGATTTGCACGGCTGAACCGAAGGACCTCCATGAGCAGCATCTACGACTTTGAAGCCACCCGCATCGGCGGCGAGACCGTGCGCCTGGACCGCTACAGGGGCCAGGTGCTGCTGATCGTGAATACCGCCAGCGCCTGCGGCTTCACGCCGCAGTTCGGCGGGCTGGAGGAACTGCACCAGACCTATGGCGACAAGGGCCTGGCCGTGCTGGGTTTCCCCTGCAACCAGTTCGGCTCGCAGGACCCGGGCAGCAACGACGAGATCGCGAGTTTCTGCCAGGTCAACTACGGCGTGAGTTTTCCCATGATGGAGAAGGTCGATGTCAACGGCAGCGGGGCGCACCCGCTGTACCGCTGGCTCACTGCCGAGGCCCCGGGCCTGCTGGGCAGCAAGGCCATCAAGTGGAACTTCACCAAGTTCCTGGTGGGCAAGGATGGCCAGGTGATCCGGCGCTACGCCCCCCAGGATGCGCCGGCCAAACTGGCCAAGGACATCGAGGCCGCCCTCGCCGCCTGATGCCTCGGCCGAAGCCTCCTGATCAGGGCCGGCGCAGGAAGTCCACCGCCAGCGCGGCCAGCGTGCGGGCACCCACGGGCAGCTGGTCTTCGTCGATGTCGAACTGGGGCGAGTGGTTGGGCGATGCGTTGCCCGCGTTCTTGCCCTTGGGCGGCGCACCCAGGAAATAGAAGAAGCCCGGCACCACCTTCTGGAACTCGGAGAAGTCTTCCGAGCCGCTCACCTTGGGGATCACCACCGCCTTGCCGTTGCTGGCCAGGCGCAGCGCCGGCACCGAGGCTTCCGTCAGCGCGGGCTGGTTGGTGGTGACAGGGTAGGCGGTGGGACCGAAGCGCACCTTGGCCTTGGCGCCGCTGGAGGCGGTGATGGCCTCGGCGGTGGTGGTGATGCGCTTGAGCGCGTCCTGGCGCATGCCTTCATCGAAGGTGCGCAGCGTGCCCGAGAGCTCCACGTTGTCGGGGATGATGTTGTGGCGCGTGCCGCCGTGGATGGATCCGATCGTGATGACCGCCGGCTCCTGGCTGATGTTGAGCTGGCGGCTCACGATGGTCTGCATGGCCAGCACCACCTGGCTGGCCGCCACGATGGGGTCCACCGCCGACCAGGGCGACGAGCCGTGTCCGCCGCGGCCTTCCACCTGGATGTTGATCGTGTCGGAGCCGGCCATGAGCGGGCCGCTGCGGTAGCCCACCACGCCCGAGGGCAGGTTGGCGGTGACGTGCAGGCCATAGATCGCCTGCACGTCCTTGAGCGCGCCGTCCTCGATCATGGCCTTGGCGCCGAAGCTGGGCACTTTGCCGTTGGCGTCGGCCTCCACCGGCGCGCCTTCCTCTGCGGGCTGGAAGATGAACTTGATGGTGCCGGGAATCTGGTCGCGCAGCGCCACCAGCGCCTCGGCCGCGCCCAGCAGCATGGCGGTGTGGGCGTCGTGGCCACAGGCGTGCATCACCGGCACCTCCTTGCCGAGGTAGGTGGCCTTGGCCTTGGATGCGAACGGCAGCCCGGTGGCTTCGGCCACCGGCAGCGCGTCCATGTCGGCGCGCAGTGCCACCACCTTGCCTGGCTTGCCGCCGCGCAGCGTGCCCACCACGCCGTGGCCGCCCACCTGGGTCTGCACCTCCAGGCCCAGGCGCCTGAGCTGTTCGGCCACCACGCGGGCGGTGCGCTCCTCCTGGCCCGAGAGTTCGGGGTGCTGGTGGAAATCGCGACGCCACGCGACCATCTTGGGCTGGGCAGCGTCCACCGCCTGGGCGATGGCCTGCAGGCCAGCGGCATCCAGGCCCTGGGCCTGGGCGGTGGTTGCGGACAGGAGACCACCGGACAACACGCCGGCGGCCAGAGACAGGGCAGACAGGGAAGCTCGCATGACAGGACCCGAACGGAAGTGAAAGAGGGCTTCATGCTAGGAGCGGCCGTTCGTGCCAACAGAGGCAAAATCGCCATTGAAGAAGCCGATACCGCCACATCCCCTGTGCCATGTCCGTCTACGCCATCGAGATCCCCGTCCTCCCCGAAACCGCACTGGGCCATGCGCTGGGTTTTGTCGAGCTGCTGCGGGCTGCCAACCTGCTGGCCTCGCTGCGCCACGGTCCGCGCGCGCCGCGTTTCGGCTGGCGTTTTGTCGATGCGCAGGGCCGGCCGCTGGCGGTGGAGGACGGCTTGCTCAAGCACCACCAGCGCGAGGGCGCCTGGCGCGACGGCCCGGCCCAGGCCTGGTTTGTGGCCCCGCTGCTGCGCCCCGACGTGCCCGCCATACGCGCCGGCGTGGCGACCCATGCCGCGCTGTCGCGTCGCCTGGCGGTGGCGCTGGATGCCGGGCAGCTGGTCTGCACCCTGGGCAACGCGGCCTGGTTCGCAGCCGCCAGCGGCCGGCTGGCGGCGGGGCGGGTCTGCCTGCCGTGGTTCTACATGGCCGGTTTCCACCGCGACCACGCGGGCATCGCCCTGGCCGCCGGCGAGGAGTTCTGCGAGCACGGCCTGTGGCTCAGCGCCGCGCTGCCCGCCGGGCTGGACCTGATGGTGGCCGCGCTGGCGCGGCGCGCGCTGGGCGCCGACATGGCGCAGGTGATGCTCTCCGCACTGCGCTCCGATCCCGAGCGAGAGCGCGTCGCAGCCCAGGCCACCCGCGCGCAGCACATACCGGCCACGCGGGACAGCACGCTGGCCAGGGCCATCGCCCACCTGGAGCAGCGGGTGGACCAGCCCTACGACCTGGCCGCGCTGGCCCGGGCGGCGGCGGTCAGTCCGCGCACGCTGCTGCGCCACTTCCAGCAGGAGCTGGGCCATTCGCCACTGGACCACCTGCACCGCCTGCGCTGCGCCCGCGCCCGCGTGCTGCTGGAGATCACGCTGGAGAGCGTGCCCACCATCGCCCAGGCCTGTGGCTACAGCGACCCGGCGGCGTTTCGCCGCGTGTTCGCACGCCATGTGGGCGAGACACCCACCGCCTACCGCCAGCGCCGCAGCCTGCGCGCGCCCCGCAAGCGCTGGCGGGTGGAGGCGGGGTGAGACCCGGCGGGGGTCAGCCGCCCGCCTCGCGCTGCAGCCACCTGCGCAGCGTGGCCACGCCCCCCGGCTCATCCGCCCGCTCGGGCGTGACCAGCCAGTAGTGCCGCCCGCTGGGCTGGGTGAGCGGGCAGGCCACCACGAGACGGCCGCTGGCGAGCTCGTCTTCCACCAGCAGGCGCGGCGCCAGTGCCACGCCCAGGCCGTGGGCCGCGGCGGCCACCGTCATGGAAAAGAGCTCGTAGCGCGGGCCGCCCAGTGCGTGGGGCGCTTCCACGTCGGCCGATTCGAACCACTGGCGCCAGCCGTCGGGTCGGGTGCTCTGCTGCAGCAGCGGCAGCCGTGCCACCTCCGCGGGCGTGAGCGCTGTACGCCCGGCCAGCAAGGCCGGGCCGCAGACCGGCAGCACCTCTTCGGGCAGCAGCGCCGTGTGGCGCGTTCCGGCCCAGTTGGCCACCTGCTCGGCTGTGCCGGCGTAAAGCGCGGCGTCGAACTCGGTGTCGGCGAACAGGAAAGGCCGGGTGCGGGTCTCGATGTGCACCACCAGCTGCGGGTGCTCGGCCTGCAGGGCGGGCAGTCGCGGGATCAGCCAGCGCGTGGCGAAGGTGGGCACGGCGGCCAGCTGTACCGCCTGTGCACTGCCCTGGCGCGCCATGGCGTCCAGCGTGTCGCGCTCCAGCGCGTCCAGCCGGCGGCCCACCTGGGCGGCGTAGTCGGCACCGCCCGGCGTGAGCCGCACGCCGTGGCGGGTGCGCTGGAACAGCCGCAAGCCCAGAAAGTCTTCCAGCGCGGTGATCTGGCGCGACACCGCGCTCTGCGTCAGCGCCAGCTCCTGTGCGGCACGGGTATAGCTCTGGTGGCGCGCCGCCGACTCGAAACACTGCAACGCCTGGGTGGAGGGGATTTTTCGGCGCACGAGGCGGGCTCCATAAATGCGTAAATGGCATATCTCGGTGCGCAATTTTCGTTTGCTGCCGCTGAAAAGCAAGCCTACGATCGCCCCATCTGATATTCACCCGATTCAAAGGAGACCCCATGAGCCGCGCCACCTTCCACTGGGACGACGCCCTGCTGCTGGACCAGCAGCTGACCGATGACGAACGCGCCGTGCGCGACGCCGCCCGCGCCTACTGCCAGGAGCGCCTGCTGCCGCGCGTGCAGCTGGCCTTCCGCAACGAGACGACGGATCCGTCCATCTTCCGCGAAATGGGCGAGCTGGGCCTGCTGGGCGCCACCATCCCCGAGCAGTACGGCGGCGCCGGTCTGAACTACGTCTGTTATGGCCTGGTGGCACGCGAGGTGGAGCGGGTGGACTCCGGCTACCGCTCCATGATGAGCGTGCAGAGCTCGCTGGTGATGGTGCCCATCAACGAATTCGGCACCGAAGCGCAGAAACAGAAATACCTGCCCAAGCTGGCCACCGGCGAGTGGATCGGCTGCTTCGGCCTGACCGAGCCCAACCACGGCTCCGACCCCGGCAGCATGATCACCCGGGCCAAGAAGGTCGATGGCGGCTACCAGCTCAGCGGCTCCAAGATGTGGATCACCAACAGCCCCATCGCCGATGTGTTCGTGGTCTGGGCCAAGGACGATGGCGGGCAGATCCGCGGCTTCATCCTCGAAAAAGGCTGGAAGGGTCTGAGCGCCCCGGCCGTGCACGGCAAGGTGGGCCTGCGTGCCTCCATCACTGGCGAGATCGTGATGGACGAGGTGTTTGTGCCCGAAGAGAACGCCTTCCCTGAAGTGCGAGGCCTCAAAGGCCCCTTCACCTGCCTGAACAGCGCACGCTACGGCATCGCCTGGGGCGCCCTGGGTGCGGCCGAAGACTGCTACACCCGCGCGCGCCAGTACGTGCTGGACCGCCAGCAGTTCGGCCGCCCGCTGGCGGCCAACCAGCTGGTGCAGAAGAAACTGGCCGACATGCTGACCGACATCACCCTGGGCCTGCAGGGCTGCCTGCGCCTGGGCCGCATGAAGGACGAGGGCACGGCCTCGGTCGAGGTCACCTCCATCATGAAACGCAACAGCTGCGGCAAGGCGCTGGACATCGCCCGCATGGCGCGCGACATGATGGGTGGCAACGGCATCAGCGACGAGTTCGGCGTGGCGCGCCACCTGGTGAACCTGGAGGTGGTCAACACCTACGAGGGCACGCACGACGTCCATGCGCTGATCCTGGGCCGCGCCATCACCGGTATCGCCGCTTTCAGCAACTGAGGCCCCCACGTTCCGCCGCTGCGCGGGTCGCTGCCCCCCGAGGGGGCTGGCCCGCCTTGGGACGGCCCGGCGGCGGGCCGACATTGGAGAACCGAGAATGAAACAAGGCGCGCTCTCGCACCTCAAGGTGCTCGATCTCTCCCGCGTGCTGGCGGGCCCGTGGTGCACCCAGATCCTGGGTGACCTGGGGGCTGATGTGGTCAAGGTCGAAAAACCCGGTGAAGGCGACGACACGCGACGCTGGGGGCCGCCCTTCCTCAAGGACGCCGACGGCCACGACACCGAACAGGCCACCTACTACACCGCCTGCAACCGCAACAAGCGCTCCGTCACCATCGACATGGCGAAGCCCGAGGGCCAGGCGCTGATCCGCCAGATGGCCGCCGAGGCCGACGTGCTGGTGGAGAACTTCAAGGTCGGTGGGCTGAGGAAATACGGGCTGGACTACGACAGCCTCAAGGCCGTCAACCCGCGCCTGATCTACTGCTCCGTCACCGGCTTTGGCCAGACCGGGCCGTACGCCGAGCGCGCCGGCTACGACCTGATGATCCAGGCCATGAGCGGCATGATGAGCATCACCGGGCGGCCTGACCACGAGAGCGGCGGTGGTCCGCTGCGCGTGGGCGTGGCCATCACCGACGTTTTCACCGGCATCTACGCCGCCACCGCCATCCTCGCGGCCATCGAGACGCGCCACCGCACCGGCGCTGGCCAGCACATCGACATGGCCTTGCTGGACGTGGGCATGGCCATCCTGGCCAACCAGGCGGCGGGCTTCCTCAACACGGGTGCGGTTCCCACGCGCCAGGGCAACACCCACCCCAGCCTCGCGCCCTACCAGGACTTCCCCACCGCCGATGGCGCCATGCTGCTGGCCATTGGCAACGACGGGCAGTTCGCGCGGTTTTCGCACGCGGCCGGTCGCCCGGAGTGGGCCAGCGACGAGCGCTTCGCCACCACGACCGGGCGCGTGAAGAACCGGGGCGCGCTGATCCCGGCCATGTGCGAGGTGACGCGTACCCGCACCACCGCCGAGTGGATCGCGCTGCTGGAAGACAAGGCCGTGCCCTGTGGCCCCATCAACGATATCGGCGAGGCCTTCGCCGACCCGCAGGTGGCCGCGCGCGGCTTGGCGGTGAGCCAGCCCCGTGAGGATGGTCGCACCATTGCCAGCGTGGCCAGCCCGATACGCCTGGCCGATTTCCCGGTCACGCTGCGCCATGCGCCACCCACCATGGGCCAGCACACCGACGAGGTGCTGCAGGGTCTGGGTCTGAGTGCCGAGCGCATTGCCGCGTTGCGCGCGCAGGGGGTGGTGTGAGCGCGCTGGATTACCTCGACTTCGAGGTGGCCGACGACGGCGAAGGCGTGACCACGTTCGATGCGCTGGCCGACGTGGACGCCCGGCATGCTCCCGCTCTGCGTGCCGAGGTGAAACAGGTGCTGGACTGGGCACAGGCGCGTTACGGCTGTGCCGCGCCGCTGGACGAAGGCGGCGAGTGGGACTGTGCGCTCGACGACAACGAAACCGAGGGCCGCGTCGTGGTGGCCCTGACACTTAGCGGCCCCGAAGCCTTTGCCCGCGCCTTCGAGGCGCGTTTCCTTCAGTAGTCGGTCAGTAGTGGGGTGGCAGCTCGTCGCGCAGGCTGCGAAAGCCTGGTGCGTCGGCGGGCTGGCGCTGCGCCAGCTCCTGCACCTCGCGCACCAGCCGGTCGATCTGTGCCTGCTGGCGTATCACCACCTCGTTGAGCTGGTCGATGGTGTGTTCGAGCTCAAGCACCTTGAGTTCGAGGTTCATCAGGCGGGGGTCTTCACCGGACATGGGCTCAGGCGGGGGTGAGGGCTTCGTCCAATACCTCCACCCAGTGCCGCACCGGTGTGTCGGTGCCGCTTTGCAGATGGGTGATGCAGCCGATGTTGGCGCTGACGATGGTGGCTGCGCCCAGTTCGTCCAGGTGGCCCAGCTTGCGGTCGCGCAGCGTGGTGGCGATGCCGGGGTTGAGCACCGAGTAGGTGCCGGCCGAGCCGCAGCACAGGTGCGACTCGTTGAGTGCGGTCTGAATGCGAAAGCCCAGTTCGCCCAGGTGGCGCTCGACGCCACCCTTGAGCTTCTGGCCGTGCTGCAGCGTGCAGGGCGGGTGGTAGGCCAGCATTGCGCCTGGTTTCACGTGCGGCTTGAGCGCCGGCACCAGGTCGGGCAGCAGCTCGCTGAGGTCTTTGGTGAGGGCGCTGATGCGCGCGGCTTTCTCGGCCCACTCCGGCTCGTCGTGCAGCACGTGGCCGTAGTCCTTGACCATCACGCCACAGCCCGAGGCGTTCATCACGATGGCTTGCACGCCCTGCTCCACATGCGGCCACCAGGCGTCGATGTTGGCGCGCATCTGGGCCTTGGCCGCGTCCTGGTCGTTGAGGTGGAACTTGACCGCGCCGCAGCAGCCGGCCGCTGGCGCCACCACGGTCTGTATGCCGGCCGCGTCGAGCACGCGGGCGGTGGCGGTGTTGATGCCCGGCATCATGGACGGCTGCACGCAGCCCGCGAGCATCAGCACCTTGCGGGCGTGGGTGCGGGTGGGCCAGGCGCCGGCCGGGCGCGGCGCCGGCACCTTGGCCCTGAGACCGGCGGGCAGCAGGCCGCGCACGCTCTGACCCAGCTTCATGGCGGGGCCAAACAGTGGCGAGGTCAGGCCTTCCTTCAGCAGCCAGCGCGTGACGCGTTCGCTGGCCGGGCGCGCCACTTTCTGGTCCACCACCTTGCGCCCGATGTCCACCAGGTGGCCGTAGTCCACGCCGCTGGGGCAGGTGCTCTCGCAGTTGCGGCAGGTCAGGCAGCGGTCCAGGTGCAGCTGGGTGGCACGCGTGGGCTCGGCGCCCTCGAACACCTGCTTCATCAGGTAGATGCGCCCGCGTGGGCCGTCGAGCTCGTCGCCCAGCAGCTGGTAGGTGGGGCAGGTGGCGGTGCAGAAGCCGCAGTGCACACACTTGCGCAGGATCGCTTCGGCTGCGGCGCCATCGGCCGTGCCCTGGAATTCGGGGGCGAGCTGGGTTTGCATCAGATGAACACGCCGTGGGGGTCGAACTCGGTCTTGAGCCGCGCCTCGATGCGCGCGAGGGCCTCGGGCCGTGGTGTGTGCCGTGGTGTGCCGTTGCCGGAGCCGTCGGCGGGCAGGCGCCACAGGGTGGCGTGGCCACCGGCCTGGGCGGCGGCGCTGATCAGCGCGGTTGCGGCTGTTGCGGGCGCCCATACCCAGCGCTGGGCACCGTGCCATTCAATCAGCTGGGGCGTGTGCAGGTCCAGCTCGGGGGCATGCGGGGCCACGCTCAGGCGCCACAGCGCCAGAGCGGGGTCGGAGGCCGTGAAGAACGGCAGGCGCTGGTCGCGGCAGGCTGCCCAGTCGGTGGCGGCTGTGGCGGCGTCCAGCCGCTCGCCCGGCACCTCGGCCAGCAGGCGGGTGCAGGCGGCTTCGACGGCGGCCACCGCGCCGCGCAGGCGCAACCACAAGGTATCGGCTTGCCAGCGGCTGGCGTTGAGTGGCAGCGGCTGGCCGCCCCAGCGCTGCAGCTGCTCGAGCGCGCGTGCCTGCGGCAGCGCAAAGCGCAGCGTGGCCTCGGCCGGCGCTACAGGCAGCACCTTGAGCGAAACCTGGGCGATCAGACCCAGCGTGCCCCAGCTGCCCGCCATCAGGCGGCTGATGTCGTAACCGGCCACGTTCTTCATGACCTGGCCGCCAAAGCTCAGCAGTTCGCCGCGCCCGTTGACGATCTGGGTGCCCAGCACGTAATCGCGCGCCGACCCCACGCTGGCGCGGGCCGGACCGCTGAGGCCCGAGGCGACCATGCCGCCCAGCGTGGCGTCAGGGCCGAAGCGCGGCGGCTCGAAAGGCAGGCACTGGCCCTTGTCGGCCAGCACGGCTTCGAGTTCGGCCAGCGGCGTGCCGGCCCAGGCGGTGACGACCAGCTCGGTCGGCTCGTAGGCCACGATGCCCGCGAGCGCGCGCGTGTCCAGCACCTGGCCGGCGGAGGGGGGCGCGGCAAAGGCCTTGCTGCCGCCGCCGCGCAGGCTCAGGGATTGCCGTTGGCTGGCGGCCTGCCGGATGGCGGTCGTGGCGGATTCGAGCGCGGGGAACATGGCGCCGATGGTAGCGGCACCCGTTGCCGACGCGCTTGAGAATTTTTTGCCCGCCCAGCGCCGAATTTCAGCTGGCGTACCCCAGGCAGGCGCCAGCGTTGGGGCGGCCCTTGCACTCGCGTGTCAGACGCCGGTCGCGTTCAGCGGCGCTTTCGTGCGAGGGGCTGGGGATGATCTTGACGCTGGCCTGGCGCGGGGCCTTGGGCTTTCTGGGCGGCTCGTCTGCGCAGGCCGCGTGGACGGCCAGGCAGCACACCAGTGCGAAGGCGGCGTGTTTCATGAATTCCTCCTGATGGCCGCTGCGCGGCTCTGTGCACACGCATCATAGACAGAGGTGGCTACACTGCCGCGATGCTCTGGATCAAAGCCTTTCACATCGTGTTCGTGGCCAGCTGGTTTGCCGGTCTGTTCTACCTCCCGCGCCTGTTCGTCAACCTCGCCATGGTGCCGCCCGAAAGCGTGGCCGAACGCCAGCGCCTGCTTCTGATGGCGCGCAAGCTCATGCGCTTCACCACCCTGCTGGCAGTGCCTGCGCTGGCCCTGGGCCTGTGGCTGTGGATGGGTTACGGCATCGGCCGGGGTCCGGGCAATGGCTGGATGCACGCCAAGCTCGCGGTGGTGGTGCTGGTGCTGGGTTACCACCATGGGTGCGGTGTGTTGCTGCGCCGCTTCGAGCGCGGCGAAAACCGCCGCAGCCACATCTGGTACCGCTGGTTCAACGAGGTGCCGGTGCTGCTGCTGGTGGCAGCCGTGGTGCTGGTGGTCGTCAAGCCGTTCTGATGGAGCACGCCCGCCGCAGCTTTGCCCTGCCGCTGGCGCTGTGGTACGTGGCGCTGGTGGTCTACGCCAGCCTCTACCCCTTTCAGGGCTGGCGTTCGCAGGGGGTGCCTCTGCTGGACTTTCTCTGGGCGCCCTGGCCGCAATACTGGACAGCACAGGACGTGCTGGCCAACCTGGCCGGCTATGTGCCGCTGGGTTTCCTGCTGACCTGGACCCTCTGGCGCGCGGGCTGGATGCGGCTGGCGGTGCCGCTGGCCATCGTGCTGGCGGCGCTGCTGTCGCTGTCGCTGGAGGCCCTGCAGAACTTCCTGCCGATGCGCGTGCCCTCGCAGGTGGACTGGTTGCTCAACACTGGCGGTGCGGCACTGGGTGCGGTGCTGGTGGCCGTGCTGGGCCAGCTGGGCATGGTGGCGCGCTGGGGGCGTTTTCGTGAGGGCTGGTTTGTTGACCATTCACGCGGTGCGCTGGTGCTGCTGGCGCTGTGGCCGGTGGCCGCGCTCTATCCGGCCTCACTGCCTTTCGGCCTGGGCCAGGTCTGGCAGCGGGTCGAGGAGCTGCTGTTCGAGACGCTGGACGGCACACCCTTTGCCCACTGGCTGCCCGCTGCTGCTGCCACGCCAACGGAGCTGAGTCCACTGGGGGTGGCGGTCTGTGTGGCGCTCAACCTGCTGGCGCCCTGCCTGCTGGGCTATGCGGTGCTGCGCAACGTGCGCCAGCGCCTGTGGTACTGGCTGGCCTGCGGTCTGGGTGCGCTGGCCATCGGGGGCCTCTCGGCCGGGCTGACCTATGGCGCCCAGCACGCCTGGGCCTGGCTCACACCGGCGGTTCTGGTGGGGGTGGCAGCCGCCGGCGTGCTGGGCCTGTTGGCCCTGCCCATGCCCCGGCGTACCTGCGCGGTACTCATGCTGCTGGCGCTGGCCTTCACCCTCGGGTTGCTCAACCGCGCACCCGACAGCCCTTACTTCATGCAGTCGCTGGAGGTCTGGCAGCAGGGCCGCTACCCCCATTTCCACGGCTTGTCGCAGTGGCTGGGCTGGCTCTGGCCCTACCTGGCCATGGCGTACGGGGTCTGGCTGGCCTCGCGCCGCGAGGGCGAAACGCCGCGCCGATAAAATCCCTCCATGTCCGACGCCGCGAACCGCTCGTATTACGAGCGCCACATCTTTTTCTGCCTGAACCAGCGCACCAACGGCGAAGCCTGCTGTGCCGACCACCAGGCCCAACAGGCCTTTGACCGCTGCAAGTCCCAGGTCAAGGCCCTCGGACTGGCAGGTCCGGGCAAGGTCCGCGTCAACAAGGCCGGCTGCCTGGACCGTTGCGCGGGCGGGCCCATTGCGGTGGTCTACCCCGAAGCGGTCTGGTACACCTTCGTGGACCAGACCGACATCGACGAAATCGTCGAGTCGCACCTGAAAAACGGCAAAGTGGTCGAACGCCTGGTGACCCCGGCCGACGTGGGCCGCTGATGAACGCCCAGACCGAACGCCTGAGCGTTGCCGGTGCCGCTGGCGCCATCGAGGTCGCGCGCGACCCGGTGGCCGAGCCCCGTGGTGTGGCGGTGATCGCCCACCCCCACCCGCTGTTCGGTGGCACCATGGACAACAAGGTGGTGCAGACGCTGGCGCGCGCCTTTGTGGCCTGTGGCTGGACGGCGGTGCGCTTCAACTTCCGGGGTGTGGGCCGCAGCGAAGGTGCACACGACGAAGGCCGTGGCGAACGTGACGACCTGCTGGCGGTGGTGCAAGCGCTTGCTCCCACCGGGCCCCTGTGCCTGGCCGGGTTCTCATTTGGCGCGTTTGTCACCAGCCACGCGGTGGCCGCGCTGCATGGCCCGCGCGACATCGATCGCCTGGTGCTGGTGGGCACCGCAGCCAGCCGTTTCACCGTGTCACCCATTGCACCGGAACTTCACGCCCGCACGCTGGTCGTTCATGGCGAGGCCGACGACACCGTGCCGTTGGCGGCCGTGATGGACTGGGCCCGCCCGCAGGTGCTGCCGGTGACGGTGGTGCCCGGCGGCGGGCATTTCTTCCACGGCCAGCTGCCGCTGCTCAAGGACCTCGTGGTCCGTCACATCCGCTCCTGACCGTTTTTTTCCAAGGATTCCCGTGTTCCGTTCCCTCTCTGCCAAGGTGTCCGCCTGGGCCCTGTCCCTGACCTGTCTGCTGGGGGCCACCGCTGCCCAGGCCCAGTTGCCCACTCCGCCCGAGGTCGCCGCCCGCGCCTACCTGCTCATGGATGTGACCAGTGGCCAGGTGCTGGCCGCCAAGGACCCTGACGCCCCGGTCGAGCCGGCCTCGCTGACCAAGCTCATGACCGCTTACCTGGTGTTCGACGCCCTCAAGGCCAAGAAGATCAGCCTGACCCAGACCTTTGGCGTCAGCGAGCGCGCCTGGAAGATGCCAGGTTCGCGCATGTTCATCGACCCCAAGATGCAGGTGCCAGTCGAAGACCTGATCAAGGGCATGATCGTGCAGTCGGGCAACGACGCCACGGTGGCGCTGGCCGAGGGCGTGGCCGGTTCGGTCGAGCGCTTCGTTCAGCTCATGAACGAGCAGGCCAAGGCCATGGGTCTGGCCAATTCCTCCTTCAAGAACCCCGAAGGCCTGACCGAGGCCGGGCACACCACCACGGCGCGCGACCTGGCCACGCTGGCCACCCGCCTGATGCGCGATTTCCCCGACTACGTGGGTTACTACGCCATCCAGCGGTATCGCTACCCCGGCACGCCGGCCACCAACGACACCAACCGCAACCTGCTGCTGTTCCGCGACCCGAGCGTCGATGGCCTCAAGACCGGCCACACCGACGCCGCCGGCTACTGCCTGGTGGCCACCGCGCGGCGCGACATCCCGGCGCTGGGCCAGGGCCCGGCCGGCCAGCGCCGCCTGCTCAGCGTGCTGCTGGGCGCCTCCAGCGAGAACGCCCGTGCCGCCGAGAGCCAGAAACTGCTGAATTGGGGCTATTCGGCCACCGAGGCGGTCCGCCTGTTCCCGGCGGGTCAGCCGGTGGCCAGTCCGGCGGTCTGGAAAGGCAAGTCCCCCACGGTCGCCCTGGGACGCCCCGATGGCGTGGTCGTCACCGTGCCGGCTGGCGAGGGTGGCCGCCTCAAGACCGAGGTGGTGCGCCAGGATCCGCTGGTGGCCCCGCTGCAAAAGGGCCAGCGCCTGGGCACGCTCAAGGTCAGCACGGCCGCCGGCGCCACCGTGGCCGAGGTGCCCCTGTTCGTCCTGGAGACGGTCGAGCAGGCCGGCATCATCGGCCGAGCCTGGGACGCGCTGCGCCTCTGGATACAGTGACAGATCAGCCCCCACGCTCCGCCGCTGCGCGGGTCGCTGCCCCCCGATGGGGCTGATTCGGCTTGGGGCGGCCCGGCGCCGAATCGGGCCTCTGCTTCACTGCTTGCCCGGTTTTGACCCCCGTGGTACATTAGCGGGCTTTTCGGAATTTTCCGAAGGGCTTTTTGTTTTCGCTTTTTCAAACGTTTAGGGACGTTTATCAATGCCAACCATCAACCAACTCGTGCGCCACGGCCGGGAGGTCGAAAAGACCAAATCCAAGAGCCCGGCCATGGAAAACTGCCCGCAGCGTCGCGGCGTGTGCACCCGCGTGTACACCACGACGCCCAAGAAGCCGAACTCCGCTCTGCGTAAGGTCGCCAAGGTGCGCCTGACCAACGGTTTCGAAGTCATTTCCTACATCGGCGGTGAAGGCCACAACCTCCAGGAACACAGCGTCGTGCTGGTCCGCGGCGGTCGTGTCAAGGATCTGCCCGGTGTTCGCTACCACATCGTGCGTGGCTCGCTGGATCTGCAAGGCGTGAAAGACCGCAAGCAGTCGCGTTCCAAGTACGGCGCGAAGCGTCCGAAGAAGGCTTAATCCGGTTTTCTTTTTTGGTGCCGCCCGGTTTTGACGAGCCGGACAGGCGTAGTGACCCTGAACAAGGGTCGAGTAAGTGCAGATTCCGGATGAATCTGCGGGGTGTCTGGATAACAGGACGTCCAGCCATCAACTGAAGCAAGAGGTGAAAAATGCCACGTCGTCGCGAAGTCCCTAAACGTGAAATCCTGCCGGATCCCAAGTTCGGCAATGTCGAGCTCTCCAAGTTCATGAACGTGATCATGGAAGGCGGCAAAAAGGCGGTTGCCGAGCGCATCATCTACGGTGCGCTGGAGCAGATGGAGAAGAAAAGCGGCAAGGATCCGCTGGAGCTCTTCATGACCGCCATCAACAACGTCAAGCCCATGGTGGAAGTCAAATCCCGCCGCGTGGGTGGTGCCAACTACCAGGTGCCCGTTGAAGTGCGCCCCGTGCGCCGTCTGGCGCTGTCCATGCGCTGGCTCAAAGAAGCTGCCCGCAAGCGCAGCGAGAAATCCATGGCCCAGCGCCTGGCCAATGAGCTGCTGGAGGCCACCGAAGGCCGTGGCGGCGCGATGAAGAAGCGCGACGAAGTGCACCGCATGGCCGAAGCCAACAAGGCCTTCAGCCACTTCCGCTTCTAAGCCCGGCCTCACTGTCAACCCGACCCGGCGAGCCCGCAGCACCCCAAAAGGGTGGCGGGCTCTGCCAACTTCAGGAGTATTTCCATGGCACGCACCACGCCCCTCGAGCGTTACCGCAACATCGGCATTTCCGCCCACATCGACGCGGGCAAGACCACCACGACCGAACGCATCCTGTTCTACACCGGCGTGAACCACAAGATTGGTGAGGTTCATGACGGCGCGGCCACCATGGACTGGATGGAGCAGGAACAGGAGCGCGGCATCACGATCACGTCTGCCGCCACCACCTGCTTCTGGAAAGGCATGGAGCTCAACTACCCCGAGCACCGCTTCAACATCATCGACACCCCGGGCCACGTGGACTTCACCATCGAGGTGGAGCGTTCCATGCGCGTGCTCGACGGTGCCTGCATGGTGTACTGCGCCGTGGGTGGCGTGCAGCCCCAGTCTGAAACCGTCTGGCGCCAGGCCAACAAGTACAAGGTGCCCCGCCTCGCGTTCGTCAACAAGATGGACCGCACGGGTGCGAACTTCTTCAAGGTCTACGACCAGATGAAGCTGCGCCTGAAGGCCAACCCCGTCGTCATCGTGATCCCCATCGGCGCCGAAGAGAACTTCAAGGGCGTGGTGGACCTGATCAAGATGAAGGCCATCATCTGGGACGAAGCGTCCCAGGGCATGAAGTTCGACTACACCGACATCCCGGCCGAGCTGGTGGCTCAGGCCAAGGAATGGCGCGAAAAGATGGTCGAGGCCGCTGCCGAGTCCAGCGAAGAGCTGATGAACAAGTACCTGGAAGAGGGCGACCTCTCCGAGGACGAGATCAAGCAAGGCATCCGTGCCCGCACGCTCGCGACCGAAATCCAGCCCATGCTGTGCGGCACCGCTTTCAAGAACAAGGGCGTGCAGCGCATGCTCGACGCCGTGATCGACTTCCTGCCCTCGCCGGTGGACATCCCGCCCGTGGGTGGCACCGACGACAACGAAGAGCCGACCTCGCGCAAGGCCGATGACAGCGAGAAGCTGTCCGCGCTGGCGTTCAAGCTGATGACCGATCCCTACGTCGGCCAGCTGACCTTCGTGCGTGTGTACTCCGGCGTGCTCAAGAAAGGCGACAGCGTCTTCAACCCCGTCAAGGGCAAGAAGGAACGTATCGGCCGTATCGTGCAGATGCACGCGAACAACCGCCAGGAAGTGGAAGAGATCCGCGCCGGCGACATCGCTGCCTGCGTGGGCCTCAAGGACGTGACCACGGGTGAAACCCTGTGCGATCCCGATGCCGTCATCATGCTCGAACGCATGGTCTTCCCCGAGCCCGTGATTGCACAGGCCGTGGAACCCAAGACCAAGGCCGACCAGGAGAAGATGGGCATTGCGCTGCAGCGCCTGGCTTCCGAAGACCCTTCGTTCCGCGTCAAGACCGACGAAGAGTCCGGTCAGACCATCATCGCCGGCATGGGCGAGCTGCACCTGGAGATCATCGTCGACCGCATGAAGCGCGAATTCGGCGTGGAAGCCAACGTGGGCAAGCCGCAGGTGGCCTACCGCGAAACCATCCGTGGCACCGTGGAAGATGCCGAGGGCAAGTTCGTGCGCCAGTCCGGTGGTAAAGGCCAGTACGGCCACGTGGTGTTCAAGATCGAACCCAACGAAGCTGGCAAGGGTTTCGAATTCGTCGACGCCATCAAGGGCGGCGTGGTGCCTCGCGAATACATCCCGGCGGTGGAAAAAGGCGTGGTCGAAGCGCTGAACACCGGCGTGCTGGCGGGCTACCCCGTGGTCGACGTCAAGGTCACCCTGCACTTCGGTTCGTACCACGATGTGGACTCGTCCGAACAGGCGTTCAAGATGGCCGCCATCTTCGGCTTCAAGGAAGGCTGCAAGAAGGCTCAACCCGTCATCCTCGAGCCCATGATGGCCGTGGAAGTCGAGACGCCCGAAGACTACGCCGGCAACGTGATGGGCGATCTGTCCAGCCGTCGCGGCATGGTGCAGGGCATGGAAGACATGGTCGGTGGCGGCAAGGCCATCAAGGCCGAAGTGCCCCTGTCCGAAATGTTCGGCTACTCCACCACGCTGCGTTCCATGTCCCAGGGTCGTGCGACCTACACCATGGAATTCAAGCACTACAGCGAAGCACCGCGCAACGTGTCCGAGGCCATCATGGCCGCGCGCACGAAGTAATTTCAAGCCGGTCTGCGACGGCGTGCCGCCCTGTCCCCGTGCGGGGCGAACCAGCAACGTCGTGCAGACCTTAAACCACAACACGGGTCTGTTCTTTCAAAGAGGTATCTCAGATGGCTAAGGAAAAATTCGAGCGGACGAAACCGCACGTGAACGTGGGCACGATCGGCCACGTTGACCACGGCAAGACGACGCTGACGGCGGCGATCACGACGGTGCTGGCCTCCAAGTTTGGCGGTCAGGCCAAGGCCTACGACCAGATCGATGCGGCTCCGGAAGAAAAGGCGCGCGGCATCACCATCAACACCGCGCACGTCGAGTACGAGACGGCCAACCGCCACTACGCGCACGTTGACTGCCCCGGCCACGCCGACTACGTCAAGAACATGATCACCGGTGCCGCCCAGATGGACGGCGCCATTCTGGTGTGCTCGGCCGCTGACGGCCCGATGCCCCAGACCCGCGAGCACATCCTGCTGGCGCGCCAGGTGGGCGTGCCTTACATCATCGTGTTCCTGAACAAGTGCGACATGGTGGATGACGCCGAGCTGCTGGAGCTGGTGGAAATGGAAGTGCGCGAGCTGCTCTCCAAGTACGACTTCCCCGGTGACGACACCCCCATCGTCAAGGGCTCGGCCAAGCTGGCCATGGAAGGCGACAAGGGCGAGCTGGGCGAAGGCGCCATCATGAAGCTGGCCGAGGCGCTGGACACCTACATCCCGACGCCCGAGCGCGCCGTGGACGGTGCGTTCCTGATGCCCGTGGAAGACGTGTTCTCGATCTCGGGTCGCGGCACCGTGGTGACCGGCCGTATCGAGCGCGGTCTGGTCAAGGTGGGCGAAGAAATCGAGATCGTCGGTATCAAGGCCACCCAGAAGACCACCTGCACGGGCGTGGAGATGTTCCGCAAGCTGCTGGACCAGGGTCAGGCAGGCGACAACGTCGGTATCCTGCTGCGCGGCACCAAGCGTGAAGAAGTCGAGCGCGGCCAGGTGCTGTGCAAGCCCGGCTCGATCAAGCCGCACACGCACTTCACCGGCGAGGTGTACGTGCTGTCCAAGGACGAAGGTGGCCGTCACACGCCGTTCTTCAACAACTACCGCCCGCAGTTCTACTTCCGCACGACGGACGTGACGGGCTCCATCGAGCTGCCGGAAGGCAAGGAGATGGTGATGCCTGGCGACAACGTGTCGATCACGGTCAAGCTGATCGCCCCGATCGCGATGGAAGAAGGTCTGCGCTTCGCTATCCGTGAAGGCGGCCGCACCGTCGGCGCCGGCGTCGTGGCCAAGATCATTGCCT
>CALRLO020000027.1:0-62279 GCA_943368755.1 Synechococcus sp. UW140 | reverse complement strand
GGCCGCGTCCAGTTCGGCCTCGGTCTGCGCCAGCGACAGCCTGCCGCCCCGGCGATGGACCAGTGCCTCATAGGTTGCCAGTCCGGCCGGGTCCACCATGGCAAAGATGGCGTGCGAACCGGCAGGGAAATGGGCCTTCAGGCTGTCGTAGTAGGGCGCGAACCGAGAGTCCACCACCGTCAGGAGAAACAGCGGGACGTCGGGCGCGCTGGCCGCCTGGGCAGCGCGCAGGGCATCACCGTAGTCGGGAAACAGGGCAATCGTGTGGACCCAGTCCACCGCAGGGCTCAGAGCCAGCTCCACCTCGGTGATGATGCCGTTGGTGCCGTAGGCGTGGTGGACTTTCTGTATGTCGTCTCCCAGCAGCTCCAGGGTCCGAGGCTGTTCCTCCAGCGTGACCACGCTGCAGCGGATCAGGTTGCCGCTGTCACGCAGCACGCCATGACGGATGGAGCCCACGCCGCCGAAGCCACCCGCGATAAAGCCGGCAATGGTGGCCACCTTCCAGGTGCTGGGCCACATGCGCAAGGCCTGTCCCGTCTCGCGTGCCGCCATCTCCATGTCGAAGATGCGCGCACCGCCTTGCACCCGCATCACGCCGTCCCCCACATGCAGCACGCGCTGCATCGGTGTCATGTCGACCACCAGGCCGCCCAGCAGGGGTACACACTGACCGTAGTTGCCGGTACCGCCACCGCGCACGGTCACCGGTATGCGATGGCGTGCCGCCACTTCAGCGACGCGCACCACATCGGCATGCGTGTTGACGCGGACCACCAGGTCGGCCAGGCGGGTGCTGAGCTCGTCGTCCAGGATGGGGCTGTACCAGTAGTAGTCACGCGACAGCGCCTTGCGCGTACGGGGCTCACGCACCACATCCAGACCCGCGAGGTCTTGGGCAATTTGTTCCCAATCGAAGTGGGAAGACAGCCCGTAGTGCTGGGCACATTGCGAGGGCGGTGCAGGGATAGACAGTGCTTCGCTCATGAAGGTTGTGCCATGTGGGTTCGGAGATCGTCGAGTTCCCTGAAATCGGGGACGACGGCCAGGTGGGCATCGAGCCATTGCCCATGGCGGATCACCCGCCGGGGGGCGGCGGGACGTGCCAGGCATTCGATGCTGTTGCGTGCCGGATGGATGACCAGATCCGCAGGGGCGGCGGTCCTCAGGACCCCATCCCAACTCAGGCCCAGCGCCGCAGCCGCCGAGGTCGTGACCGTGTCGCACCAGTCCTCCAGCGGTCTGTCCATCTGGCCCACCAGTGCTGCGAGCGCCAAGGTCTGCAGCGGATCGAGGTCACCCCCGGGAAAGAATGGATCGCGGTGGTTGTCGGAAGCCACCGCCACGGTGATGCCCCGCTGACGGGCCTCGTGTATCGGCAGCAGGCCGCGGCGAAGCGGTGTGCGCCGCGCCCCGACCGTGGCGTCTTGCCGGGGCGTTCCGGGTCCAAGGCTGTCCTGCAGATACAAGTTGGTGTAGGGCAAGGCGACCAGGGAGATACCCGCCTCAGCCACCTCGTCCAGAGCCAGCTGGCGCGTATCCCTGTCCACGGCCATCAGGGCACAGGCGTGACCGCAGACGGTTCGGCTGCCCCATTCGCGTTCACGTGCCAGCGCCGCGATGCGGCGCAGGCCGCTCACATCCGGCCGGAGGTGCTCATCGACATGAAAGTCCAGGCGCAGACCGTGGGACGTGGCCACATCGAATACGTGCACCAGATGCTCCAGCGGCGCACCGGGGTAAACGAAAACCCCGAGGACGGCCTGCGCATCGCGCACCCGCACCGCCACGTCGCGGGCCACCTCCGCCGTCCGGAGATCGGCCAGATCCACCAGAGCCGTCAGCGTCATCTCGGCATGAGGTCGCCACTGTTCGCGCACGCGCTGCAGCGGCTCCCAGGCAGGGCCCGGCTGTACGCCGGCCCAGTCGCAATAGCTGTTGAGCGCGCGTGTGCCATGGGCAATGGCCGTGCGCAGCGCGAAATCCGCACGCCTTCGCACCGACTCGGGTGTCCAGCTCGCCTGGTCAGCACGCACGAGATTCACCGCAGACATAAGGTCTGCTGCGGGCTCGAGCCCCGTGGCCAGCAGGTCACCCTTGTCCAGGTGGGTGTGCGGATCGACCCAGCCAGATGTCAGCGTCGCGCCGTCCAGGTCGATGCAAGCCTCGCCTTCGGGTGGGTGCGCTGCCACGCCCAGGATGCGCCCCTCTTCGACACCCACGGCCACGAGCCCGTCGGGAAGACCGGGCCGAAGCACCGACGGTACATGGGCACGACAGAGCCAGTAGCGCCGGGGCAGGGGCTGTGCAAGGTCTCTCATCAGTGCTCCCGGCGCATCTCGCTTTCGTGCCATTGCCCGAGCAAGGCCTTGGCCAGCGCCGCAAACACGACAAAAACCACGATGCCCAGCAACGACACCAGCAGCAAGGCGGCGAACATCATCGGAATCTCGGTGCGGAACATCGATTCCAGGATGCGCGACGCCAGCCCGGTGTTGCGCCCTGCGGACCCTGCGGTGAACTCGGCCACCACGGCACCGATGAGGCTCAACCCGCCAGCGATCTTCAGGCCGCCCAGGAAGTAGGGCAGGGCGGACGGCACCAGCAGGAAACGAAAACGTTGCCAGGGCGTCGCGTCGTACAGGGTGTAGAGGTCCTTGAGGTTGCTGTCCGCGCTCTTGAGGCCGATCACGGTGTTGGACAGTATGGGAAAAAACGCCACGATCCAGGCGCAGATCAGCAGGGCCGAGGTGGTGTTGTCCACATAGATGAGGATCAATGGGGCGATCGCCACGATGGGGGTGACCTGCAGGATCACCGCGATCGGGAACAGCGCGATTTCGACCCATTTGGACATCGCGAATGCCATGGCCAACAGGACGCCACCGACGATGGCAGCAGCCAACGCCATCAGGGTGAGCTTCACGGTGAACAGGAGCGCAGGCGCCAGCGACTCCCAGTTGCTCACGAGGGTCTTGAGAACCAGTGAAGGGGCCGGCAGTATGTAGTGCGGGATTTCGTTGATGCGTACCACCACCTCCCACAACAGGAGCAGGGCGGCGACGATGGCCAGAGGCAGGACGACACGCATCTGGGATTCGATGCGTCTGGAGCGGTTGCGCCGCTGTGCGGCGGGCTCAAGTTCGGGAGCGGCTGTCAATGTGGACATGTTGGATCCTCAATGGTCGATGGCAACGCCTTCGAGCGTTCCGTGCAAGGCGCGCTGCACCCGGCGCACCACCTCCTGGTAACGTGTCGAGGTGCCGTAGTCATCGGTGCTGCGCGGGTAGGGCTCATCGATGCGGATCTCATCGACCACGCGACCCGGTCTCGGTGCCATGAGCACGATGCGGTTGGACAGGTACACCGACTCGAAGACACTGTGCGTGACAAACAGAACCGTGAACTTCTGCTCGCGCCAGATCGCCAGGATGTCGTTGTTGAGCTTGTTGCGCGTCATCTCGTCCAGTGCGGCAAACGGTTCGTCCAGCAGCAGCAACCGAGGCTGCGTGACCAGTGCCCGCGCGATCGACACCCGCATCTTCATGCCCCCCGAAAGCTCGCGCGGGTAAACATGGCTGAAGCGGGACAGACCGACCATCGCCAGTGCCTCTTTCACCGTGGCGTCGGCCTCGTCCCTCGAAATGCCAGCGAGTCGCAGCGGCAGGTAGACGTTGTCGAAGACCCGCGACCACGGCATGAGCGTCGGTTCCTGGAAGACAAAGCTCAGCAGACGGCTGCGCGACCCCTTGCCAGCAGGGCGTGCGTGCCAGGTGATCTCGCCCGATGTGGTCTCACTCAGTCCGGCAATCAGGCGCAGTGCGGTGCTTTTGCCGCAGCCTGAGGGGCCCAGAAAGCTGATGAAGTCGTGCTCGCCGACTTCAAGATCCATGCCTTGAAGGGCAAGCGTTCCATTGGAGAACCGTTTGGTCACGCCCTTGAGGGAAACCAGGGGTGCAGAGGATTCAGAAGTCACGGCCGAACCGTCCTTTCAGCTACTGTGTGGTTGCGCGAGGTCACTTGCTGGGACCATCAGGCCCATGCAGGCCGGTTTTGCAGGCGTTCCAGGTCGAAGCGATGCACTTCATGCAGCAGCTCGATGAACCGGTCCGCGACGTGCTCAACCACCGCGCGTCCCTTCTCGACCGTTCCGGCGGCAGCGTTTCCAGCGGCGCCCTCGGGGTTGATGTCCTGCGTTTGCCAACCCAGCTTGCCGCTGTTGCCCAGCGACAGGTATCGGCCCTCGGTGGCCAGCACTTCGGTCAGCGATCCGAACTTCTTCGCACGCTCCATGCGTACGTGGTCAGGGGTCAGGTGCAGCATGATGGAGGTCTCCAGTTCACCGGCGTGGATGCCGTGCTGGAGTTCATGTGCACCAAACAGGTTGTCGGGCAAGCCCAGCGTGTACCAGTGCGAGCAGACCACCATCATGTTGTGTTGCTCACGCAGATCGCGTGCGACGATGTCCATCACGGGCATCTGCCCGCCGTGGCTGTTGAACAGCACCAGCTTGCGCACACCCGATGCCGCCACACAGGCACCTATCTCCATCCACAACTGCGCCAGGGCCGAGGCAGAAACGGTCAGTGTTCCAGGAAACAGTGAGTGCTCGTTGCTTTTGCCATAAGGGCAGGTGGGCAGAAACAGCGCCGGCAACGACTCGGGCAGGCGGCTGGCCACGGCGCGCACCACGCCGTCGATGGTGGCTGTGTCTGTCGACATCGGCAGGTGTGGACCATGCTGTTCCGTGGCCCCCACGGGCAACACCGCGATCAGATTTTTTCTATCCAATTGGGAGAAATACTCACTGGTCAGATCTGCCCAGTAAACCGACCTTCTCGTACTTTTCATTGGGTAACTCACAGGTATTGATTGAAGTTCATCCACTTTTTCTAACCATTTGGTCAGCTTAAATGGATTTGAACTCCACGTTCCTAGTGTTTTCCCTATCGGCCGACCACCGGCGCTCGGGCCCTACCCGACCGCGTTGAGGTGAAAAAGGGCGCACAAGCGGAGACAGGACCACCTAGCAAGGGTCCAGAGAGACGTTTCCCCAGGCAGCTGGGAGGGTTGGCAGATAAACCGGAACCCCGCCAGAGCCCGCACGTATTGGGGCTTGGCGCAAAAGAAAAGGCCCTCGCAAAGCGAGGGCCTGTCATGCTGGCGGTGCTGGTAGTCAGGACCGAACCTGTCTCTGCCCATGCACTCGTAAATCGAAATGAGTGCAAATTTTTGCTGTTTGGTGAAAGCTTCAAAAGGGCGCGCGCGCATGCGCGCGCGTTTTACGGCGGAAAGCCGGATTTTTCAGCTCTATTGAACTCATTGGTGGGGAGCGTTTGATCGATATCACATCAATTTTGGAGCCGGCGCAGTCCGGCAAGTATTTGTCCGAATGACTCAATGAGGTGGCAGGCAAACCGCAGCATTCCTGACATGCCTGTGAAAGCTCCCCTGTACAGCGACCTTGCGCGCGTTAAAGCCGAGTGCGGCGACCGCCTGGCAGCCTAACAACCGGGGGTCGTTGGATAAATCGACTCCGTTATGGTCATGGAAACCAGGTAGGAACCAAAAGAAACCTGTCGGGAGGGAGAATCCTCGTCGTGGGACCAGTGGGAACTAACGGGCGCCGGGGGAACCTGTCCCCACCGGAAATGGCTCTTGTAGGGAGGGTGCGTGGTAGCGATTTTCATTCCCGTCTCTCTATCCGCCTCTCAAATATTGCCCCGCAGGGAACCTGGGGAACCGGAGGGCGCTGGTGTCTCTGGGACGAAAAACCGCCGATACGCTTGGAAGCAGCCGTGTGTCTAGGAGAGGTAGATGTCATACAGCTCGACGGTTCCTTTTCGTAGCACTTGACCACGGTGTCTGCTTTTTTCCCGTTGTACGACGCCCGGGAACCTGAGGGAACTGAGAGGAACCACGACGTGGATCTTGCTGTGGCTCTCTAGGGGCGCCAAGTCTATTTGGGGTGCAGCAATATCTCGATTTGCTCTCAAAAATTTTGATGCACGGGGAACCAGGGGGAACCTAAGGGAACCGTGGCGGCAGTCTTGAGGTGCGCCTCTCCGTTCTCTTCTCAAAAACGTTGATCACTAGGGAACCAGGAGGAACTTGTGGGCACCAGCATCTTGGCAAAGTGTCCCAAATTTGACCGTGCTACATCCCTCACTCTCTGGGCTCACCGTATCGGTTCACGAACACGGAACGTCCTGGAGGGGAAAGGGTACGCAGTCTGTAGTTCATGCCCTTGAAGGTATAGGACAAGTCCCAATACAGAGGGGCCGCATCGACGGGGCGGTCCTTGCAAGGCTGAACTTCCTGCCGCAGCAGCGGTTGTCCAAATGGATCGCGGCTGTTTTCGGCCTGGGAACCGGCGTTACGGGACGGACCGGGACGAGCGAGGCCGTTAGGGTCTTTGTCCAGCTGATAGTCCATGATGCCGATCGAGGGCCGGTCACTGAAGGGCAAGCCCTGGTGCTCCACCCAGCAGGGTTGCTCGTGACCACGCCAAACCGCGCGGGTGGCGGTGACGCTAACCAGGTACAACAGTTCGCTGGGGCGGCGCCTGTAGTCGCGGGTAGCTGCGGGCGCCTGATTGGAGCAGGGGATCATCAGGACCGTTTAGCCGACTCGTTGGGTGTCCCACTAAGTAGCATCACACCGGCGATCGCAGACAACAAAGAAGCTAGGAAAATGCCAATTTTTGCGCTGTCCAAAAGCAAGCTATCCAGGGCGAGGTCGGCGATGAACAAGGCCATCGTGAAACCGATGCCTGCGAAAAAGCTGCCCCCCGCAAGCAAGCGCCAGCTCAAGTCGGGAGGCTTGATAGCAAGTCCCGAGCGTAGTGCCAACCAACTGAACAGCAGAACCCCTGCCGGCTTGCCGACCGTGAACCCCGCGAGCACGGCAAAGGCTACGGGCTCGCCGATGCTGGCCCACGAAAGCGCCACGCCCGCATTGGCAAACGCGAAGAGCGGCATGACGCCGAAGCTGACCCAGGGATGAAGGGCCATTTCGAGCCGTTCGACCGGAGACAGGGATTCGCGCGCAGCGATCTCGGCCTCCTGCAGGGTCTTGCGATCCGGTGTCTTGGCGCTGCTGGTGTCGCCCGCCGGATGTGCCACCACCTGATCCAGGATCGCGTAAAGGCGCTGGTCCCCGACCCAACGCCGAGCGGGTGTCATGAGTCCGAGGAGTACGCCTGTGACGGTGGCGTGGATGCCGGACGCGTCGATGGCGAGCCAGATCAGGCTGCCCACGCCGATGTAGGGTGCAAAGCCACGTACTCCACTCAATGCGCCCACACGCATGAGCGCCAAGCCCCCACCAGCCAGGGCGAGCATTCGCCAATCCAGCTGGCTGCTGTAGCCGATCGCCACCACGAGGATGGCGCCGATGTCGTCGACGATGGCCAGAAAAAGCATGAACACGCGTAGGCTTTGCGGAATGCGTGAACCCAGCAGCGCGAGGCAGGCGATGACAAACGCCGTATCGGTTGCCATCACGGTGCCCCAGCCGTGATGGCCGGGCTGCCCCCATTGGAGTGCCAGATAGACCCCGGCCGGTACGACCATGCCCCCAAGGGCGGCTGCAACAGACAGCGCGGCCATGCGGGGGTTTTTCATCTCACCCAGGACCAGCTCCCGCTTGAGCTCCAGCGCGACCAGAAAGAAGAACAACGTCATCAGTCCGTCGTTGATCCAGTGCTTGAGCGAACGGTCGAACGACAGCTCGCCGACGCGCAAGCCCAGAGGGATTTCCCAGATTCGCAGGTAAGACTCGGCCCAGGGGGAGTTCGACAGGATAAGGGCCGCCAGGGTGAACAGCACCAGAACGCCGCCTCCGGCGGTCTCGATGCGCACAAAGCGTGCGAAGGGCGGCGTTACCCGGTCCATGAAAACTTTGGGCAGCCGGACAGGTGTAACGCGATGGCGTCGTCTGCTCATGCGCATCATGCCAACCGGCAAAAGGCGGGCGTTGACCAGTAACGCGGCAGGGTGTGCATGGCACGGGCTTTCAGTGTGCGGGCGGCTCAGTGTCCGATGAGCGGTCTGGATGGTCTGTCTGGTGCCGAACAGACGCGGTCGGACAGCCACAGATAGTCTCGTTGCGGCGGTGATACCGCTGCTTCCCTTGCCCGTTTTCCCTCCACTGGAGACCGCCATGAATACCATTGAACCTAGCATCCCCAGCACACCCGCCTCCGGACCGGACAGCCGGCACGGACCCGGTCCCGAGTTGATGGGCGCCAACACCCTGATTGGCAATGATGTCTACAACAACGACTCACTGGACCTGGGGGACATCAAGGAGATCATGCTCGACATGCGCACCGGCCGAGTGAGCTACGCGGTGCTCTCATTCGGGGGCTTCTTGATGGGGGTAGGCGAAAAGCTGTTTGCGGTGCCATGGGACGCCCTGAAGCTGGATACGGAGAAGAAATGTTTCGTGCTCGATGTAAAGCGAGAGCGGCTTGAAGAAGCCCCGGGTTTTGACCGGAACCATTGGCCGGACATGGCTGACAAGAAATGGGAGGCCGGCATCCATGCGTTCTACGGCACCCACCCGTCAGACTGTTGACAAAGAGGAGCGGGTTACGGTGGCGTGTGGGTTGGCGAACCGACGTCGATAGTGCGGTCCGCGAGACTGCGGGTGTACATGCGTGCTCACAGATTCATTCGAAAGAACCCATGAAAAAACCCTCTCGCCGCACCGCCGAAGCCACCGAACTGTCACGGGCCAAATCCGATTTCACCTTCGAAGGATCGTCGTCGCCTGGGCATGTGTCCGCTGTGCGGCCAGCCGGAGCGCTGGATACCTTTGATGACCGCTTGTCCACCAATCAGGGGCTTCTGCTCAGCGACAACCACAATTCGCTCAAGGCCGGTATCCGTGGACCGACGTTGCTGGAGGATTTCATCCTTCGCGAGAAGATCACCCACTTCGATCACGAGCGAATTCCCGAGCGTGCCGTGCATGCGCGAGGCGCCGGCGCTCATGGCTTCTTCCAGGTCTACGAGAGTCAGGCTCCGCTCACCCGCGCAGGATTTCTGGGCGATCCCACCATTCAAACCCCGGTGTTCGTGCGCTTTTCCACCGTGGCGGGGGCGCGCGGCTCGGCCGATACCGTGCGCGACGCCCGCGGATTCGCTGTGAAGTTCTACACCCCCGAGGGAAACTATGACCTCGTGGGCAACAACATCCCGGTGTTTTTCATTCAGGACGCCATCAAATTCCCCGACCTGGTTCACGCCGTCAAGCCCGAACCCCACAACGAGATTCCACAGGCCGCCAGCGCCCACGACACTTTCTGGGACTTTGCCTCACTGATGCCTGAGGCGACCCACATGCTGATGTGGGTGATGTCCGACCGGGGGCTGCCACGCAGCTTGCGCATGATGGAGGGCTTTGGTGTTCACACCTTCCGTCTCATCAACAGTGCAGGCGCCGCGCACTTTGTCAAATTCCATTGGAAACCCCGCCTGGGGGTGCATGCGTTGCTGTGGGACGAGGCGCAGGAGTTGGCCGGTAGAGACCCCGATTTCCACCGCCGCGATCTCTGGGCGGCCATAGACAGTGGGCAGTTCCCTGAATGGGAGCTGGGCTGGCAGGTGGTGTCCGAGGCTGATGAGCACCGTTTCGGCTTCGATCTGTTGGATCCCACCAAACTCATCCCGGAAGAGCTCGTCCCGGTGCAGCGCATCGGTCGTCTGGTGCTCAACCGGAATCCCGACAACTTTTTCGCCGAGACCGAACAAGTGGCCTTCCACCCGGGCCACCTGGTGCCTGGCATCGACTTTTCCAGCGACCCTTTACTCCAGGGGCGCCTGTTTTCTTACACCGACACACAACTATCGCGCCTGGGTGGTCCTAATTTTCATGAGCTACCCATCAACCGTGGCATCTGCCCGGTGTACAACTTCCAGCGAGATGGACAGCACCGCCAGATGGTTGCCAGCGGGCAGGTCGCGTATGAGCCTCATTCGCTTGGCGCTGGTGACGAGTTCCGTGTCGACGGGCGCACTTTCGAGCCCGTCGGTGCTACAGGATTCACGCACCACCCGGAGATCCTGGGTTCCCCCAAACAGCGTGGGCGAAGCCCCAGTTTCGAAGACCACTTTTCACAAGCACGTCTGTTCTGGAACAGCCAGTCGCCAACAGAACAGGATCACCTCGTGGCCGCGTTCCAGTTTGAGCTCTCCAAGCTGAATACCCCAGCGATACGCCAGCGCATGGTTGACAACCTCGCCCATGTGGACTCCTTACTGGCCACCCGCGTGGCCGGCCCGCTGGGTATCTCTGAGCCTGCCCCCGAAGCGGCCGCCGCCTGGCCCGGATTTCGCCATGTGCTCATGGCGCCGGATATGCCACCATCGCCCTCTCTCAGCATGCATGGTCACCCATACCAAGGCATAGCCACCCGACATGTGGCTGTTTTAGTGGCCGACGGGGTGGATGCAGTGGCGGTGGAGCACATGCGCCAGCAGCTCGAAAGCGCAGGCGCGCAATGCACCCTGGTGGCACCCACGTTGGGAAACGTCCGTGCAGCTGGCGATGCCTGCTTGTCACCCCATGCCACGCTGGACAATGTGACCTCGGTGGCTTTTGATGCACTCTTCATACCGCCCATGGAGCCGCCAGCAAGCCGGGGAGTACATAACCTCGCCCGTGACCCGCGGGCCATCCGTTTTGTGGCGCAGATATATCGTCATGGCAAGGCAGTAGCCGTCGCAAGTTCGGGCGCCGACCTGCTGGATGCGGCCCTTGGCCAGCTGCACAGCAGCCAGGACCACGGCCGAATGGGGGCGGTAGCGCCCTTGGCCGGATTGGTCAGGGGTGAGTACACGCAGTCGGATGATTTTGTTTCGGCCTTCAAGGGTGCGATCGGCGCTCACCGGCACTGGGAGCGTGGCGAAGGCTTGGCAATAGCGCAGGCAGGGTGATGAACCATGTGCTGGCCACACCTGTCGCAGACCGCCCGGCCCGCGTTCGCGGTGCCCTCGGAGGGGGGCTGCAGCCGGTTCGTTCCTGACGCTGATGGCATGCGACATGCCTGCCCCAGATAGCGCCCGACCGAGCGCACCACGCCAGGGCAGTCGTGCAGATTGAAGGCCACATCAGTGTTGGGTGCTCATGCGGCAGCGTCTGCGCGATTGCGGACTCATGCGTCGGCGTGGGGTGGGGTGGCGCACAGACGCCGAACGGGCATCGGTCTATGGTGATTGCATGGGTCTCATATCGCTCGAGCACAGTCAGGCCAGCTACCGCGCCGACTTCTACCTTTACGGAGCAGCCGTCGTGGCCCTGATGCTGTCCCTTCTCGTCTGGGCCCCGGGTGAGCGCGCGGCCTCTTTGCTGGTCTGCGTTGTGCTGGGTCTGTTGGGATGGAGCGTCACCGAGTACGTTTTGCACCGCTTCGTACTGCACGGGTTGCCACCGTTTCGTCATTGGCACCAACAGCACCACGCCCGTCCCACCGCACTAGTGGGTACCCCCACGGTGCTGAGTGCGGCGCTGTTCCTGATGTTGGTCTTTTTGCCCGTATGGTGGATGGGCGACCTCTGGCAGGCACAGGCATTGATGCTGGGTCTGCTGGGTGGCTACCTCGCCTACGCACTGACCCACCACGCCGTGCACCATGGCAAGGGCACATCGGTCTGGCTCAAGCGCCGCAGGCGCTGGCATGCGCGGCACCACGCCGCCGGCGGTGGCGGCACATGCTTTGGCGTGACCAGCGCGGTGTGGGATGACCTGCTGCGCAGCGGACCACGCCCGCCAGATCTCGTACCTTTTCGCGATGCTCGCCAGCGTACGGAACCGAGGGACCCTCCGGCATAGCGTATCTCCAGGGCGGCATCCCACAAACACGGGGCCATGCGTGCCACTTAGTGCCGTGTGCCGTGTCGAAACTACCGTTTGCCCAAAGGAATCAACATGAAAACCACCGTACGTGCAACCCGCCCGGTTCGCCTGCTGGTCTGTCAGGCTTTGCTTGCTGTCCTCGCACTGGCAGCGTGTGCATCTGGGCCCACACATGCACCGCCCGACGCCCGTTCAGTGCCTGTGCCTGACCTTGCGGGGGGGAACATGATCAGCGCAGAAATGGAGCCACGCATGGTCAGATCCGACGCTGCGGTCCTCGGTCCGATCTGGCGCACCCACACCGATTACCTGTTCAGTCCCCAGGGCCACAGCATCCTGCGCACCGATGAATCCAAGACCAGTGCCATTGCCATTTACATGCGTCAGAATCCCGAAGCCCAACTGCGGCTGGACGGTTCCGATGAAACCCGGGTTTTTCTGGTGCGTGATGCGCTGATCAACGCGGGTGTGCCGCCGGGGCGCATTTTCACAGGGCAGTTCGGGGAGGCGCGGCAGCGACGTGATACGCGCGTCGAGGTGCTGATCGACCGTTGATCGCTGGACGTGAAAACGCCCCGACGCTCCACAGGAGCCGGGGCGCTTTCGTTGAGCGTTCAGCGCTTGTCGACTTCGTGGCCAATGATGCCGCCAACAGCGGCGCCACCCAGTGTCCCCAGGGCGCTACCGCCCGTCAGCACGGCGCCTCCGACGGCGCCAACGCCCGCGCCCACCGCTGTGCTGCGTTCCTGCGGCGTCATCCCGGCGCAAGCGCTCAGCAACAGCAGTGCGCCGGTGGCGACGCCGGTCCTGCAGTTGTTCAATACGTGTTTCATATCGTGTACCTCATTCCTTCGGGGGGTCAGTGTTCCAGTTTCGGGCTGGGCCGAATCGGCAGTGGGGCCCCACAGGCGACTGGTCCCACTGTGCCCGCCACGCGTGCCGCTGTCTGTGCGTCAACCCACCGACAACGTGTGTGCTGTGATGCACAGTTGTTCACACTCCCCACCGATAGGAAATGTCATGAATGAACATCAACCAGCCCTTCCAGCCAGCGAAAACCCCGACAGAAGAGACGGCAATTTCGCCAACTCTCTCGCTGAGACGCTCAAGGATGCGGACCAAAACGTGCCTCAGGCCTTGGAGCAGTTGATGGAGCATGCCAGCGAGTTGGCCCGGGCTGGCATGGACGCCGTGATATCGGGCTCCAAGCAGGCTGGCGATCAGGTCCGCAACACCGGCAACCATACCCTGGACTTTGTCCGCCGCGAGCCCGTCAAGGCGGTGCTCATCGCAGCCACCCTGGGGGCGATCGCTATGGCCTTGGTGGACTGGCGGCGCCATGCCAGAGGCGCATCATCGCGTTGAAGCCGCCCAAGCGATTTCGTCTTCAGATCGCGGTTCGCTGTGGCAGCAGACGTGAATACTCACGGTTGACCACCTCGTAACACTCGCAGGTTCGGGCTTCCAGGCCCTTGCGATCCAGCACTGTGATGTGGCCTCGCGCATAGCGGATCAGACCTGCACGCTGCAGCTTGAGCGCCCCCTCGGTCACGCCTTCGCGGCGCACCCCCAGCATGTTGGCAATAAGCTCCTGCGTCATGGCCAGCTCGCTGCCCTTGAGCCGGTCCAGGCTCAGCAGCAGCCAGCGGCACAGCTGCTGGTCCAGTGAATGGTGCCGATTGCAGACTGCTGTCTGGGCCATCTGGGTGATGAGTGCCTGCGTGTAGCGCAACAACAGGTGCAGCACAGGGCCCGAGCGCGCGAACTCCTCCTTGATGATGGCGGCGCGCATCTTCAGACCCCGGCCCGCGCTTTGCACGACAGCGCGGCTTGTGGTGGACTCACCACCCATGAAGATGGCCACACCTACCACGCCTTCGTTGCCCACGACTGCAATCTCTGCGGATGCACCGTCTTCCAGAACGTAGAGCAACGACACGATGGCGTCTATCGGGAAAAACACATGGCTCATACGGGCGCCAGACTCGTAAAGCACCTGTCCCAGGGGCAAATCGACCGCTTCCAGCTGATCTCTCCAGCGCAACCAGTCGGCATCGGGCAATACAGCTAGAAGTTGGTTGCTGTGGCGAAGGTCGGGTGTGTCCATGCGGTTTCTCAAAGTTGGGGCATTGGCCCGTATGGGCGGAACGGCGTGCACCTTCGCCGCGAGGACCACTCTAGCGCCATACGCCCTCCTCGTGTGTTCGATAGCGAACATATAAGGCGTGCCCTGTATGCGGGAGCGTACAGACGGTTACGTCCCAATGGTCCAAGCTTCCAGACACAGCTTCTGGCCCTCGGCCGAACTGTAATGGGAAACGGCGATGGGTAAGACGGTATGGAGGTTCATAAGGCTATCGGTGGTACTGACCTCGACGACTTGGATGTCTTTCGCTCCCGCTCAGATCACGTTCTACGAGCACGAGGGGTTCAAGGGGCGACTTTTCACCACCCCCAAACGCCTGGGCAATCTGGAGCGCTCCGGTTTTAACGACAGCGCCTCCTCCGCTGTGGTGGATCAACGTGAGTGGGAGGTTTGCGAGGACACCCGTTACAGCGGCCGCTGCCGCGTGTTGCGTCAGGGAAGGTATCCGTCTCTGCAGGCCATGGGCCTTACCCGGCCGATCGCGTCGTTGCGTCGGGTAGGCCTAGATGAGCTGGTGTCCGCCGATCGCTATGCACCTTTGCCTATGCCCGCATCTGAGCCCACTGCTCTCTGCGGTTCGCTATCCCGACCGTCTGCGTGGCCCGGTGTCGATCGATGTGGTGAATTCAAAGAGTGATGCGCCAGAGCGATGGACTTCCCATCAGGCGGGCTGCTCAATCGTCAAACCAGCTGGTTAGCTTGTCCATATGCGACCTCTCACCGGTGATGAGCGCCTGCAGTAGCTGGAGCAGAGCCGAGGGCCCGCTGTCGATGCTATCGATAAGTTGTTGGCAAGTGTCGATGACAGCGTGTTCAGCTGTCAGGTTTGCCTTGATCAAAGCGCTCAGATCCAACGCGCTGTCGTAGGCGGCATGGCATGAGCCAGCGATCGGATCTGTGGGGTAACCGGGAATGCCTCCGAACTGAACGACACGCCGCGCCAGCCTGTCCACGTGCTGCAGATCCCTTAAAGAGTGAGGCAAGGGCATTTCGGCCTCCCGCAAGGCGACAAGGCCCGATGCGTTCAATGGACGTTGGTTGTAATACAGCACACACGCCAGTTCGGTGGCCAGGGAATCGTTAAGCCGCCGGATCAACTGCTCGCACCCGTGAGTGAAGATAGTCTCGGTTGCGTTGCGTGGGTCATTGAACGGTTGGGGTGTCAATACAGGTTTAACCACGGTTGGCCTCGGTAGTGGTTTTGTAGCTGCGGCGGATCACTGTGAGAACGACACAGACACTTGTCGGTGCGCGGGCGTACAGACAAGCGCACTCCTCGAAAACTACAACAGGCCCAATGGCCCCAGGGTTTTTTCTTGTCAGGACACGATCATGCCGCCCGTACCCCGTTCCGCGCCCAGTTGGGACACGTCGTCCTTGAGTGCACCAGCCGACGTGTCTGCGCTGGAGTGCGTTGCGCTGGCCGATCACCTGGAGCACTGCGGCCTGTTGCGCGGTCAGTGGCACGGACTCAAGACGGCGTCCGATGGCTTGCAGGGCCTGCTGGCTGCGCGCTTCGTCACAGTTATGGTGCTTGTTGCCCTGATGGCTGCCTTGTCGTGGCTGGTGCTTTAGGCGCATGACCCTGCTGTCTCGTACGGGCTTTCCCGCTTGGGTCCCACGCGAGATCGTGCACATGCTCGACCCTGCACTTGGGCCGGTGTTGGAGCCAATCCGCTCAGAGGTGTTTGGTCGCGACAGATTCGACCAGCATGCCCGCAGCCTCGCAGCTACGCACCGCGCTGTAAAAGCGTCGTTCGGACGATCGACTTTCTATCCTCGGCTGCACAGCAACATCCGCTCGCTGAGAGCTTCCTATCGACACATTGCTTCCCAGGCCGACAGCCATGAAACCGACCCCGCAGCGGCGTGGCTGCTTGACAATTTCCATCTCATCGAAGGTCAGCTGCAGGAAATCCGCAGCGGCTTGCCTGGGCGCTACTATCGCTCGTTACCCGTTCTGAGCGAACCGCCGCTGGTGGGGCTGCCCCGAATCTACGGTGTCGCCTGGGCCTTTGTGGCGCACACCGACAGTGCGTTTGACGAGGGCCTAATCCACCATGTGCTCGAAGCCTATCAGGACGTGCGTGAACTGAGCCTGGGCGAGCTGTGGGCCCTGCCCACCACGCTGCGTGTGGTGCTTGTAGAGAACCTGCGGCGCCTGGCCGACCGAGTTGCCAGCTACAAGGCCGCACGCGAATTGGCCCATCTGTGCGCGCAAACTGCCGACACCTTTACGCCGCAGGCCGCCACTGATCTGCTCAAAGTTCTGGAGCGGCGCGGCGTGGACGGTGTCTTCCTGGCCCAACTGGCGCAGAACCTGCGCGCGGCCCGGCCCACGCCAGGCCGCCCCCACCTGTCTAAGCTGAGGGCTTGGCTGCAGGATGCTGCGCCCGACCCCGTGGCGCTGCAGGTGCAGTTGCATGCCTCGCAGGTCTCTGATCAGGTGAGCTTGGGCAATGCTGTCACTGCGCTGCGCCTCATCGGAACCGCCGACTGGGCAGGCACGGTATCCCGCTGCAGTCGATCAACGCAGGTGATGCTGGCATCTGCTGTGTTTGAAGGCGAGGACGATGCAACTCGCGCCACTACTCTACATGGCATCGAGCGGCTGGCCTCGCTCAGCGGGCAGAACGAATCGGCGGTGGCTCAGGCTTTGCTGCATGCCATGGAAACGGGGGCGGGTGACGAACGCCTGTCCGGCCATTGGATCAGCGGAGGCGGGCGCACCGCACTGCGCCGCAAGCTGGGCGTGGAGACTGGTGTGGCGAGCATCTGGTGGGCCGAACGCAGGGCCGTAATCATTGCGCTCTACCTGGGTGTTGCGCTTGCTGGCAGCGTGCTGCTGGTCATGGCGCTACTAGGCCCTCGGGAGGCGGTGGCACAGCGCGGTCTGGTCCTCACATTGCTGGCTTCCAGCCTGATGATATGGCCAGCGTGCGAAGCCGTGATCGCTCTGGTCAATCGCCTGGTCGGTGAATCGGTCAGGCCGGCCTACCTGCCCCGTCTGCTGCTGGCCGACGGCATACCGGCCTCGGCGCAAGTGATGGTAGTTATTCCGGCCTTGCTGTCCAGCACCAGCACCATCGCCGCTCTGGCTCATCGGCTGCACTTGCACTACCTGGCCAACCCTGAGCCGTGCGCCCAGTTTGCGCTGCTCAGCGACTGGGTCGACGCGCCTGAAGCACACGCCCCTGAGGACAATGGCTTGCTGGACCAAGCATACAGTGCGCTGGAGGCGCTCAACCGTGAACATCCTGTTTCAGCAGGGCAGGCAGCGCGTTTCGTGCTACTGCACCGTCCCCGTCGCTGGTGCGAGACGCAAGGCCTTTGGTTAGGGTGGGAACGCAAGCGCGGCAAGCTCGAACAGCTCGTTGCGGCGCTGGTTACGGGTGACACATCGGCTTTCATGGCCCTGCGTGGGCTCTCGCAGCTGGCACCCCTTACGCGCTACGTGCTCACGCTGGACAGCGACACCCGTCTGCCACCGGGCTGCCTGCGCGCGCTGGTCGGTGTGGCCGAGCACCCTCAACACCAGCCGCGGTTGAGCCGGGACGGGCGCCGGGTGGTGCGGGGTTATGGCATTTTCCAGCCTCGACTGGTTGCCCCGCTGCCCGATGCTGGCACGATAAGCGGCTGGCAATGGCTGGCAGGAGGCCGGCGCGGACTTGACCCCTACAGCGCCACGACCTCCGACGTCTACCAAGATCTGTTCCAGGAAGGCAGCTTTACTGGCAAGGGATTGCTGCACGTGCCCACGGTGCACGCGGTTCTGGGGCAGCGCCTGCCTGCCGGCTGCGTGCTCAGCCATGACCTGATCGAAGGCGCGCTGGTTCGTTGCGCGGTGGTGAGTGATCTGACCCTGATCGAAGCCGATCCCGTTCATGCAGATGCCGATGCCGCCAGGCTGCACCGCTGGGTGCGTGGTGACTGGCAGCTGTGGCCTTTTTTGCTGGCACCACGCAACTGGCCACTCGGAGCCCTCAACCGCTGGAAACTGCTGGATAACCTTCGACGCTCGCTGGTAGCACCGGCTTCGCTGGCGCTGGTGCTGCTGTCTATGGCGGGTAACGGGTTGAGCCTGCCGCTGGCGCTGATGCTGGTTGCGTCGGCCTACGCTGCCGGTCCTTGGATGGGCGCTTTGGCCGGCTGCGTGCCTCGGCACTGGCACTACATCGGCCCGCGTTTCATTGCCAACGCCGGGCGCGACCTGCTGCGCACCAGTGTCGGCGCGTTGTGGCACCTGGCGCTCTTGCCGCAGCAGGCAATGGGCTTCACCGATGCGATCGTGCGCACCCTGCACCGGCTGCTGGTGAGCCGACGCCATCTGCTGGAGTGGACCACTGCCGAGGCCGCGCAGGACGGGCTGGTAACCGGTCTGCGTTCCACGCTGATCCGCCACCGTTCGGCACCACTGATGGCATTTGCCGTCTTTGTGGGTTTGTGGTGGTCACTGCCGCACATCGGCGCGCTCACGCTAGGCGTTCTCGCCATCTGGGCGGCCATGCCGCTGTGGCTGTGGCTCATGCACCTGCGCTGGAGAACGCTTGCGGGCCAACCGCTTCGAGCGGACGACTACACCTTGTTGTCAGGCCTGGCACGTGACACCTGGCGTCTATTCGAGCGGTGTGTTGATGCCCAGAACCATCAGCTGCCCCCCGACAACCTGCAGACCTCGCCCATCGACGTGGTCGCGCGCCGCACGTCTCCGACCAACATCGGTCTGTATCTCCTGAGTGCCATGTGTGCCCGCCGCTTCGGCTGGATCGGCACCGAAACCTTGCTGATCCGGCTCGACGCCACGCTCGCCACTCTGCGTAAGCTTGAACAGTACCGAGGTCACTTTCTGAATTGGTATGACACTGAGACCCTGCAGCCGCTGGCGCCGCGCTACGTCTCTACGGTCGACAGTGGTAACCTGAGCGCGCACCTGCTGGCGGCCGCCCAAGCCTGTCTTGAGCTCGCGGCCGACCCCTATGCCGCACAGCCTGCGCAGGCTGCTCTATCCGCCTCGCAAGAGCGTCTGAAACCCTGGCTGGGCCGCTTCGAGAGCCTCTTGTGTCAGCCGCTGCACACGCTGGCGCTGGGCCAGCTCTGGCCGCAGCATGCCGTCGATCCGGCTGGCCTACCCTCGCTGGAACTGCTGCAGCGGGCCAGTACCGAGCTGGATGCTCTGAGCCTGTCACATACCGCCGGGATGCAGGCGCATCCCATGGGAGCGCGCGACCATCTGCTACAGCTCCTGCGTGATCACCTGGTTGCGCACCAAAGTGCCGCGCTCGATCGCGCCGCTTGCCTCGCGGGAAATGGCGGGCGGGCGTCGCGCCGGCTGCGCGATGCCGCACGGGACATGCAGACATGGGCTTGGGGACCGGATTTCAGGTTCCTGTACCACCCCCGGCGCCACCTGCTGCACATCGGTTACAACGTGGACGCGCAGCGACTGGACACCTCGATGTACGACCTGTTGGCGTCGGAGTCGCGCAGCACCAGCCTGCTTGCCATTGCCAAGGGCGACGTCCCCGCGCGACATTGGGCGGCCCTGGGGCGGCCCTTTTTCGCCAGCGGCCGGTTTGCAGCACTGCGCTCATGGTCGGGGTCGATGTTCGAGTACCTCATGCCCGTGCTTGTGACACACGAGCCGCTGGGCAGTGTGCTGCGAGAGGCGGGCCAGGTCGCGCTGCGAGAGCAGCGCGACTTCGTTAGCCACCAGCACATGCCCTGGGGCATGTCCGAGAGCGCCTATGCCGGGCGCGACCACACCCTCGCGTACCAATACGCGCCTCAGGGTGTGCCGCGTCTGGCGCTGCGGCGTACGCCCGAGAGCGAGCGCGTGATCGCGCCCTACGCCAGCGCGCTGGCGGCCGGCATCGACCCGCGCGCGGCCTGTGACAACCTGCGTGCGCTGGTTGCGCTGGGTGCGCGGGGGCGATATGGCATGGTAGAGGCCGTCGACTTCACGCCGGCGCGACAGGCCACTGGCGTGAGGCACACCCTGGTGCACACCTTCATGGCCCATCACCAGGGCATGACCATCGTCGCGTTGACCAACGTGCTGCAAGGCGGCATCGTGCAGCGCTGGGGCATGGCCGACAACCGCATGGAGGCGGTGGCCAGTCTGTTGCATGAGCAGGCGCCGCGTCAGGTACCTCGGTTACCTACCCCGAGCCGCAAGGGGGCGGTAGCGGCGTCGGGTGAGTCGAGCCCGGTCCACATCATTACTCCCGGGGCCCAGGCGCTTGAACTCACACACCTGCTCTCAAATGGGCGCTATAGCCTCACGTTGCGTGCCAACGGTGCGGGCTGGAGCCGCTGGGGACAAACGGGCATCACGCGCTGGCGGGATGACGCTTTGCGCGATGCACATGGAAGCTTTCTCTACTTGCGGAGGGATCGGGCGATACCCCTACGCTCCCTCACGAGCCATCCGGCGCCGGACCCAGCGGCGACTTACCGCGCTCGATTCCACAGCGACCGCGTCTGCTTCGATGCGGTTTGGTCTGGGCTGGACGTGCGCACCACAGTCTGGGTCAGCCCTGAAGACGACATCGAACTGCGCCAGGTGGTGCTGGTCAATCTCGGGGAGGTAACGCAGGATCTGGAGCTGATGTCGGCCATGGACATCACCTTGACCAGCGCGGCTGCGGATGAGGCACACCCCGTCTTTTCCAACCTGTTTGTGAAGGCCGACTGGCTGCCCGAAAAGCAGGCCTTGCGCTTTGAGCGAACCCCACGCCTTGCGGCTGAGGCCGGGACGCTTGTGGCCCGCTTTGCGGCACATTTTGTAGCCAGTGTGAAAGGCGATGTGCAGGGTTTGCGCTACCAGGTTGACCGGTTGCACTGGCTGGGCCGCAACCGTACCGCCAGTCACCCGTTGGCGGCGCTCAAACCTGTTCCGATGGAGGCCACCACCCTGGACACCGGACTCGATCCGGTGGCTGTGCTAGGTGTATCGGTACGGCTGGAGCCCGGCGCGCAGGCCTGCATCACATTTGCAACCACGGCCAGCAACTCGGCTTCCACACTGCTTGCGGTGATTGACAAGTATCGCGACGTTAGCCATGTCGAGCGCGCCTCCACCGTGTCCGCCACGCTCGCAGGGGGGCCCGTCATGTCTCACCGGCCGCGCAGCGAGGATATGCCCGCGCAGCAGGCCCTGACCACCGCGCTGGTGCTCACCTTGCCCCGCGTGGCTGATCCGCACACCGAAGCGCCTTGCCCCGTCAACCGCCGCGCGCTGTGGCCGCTCGGCATTTCGGGTGATCGGCCTATTGTCCTCGTGCGCGCGGGCGTCTTCCACGGGCTTGGTCTGCTGCGCCGGCTGGTAGTCTTGCTACGCGAGTGGTCACGCGCCGGTCTGGCCTGTGACCTCGTGGTGCTCAGCCACGAAACCCATTCGTACGATATGCCGCTACAGCGCGAACTGCAGTTGCTGCAGGAGCAGCACGGCGTCGAGCAGGGCGGCCGCACCACGCCCGCCGTGACGGGGCTGCATCTGCTGCATGTCGATGTGCTGTCGGCCGAGCAACTGGATACGCTCGAAGGTCTGGCGCGTGTGAACCTGCAGGCCGATGGTCAGCCTTTGCTGCATCAGATGCGCGACTGGTGTGCGCGCCACGAGCGTCACCGTACTGGCGCGGCGGTCGCCACCGATGCGCTGCCCGTGCACCTCGCCAGCACCGCTGCCGTGGCCGCCCGGGGTGCGTTCACGCGTGGGGGCCGGGGTTTCGCCTTTTCTGTCGACGCCCGCCAGCGTCCATCCCGGCCCTGGATCAACGTTCTGGCCAACGCGGGCTTCGGCGCCTTGGTGTCAGAAGCCGGTGGTGGACACACCTGGGCGCTCAACAGCCGTCTGCATCAGCTGACGGCCTGGTCCAACGATCCGGTGGCCGACCCTCCCGGTGAATGGTTCTGGCTGCAGGACAGGCGCACCCGCGAGGCTTGGAGCCTGTTTCCGTCGGCGTGGGGCAGCTCGGGGTCAACCTATGAGGTCGAACACGGTCAGGGCCACACCACCATCACCCACCGGCATGGCGCAGTGGGCGTCTCCATCAGCTGGTGCGTGGACGTCGACAGCGCGGTCAAGCAGGTGCGCATCGTGCTCACCAACGGAGGTCTGCGCAAGGAACACCTGCGCCTCGTCGGCATGGTGGAATGGTTGCTGGGTGAGCGGCGCAGCGACCGCGCCACGCTGCAGACTGGCCACGCCTTCACCGACGACCCGGCGGCGGCGCAACTGCTGGGCCTGCTGTGCACCCAGACCGATGCCAGCGGCGCCTTTGGAGGCAGCACGGGATTTTTCTGCGAAGGCGACAGCGGTTTTATGCACCACAGCGAAGGGCTGGATTGGGGCTGTGACCGCCGATTGTTTTTTGACGGTCAGGGTCAGCCTGTGCTGCCACACCGTCTCGGGCAGCGCAGCGGCCTGGGGCTTGATCCCTGCGCTGCACTCTCGCGTTCGCTGACCTTGCGCCCCGGCGCCTCGCTTGAACAGGTCTACCTGATCGGCCACGCCGAAAGCGCCGACGCCGCAAGGGCGCTGATGCGCCAGGCGATCGCGGTGCCCGCCGAAACACGCGAACAGGCAACCCGGGCGCGGTGGGCTACGCTGCTGGGTGCAACCACCGTGCGCACGCCCGACCCACTGCTCGACGCGCTGACCAACCACTGGCTGCTGTACCAGGCGGTGTCTTGCCGCCTTTGGGCCAAGGCGGGCTTCTACCAGGCAGGTGGGGCCACCGGATTTCGCGATCAGCTGCAAGATGCCATGGCGCTGGCCTGGGCTCAACCCGGCTGGCTGAGGGCGCAACTGCTGCTGTGCGCTTCGCGCCAATTCGAGGCCGGTGATGTTCAGCACTGGTGGCACATGCCAGGTGGCGCCGGCGTGCGAACCCGCATGTCGGACGATCTGTTGTGGCTGCCCTTTGCCTGCTTGCATTACCTGGGCGCCACCGGCGACCGGGCCGTGCTCGACGAGTCCGCGCCATTTCTTGAAGCACCCCCCGTGCCCGATGGTGAGGAAGACGCCTATTCGGTGCCTGCCATCGGAGTGCAAGGGGCTTCTCTGTACGAACACGCTGCCCGTGCGATCGATCACAGCCTGCGCATCGGTGTGCATGGCCTGCCGCTGATGGGCGGTGGCGACTGGAACGACGGCATGAACCGCGTCGGCTACCAGGGGCAGGGCGAATCGGTGTGGCTGGGTTGGTTCCTGTGTGCGATCGTGCCCGGCTGGATTGAACTGGCGCAGCGGCGTGGCGACCTGGGCCGTGCACAAAGCTGGGCCCAGGCCCTGGCCGATTGGCAGACGGCACTCCAGGGTCCTGCCTGGGATGGGGCCTGGTTCCGCCGAGCCTTCTTCGACGACGGCAGCGTCCTCGGCTCTGCGGCCCAGGGCGAGGCGCGCATTGATCTGATCGCTCAGGCTTGGGCGGTCATCTCGGCTCAGGCGTCGCCCGAGCGCCAGCACACCGCCATGCAGGCGGTCGAAACGCACCTGGTGGACCCTGACGCCGGGCTAATCCGCTTGCTGACGCCCCCGCTGGTGCATGCGCAACCGAGTGCGGGCTACATCCAGGCCTACCCGGCGGGTGTGCGGGAAAACGGTGGGCAGTACGCGCACGCGGGTGTGTGGGCGCTGATGGCCTGGTCCCTCGTAGCGCGGCGCGATGCCGCTGGGTCGCACGATGGCGACACGCCTTACCGCTACTTCACCTACCTGAGTCCAGCGCACCGCGCCGCCCATCCTCAGCGGGGCGCCCTCTACGGGCTGGAGCCGTATGCGATGGCCGCTGACGTGTACAGCGAGCCACCCTATGCGGGCCGTGGCGGCTGGAGCTGGTACACCGGTGCGGCTGGATGGATGCACCGCGCCGTGGTGGAGTCGATACTGGGGTTGCACCAGCAAGCCGATGTGCTTTTTTTCACGCCCTGCCTGCCCGCCCACTGGCCACGTGCCGAGCTCACCCTGGTGCGCGACGGTGTCCACCTGCGTTTCATCGTCCTGCGCGCCCACGCCGCAGACGTCCAGGTGGCCGAGCCGCTTGCCCGGTGCCTTGCGGTGGGCGAGCGCCTGCGATGGCATGGGTTGCCGGCTGGCAGCGTTTTCGTGATTCCGCTGCTCGGCGCTGGGCCCGAACCCGCCTCGACGACATGACAACCGATGTGCGCTGGCGAACACGGTCCGTGGGTTGTCGCACAGACGTACGTGCAACTGACAGCCACAGTTACAGCGACACCTGCCCTGACATCGCCGTCAGCGTCCCTGGCGACACCCGGACCGACGTCGGGCGTCCCGTTCCTCAACCACTGGAGCTTCCAAATGAATCAACGTCACCTCTTCATTTCCCTGCTGCTGGCTGCCAGCCTGACCCTGCTGAGCGCCTGTGCCGTGGGGCGCGGCCAGGAAACCATGGGCGCCTACGTCGACGACGCCGCGATCACTACCGCAGTGAAGGCTCGGTTCGTCGAAAGCAAGCAGGTAGCTGCATCGTCGATCAGCGTCGAGACCCTCAACGGCACCGTGATGCTGTCGGGCTTTTCCGTCAGCGCCAACGAAAAGAGCGTGGCCGGTGAACTTGCTCGCGGCGTCAAAGGCGTGCGTTCGGTACAGAACCAGATTGCCGTGCGCCCCTGACGCCATGCCGTGGGTCTTCCAAGGTATCCACCATGAAAGAGCTGATTTACTGGTCGTTGCTGGCCAGCGCATTCGGCGGGGCGCCGCAGGCTACGGCACAGGTCACGTTTTTCGAAGGCGAACGCTTCGACGGACGCAGTCTGGCCATCACCCGGCAGGCCCGAAATTTTCAACTCTCGGGGTTTGACAGCGGCATGTCCTCTGCCATCGTTCTGGATGAGCGATGGGAGGTCTGCGAGGCCCCCCGTATGAACGGGAACTGCAAGGTGCTGCGCCAGGGGCGTTATGCATCGACCGCGTCCATGGGGCTGAACCATAACGTGGTCTCTGCGCGCCTGGTGCCCCGCACCGAACCTATCGATACGTCCCGCCTGGCGCCGCTACCGGTGGCCATCTACGACGCACGCCGGCGCGGCGGCGAGCGCCTGTACCGGGTGCCGGTCACATCGGTTCGTGCCGTGATGGGCGAGCCAGACCGGCGCTGCTGGATAGAGCGCGAAGCGGTGACGCCGCCCCCGCGCCAGGGCGTCAACGTGACGGGTGCGGTGGTGGGTGCGCTGATAGGCGGCATCCTGGGTCACCAGGTCGGCGGCGGCAGCGGACGTGACATCGCGACCGCAGGTGGTGCGGTGGCCGGTGGCGTGGCGGGCTCGCGCATGGGAGGGGGGCAGCAGAATGCGCCGGCGCAGACCCGCGATGTGGAGCGCTGCAGCACTACGCCTGCCAGCACTCCACCCCACCACTGGCAAGTGACCTACAGTTTTCGCGGACAGGACCACGTGATCCAGACCGCAGCACCTCCAGGGGCGACGGTGACCGTCAATCGCCTTGGGGAGCCACGGACTTGATCCCCACGTTCTCTCCCGTGCGCAAGGCCGTGTTTCCCGTGGCCGGTCTGGGCACACGTTTCCTGCCCGCCACCAAGGCCAGCCCCAAGGAAATGCTGCCCGTGGTGGACAAACCCCTGATCCAGTACGCGGTGGAGGAGGCCTACGCCGCCGGCATCCGCGAAATGATCTTCGTGACCGGCCGCCACAAGCGCGCCATTGATGACCACTTCGATACCGCCTACGAGCTCGAGCGCGAGCTGGAAGACGCCGACAAAAACGAGCTGCTGGAACTGGTGCGCTCGGTCAAACCCGACGACATGGTCTGCATCGCGGTGCGTCAGTCCAAAGCCCTGGGCCTGGGGCATGCGGTGCTGTGTGCTGAGCCACTGGTAGCCGGCGAGCCGTTTGCCGTTCTTCTGGCCGACGACCTGATGGTCGGCACCGAAACATGCGGTCCGGTGATGGTGCAGATGGTGCAGCAGTTCGAACAGCTGGGTCAGTCCATCGTGGCGGTCCAGGCCGTGCCGCCCGAACACACCCGCCGCTACGGCATCGTGGCCGGCGACATGCTCACCGACACGTTGATGGACGTGCGCCAGATCGTCGAGAAACCGGCGCCTAACGTGGCACCTTCGCAGTGGGGCGTGGCCGGTCGCTATGTGCTCACGCCCGAGGTGTTCGCGCAGATCCGCAAGCAGCCGCGCGGTGTGGGCGGCGAGATCCAGCTTACCGACGGCATTGCCGGCCTGATGGCCTCGCAGAAGGTCTACGCCTACCGCTACGCGGGCAAGCGCTACGACTGCGGCAGCAAGGAAGGCTTTCTGGAGGCTACCGTGGAGCTGGCCCTGCAGCGCGAGGACCTGGGGCCGGCCCTACGGCGACACCTGGTCACGTTGTTGTCGAGCGGGGTGACGCGTCCCGCTCCCTTGCCACTGTGGCGTGAACACGGTTAGCCGGTTTGAGGCAATGACGCGCCGGCTGCGGTACGCCAACGCACAGACCACGTTGCGCGCCCATGGGATTCTGTCTGTGGCACCGGGTTCTTCCGGTGTGCGCGCAGTCCGCCCCCCGACTTCTGGAGAATCTCTCATGCAAGCATCTCGCCTTTTCATCCCTGTCCTCACGGCTCTCGGCATCGTCGGTCTGTCCGGCTGGGCGGTGGCACAGACGACCACCACCACGCCTGCAGCACCCGCCACCACGACCGAAACGCCCCCGACGGTCAACCCCGCCAACGAGACCACCGCCCAGCGCATGGAGCGCGAACGCATGGAGCGTGAACGCACCAACGCACCGGCCGGCTCCACGGGCACGCCGATGGACAAAACGGCGCGCCGTGACGCCAACGGCAACCTGATCGCCCGCGCCGATCGCAACTGAGGCAGGGCTGCTGCCAGGCATCGATCGGTACCTTCCGATGGATACATGCAGGCCAGCTCCGACTGACGCACAGGGCGGCAGCGCAGCCTCCATACGCACCGGGTTTGTGGTTGGCATGGCCAGCCTGCTGCTGCTGGAGGCTGCGCCCGCACAGGTCAAGGCCAACGCCCAGTTCGGTGCGGCATCACCTGCTGCGGATGTGCGCCAACTGGCGAACTGGATTGCCCATACCGGCGACCACCAGGGCAGAGCATTCTTCCTGGTCGACAAGGTGCATGCCACGCTTTACGCGTTTGATCTCGATGCGCGCCTGCTGGCCAGCACCCCCGTGCTGCTGGGCGCCGCCGTCGGTGACGATTCCGTTCCGGGCATCGGCACCCGACCCATGGCCCGGATTCTGCCGTCCGAGCGGACCACGCCTGCCGGGCGTTTTGTGGCCGAAGCCGGGCGCAACCTGCAGGGCGAAGGTGTCGTATGGGTCGATCACACGGCAGCGGTCTCCATGCACCGGGTGCGCAGCAGCGACCCGCTGGAGCGGCGTGCCGAGCGGCTAGGCAGCGCCACAACGGCCGACAACCGCATCTCCTACGGCTGCATCAACGTGCCGCCTGCCTTCTATGAGCGGCACGTGCGGGCGGCGTTCGCAGCGAACCCGACCGCCGTGGTCTATGTGCTGCCGGAGACACGCTCGCTGCAGGAGCAGTTCGGCGTGCCCCTGTCGGGGATGGGCGAAAAGCGGTGATTACCGAACGCTGCCGCGCCGCAGCAAATTCACGATGGCCAGCAGGATGACTGCCCCAGCGAACGAAATCAGCAAGGCGGACAGGCTGAAGTTGTCCTGGTTGATCGTGCCGGTGCCGACCAGGGGTGAGATGAGCCAACCGCCCAGCAGGGCGCCGACAACGCCGACGATGACGTTGAGAAACAAGCCCTGCTGCCCGTCGGTTCGCATCAGAAGGCTGGCCAGCCAACCGATGACACCGCCGACCACCAGCCAGATGATGATGTTCATGATGTCGCTCCGTCTCAGGCGGCTTGCGCCAGCAGTTCATCCTTGCGTGCCGACATGCGACCGCCCAACTCCATCAGGTCGACCGACGAGGTCTTGACCATGGGGAACATCTCGTTGTGCTCTTCCTTGACGTGGTGCCGCACGTACTCCGAAAGCACCTTGACCCTGGCGTCGTACATCTTTCCGTCGGGCTCGACGTGCTGCAGCTGCGACATCAGTTCCTTGACGCCAGCATGCTCCACCAGGGCTTCGGGCACCAGCAACTTATCTTTCAAGGCGGCCTGTATCGCCGGGTAGAAAATTTCCTCTTCAATCTGCACGTGGACACTGAGCGCCGCGCAAATCTCGGCCACCAAAGCCTTCTTGTCAGCGGGCGATCGTGTGTTCTCGAACTCGGAAAAAAGCAGGTTCACGGCTTCGTGATCAGCCTTAAGCAACGCGATGGCGTCCTGGTTGGCAGGCCTTTTCTTTTCGAGGGCGGCGGTCTTTGTGGAGGTCATGAGAGGTTCCTTTGGTAGGTTGGGGCTGGATGCGCATCTGCAGAACGGAAAGCGCAACCCTGGGTACACCGAAGTCAGACCTTAGGCCCCGGTATTGAGAGCGTCTGTTCGCTCGCACACGCTGGCTGTAAAAGCGTGGCCGCTGCGGCCACGTGCGCTGGGAGACAGACGGCGGTCACGTGAACTTCTACAAGGGACCCCGCCACCATAAAGGTCACTCCCATGAACAAGGTCACAGCTATGCCCGCTCCGGCCGACAAGACGCTGCAGGAGCAGAAGTCCGACTTCACCGCCGAGGGCTCACCCCCACCCGGGCGCGTTGCGGCGTCCCGGTCGCCGGCCGGCTCAGAGAGGGTGACCACAAACGTGCGTCATTCGACCTGGCAAGGAACGATCACGCTCAAACGCAAAGCCACCGACGGGGCGCGGGAGTGACAGGCGTTGAGGGGGCTTCGATCGCTGGTCTTCGGGACGTTCAGCGGCCGATCGCCAGGTACTCGATGCCCGACGCGCGCAGTTGAACCGGGTCGTAGAGGTTGCGGCCGTCCACGATCACGGGCTGGCGCAGCCGTCGCTTGATCAGTTCGAAATCGGGGCTGCGAAACTCCAGCCACTCGGTGACGATGACCAGCGCGTCGGCGCCTTCGAGCACCTCGTTCTGGTTGGCCCCCAGCGTTAACCCCGGCTGGTCGGGAAAACAGCGGTGGGCCTCGTCCATCGCCACCGGGTCGTAGGCCGCCACGGTGGCACCCGCGGCCAGCAGGCCCGTGATGAGCACACGACTGCTGGCCTCGCGCATGTCGTTGGTGTTGGGCTTGAAGGCCAGGCCCCATACCGCGAAATGCTTGCCGGTCAGGTCGGAGCCGAAACGCTTGGAGATCTTTTTCCCCAGCACCAGCTTCTGCTGCTCGTTGGCCGACTCCACGGCAAGCAGAACTTTCAGCTCGATGCCGGCATCCACCTGTGCGGTCTTGATCAGCGCCTTGACATCCTTTGGGAAGCACGCGCCACCGTAGCCGCATCCCGCGTAGAGGAAGTGGAAACCGATTCGCGGGTCAGAGCCTATACCCTGGCGAACCATTTCGATATCGACACCTACGGCTTCGGCCACGTTGGCCAGCTCGTTCATGAAGCTGATTCGGGTGGCCAGCATAGCGTTGGCGGCGTATTTGGTGAACTCCGCGCTTCGGATGTCTGTGACGATCAGACGCTCTCGGTTGCGCTGTATCGGGGCGTAGATGGCCCTCATCAGTAGCGTCGCCGTCTCGTCGTCGGTACCCACCACGATGCGCCCGGGACGCATGAAGTCCTCTATGGCAGCCCCCTCCTTGAGAAACTCAGGGTTGGAAACAATGTGATATGGGATATTCAGCCCGCGGCTTAGCAGTTGCTGGGCAATCGTGGCCTTGACCTTGTCGCCGGTGCCCACCGGCACCGTGCTCTTGTCTACCACCAGCTTGTGGTCTGTCATGAAGCGACCGATGTTGTTGGCTGCGGCCAGTACGTATTGCAGGTCGGCCGATCCGTCCTCGTCGGGTGGTGTGCCCACCGCAATGAATTGCACCGTGCCATGGTGCACGGCCTGAGCCACATCGGTGGTGAACTGCAGGCGACCGGCTGCAACGTTGCGCTCGACCATGGCCTCCAGCCCCGGCTCGTAGATGGGAATACCCCCCCCTTGGAGCAGCTCGATCTTGTTGGCGTCCAGATCGAGGCATAAGACGTGGTTGCCCATCTCGGACAGACACGCTCCCGTGACCAGGCCTACGTAGCCTGTGCCGATGACGGTGATTTTCATGGGGGTTCCTTGTGGGGCAGCGGCGCAAAGACGCCGTCGAAATTGACGGCGGCCAGGCGCAGCACCTGTGGGAGGTGTTCGCGCACCTGGGTGGTCAGCGGTGTGAGCGCATCGAAGAAATCCAGCATCCAGGTCGACAGCGCAGGTGCATCCAGCGCGGCCTCACCGGACTTGAGCCACTGCGTATCCAGGCCGAAGTGTTCGAATAGGCCCTCGAATTTGTCCTGGTAGGTCAAGGCTGCGACGGGTATGCCGCTGCCCAGTGCTGCCACCGCCAGGTGCATACGCCCGCTCACCACTCCGCGCATCAGCGCCGCACAGGCCTTGAGTTCTGGCGCGGACATCTGGCGCGGTGGGCTCAGGAGCCGTTCGGCCCAGACGGGGGCAAGTGCGTCGTGTAAGGCGCGCAGAAATGGGGCGTCGCCGTGGCCGATGCGGTCATCGTGCGACAGCAGCACCAACGAGACCGACCGTTGCCTCAGGAGCTGCTCCAGTGCCTGGGTCAGGGCCTGCTGCAGAAGCAGGACCCGGTCAATCGCCTGACCCAGGAACAGCATGGGATGGGCATTGATGGCCAGCACATCACGTCCCGCTAGGCGCTGCTGCGCCACAAACTGCCGCACCTCGGCTACCTGAGGCGTGTTGGCGTCGGGCCGCATCATGAAGGCGGCGTCGGCCACCAGTCGGGCACGCGTCTGGGTGGCGTGTTCGAAGCGCTGCAACGAGCGCCCGTCGCGCACGTTGAGCAGCAACTTGGGGCTCACATGTTGGAATACGTGGGAGACTTGGGCAACCGGTTGGCGGTTGAAGCTGAAACCCAGGATGCAGGTAGGTACGCCACTTCTGGCTAGCAGGTCCGCCAGACAAAGCAGGCGCAGCGTGCTGGACGGGCTGTAGAAGCCGTCCATGATGTCGGCACCCAGCACTACGCAGGCGTGGGGTGAGTAGTCGCGCAGGCGGGACATGCAGTTGCGTAAATCGCCTTGTTTCAAAGGCCATACGCGCAGAGCGCGAAAACCTGCGCGCTGCACCGTGTAAGCCGCCGACTCTGAGGCCACGACGATAGCCACTTCCTGCGTGCCGCTACGCTCGCGCACAGTGTCAACCACTCCGGCGATCATGGCTTGGTCACCGCGCGAGCCCGTCGCCGTCCAGGGATCACATGGGATGATGAGCAGGCGAACCTCAGGCCCAGGGGCCGGGTTCAGTGGCTGCACCTCCCGGATCAGTCGTTCCCACTGCGCGATGAAGCGTTCCAGGTAGAAAGGGCTGTGTGATTTCCAATGTCTTAGCCTGCGCCAGATGCTGTCGATCATGGTGTAGCCTCGGGTGGATGAGGGCGGACACGCCCGCCCGAGACGACACCCAGTAGTGCCGGTGCGACGCGTTCGAGCAGGCCATGTAACAGGAGGGCCAGCAGCACAGTGCAGACCGGCAACACGAAGTACAGCGCCAGCACAGCTCCCTCTGAATCGGGTTGCGCCAGGTGGAAACTGATTTTTCTCAGTACCGATAGCAAGGGCTCGTGCACCGCAAACACAAAGAAGCTGGTCCACCCCAGTGCACCAAGCTTGCGAGCCAATGCAGTGTGTGTGGGCACGCTGCCGCTCAGCCCTAGCACCGCCACCACACCTAGAAGCAGCGCCAGACGAAACCACACCAAGCTATGCGGCAGCCAGGGTGGTACCGCCAACCACACCATGGCAGTCCCGTAGAGTAGGCCGGCTGTGGTCGCAAAGCGGTCCAGCGCGAAAAGGGAGCCTCCCTGGTGGGCCACAAAGGCTCCAGCGCAGAAGAACAGCGCCCCCTCTACCGTGGGTACCTGTCCGGGCAGTACGTTCATCACCCACAGCAGAGCCAGGCTTGCCAGCAACCCCCACGTCAAGGCCGCACGATCCAGTAAGGGGCGTAGCAAGGGCGTCAGCAGTACCAGCAGCATCAGGTCGCGAATGAACCAGAACTGGTAGGCAGCAGGACGTTGTGTGAGGCCCAGGACGGTATTGAGCCATCCGTACCCGGAGAGCTCCGCGACGCGTGCCTTCTCGCCCGTCACCCAGACGGCAAACCAAGGCAGTTCCTGTGCTAGCCACAGTGCCAGGACTGCGACCAGGTTCCAGAAGAGGAACGGCACCAGCAGGCTATTCACCCTCGCACGCCAGCGCTGGAGCAGTCCGCTTGTGCTGCCGGTCCAGCCCAGGAAGAAGAAATACCCCGCCATGAGGAAGAACAGCGGCACGGCCACGCGCCCCAGGCCCTGCGAGATCAGGAATCGCACGCCCTGCGAGAGCGAGCCTCCCCCATACCCTACTGCGTTGCCGTTGAGACTCACCAGCGGTTCGTAGGCGTGGATCATGACGACCAGCACGATGAGGGGGAATTTGAGCAGGGCTAGGCGCTGCGAATCGCGGGCACTGAGGCTGGGGCCTGTCATGGCTGATCCGCCATGGCTCTTAACAGGTTTCGTGCCAGCATGCATTGGGCGTTTTCACGTTGCGCCTGAGCGTCTGCTCGCAGGCGATCCTGCCACTGGTTGGAGCCGGAGCTCGCCAGAGCGGCCAGCACGGCGTCGCAGAACTCCTTAGGGCCATCGGCAACGAACAGGGCCGCAGCGTAGGCGCCCAGTCCCGATGCGCCAGCCGATGTGGTAACACAAGGCAGACCGAGCGCCAAGTAGCTCAATATCTTGAGTTTCACACCGCTACCGGCCTGAACAGGGTCTATAGCCAGCCCACAATCCGCCGCTGCCTGGGCCGGCTGCTTTACTCGGCCCAGCACGCGTAGGCCCGGCACGCGTCGAGGCGCCCATGGCAGGCCGATATCGCCTGCCAGCACCAGTTCGATGTCGGGCTGATGCTGGCGCAGCAGAGGCCACACCTCGCGCATGAACCATTCGACCCCATGCGCGTTGTGGTGGGCCGCACTGCCCATATAAAACAGGCGTGGCACGCCAAGAGTGTTGCGTGGCTCAGGTAGGGGCGTCGGCGGTGTAGGCAGGGGGTCAGGAATAAAGCAGAAAACCCTGTGTCCCGCGGGCAACATCTCTCGCAGGGCATTCGCGTCTTCCTCGCTGATGGCGATAACGGCATGCGCAGGGGTCAGCGCCATGCGCTCCATGTCGGCGTCTACTGGAGGGTGAGGCTTCAGACCTGCAAGGCGCAGTTGAGAGACGCGCTGGCTGAATACATCATGCGCTACCACCACTGCCGGATAGCCTTCCAGGTCGGCGACCATTGGCGCGCAGAACAAAGTGTCGAGCAACACGATATCTGGCTTGAGGGCAGCGGCAGCAGCGGCTACGCGGGTCCGTTCATCGGGTGAACACCAGCGGCCGATGTGCGACAGCCCTGAGGGCTTGTCCCGCAGTCGGGCCAATCGGCTGCGTCGCAGCCAAAAACCCAGCCAGGCGAGTGGGCTCCAGACCAGGGCGTGGTGACGACCGGCCCATAGACCCGGTGCCGTGATGGTGAGGCCAGAGATGTCGTCCAGCGGGTCACACCATCTCTTGTACCGGTTGGACAATACCTGCAGGTGCACTTGTGCACCAAGAGCCACCAGTGTGCTAAGCACCCACCGGTTGTATGTGTGGTAGCCGGCCGTGTCGCGGCTGGGGTACTCGAAAACTACGAAAAGGATCTTTCGGCCTGATAGCAAGGCCGATGGCGGCGGGCTGATCATGGCGTATCCCGGTCTGCCGACACGCGTACCTGCAGGTGCGTGTGAGTTGCGCCGCTCATGCGCAGGTATATGGCGGTGCGTGCTGGCCCGCCAACAGGACCGCCCGGGCTATTACCCAACCACACCTCGGCCGTAGTGAAGGGTGTGAAATCGACCAGGAGTCGGTGCACGCCACACTGCAGCCCCAGGCGCCAAGTGCTGTTGATACGACCCCAGTACCGCAGTTTCATGAATCCCAGGGCTTCGACGTCCGGCGATGTGGGGGATGGCGGTCGGGGTTCTTTTGCCGAAGTGCTTGGGAGCAACTGCAAAACGCATGGGGTGTGGAACATGCTGCCGTGCGTCACTGCGGAGACTTTGCTGGCAAACACCAGTTCGTCCATGAGAACTTCGGTCGTTCCTGATAGCCTTCGACTCACTGTGGTGTCGTGTCGGAAGTCCGCGAACGTGGCAGCGGCGGACGTTGGTGTTTCTGGTAATTTGCTTGGCCGGGCGAACCAGTTGAGGGCTCCGACGTCGTTCACCAGCGGTCCAGTGTGGGCAGCAGCCTTGCGCTGATAGGCCAGATGCTGGCGTGTGCCATATGCCTCGGTGCCGGCGTTGCGCCAGACCCATTCGTCGCGGTACATCAGCTCCACGCTGAGTGCGTCCTGGTGCGCATGAAAACGTGCGCCCTGGCCGGCGCGCAGCAAGGCGCGCCAGGGGCCTTGCTGAAACTGGTAGGCATGCAGGCCCGCCAGCCTCACGGCACCGTCTGCGAACGCAGACAGCGCAGGCGGTGACGGTGCCACCGGGTCCAGGACCCGGGTCGCCCAGGTGGTCCAGCCCGGCGGGGGCGTCGCCATGCCGGCCACCACCGGCAACGCTGGCCAGGCCTGCTGCAGCAGCGCGTGCAGGTCGATGGTGGGCACCTGTCGACCCGGCTGGCTGTCGTTGATCAGGGGCGCCTCGCCGTTGGGATAACGCATGCGCATCAGTGCTTCTGTCATGGCGAGCAGCGCTGCCTGGGCATGCACATCGGTGCGCGCCTGTGCCCCGAGGTTGCGCATGCCCACTGCGTACTCCGCGAGAGCCCGCAGCACATAGCCCTGGTACTGCAGCGACAGCTCAAACCAGTAGCCGTCGGGCGGCAGCGCTGTGGCCATCTGGCGCTCGAAAGACCAGGCCCCGCTGCTCACGAAGTGGCGCCAGTCGGCGCGGTCGTACTGCTCGGCCGCCAGCGCCACGGCGGCGGTGCGCCAGACCGACTTGTTGCTCACTTCGTGCTGCGAAGCCATGAGATTGGCAACCATGGGGGCGACCAGAGCATCCCGCCAGCGCTGCGCCTGTTCTTCACCAGCAGCTTCGCCCAACAGCCGAATGGCCTCCAGCACGCTGGGCAGCACCACGGCTTCCTGCAGCGATTCGGTGAACAGCACCGAACGCTCCTTGGTACCGCGTACAGGTTGGGTTGCGTACAGCTCTGCGTAGGTGTCGAGTTCGTTCGCAGCCCAGCGGGCCAGTTCGGGGCGATCCAGCCAGTAAGCCAGACGGGCCGCACCCAGCACCTGGCGCAGGTTGTGCTCGCGATTGATGGCTGTCCAGCCAGATACCAGCTTGCCACCGTTGAGTGCTGGTGGTGGCCGGGGGGTCTCGGTGTTCCAGACCAGGTGGCGGCCGCTCTGAACGTCGGCATGGTCGTGAGGCCAGCCTCCCACCCAGGAGGCGTTGTCGCGCTGACGGCTAGCCCATTGGCGCACAGCGGCTTCCTCCCCGTTCAGCCAGAGTTGCCACGGTGTGGGGTCGCCGCCCTGCGCGGCATAGCGAGCCAATGCCGTATCAAATCGGCTGGGCGCTGACTGCGCTCCCACGGCCGTGGGCGCCCCCAGCAGGAGGCACATCAGCCACAGCGCGCGCGTATTCATGCCGGTGCTCTCAGGTCGTGCAATGACAGGCGCAGGCGACGCAGTTCGGTACGCGCAAAAAGGCTAAGGAATACGGTGTAGGTCAACACGCCAGCCACCGCCAGAACCAGCAGGCGCAGCAGGGTCGCGCTGCTGACTAGTAGGGTCCATTGACGCAGGACATCCACCAGCAGCCCCATGAGCAATGTCCCTGTCCATGACGGTGCCAGGGCTACAAGCCACGCGCGCGCTGATGTACCCACTGTCTGGTGCACGGCCAGTAGGTACACCGGCATCACCGCGCATTGCGACGCCGCAATCGCCCAGCACAGCACCGCCAGCGGTTGCTGGTGCGCCAACCCCACGGCCGCCAGCGCGGCCAGAGAGCGCAACAGACTCAGCTGGAACGATCGCTGCGGTTGACCGCAGGCATTGAGCGCGGCGCTGTCGAACTGGTTGAGCACCTGAAGCGCACCAATGAGTGCCATGGCCTGCAGGACGGGGACCGCTCCGAACCAGCGAGGGCCGAATGCCACCTCGATGGCTTCGGGTGCACACAGGTACAGCAGTGCCCACAAGGGCATCGACACCAAGGACACCGATTGCACCGCCATCAGGTGTGCGCGGCACAGGCCCTGGCGGTCGGCCTGCAAGCGCGAGAACGCAGGGTAGGCCACATCCACCAGAGCGGTGCCCAGCAGCTGCAGGCTAATGAACTGCAGCTTGCTACCCACCGAAAACAGGCCCAGGGCAGCCGGGCCCAGCAACACGCCTACCATCAGATCCAGCCCGCGTGTGCCGGCATAGCCCACCAGGCGTGTGGCCAGCACGTTCCAGCCGAAGCGCAGCAACTGGCCCAGACCCGCGAGGTCCAGCGTCAGTGTGGGACGCCAACGGGGGCGCACCCACAGGGTCAGGGTGTTGATGCAAGTGGCCAGCACAAACTGCACCACCAGTGCCCAAACGCCATAGTCGTTGAACGCAAGGGCCACAGCCACCACGCCGCTGATGGCGGTGGAAATAAGCGTGCGCAGGGCCAGCGCCTGAAAGTCCAGGGCGCGTCGCGCCAGTGCCTCCTGACAAAGACCCAGTGCGGTGAAAACCACTGCCGCGCTGGACACCAGAACCACCGTGGCCAGCCCGGGCGCCTGCATCCACCGTTCGATGCTAGGGCCTGTCAGCGCCAGCAGTGCGGCCAGGCCCAGTGCCAGCGTCAGGTTAGTGGCAAACATCGCGTTGAGCAGCCCGTCGCTGAGCGCGGGGCGCTGCACTACCGCGTGCATCATGCCCTGGTCTACCAGCAGTTCCATCAGAACCAGCATGGCAAATCCGGCAGCGAACAGGCCGATGTCGGCGGGCGTGAGCAGTCGCGCGAGCTGGAAGTAAATGAAGAATCCGATCAGCCTCCCGCCCCAGGTGCGCACCAGGGACCACGCCAGCGCGCGGGCGATGGCTCGCTGGGTGTTCATGTGACTGCTACCTGCTCGGGGGGGCGGGCCCACGAGATCCTGGAGACCACGCCGCCATCGGCCTGCACTGCATGGGGTTGGCGGCCGAAGGCGCGCGACAGCCGCAATGCCGACCACAGACGTCCCAGGGGCAGCTCTCCACGCGCCACAAGCACCGCGCCCACCAGCAGCTTGCGCCAGTACGACCGGCGCAGGCGAACCGACAGGGCGGCAGCGCGTGCCAGTGCACACAGGCTGCCTTCAAAGTAGGTGCTGCGCACCCAGGTCATGGCATCGCGGTGACCCACGCGTCGGGCCGGATCCAGCGCCACGAGACCACCCTGGGCCAGCACACGCAGGCCATAGTCCAGGTCTTCGCCGCCGTTGATGGCGGCGCCCAGACCCAGGCGTTCGTCGAAATAGACCCCAACCGCCTCGACCGCGCTGCGGCGCACGAACAGGGTGTTGGATGACAACACGCGCACCAGCGCCTCGGGGCGGCTTTCCAGCATGAAGCCCACGTGGATCAGGGAGCTGGTGGGTGCAGTGCCGTAGCGGCAGGTCACCAGGCTGACGGCATGATGTTCGTCGAATACCCGGCTCACCTCATCGACCAGGCCCGGCGGGTACCAGGCGTCGTCATCGGGAAACGCCACCCAGTCGGCGGTCTGCAGCAGCCCCTGTGCCTGTGCCACACGCAGCATCGCGTTGCGAGCGGATGCCAGGGACAGGCGCGTGGGTGTGGACAGGCAGATGCGGGTGAAAGGCAACGGTGCGTCCGCCAGGGCAGCCATGTCTTCGGGCCGTGCGCGCTGCATGAGCAGCACGTGGGAAATCTCGTGTGGTGACACCATCGCGGTGAAGCGCAGGCTGCGCGTGAGGCGCGTCAATTCATCCTGACGCGGCGACAGCAGGTCGCAGGTGGTGAGCAGCAGGATTTTCATGTTGTGTCAGTCCAGTTGGTGGGCATTGGCATCGTTGCGCTGGCGTGCGTCTGCGCCAGGCAGGCGGCCGTAGTGCCCGGCTGCAATGCCAGTGCGCAAAACCGTTGCCGGGTTACCTGCCACGATGGTGTCAGGGGGCACGTGGGTGGTGACCACGGAGCCCGCACCCACGATGGAGCCGTCGCCTACCGTGATGCCGGGCATGAGGATGCTTCTGCAGCCAATGAAGCAGCGTTGGCCTATGCGGGTGTGCTGCCGTACTCCGCGTGTGAGGTCGTGCGTCAGAATCGCTACGTCGAAGGCGACGTAGGAGTAGGCGCCCACGTGCACGCCGCGCGGGTTGGTCAGGTCGAATTTGGTGGACAGAGAAAACCGTGCGCTGGGGTGGATGTCCATGCGGAACACGCTCACGTACAGCCAGCGTTTGAGCGCTACCGCACCCAGGCGCAGCCAGCTCAGGCGGCGCAGGTTCAGTCCCATGGAGGTCTGCGCGCCGCAAGGGGCGCGCGCTGATCAATGCGGGGTGCCAAGGTGCCCGATCGCAGCAGCTGCGAACCAAGGCCCAGCGCTACCAGCCCCATCAGGCAGGCGACAAAAAACAGTGTGTTGTCGGTGGTGGAGTAAACCGTGAAAAGGCCCAGCAGCGTGAGCAGCACGAGGTTGGACCACAGCCGATGCATGAGCTGCCCCGACCAAAGCAACACCCAGCCCAACCCGAACAGAGATAGACCCACCCAGCCCAGTTCCAGGCGCAGGCGCAGGAACTCGTTGTGGGCCGCCGTGGTGCCAGTGTAGCGCTGCACCAGCTCGGGTATGAGCAGGCCATGGTGGCCAAAACCGACACCCACCCATGGGTGTGCGGTGGTGGCAGCCAGCAGATGCTGGGAGATTACGTCGCGCCCTGACGAGCTGCCCGAGAGGAATCGCATCAAAAGCTGGTCGCCCAAAGTGAACAGGAAAGCGCCGGCCAGTGCGGCGCCATACAGCAGCACCAGGCCCTTGAACACCCCCGACTTGCGCGACAGCAGCAGGAACATGAGGGCCGTCGCCGCCGAACAGGCGGTGGCCATGCGGGTGCCCGAGAGGGCTGCAATGGTCAGAACGGCGGTGATCAGCGCAGCGTCGGTCCACGACGGTTTGCGGCAGAACAGCACGCCCGAGGCCACGGTGGCTGCGTAGCAGCTGGCGGCCAGAAAGGCCGGCCCGGTGGCACCACCCAGACGCATGGCACCGGTGTGGTCGGCCATCATCAGTTGTCGTCCGAACGCCAGCGCGATCAGCACACCTAGGGCCAGGCTGAATAACGGGATGAGCGAAATCGAACGCAATATGAACACCGCGTCCTGTGGCCGGGTACGAACTGCAAGGTAACCCAGCATGGTGAACAGGGCGACGAGCGCCATGATGGTGCGTTTCCACTCAAACAGGTCGAAATTGGTCAGCGACGCGCTGAGAACGATGGCCAAGGCCATGAGCAGCAGGCCTGCCAGGCTAGACGGGTTGAGCGGACGACCCCAGACATGGAGCAGCAGGGCCACGAGGAACAGCGAGCGCTCCAGCGGGTTGATGTTGCCCAGACCCAGGTTGTGGCCCAAGTTGAGCACCAGCATTACCAGAGCGGCCACCCAGAAGCGGCGAAACCAGCGCTGGCTCCACGCGGTTTCCTGCCACAGCTGAAAGTGGCCTGACATGTCAGGGGCGGTGACCGTGGTCATGGCGCAGCGATGAAGTGGCGCAGCCGGGCGATCAGCCGCCCCTGCGCATACCGCGGCAGCGGCGGGGCGGGTGTGGCCTGCAGGTCGGCTCGCAGCAGGCCTGGCAAGTCCTCCACCTCCCAGGCGATGCGCACGCCCGTGGTATCAGCCAGGCGCTGGGCGGTGGCGAGCTGGTGTTCGTTGCGGTGTTCGCCCAGGCTGGCCTTGCGGGGCAGCAGAACCAGCGGGCGACAAAAGCGCAGCGAGGTCAAAACGCTGCCCATGCCCGCATGGGCGACCACGAGGCGCGAGGCGCTGGTCAGCGCCTCCACCTCGTCGGGTGGCAGAAAGTGCTGCCACGACAGGTGCCGGGGCTGCAGCTTCGAGGGCCCGATCTGTGCATGCACCTCTTCGTTCGAATGGGCGGCGGCCCAGGCATCCATGGCCAGCACAAGCCGGTCGAAAGGCAGTTGTGTGCCGACGGTGAGAAAGATCACAGCACACTCCCCCAGAACTGAACCCGTCGCCCATCGGCCAGGTTCTCCCATTGGGTCAGGCACTGGTGGGCCAGGCGGCGCGCCAGTCGCCCCGAGCCCGAGAGCGCCTGTGCGTTGGCCATACTGTCCAGCCACACCGTGCGCGCGCCCAGCAGCCGTCCGCTGAGCAGTGCCGCCAGGCCCGGTGCGGCGCCAGTGGTGATGACCACGTCAGGGCGCAGCCGCAGCATCAGCCAGAAGACCTGGGCGCACATCAGCACCAGGCGCCATTTGGTCCACAGGTTGGCATCGCGCACGATGTGAACCTTATGTGGAACCATGGCTGCCAGCTGCGCGTTGGTGGTGAGGTATTCAACCCGGTGGCCCCGAAAAGCTGGTTCCAGGCGCAGCAATTGAATCCAGTGCCCACCTTCGGAGGCCGCGGCCAGAATGCGCTGTTCCCGTCCGGCGACTCGTGGTGTTGGCTTTTTCATAGTCCCGCCACAAACCGCCGGTCACTCGGCGAAAGGTCGACCAGCAACTGGTGCACAAAACTGTTCTGCAACTCCAGCCCCTGGATCGCCTGAGCTGACACGGTGGAGACGCGGAAGATCATGCCGTCGGGCACTTGCCCTCGAACGCCATAGCGCATTTGCTGCCATTTCGTGCCCAGACCGCGCTGCACCACCACGTCGCCCACGGTAGCCCAGTAGGTCACGGGTTCGTTGCGGCTGCCCATGCGGGTGTGCAGGCGCGTCACCGCCACGTTGCCAAGAGGTGTGCTGAGCGTGTCCTTCCACAATCGGCCGACCTCAAACCCCTGTGCCGGGTAGCAGCTCTCGGGGTAGTGCAGAGCAAACGAATCGTTCTGCCTGCGGCCATAGGCAATCGACAGCATCACGGTGTTTCCCTTCCCGTCCACATAGATGCGGCCCAGCGTCTGGGTGTAGAGGCGTTCAATCACCTCTTGCTGCTGGGGGTTGACGATCTGGCTGGTCGAGTGGGGCAAGGCCGTCCAATCGCCGAACCTCACGGGAATGAGCGTTTCGAGGTCGACTCTTGAGCGCTGATCCGCCAGTAACTGGGTAGGTTTCCCCCACCAGGCCAGCGCGGCGGCCAGCAGCATCAGCCACAGCAGCACACGTGTCGTGGTTTCAGACAGACCGAAAGAGGGCAGGCGTAGAGTCGGCGTCATGTGCTTAGTCCCCGCACGGCATGCACGCGGCGCACGCGTTCTATGGCGTGCAACAGCGAATCGGCCAGCATGATGAGCGACAGCGCGCTCAGAAATAGCACCATGCCGGCAAACCAGTGCAGAAAGCCTTGTCCTGCCGCATCGCCGAGGTGGAAGGTGACCATGCACAGCACCACCACACGGATCACGTTGGATGCAAAAGAAATAGGCACGATCAGCAAGGCCAACGAGACGTTGCGCAACACCGAGTCACGCCGTATCAGGTTCAGGTAGAGCAGTCCCAGTGCCTCCAGAGTGAGCAAGGTGTGCAGGCCGGCGCAAGCGTCGGCCACCAGCAACGCGTACTGGCCCACCTGCAGCGTGACACCGGTCCGGCTGATGGGGTAGCCCAGGCCATAGAGAACGTGTTCGGCCACATACGACACGGCAGTTTTCATGGGCAGGGTCAGCAGGTCCACTACGCCACCCGGTAGGGGCACCATGAACAGCATGAAGAACAGGGCAAACCATTGAGCGCGCAAGGCGGGTACACCTCCACCTAGCAAGGCCAAGCCCGCAAGCAACCAGATGACGGAGCCCACTTCGAACAGCAGGATGTCCTGTGTGCGGCCAACCACATACAGAATCAGGGCAACGCCACACAAGGCCGAGCCCCAGAACCGTACGACTGGTCCGGGGCCTTGCTTCAGCATCAGCGCCAGCTGCATGCTGCCCCAGTTACGGTAAATGAGCCACAACCCGATAGCCAGTACCACTGGACCATGCATTTGGCCGTCCTGGCGCCAAACCCCCCCGAACAGATCGATGAGAGTGGGCAGGTATAACGCCAAGAGGCCGACAATGACCGGCAGGAGACGCCTCCAGCGCCACAGATCGGTTGTGTGCAGGGCGGTACCCGAGAAGAATGGAAACAGTGTGTTCAAGACAAGCTCATTCGTTGGTTGGCAAGGGGTGTGGCGTGGGCTAAGCCTTTTCGTGGCTGCGACCCTCTTGCTGGCCCTCTGGTGGGGTGGTGCACAGCCGCAGGCCGTGGGTTTGGTGAAGGCGCCATGGGACAAGCTGCTGCACCTCGCCACCTACGCGGTGCTGGCCTTCTCGCTGGGCTATGGCAGTGGTTGGCGTGGCCTGCCGCTGGTGCTGCTGGCGTTTCTGGGTGCGGCGGGTGCAGGCGCCCTGGATGAGTGGCACCAGGCCAGCTTGCCAGGTCGCCAGCCTGGCTGGGCAGACTGGGTTGCCGACGTGACAGGCAGCATGCTGGGCACTTCGCTGGCGTGGTGGTACCGGCATATCGACCGCGCTTGAAGCCCTGAAGCGGGGGTGAGCTCATGGTGCATTTCATGGCGGGCCTCATGGAGCATTGAGCACGGTACCCACCAACGTTACGCCGCTGTTTTGCAGGCGGCTGGCCATGCGTTGAACCGCAGGCAGTGGAGTGTGGTGTTGGCGTGTAAGCACCAGCGCTGCACCTACCCTCGACGAAATGATCTCGGCGTCGGCGTAGTTGTCGCTGGCTGGGGTGTCTATCAGAATCACGTCGAAACTGCGGCTGACGGCGTCGATCAGTTGGCCTAAGGCGTTACGGCCCAGCAGTTCCTGGGGGTTGGGCGGCAGGGCACCGGCCACCAGCACGCTCAGCTTGGGCATGCCGGGGACGCCGTCGATCACCTCCAGGCCGGCGCGTGAAGCCAGCAGGTGCGCCAGACCGGTCACGCGCCGGTTTTGGAAGAACAGATCGGCCTGGCGGGGCTGGCGCAGGTTGCCATCGATGAGCAGGGTGCGCTCGCCCTGCTGGGCAAACACCACCGCCAGGTTGGCCGCGATGAAAGTCCGGCCTTCGCCTCGGCCCGGGCTCACCACGGTGAGTACCTTGCAGGTGTCGTCGTCGGGGAACCACCGCAGCATCAGCTGGCTGCGCACGGCGCGCAGGTTTTCTCCCACGGGGCTGAAGGGTTGGAACGCCGCCACCAGTTCGGGGCTGACCTGCGCGTCCTCACGATCCAGGCAGGCGTAGTCGAACTGCTTGTTCAGCGCATAGCCCACGTCGGACGTACTGATCAGGCGCAGGGCCACAGCTGTTTCGCCAAATGGCAGCTGGCTCTCTCGCTGCGCCTCTACCACCCGTTCGACGTCTTCCAGGCTCAGGCGGCCGCTGCCCACCAGGATGTCACCCATCGATAGGCCCATGGGCGTGGCGCCCGCAGTGTGAGCGCCGCCACGCACCGTGCCTTGCGTCAGGCCGTCTTCCAGGCTGTGAACCAGGGCGTCGGCCACCTTGTGGTCCATGGCGTTCATGTGCGAATCCTCAGGGGGCTGTAGCGCAGCAGGCCACGAGCCGAACCCACAGCCCCCAGCAGCGGCAAGTCCAGCACCTCGAACAGGTCGTCGGTCGAACGCACCTTACGGTTGATCAGCTCCAGCAACAGGGCCAGACCCAGCGCCAGCAGGCCCCCTAGAACCAGCGAAGCCAGAATGTTGAGAGCCAAACGCGGCTGCGAAGGGTTGGTGGGAACAAGGGCCTCATTGAGCACGGCGATGTTCGTTTCGCTGGTCTGGCTCTCCATCTGCGTCTGCGCCGCGCGCAGACTTACGAGGTCGAAGGTACGTTGCGCCGATTCGATGTCGCGCCGCTGTACCAGCATTTCGTCGCGCTGGCGGTTGATTTCCAGCACGCGGGCCTTTTGTGCCGATACAGCGCCGTGCAGCTGCTGCTCGCGCTGACGGCCGACCTGGTAGGTGGTCTCCACCGATGAGAGGATCTGGTTGGTCTCGGCTGCCAACTGAGCGCGCAGCGTGGCCAGCTCGGCCGTGAGACGTTGGGTCTGTGGGTGGTTGGGGCCTAGGTTTACGCCGCTTTCAGTCAGACGGGCCTGCAGCCGTGCGGTATCGGCTTTGAGGCCGTTGATGAGCGGGTTCTGCATGACCTCGGCCAGGGTGCTGCCTTGCGCGATCTGGCGCTTGCTTTGGCTGTCGGTGGTCTGGCCCTGCACCGCGGTGAGCTGGCTGGCGGTCTCGTTGAGTTTGGCGGTCTCGAAATCCAGCCGCTCATCGGCACTGGTGATGCCAAAGCGCTGCTGGTAGGCCGACAGCGCGCCTTGTGCGGCGTCCAGCCGTTTGCGAGCGGCGTTGGTCTGGTCGTCAAAGAAGCTGGCGTGGCGGCGCGCTGGCGCCACGCGAAGGTCCAGGCTGACCTTGGTGTAGGCCTGTGCAAAGCTGTTGGCCACCACGGCGGTGAATTGCGGGTCGCTGCTGGTGAAGGCAATGTGGATAAGGCTGCTCTCTCGCGCCGGCTTCACTTCCAGGTTCTTCTGCAGCAGGGCGGCCAGCCAGTCCAGCAACTGGCCCTTGCCACCGGTTTCACTAAGCCACTGCTGGCCGATGGTAGGATTTTCGGCCAGGCCCAGAGCTTGCACCACCGAGCGGGCTACGCGATCGCTGGTGATGATGTCTACCTGCGTGGCCATGTAGCTGGGAGCCACCATGCCGGGCAGCATCTGCCCGCTCATGGGATCCGGTGAGCGCACGTCCAGCAGCACTGCCGCCGTGGCGGTGTACTGCCGCGGCAGGTACAGGCTCACGGCCACCGTGGCGCCGACCACAACGGCGAGCACGAGCAGCATGAGCCACAGGCGTGCACGCAGGATGAGGAGCAGTTGTTGCAGTGTCATGTCGGGCACCTGCTCAGAACAGGCTTTCGCGTACGAATATCACGTCGTTGGCCTGCACGGGGTCGGTCAGCGAAGGTACGCTTTGCAGCACGTTGCCGTCTGCGCCGATGCGGTGCAGGCGCAAACGCCGTTCGCTGCCCCGTGGGGTCGGACCGCCGCCCTGGGCCAGGGCCTGCATCACGGTCATGCCGCGTTCGATGCGAAAGGCCCCCGGGCGTTGCGCTTCGCCGTACACGTACACCACGGGGGCGCGGTGCACGTACACGGTGTCGCCTCCTTGCAGCAGCACGTCGTCGCGCGACGACGTGCCCAGGAACAGCGACGGGATGTCGACACGCTGGCGAAAGGCCTGGCCGTTACGTTGGCCGGTGACGATGGCGACATCGTCTCCTCCGGCTGCAGCACCACCGGCCAGCGCCAGCAGGTCGCTCACGCGCGTGGTGGTGGTCTCCAGCACAAAGCGACCGGGTCGGTTCACCTGCCCCAGCACTGCGACCTGGTTGCCCCGCAAGGCCAGCACGGAAATCGTGACCTGGGGCTTCTGTATGAAGCCACCCTTGATCAAGGCCTCACCCACGGCTTTCTCCGCAGCGGCTACCGACAGCCCCCCCACCTTGACCGAACCTACCAGCGGGTAGCTGACAGCACCACTCTCGGACACGCGGGTCTCCAGCGTCAGGTCGGGGTTCTGGAAAACCTGGATGCGGATGGTGTCACCGGCCGCCAGGGGGAAGTCGGCCACGGGGGGCGCTGGCTCCTGGCTGGTCACCGGCACACCGCCTGGCAGACTGGCGGAGGCGTTCACAGGAACCTGGGCCTGAACGTCGATCAGGGTGGCCCAGGTCAGCGCACACAGTGCCAGCGTCGCGCCGAAGCGGCGGCTGTGCAGCGGTTGTGCAACGAATGAGGCGAGCGTGTTCATCGTGGTCTCCGGTGGGTCTGTGGGTGACGTGAAGGTGATGGGGTGAGTCATTTCAAACCCGCCACGCCCTTCTCCAGGGTGTCCTGTGGCGGTGGCGTCAGCCCCGTGCCCGGCGCGATGAGGGCAGGAGCGGCAACGGGATCAGTGAGGGCATCGGGTTGGAGTGCTTCAAACTCACCGCGGTAGGTGATGGTGGTGGCCTCGCGCAGCAATTTGATCTGGTTGGCTACGGCTTCGTTGGCGCGCTGGTTGGTCAGAAACTGTGCGATACGTGGCGCGGCAACCGCTTCATCCACCGGTGCCAGCTGCGACGAAAGCACCTTCAGCAAGGTGGTGGCCTGAGGCGTCTCGATCACGGCGCTCTGACCGTCACGCAGCGCGTTCACCAGCGGCAAATACTCCAGCGCCACCTGTTCGGCTGCGCGCGTGGTACGCCCTCCGCCAAAAGGGATCTGCTTGCCGCGCAGCCAGTCCGATACCCCTTCCATCGATGTTCCGCCGCTGGATAACCGACGGAATTCATCTGCGAGATTCGCCGATCTGGCCACCACGATTTCCTGAACCAGGAAGATCCGCCGTCCGGAAAACAGCGCCGGGTGCTCGCGGTAATAGACGCTGACCTCCTGTTGCGTGGGCGCGGCCAGCGTACTGGTGACCTGCTTGAGGTAGGCGCGCGCCAGGATGTCGCGGCGCGATGCCTCGAGCTGTGCCACCACGTCGGGGGTGCGGTGCAGCTTGGCTTCGGTGGCCTGCTCCACGGCCAGTTGCTGATCGATCAGCTTCTCCAGCACCTCGCGGCTGCGCCGCTTCAAGGCATCGGGTGTGCCGCCGGTCTGGCGCACGTTGTTGAGCACCTGGTTGATCTGGGAGACCGATATCTCTTCGCTGCCCACCTGGGCTGCTACCTGAGTGGCCTGCGTGGAGGGGGCCGATCCATCGCCCGTGCCGCAGGCCAGCAGAAGGGACGCGCCCAGGGTGGTCCAAGCAGCGCGCTGGATCAGTCGGTGTGAGAGGGGGAGTGTGGTGTTCATGGTGGGTGGGGTGTGGTTCAGAAGCTGATCTGCGCGACGATCTGTGCGCGGTTGCTGGCGAAGTCCAGCCCCGGCGTGTTGGAGCTGCGGGTGGAGCGTGCCAGCGATGCCGAAACCAGCACGTTGCGCTGAGCCGCCCAATCCAGCGACACCGAGCTTTCGTGGATGCGGTCGCGACGGGGGTTGTCGGCCTGTGCGAACGGGTTGCCGTGAAAGCTGCGTTGCGCCACCGAGTGGCGCAGGCGAACGCTGGTCTTGGCGCTGGCCTGCCACACCGGACCGATGCTGAGGCGGTCCGTCTGCACGTAGTTGGAGTTGGCGGTCTGGTAGCTGGCGATATCGCGGCTGAAAGCGGCTACGACGGTGGTCTTTGCGGTGGCCTTCCAGCTCACGCTGGCCAGGGCATTGACGCCGCTGAAATCACGCTCAGGCCGCTCCGGGTGCTGGCGATCGAGGTAGGTGGCGCTAAGGTCGAGGGTGGTCTTTGCGCTCCAGGCCCAGTGCAGTCGCAGCTCATGGCTCATCTGATCGAAGGTGGTACCCACCATGCCCTGCCCGGGACCGGGTGGCGCGGCGGGGTCGTGCCACAGGTATTCACCCTGCGCGTGGCGCACCGTGTAGCCTATGTGGCTGCCTGAAGCAAAGTCGTGGCGCACCCCCACGTCCACCGAGCGAGTGCGGGTGTTGTCCTGTTCCTCCAGCTGTGACAGGTTGGTCTGCGACGCGCGCGCCACACCGCCCAGCAGGCGCCAGGCCCCGTCCAGTTCGTACAGAAAATCCAGCCTCTGCTGTGAGCGGGTGGACTGGTTCTGCCGGCTGAAGCCCTGCACGTCTGCATAACTGCTCAGGCTCTGCTGGCGCTGGGTGATGAGGTTGCCGCGCAGCCTCGGTGTGAGCGCCCAGTTCCAGGCCGCGCTGTAGTTGCGCGCCGTGAAGTTCAGGTCGGAAAAATGGGCATACCGGTAGTCCACCAGACTCATATCCAGCTGCACCCGTTGCAGGCTGTAACGCTTGTCCAGCTTGAGCCCCACCGTGGTGATGGCGATCTGGTCGTCCAACGAGCTGCGCCCCAGGGCGGTGAGCGGATCGGTGCCCTCAGGCAGGCGAAACAGGTTGCTGTCGTACTGCAGCGCATAGGAGGCGCGAAACGTCAATGTGTCGGGCAAGGGCGCAGGCTGGGCCAGTGCCACCCCATTGGCGATGGGCACCACAAACCCCATGGCCAGCAGGCGGTGGGCGATGGCGCGGGCGCGGGGGGGGGTGATGGTCTTCATCCCGCGCCTCAGTAGGCTTTTCGGTCATTCAGGACCACACGGATGGTCTTGAGGATGATCAGGACATCCAGTTTGAGTGACCAGTTGCGCAGATAGTCCAGGTCGTGCTCGACACGGCCTCGCATCTTGTCCAGTGTGTCGGTCTCGCCGCGAAAGCCGTTGACCTGGGCCGCACCGGTGATGCCGGGCTTGACCTTGTGACGGACCATGTAGCCCTTGACCAGCTTGCGGTAGAGCTCGTTGTGGGCCACCGCATGCGGGCGCGGGCCGACCACGCTCATGCGTCCTTGCAGCACGTTGATGAACTGGGGCAGCTCGTCCAGCGAGGTCCGGCGCAAGAAGGCCCCAAGCGGCGTGACACGCTTGTCATCGCGCTGGGCCTGCACCACGCTGGTGCCGTCCTCGGCCACCGTCATGCTGCGGAACTTGTAGACACGGATCTCCCTGCCGTCCAGGCCGTAGCGGCGCTGCACAAAAATCGCCGGACCGGGCGATGTGAGGCGGATGGCCAGCGCCACAGACAGCAGCACCGGCAGGGTCACCAGCAGGATGACGCTGGCGAAAACGATGTCGCTGGCCCTTTTGATTACACCGTTGAAACCTGTGAAGGGCGTGTCACAGACAGAAATCACGGGCAACTGGCAGACCCATCCAGGTCGACCCTGTATCAGGTCGGTGACAAACATGTCGGGTACAAAAAAGATAGACGCCGTGGTGTCCTTGAGCGCGTCCAGCACTTGCAGGATGCGGGGTTGCGCCGCCATGGGCATGGAGAGGTAGATGTGTTGAACTCGCTCGCACCGCACCACATCGGCCAAATCCTCCATGGACCCCAGCAAGGGGTAAGTACCCGCGGCATCCAGCCGTTCGCTGGAACGGCCATCAACAAAACCCGCCAGTTCGATGCGGCAGTAACGTGACCGGGACAGACGCTGCGCCAGGGCCAGTCCCTGCTCATTCATGCCTACGATGATTGCGCGCGAGCGCGGCCCCTGTAGCCGCACCAGCCAAGGTGCGGCGCCCTGCAGCATCAGACAGGCCAGCCATTCCGTGGCAGGCGCCGCCCAGAACCAGGCAAACATCACACGGCGGTCGAACCCGTCCATGAACCCGGTGACCCACCCCGTTCCTAGCAGAAGCGAGGCCACCCACAGCCAGTTCACCACCACGTCCAGTGCGGCTGCGCCGGGGGTCATCTGCAGGCGCGCGGAACCCGGAAAGGACAGCGCAAACGCGATCACCGACAGGATCAGGTAGGTGGGCGACACGTCGCCTTCGAACAGCCGAGCCAGTAGCAGCAGCGAACCGACCTGAGCGGCGGGCGCCAGTATCTGCTCCAGCCCGCGGAGCAACCCGTTGCCTGCCGCCGAACGGTCAACTTCCGGGCGCTCACCTGCAAGACCTTGCCGCCCGGAAGCCTCGGCGATGACGGTCAATTTAGACATGACTGGCGAGCCCTTGCGGCTGCAGACGGCCAACGGCCTGCGCACGGTTGCTCACATCCAGCTTGCGAAACAGGCGCTGCATGTGGTTCTTCACCGTGAACTCGCTGATGCCCAGGATGCTGCCAATGACCGGGTTCGTCTTGCCCAGCGAAACCCAGTGCAGAATCTCGGACTCGCGCTTGCTCAGTCCCAGCGTCTGGGCCAACGGCATCGCCAACGCACCAGACTGCAGCAGCGGGGTGGAGGTCTGGTGCGGCAGGTGCTGCACCTGGCGCAAGGCCATATCGATGTAGGGCAGAACCACGCCCAGTGCCCCTTGCGCCGTCTCGCTGGCACGATCACGGCCACTAAAGGTGACATACAGACATTGGTTTCTACCGCGTTCATCGTTTACGCCGTGAACCATAGCGCTGCGCATCTTCGCTAGCGCATCGCCCAGGGCCCCGCGCAGGCCCACGTCGTTCAGCAAGAATCCTCTTTCGCCGGCGTTTAAGGCATAAGGCTTTCGACCATAAGTGTTCCAGCGCTCGAACAGGCGTATCAGCAAAGGCGTGATAGGGGCAGCTGGTGAGTTGTGGCTTCTCACACCGGTCATTGCCGACACAATGTCGTGCTGGATGCTACCGCTCTGGAAGTCGCCCCAAGCAGCGACAAGGATGTCGTGTGGCACATACTTTTGCATGTCGCCTTGCAGCCAGTTAAGAACGTCGAAATGATTGCGAACCGCAAGCGATTGAGTAACCACTTTCTGGTAGACATGCAACTCACCTGGAGACAATGAAGTGGGAAACATCGGGTATCCATGAAAAGCGTGATGCCATGGATCGATGGTGGGTTTGCCGCGTTGCCGGGTCTGTGCGCTAACGAACACCGGTATTTCAGTTGCACAAACAAAAATGAACCGTCGGCGCAAAAAAAGACGCACCGGAGTGCGCCAGGGGTCGAGATATCAGAAAGGGAGGAGATCAGGTCTGAAGAATGTCCTTGGCGCGGTTGCGACGGCGGGCAATGGTGCCCATCAGACCCAGGCCTACCAGCAACATGGCAATGCTCTCAGGCTCGGGCACCGGTGTGGCCAGCAGTGAGACCTGGTAGGTGCCAGCTCCTTGGGAGGTACCTGCCACAGCCAGCGAGTAGTCTCCGACGCCCAGCATGCCGTTGTAAGTCACGCTCTGGATCGTTGCCGGCGGTATGGATATCGCACCCATTGAGAGCTCTTGGCTGAAGCCGCCAGGTCCCGTCAGAGTTCCTGAAAAGAAAGTCAGCAGCTGATCGCTGAAGATGGACAGTTTGGAGATGACGGCACCAAACGTGTTCTCGCCCCCCGAGAGCGTGAAGTTGAAGGCATCCGCTATCACGCCTTCGGTGAAGCTGACCGACTGGCCATAGCCCGCATCACCCAGAAGGGAGAGATCGCCGATGTCGTATGTGGCAGCGCTCGACGCGCCGGCGAAACTGAGAAGGCCGGCAGTACAGACGGCGGTAAGTTGTGAACGCATATGAATTTTCCTGACTATGGGTAAGGGTTGGGTTGTTGAAGATGAACCGCCAGGATCCATACACTTCAGCGCGCTTGCCGCGCGACAGCCATTGGATTTTTGGCTCTCTCATGCTAGGTGTCGAAGTCTGTGGTGTCGATAGTCCGATCAGACTAGAACGGAAGAGTTGCTCATTTTTAAGGGGAGGATGAGGCCTAAACTGAGCGGAACCTTACCCACATCAAGGAACCTGATGATTCTTGTCACCGGCGGAGCCGGCTATATAGGTTCACATACTTGCGTTGCATTGCTGGAGGCGGGTCATGAAGTTGCCGTTCTGGACAACTTCAGCAACAGCCTGCCGATAGCTCTGGATCAAGTTTCGAAGATAGCCGGAAAGAAGTTGCACATTTATGAAGGCGATGTGCGCGAACGCACAGATATCTTGAATGCGCTTCATCTATCGGGTGCACACGCGGTGGTTCACCTCGCTGGCCTCAAAGCCGTTGGTGAGTCGATGGCGAAACCTCTTCTCTACTATGACAACAACGTGCTGGGAACCGTTCGCGTGCTGCAGGCCATGGAGGAATGCGGATTGAAAACGCTGGTTTTCAGTTCATCGGCCACCGTCTACGGAGACCCGGCGTTTCTGCCTTGCACCGAGTCCCATCCCCTGGATCCCAGAAGTGTCTACGGTCGAAGCAAGCGGGTGGTGGAGGACGTGTTGCGGGACTTGTTCCACAGCGATCCTATGTGGTGCATTGCCATCCTTCGATACTTCAACCCGATTGGCGCACACCATAGCGGCCTTATTGGAGACGACCCGCTGGGGACACCCAATAACCTGCTGCCGTTTGTGGCACAGGTGGCCACCGGTCAGCGCGATCACCTGGACATCTGGGGGGACGACTACGCCACACCCGATGGCACTGGCGTGCGCGACTACCTTCATGTGTGCGATCTGGCGGCCGGACATGTCAGCGCGCTGCAAAACCTCGCTAATGGACCCGCGTGCCTGGTTCTCAACCTGGGAACCGGACTCGGTGTGAGCGTGCGCGAGCTGGTGTCCGCATTCGAGAACGCCTGTGGCCAGGTAATCCCTTGCTGTGTGGCGCCACGCCGCGCTGGCGACGTTGCGGCCTATTGCAGCGACCCCTCTGAGGCCAGGCGGGTGATGGGTTGGAGCTCCACGCGGGACCTGGCCACGATGTGTGTTGACGCCTGGCGCTGGCAAAGGAACCACCCGAAGGGCTACGCGGGCATGCGGTCGCAGGCCCACCCATGAACACACCGGATACGCCCCTGGTTGTGCAGCCGGTGGTGCTTTGCGGCGGCTCCGGCACGCGGCTGTGGCCGCTATCCCGTTTGCACTGCCCCAAGCAGTTGCTGCCCTTGCTGGGTGAAGATTCTCTGCTGCAGGCCACATTGCGCCGCTGTGATGGGCTCACCCGTGTGGATGCAGGCATCACCGTTAACCCCGCTCTGGTGGTCTGTAACGAGGAGCACCGGTTTCAGGTGGCTGAACAACGGCGTGCGATGGGGCGTGAGGGGCCCGTGATTCTTGAATCCATTGGCCGCAACACGGCGCCCGCCTTGACACTGGCAGCCCATGCGGCCCGCCAGGCGGGTGCCGACCCGGTGCTGTTGGTGATGCCCGCCGACCATGTGATTGCTGAGAGTCTCCGCTTCCAGACCGCCGTGCTGGAGGGGGTGCGGCTGGCGCTGCTGGGTGCCGTGGTCACTTTCGGGGTTTCACCCACGATAGCGGAAACGGGGTACGGCTACATAGAGTGGGGTGAACCCACCAAGCTGTTTGGTGCAGACACCGCACGATGCATCCGCAGCTTCGTGGAGAAGCCCGACTGCGCCACGGCTCAAGCGTATGTCGAGGGTGGCCGGCATTTGTGGAACTGCGGCATATTTGTTGTGCGTGCATCGGTATGGCTGGATACGTTGGCCCGCTGCCGGCCGGACATCTCGCAGGCCTGTGGTGCTGCTTGGTCGCATGTGCAAGCCGATGCCCCTTTCCTTCGGGCTGGGGCCGATGCGTTCATCAGTTGCCCGACCGCTTCGATCGACGTTGCCGTAATGGAGCGCATTGCTGTGGCCCCCGGCACCTCCCAGACTGGCAACGGCGATGGCCCTCCCGCGTTGGTGATACCTTTGCCGGTCTCGTGGTCGGACGTGGGCGCCTGGCAGTCGATGTGGGCCGAGCTGCCCAAAGACGCATCCGGCAACGTACTGCAAGGCGACGTTCTGGTGCACGACGTGAAAGACACCCTGGCTTTCTCCGGCCGGCGGCTGGTAGCGTGTGTGGGCGTCAGCGACCTGATTGTGGTGGAAACCGCAGATGCGGTGCTGGTTGTGCACAAGGACCGTTCACAGGAGGTTCGGCGTATCGTCGAACAGCTGCAGGAGGCGGGCCGCCGTGAAGGACTTGAACACCGCAAGGTGGTGCGTCCCTGGGGTTGGTACGACAGCGTGGACAGCGGTGCGCGCTTTCAGGTCAAACGTATTCAGGTCAAACCGGGCGGGGCGTTGTCACTGCAGATGCACCACCACCGCGCCGAGCATTGGATTGTGGTCAAGGGTACCGCCCGGGTGACGCGGGGCGACACGGTATTTCTTCTGAGCGAGAACGAATCGACCTTCATTCCGCTTGGCGTACGGCACCGGTTGGAGAACCCCGGTCGGCAGAACCTGGAAATCATCGAGGTACAGTCGGGCAGCTACCTAGGTGAAGACGACATCGTGCGTTTCGGTGACGTGTACGGACGGGTTTGAGCTGCGCGGCGCCCGACCCCAGCTACGGAGTGGGCCCGCGCGCTACAACCTCAGGCCGCAGCCCGCATGGGAAAGGGTTCCACTGCGCTGGCGGCGACGGTTTTGCCCTTTTTGCTGTGGCGCCGATGCGCGAGAGCTCCCATCAGCAGGCCCAGACCCGCCAGCATCATGGCAAAGGACTCGGGTTCGGGTACGCTGGTTACCATGGACAAGCGGATGGGTTCCGAGATCAGAGCCCCCGACTTCAGACCATTGATATCGACAAAACGCGCCTTGATGGACGCATCTGACGTGGTGAACAGCGCGCCGTTGGCCATGGTCACATCAAAGACCCACGAGTAGTCGATGCCAGCACCGTTACCCGGATTGATGGGTACGCCCTTGCCCGAGTTCAAAGTTATGCCGCTGTCGGCGCATTCGAACCCACCTCCCGCCTCTTGGCATCCACCTGCGGAAATGCCTCCGCTCATCAGATTCCACGCGCCGACTCCGGTTGGTGCCGCCACCAGTGTGGCATTCACAACCGAGCTGCTGACCTTGAGGGCCACCTGGTCCAGAAAAATACCGCTGCCGCTGTAGCCATCGGTGTCTACGCCGAGCCAGATACGCCAAGTTTCGTTCAGCGGATCAGCGACAGGCTCAGGCTGTGCAAGTCCGCCGTAGGTGAGTGACCAGACGGTACCTTGGAAGGAGTTGGCGTGTGCAGGCGTGAGCAGGGCGCCAGTGAAAACGAACGTTGTCGCCACCATGCAGGCCAAAAGTGCTTTTTTCAGTTTCATGAGAACCACCGTGGATTGATTGAAAGGAGGTAAGGCCTTCACAGTCTCGGTCTGCGGGGTAACGGTGGCAATAGTCCGATCGGCTGCGATCGGCGTTGCACTTCTTGCCGGCCAGCGTGCGTCACCGCACGGAACGTAATTGCGGGGGTTCCTACCATAAGCGGAAAAAACCCGCCTCCGTACCCTGCGAAATGTCCGTGCGGGCTTTGTCTCTACCTGTTAATCCGGGTCGCGCGGCCCTCAGCCACCCCGCCTAAGAACCGACGGACCAACACCATGTTGACCAACAATGGCGCAGAGCAACTGCCCGCAGAACCGAACAACTACCCGGTGCAGGCCGGTCAAACCAGCGCCCTTGAAGTGGCGAACGCCAGCCTCATGCTGGAGACCCGGCGGTGCGAGCAGCTCGAACGCGAGCTGCTCAGGGCACAAGAGGCGCTTGAGAGAGTCAGAGCCGACCTTTCTGGAACGCGAGCGAGCGAGCGCCATGCGCTTCACCTGGCTAATCACGATGGTCTAACGGCATTGCCCAACCGGAGGGCCTTTCTGGATCGCATGCGCGCGAGCCTTGGCGAAGCAGTGGATAACGCTCAGGGCCTGGCGATTCTGTTCATCGATCTGGATCGGTTCAAGCAGGTAAACGACTGCTACGGTCATCCCGTAGGCGATGAGCTGCTCAAGGTGGTTTCTAGTCGATTGATCCAAGCGGTGCGTGGCCGAGACGCAGTGGGACGACTCGGCGGTGACGAGTTTGCCTGTCTGTTGAAGGACGTGTCATCGCGCCAGGAAGTGGCGCGAGTGGCCGCCAAACTATTCAACGTGGTAGCTGCGCCCACCAGACTGGGGCCGATCGTATTGAGCATCCGCCCCAGCATCGGTATTGCCCTGTTTCGGAACGGCGACCACCTTAGCGCAGAGCAGTTGATGCAACAGGCCGACAGTGCGATGTATATTGCCAAGCGGCAGCAATGTCGTTACGTATTCTTTCAGCGCAGTAGTGACAGACCGCAAGGACCCTTTGCCCCAATGGCCGGGTTTTGATAACGACCGTCGAAGGGGCGCGCACCGGTAGAGTGTCAGACAAGTATCACGGGAAATCATCCGATCGGGCCATAGGCTATGTGCGTTGCAGAACGGTAACAGAGCAAAGAGTTGTCCCATGCTTGGGCACGCTGTCCCTGGGCAGTTTTCTCCATTGAAAGAGCTCTCCGAATGCGCGCCTCATCCAATCTCTTGCTTCAGCGTCTGCCGCGCACCGAACGCGAGCGTTTCATCGCCTTGTGCACGTCAACCGAGTTGGTCCTATCCCATGTGCTCACTCGGCCCAACGAATCCATTCGGCAGGTGCTGTTCCCGTTAGATGGGTTTGTGTCGATGGTAGCCTCAGTAGATAGGCATCCTGGCCTGGAAGTCGGCATGGTGGGCCGTGAGGGTGTGCTTGGCGTTGAGGTGATGATCAATGCCCCCTCTTCACGATGGTTGACAGTGGTGCAGGGGGCAGGGCACGCCTTGACGCTTCCCGTCGCCGTGTTTCGCCACGTACTGGCCCAGAGCCCGAATCTGGAGCGGTTGCTCAAGGGCTATCTGGCCTTTCGCATGGACCAACTGGCACTCAGTGCGGCGTGCGAGCGTTTCCATGAGATCGGTCCGCGGCTGGCGCGGTGGCTGCTGATGAGCCAAGACCGAGCCAAAACGGACAACTTTCATGTGACGCAGGAGTTCCTAGCCTACATGCTGGGCGTGCGCCGGGTGGGTGTTACTCAGGCCGCCGGCGATTTGCGCCGCGCGGGGCTCATTGCCTACACCCGGGGGCAGCTGCAAGTGCTTGACCGCGCTGCGCTGGAACAGCACGCCTGCGGCTGCTATGCCGATAACCGCAAGGTGTACGGTAGCTTGGTCAGGTAGTTTCGGTAGGCCGCTTCTTTGTCATGACTTTATCAAGGGTGTTCCACGCCCTGGCAACTTTGACCTCCCAGATGCCCACCTGCCGTTCGGACTCCTCCTGGAGCACGCCATACCGCTGTTGAATTTTTTCTACAAGGACGTCGCGCTGACCCGACACCTCGGCCAGATCCTTGTCCGTAAGCCTGCCCCAGCGTTGCCTGATTCTGTCGCTCGCCTGCTTCCAGTTGTCGGATATCGAATCCCAGTTCATGCCTTAGTCCTCTAATTGCCCTGTCAAAGAAGACAGTGAAAGTTGACATCCAATGTGTCACGAACTTGGTTTTCGATCTGTACGGTAGCCAGCATAGAGTGTCCCTCGTCTGCCGATAGCCCAAGTCTGAGGCAAGCTACCTATTCAACCAGCGTGAAGTGAACGTTCACCAGCCATAGCGGCGTATGTAGACGCGCTTAATCAGGGTGGTCAATGTCGCATAACCTAGCAAAATGGCCACCAGCCATCCGTAGTACTCCGACGGTATCGCCACGCTTACTCATGCCCAGCAGGTTGGACTTTCCTCCAGATGAATGTTGTCGGGGTACCAAGCCCAGCCACGCCGCCAATTGCCGGCCGCCGTCGAAGTTCTTCGCATCTCCGATGGAAGCGACCAACGCGCTCGCCGTGATGGGGCCGATGCCGGGCACTTGAGCGAGCCTGGTGCTGAGCTCACTACTTCGATGCCATGCCTGGATCTGTGCTTCTAGCTCTTCAACCTGGCGCCCGAGTTCCTTGAGGTGCTCGAGCAAGCGCTGGACGAGCACGCGAAAAGAGTCGGGGAGCTCGTTGTCGGCGTCTTCGATCAGTTCCGGCACCCGAGATGCGATGTAGCCGATGCCTTGGGGAACGATAAGACCAAACTCGCCGAGGAGGCCACGGATCTGATTCGCCTGCGCCGTGCGCGCCTTCACGAAGCCCTGGCGCACCCGGTGCAACGCCAACACCGCCTGCTGCTCAACATTCTTGATCGGCACGAAGCGCATGTTCGGTCGACCAACCGCCTCGCAGATGGCCTCGGCGTCGGCAGCATCATTCTTGTTGGTCTTGACGTAGGGCTTGACGAATTGGGGGGCCATCAGGCGCACGGTGTGCCCCATCGACTGGAGCTTTCGTGCCCAGTGGTGCGCGCTGCCGCAGGCCTCCATTCCGACAAGACGCGGCGGAACGTTCACGAAGAACGTCGCCATCTGGTCCCGGCGCAATTGCTTCTTCACGAGTACCTTGCCGTGCTCGTCGATTCCGTGGACCTGGAACACATTCTTCGCCAAGTCGATGCCAACAGTCGTAAGCTTCATGGTGGACGCCCCTTCTCGGTTCAAGTGGTTGATCAGCATCTCCACTTTGGCACGTCGATGCCGTTACGGGTGGGGGCGTTCATCCCATTGCTTATGCTGTTACCGGGAAAGCGCCGCCAACACTTCATGATCTGAAACCATAAGGTTGAGAGAGCCCAGTTGGCTCGGTGGCACCAGCAACACGCACTGTGACTCCCACCCCATGTCTGCTGGCGAGCCCCCGATGCGCTCGGCCAGGTAATAGCGTGTGTAGGTCTGGGTACGCCTGGTATCGAGCAGATGGCGGATGAGGCGCACCTGAAGACCGGATTCTTCGTAAGCCTCGCAGATGGCCGTGGCTTGCAAGGACTTGCCTTCCAGACGCCCCTTGGGGAACGTGACCTCGTACCCGCCGAACTGATTGGTCGGGCACACCAGCCAGATCCGACCATCGGGCTCCCGGATGACCACGCCAGCCGCTGGCGCAAAGCCCTTGGGTGCCTTGAAGGCCGGCACCTCGATCATTGACGCCTCAGCGAGTGTTTCCCATTCGGTAGCAGAGGTGGGCGGAGAAACCCAGGGCTTGAGCGCAACGCCATGGAGCGTTTTGGGTACGCGACCATCTGGAGCCACGGCCGCGGTCCGATCCGGGTGTGACCACGCGGCCATCGGAGAAGGCTTACTGGGGCGTTCGATGACGACCGGATCCCCCGAGTCGTCAGGCTTGGGGTGGACCCGAGCTGCGGTGTTCTTCAGGCCACCGCTTGTGCGGGATGTGTCGGGTGGCGCCGTCTCTTTGTCCACACCTGGCTCTGGCCGCTGCAGCCGATAGAGCGTTGACCAGACCTCGTGATAGAGGTGCGCACGGGTATATCCCTGGCGCGTGGCGACCTCGTCTTTGAAATTGGAATAGTCGATGCTGTCTCCCAGCCGTGCCATGGCCCGAGAGACGGCGGTCTGAGGCGCAACCGCCCGAAACCGGTAGTCATTGACCTGGCTTTCCTGGATGCGTCCCAGTTCCGGCAGGTACTCGGCCCTGAGGGCCACCAGGTCAGCTCTGACACGGGCCCGAACTGTCAGCGTCCGGTTTTTGGTATCGGAGGGTTTGCGCACCACGCTGAAAAACCCCACCGGAGTGATCAACCACATTCTTTTGCCTTCCCACTGCTCTCTATCTCAATAGTCGCCTGGGTCAGCCGGTGAATCCCGGCAAAGACCCAGGTCAATGTCACGATGCCATCATGCGTGAAACAACGACAGCCAGCCAGATGTTTCACCCACCCACCGTTTACGCCCCCACGTCCGTGTCTCAGAAGTCCGAGGCACAGGGTGTGGTGCGGCCTGTCAACTCTTGTGGACGGTGTGGCGCTACGAGTTATCGGCCGGTCATTGAGCGCCAAAGCGATGGTGTGATGCGGCCCAATGGGCGATCCCGCTGTGTGGGGTGCAAGTGGGAGTTTTCCACCATCGGTGAGTGGCGCAGCGCGGGCCACGCAGTCTGACGAGCCTCTGGGCAGGACACGGTTCTTCCAGGCCGTGACGTAACATCCTTGACATGAGCACCTTCGCCGACACCCTGAAGTCCGAAATCGCCCGCGTGGCCCGCAAGGAGCTCAAAGGAGAGATCGCGGCACTGCGCAAAGTGGTGACTGCTCACCGCTCCGAGATCGCAGCGCTCAAGCGTGAAATCACGGCCCTGCAGCGGGCGACCCGTCAAATTCAGAAGGCGGTGGCAGCAAGATCCACTTCCCAGGACAACGTGGCGTCGGACACACTGACGCAGCGCCGCGGCCGCAAACCCAAGTTCAATGCGCAGAAGCTTGCGGCGCACCGTGCCAAACTGGGGCTGACCCAGGCGCAGCTGGCCCAGTTGATTGGCGCGTCGACACTTTCGGTCTACAAGTGGGAGGCGGGCAGGGTGACGCCACGGGCAGCCCAGCAAGACCAGATCGCCGGAGTGCTCAAGCTGGGTAAGCGAGCGGCCAAAGCGCAGCTGGCTGGAACGTAGGTTTTTTACAGGCTCGCCCAGCGAGGGTGAGGCGCTCATTTTTTGAGCAATCTGTCCCCGATCAATTGCGGTGCGGGCCCGGCAACCTTCACCCTGAGTTATCCACAGTGTTGGGCCCACTGGATGGGTACAACTTCCTGGGTTGAGCCATGCCATCGGCATGGCTGCATTCAGCGCCGGGATTTGCGCTCTTTCTCGAAGCGCACCAAGGTCAACCGGAGCAACTCCGGCAGGTCGATCTCCAGTCCCGTCGACAGCTTGTGCAGCACGGACAGCGATGGCTGGTTCTGCGCCAACTCGACTTTGGCCACAAAAGTACGACCCACATCGCTTCTGTGAGCCAACTCCTCCTGAGATATCCCCAGAGCGCTGCGGCGGGCTTTGAGCTCCGCCGCAAAAGCTCGCATGAGGTCAACGTTCTGGGTAGCGCGCATCCGAGGAATGTCCTCAGATAGCACTGTTTATGCACCCTTATATATGGTACAAAACGCGCTACCAAACAATTTCATTAACAGCGTTTTCGCATCGGTCACCTGATGTCAAGGCGCGCAATCAGGAGAACCAACGCCATGTCTTTGCTGTCCGCCTCTCGCTCTCGTGTCGTGTCCTCGTTCATTGCTTTGATGGCTTTCCTGGTCGTGGGTGGCCCTGCCACCGCCCAGGCTCCCTTAAAGCCGGTGAAGTCGGCCAACTTCCGCCCCTTCAGCATCGTCTCCACCAAGCTGCAAAAGGAGATGCCGGACCACCTCATCCTGGATCGGCTGATGTGCCGCTCAACGCTGACGACGATGGCCGAGTTCATGGACCTGGTGCAGAACTACGACCTGCTGCGCACCAACCCCATGGACGGCACCATGTCCATGACCACCTTCCGAGGGCGTCAGGACGGCCAGTCCGTGGAGGTCATGTTGGCGGTTCAGACCTCGGACCGCACCTTGCACCACATCTGGGTCGCCGGAAAACCGGTGTTCTCCTGCATCTGAACAGCCCCGTGGGTTCGCCATGGCCGACAGGGTTGCTCATTTCCACCTGATCGGCCGCTTCATGAAGTCGGAAGTCTCCAACATGAAACGCATCGCTGCCGTCCTTTTCCTCCTGATTACCACAACTGTGGCAAACGCCCAGAGCGCAACGCCCGCCTGGAAACTGGAGCTGACCACCAGGCTCTCGCCCACCAATGACCGCTATTCCCAGCTCTGTGGGACCGAGAAATGCAACCGCCAGCGCCAGGAATTCGTCGCCAAGCTGCTCAAGGTCTGCCTGTATCGGGACAAATCCACCCAGGGCCTGTTCTCCCGAGGGGCGTGGAAGGCGGTTGTGAGTCCTGGGGAGGAGGGGCGGTGTCAGGAAGTCTTCTTTGCCAACGCCGAGACGAGAACCCTGTACCTGGAGCTTCCCTATTCGGAGTCCAGCACCTCTGCCATGGCCGGACACAAGACCATTTACTGTGGGGCCGGCAGTGCAAGCGGGGGATTGCGGCCTCCATCGTCCAACTACAACGTCTGCGCCTCGGAGTTCTTTGTTCCTTTCAACGCGTACTCGAACCAGCGGGTGCTGCAGTTGCAGTTGGTGGATCAGGCCCTTCAGGAATCCGGTTTCCTGTCTGTCATGGAACAGTTCCTCGTCGCCAGGAACACCCGTGAGGCGGAAGAGGCGAGGGCGGCCTACCGTGCGGCGTTTGAAAACGCCAAGACGCTGGAGGCCATCAAGGCGTTCGAGGACAAGTACCAGGGCAATGACCCCGAAGGTTTTATTGGGCAACTGTCCCTTGGAAAGCGCACCCTGGAGGTGGAGGAGTACCGCCGGCGTTACGCTGCGCTGCAAACCACCAAAGACCTCCAGGCCTTCCTGACGGACTACGCGTCCGACGACCCCGATGGGCGCTTGCCGGAGGTGCGGCAGCGCCTGGAGGGCGAACAGCGCAAGGCAGTTGCTGAGGCGAAGAGGGCGCAAGACCTCAAAGCGGCAGAAGCCAACGACAAGGCGCGCCAGGAGGCGGAGCGGCAGATCCGTTGGTGCCGTGGCGAGACCGTGCGCGCGCGCCAGGCGATTGGTATGCGTTCGGCCAACCCATCTTGCGCCTGACTTGAATGGATGGTGTGCGCGCCAGCGCATGGTTTACGCTGCCATAGACTCGCGGTGAACAGCCGCCGTCACGCGGCTGAGATGTGCACCGACGATGAATTCCAAGCAGACGATTC
>CALRLO020000026.1:0-62639 GCA_943368755.1 Synechococcus sp. UW140 | reverse complement strand
CACCCGCAGGTGCGCGAGGCACTGGCCGCCACCACAGAGGCCGTGCTGGCCGGCGCGTTGCCCGCCAGCACCGCCGCTCGCCAACTGCTTGAAAAATTCGACTGAATCCTTCCTGGAGCCATCACCATGCAAGACATCCTTGAACAACTGGAACACAAGCGCGCCGCGGCGCGCCTGGGCGGCGGGCAAAAGCGCATCGACGCCCAGCACGCCAAAGGCAAGCTCACCGCACGTGAACGCCTGGAGGTGCTGCTGGACGAAGGCACCTTCGAGGAATGGGACATGTTTGTGGAGCACCGCTGCACCGACTTCGGCATGCAGGACAACAAGGTGCCGGGTGACGGCGTGGTGACGGGCTACGGCATGATCAACGGCCGCCTCGTCTTCGTCTTCAGCCAGGACTTCACGGTGTTTGGCGGCGCCCTGTCGGAAGCCCACGCCGAGAAGATCTGCAAGGTGATGGATCAGGCCATGAAGGTCGGTGCTCCGGTGATCGGCCTGAACGATTCGGGCGGCGCGCGTATACAGGAAGGCGTGGCCTCGCTCGGCGGCTACGCGGATGTGTTCCAGCGCAACGTGCTGGCCTCGGGTGTGGTGCCGCAGATCAGCCTGATCATGGGGCCCAGCGCGGGCGGCGCGGTGTACTCGCCTGCCATGACGGACTTCATCTTCATGGTCAAAGACAGCAGCTACATGTTCGTGACCGGCCCCGAGGTGGTGAAGACCGTGACCCACGAGGAGGTGACCGCCGAAGAGCTCGGTGGCGCCATCACCCACACCACCAAGAGCGGCGTGGCCGACCTGGCTTTCGAGAACGACGTGGAGGCGCTGCTGATGCTGCGCCGGCTCTACAACTACCTGCCGCTCAACAACCGCGAGAAGGCGCCCGTGCGCCCCAGCGGCGACCCCATCGACCGGCTGGAGATGAGCCTGGACACCCTGGTGCCCGAGAACCCCAACAAGCCCTACGACATGAAGGAGCTCATCCTCAAGACGGTGGATGACGGCGACTTCTTCGAATTGCAGCCCGAGTACGCCAAGAACATCCTCACCGGCTTTGCGCGCATGGATGGCCAGACCGTGGGCATCGTGGCCAACCAGCCGCTGGTGCTGGCCGGCTGCCTGGACATCAAGAGCTCCATCAAGGCCGCGCGTTTCGTCCGCTTCTGTGACGCGTTCAACATCCCGGTCATCACCTTTGTGGACGTGCCCGGATTCATGCCAGGCACCTCGCAGGAGTACGGCGGCATCATCAAGCACGGCGCCAAGCTGCTCTATGCCTACGCCGAAGCCACCGTGCCCAAGATCACCGTCATCACCCGCAAGGCCTACGGCGGCGCCTACGACGTGATGGCCTCCAAGCACCTGCGCGGCGACGTGAACCTGGCCTGGCCCAATGCCGAGATCGCGGTGATGGGCGCCAAGGGCGCGGTGGAGATCATCTTCCGCGAGGAGAAGAAGGACCCCGCCAAGCTCGCGCAGCGCGAGGCCGAGTACAAGGCCCGCTTCGCCAACCCCTTTGTTGCAGGTGCTCGCGGCTTCATCGACGACGTGGTGCTGCCGCACGAGACGCGCAAGCGCATCTGCCGCTCGCTGGTGATGCTCAAAGACAAGAAGCTGGAGAACCCGTGGCGCAAGCACGGCAACATCCCGCTGTGAGCGCAAGAGGAAACAAGACCATGTTCACCAAAATACTCATTGCCAACCGCGGCGAGATCGCCTGCCGCGTCATCGCCACCGCCCGCAAGATGGGCATCGCCACCGTTGCGGTGTATTCGGACGCCGACAAGGAGGCCCGTCATGTGAAACTGGCCGACGAAGCCGTGCACATTGGCGCCGCGCCCAGCCGCGAGAGCTACCTGCTGGCCGACCGGATCATCGCGGCCGCCAAGCAGACCGGCGCGCAGGCCATACACCCGGGTTACGGCTTCCTGAGCGAGAACGAGGCCTTTGCCAAACGGGTGGAAGACGAGGGCATGGCCTTCATCGGCCCCAAGCATTACAGCATTGCGGCCATGGGCGACAAGATCGCCTCCAAGAAGCTGGCCAATGAGGCGAAGGTCAACACCATCCCGGGCTGGAACGACGCCATCGAATCGGCAGAACGCGCGGTGGAAATCGCCCGCGACATCGGCTACCCGGTGATGATCAAGGCCAGCGCAGGCGGTGGTGGCAAGGGCCTGCGCGTGGCCTTCAACGACAAGGAGGCGCTGGAAGGCTTCAAGGCGTGCCAGAACGAGGCGCGCAACAGCTTCGGCGACGACCGCATCTTCATCGAGAAGTTCGTCGAGCAGCCGCGCCACATCGAGATCCAGGTCCTGGGAGACAGCCACGGCAATGTAATCTACCTGAACGAGCGCGAGTGCTCCATCCAGCGCCGCCACCAGAAGGTGATCGAAGAGGCGCCTTCACCCTTCATCAGCGACGCCACCCGCAAGGCCATGGGCGAGCAGGCGGTCGCGCTGGCCAAGGCCGTGAAGTACCAGAGCGCGGGCACGGTGGAGTTCGTGGTCGGCAAGAACCAGGACTTCTACTTTCTGGAGATGAACACCCGTCTGCAGGTGGAGCACCCGGTGACGGAGTGCATCACCGGCCTGGATCTGGTGGAGCTGATGATCCGGGTGGCCGCGGGCGAGAAACTGCCGCTGGCCCAGGCCGACGTGAAAAAGGACGGCTGGGCCATCGAATGCCGCATCAACGCCGAGGACCCGTTCCGCAACTTCCTGCCCTCCACCGGTCGGCTGGTGCGTTTCACCGCGCCGCACGAGACCATGTGGCAGGCCGACACGGCCCACCGCCACGGCGTGCGGGTGGATACCGGCGTGTTCGACGGCGGCGAGATCCCGATGTACTACGACTCGATGATCGCCAAGCTGATCGTGCACGGCAAGGACCGGGCTGACGCCATCGCCAAGATGCGCGAGGCGCTCAACGGCTTCGTGATTCGGGGTATCAACAGCAACATTCCGTTCCAGGCTGCGTTGCTGGCGCACCCCAAGTTCCAGAGCGGCGACTTCAACACCGGCTTCATCGCCGAGCACTACCCGCATGGTTTCCGCTCGGAGGACGTACCCCACGCCGACCTCGATTTCCTGCGCGCCATGGCCGCCTTCGTGCGCCGCAAATCGCGCGAGCGTGCCACCGGCCTGTCGGGCCAGTTGCCTGGCTATGGCGTCAAGGTCGGCAAGGACTATGTGGTGGCCTCGCTGGCCGCTGATGGCCAGCACAGCTACGCCGACGTCCACGTCGACGAGTTCGTGGGCGAGAGCGGCTACGCCTCGGTCACGGTCAACGGCAAGCGCTACAAGATCACCAGCAACTCACGCCTGAACGACATCCGCGTGGAGGGCAGCTGCAACGGCGAACCCTTCGTCTGCCAAGTCGAGCGCGGCACGGTGCGCAACCCGCTGGCCCTGGTGGTGCAGCACAACGGCGCACGGCTGGAGACCATGGTGGTGTCGCCGCGCATGGCCCAGCTGCACCAGCTCATGCCCTTCAAGGCCCCGCCCGACATGAGCAAATATGTGCTTTCGCCCATGCCCGGCCTGCTGGTCGAGGTGGCGGTGCAGCCCGGTCAGAAGGTCCAGGCCGGTGAACGCGTGGCCGTGATCGAGGCCATGAAAATGGAGAACGTCCTGTTCGCCGCCGCCGACGGTGTGGTGGGCAAGGTGCTGGCGGCCAAGGGCGAGAGCCTGACGGTGGACCAGCCTATTGTCGAATTTGCCTGAGCCTGACCGGGGTGGGTAAAACCGGGTACCCTGCGGGCTTCGTTCCCACCGAAAGGATGGCGGATGCAGCCCAACTTCGCTCTGGCCCTGGCCTACCTGCGCGACCCGCGCCGGGTGGGGGCCATCGCTCCCGCGTCACCGTTTCTGGCCCGCGCCATGGCCCGGGAAACGCGCCGGCAGGCGCCTGCGGTCGTGGTGGAGGTGGGTGGTGGCACGGGAGCCGTCACCCAGGCCTTGCTCGCCGCTTCGCAGCCGGGCACCCGCCTGCTGGTGTTCGAGCGCGACCCCGCATTTGCCGCACAGTTGCGCTCGCGCTACCCACAGGCCGAGGTCATCAACCGGTGTGCGTCGGAAGTGGCCCAGCTCGAGCTCGGTGCCCAATGCCCGGTCACCGTGGTCTCGTCGCTGCCGCTGCTGTCCCTGCCGCGTGCAGAGTCGCACCGCTGCATAGATGCCATGCTGTCGCTGATCCAGCGGCAGCCGCATTCGCGGCTGCTGCAGTACACCTACGCGGCACCCCATCGGCCGCCTTTCAGGCGCGTGCCGGCGGGCTGGCACTGGCGCCGTGTCACGTCCATCTGGGTCAACCTGCCGCCTGCCACCGTGTGGGCGCTGGAGCCATTTCATCTTCACGTCTCGCATGAACTCCACTGACACCCGTCCTTTCCGCGTGCTGGGCATACAGCAGATCGCCATCGGGGGCCCCGACAAGGCCCGCCTCCAAAAACTCTGGGTCGAGATGCTGGGCCTTGAGGTCACCGGCACCTTCCGCAGCGAACGCGAGAACGTGGACGAGGACATCTGCGCCATCGGCACCGGTCCGTTCAAGGTGGAGGTGGACCTGATGCAGCCTCTGGACCCGGACAAGAAGCCGGCCGTGCACGCCACGCCGCTCAACCACGTCGGGCTGTGGATCGACGACCTGCCGCAGGCCGTGGAGTGGCTCACCGCACGTGGCGTGCGGTTTGCTCCGGGTGGCATACGCCCCGGTGCGGCAGGCTTCGACATCTGCTTCCTGCACCCCAAGGCGAACGATGAATTCCCGATCGCGGGCGAGGGCGTGCTGATCGAGCTGGTGCAGGCGCCGCCCGAGGTGGTGCGCGCTTTCTCGGCACTGGAACGCTAGCAGCCGGCGGTGCCGGTGGGCCTCGTGTTCACCCGGCTACCTGCCCCAGGCGTCCGGTGCTATGGTCGGGTGGGACTTTCCCTTAGGGGCGTCCCGTGCAAGCTGACCGTCAGCCTTGTCGTTCAGCCTGTCCACCGGAGACGTTTGTGCAACAACAACAAAGGACTGGCGACCACCCGCTGCGGCGCCGGGCCGAGGAGACCTGAATGAAGTCATCGAGCGCCGCCTGGGGCCCGCTGGGGCCGGGCATCGGGCTCATGCGGCGGCTGAGCCTGCGCATGAAGCTGGTTTCGCTGATGCTGCTGCAACTGCTGTTGATGATGGTTCTGGCCGTTGGCCTGGCCGAATCCCTGCTCCAGTCGCCCCTGCTGCTGGGTGTGCTCGCTGGCGGCGTGCTGGTGCTGCTGTACCTGTTTGTGGCGTTCTATGCGGCCCTCACCACCGACGTTGGGCGCATTGCCTATGCGCTGGGCGAAGTGGCCAAAGGCAACCTGATGGTGCCGATTTCCCGTCGGGGCCGAGACGAACTCGGAGACCTGATGGACACCACCAGCCGCCTGACGCAGAGCATTTCTGCCATGGTGGCCGAGGTGCGCAGCGACGCAGCCCTGGTGGCCGACGCTGGTCGTTCGCTGGTGACGGGCAACCGCGAGCTGTCTGACCGCACCGAGCAGCAGGCAGCCAACCTGGAGCAGACCTCGGCCAGCATCAAGGACATGGCACAGACGGTGCAGAGGAACGCCGACACCGCCGTGCAGACCGATCAGGCAGCCGCTCACCTGCGGGGCGTGGCCGAGACCGGGGCCGAGGCGATGTCGCGGGCGGTGCACTCGGTGGAAGCGGTGCAGCAGAGCGCCACGCGCATGAAGGAGATCACGGCGGTGATCGACAGCCTGGCGTTCCAGACCAACATCCTCGCGCTCAACGCGGCCGTGGAGGCCGCGCGTGCGGGCGAGCAGGGGCGGGGTTTTGCCGTGGTGGCAGCCGAGGTGCGCACGCTGGCGCAGCGTTCGGCGGCCTCGGCGCGCGAGATCCACCAGCTCATCGAGACGTCGGCCATGCAGGTCGAATCGAGCGTGACGCAGATCCGCCAGGCCCGTGAGGGCATGGTCGAGATCGTCGGCGGTGTGCGCAAGGTCGCGGGCAACATGAACACCATCTCGAGCGCCAGCGCCGAGCAGAGCACTGGCCTGACCGAACTGGCCACCGGCGTGGCACAGCTGGACGAACTGACCCAGCGCAACGCACAGATGGTGGAGCAGGCGGTGAACCAGGCCACCCGCCTGGAGGGTCGTGCCTCGGCGCTTGCACGGGCGGTGGCCATCTTCAAGCTGCAGCAGGGTTCGGCCGACGAGGCCATGGCACTGGTGCGCAAGGCTGCAGACCTGTGGCGGCGCACCGGACCGGACGACTTCCTGCGCCAGGTGACCCAGCCCAACAACGGCTACCACGACCGAGACATGTACGTCTTCGCCCTCGACGCGACGGGCACCTACCGCGCTTTCGGCGGCAACACGGCCAAGGTGGGGACACGGGTGCAGGACCTGCCGGGCGTGGATGGCGCCGGCCTGCTCGCCTCCATCATGCGTCAGGCAGACGAGGGTCCGGGCTGGGTGGAGTACGACATCACCAACCCCAAGTCCGGGAAGATCCAGACCAAGATGTCGTTCGTGGTGCGGCTGGGCGACTTCTACGTCGGCTGCGGCGTCTACAAGAGCCTGGCTGGCTAGTCGGAACACCCCCGCGCCGCTTCGCGTCACCCCCTCTAGGGGGCGACACCAGCCGTCCGGCAAAGCCGGCCCGGCGGTGTCCGGCTTGCTCAGCCTCCCTGGCGCAGGCGCGCCTTGGCCAGTGCGGCGGCGATCAGCGCGCGTTTGTGGTCCAGCACCTGCGGATCGGTGATGGTGGAGTGCGCGGCCAGATCGGCGAGCTTCTCCTGGGCTTTCTTCTGCTGACGCTCGGCGTGCAACTGGGCGCTGCGTGCCAAGCGGCTCTGGCGGCGCTCATAGCGGCTGCGGGCGTCTGCCGCCTGTTGCGGGTTCCATGCCGCCCAGCCGGTGGCGGCACCACTCACGTTCTCCAGCGCGATGCAGTCCACCGGGCAGACCGGGATGCACAGCTCGCAGCCGGTGCAATGGGGCTCTATCACCGTGTGCATGCGTTTGTTGGCACCCAGGATGGCATCGGTTGGGCAGGCCTTGATGCACAGCGTGCAGCCAATACACCAGTCCTCGTCGATCACAGCCAGCAAACGCGGGCCTTCCTGACCGTTGTCTGGATTCAGTGGCTGCACGGCCTGGCCGGTGATGGCGGCCAGGCGGGCCACACCCTCAGCCCCACCGGGTGGGCACTGGTTGATGGCCGCTTCGCCCAAGGCCATGGCCTGGGCGTAGGCCGCACAATCGGGATAGCCGCAGCGCGTGCATTGCGTCTGCGGCAGGGCATCGAGCAGCAGCCCGGCCAGGCTCATGCCCGCGCAGTCTTGCGGGGTGCGGCGGCGCGGCCCTTGGCCGCTGCCTTGGTGGCGGTCTTTGCCGCGGCTTTCGGGGCAGCGCTGGCCTGGTGATCCAGGATGAAAGACTTGACCACGGGGTAGACCATCTCGCGCCAACGCCGGCCACTGAAGATGCCGTAGTGACCCGCGCCCTTGGCTTCCAGGTGGCGCCGGTGCGCTGCAGAAATGCCGGTGCACAGATCGTGCGCGGCGGCTGTCTGGCCGCTGCCGGAGATGTCATCCAGTTCGCCTTCCACGGTCAGCAGCGCCGAGCCCGTGATGTCCTGCGGGCGTACCCTTTCGGCCTCGCCAGCGGGGTTCTTCACATCCCAGGTGCCGTTCACCAGCTTGAAGTCCTGGAATACCGTCTGGATGGTTTCCAGGTAGTAGTCGGCGTCCATGTCGAGCACGGCGTTGTACTCGTCGTAGAACTTGCGGTGGGCTTCGGTGCTCTCGTTGTCGCCCTTGATCAGGTTCTTGAAGTAGTCGTAATGGCTGTTGGCGTGGCGGTCCGGGTTCATGGCCACAAAGCCAGTGTGCTGCAGGAAGCCGGGGTAGACGCGGCGTCCCGCGCCCGGGAAGTTGGTCGGCACCCGGTAGATCACGTTGTTCTCGAACCACTCGAAGCTGCGCTGCGTGGCGAGGTTGTTGACCGCCGTGGGCGACTTGCGTGCATCGATGGGGCCGCCCATCATGGTCATGGACAGCGGCACCGTTTCGCCCCGGCTGGCCATCAGCGACACCGCCGCCAGCACCGGCACCGTGGGCTGGCACACGCTCATCACATGGCAGTTGCCGTAAATGCCTTGCAGGTGCCGAATGAACTCCTGCACGTAGTTGACGTAGTCGTCGAGGTGGAACTCGCCTTCTGACAGCGGCACCAGGCGCGCATTTTTCCAGTCGGTGATGTAGACCTTGTGGTCGCTGAGCATGGTGCGAACGGTGTCGCGCAGCAGCGTGGCGTAGTGGCCCGACAGCGGCGCGACGATCAGCACGACCGGCTGGCCCTTGAGCTTGGCCAGGGTGGCCGGGTCGTCGGTGAAACGCTTGAAGCGGCGCAGTTCGCAAAAGGGTTTGTCGATCTCGACGCGCTCGTGGATGGCGATCGAGACGCCGTTCGCGTCCACGGTGCGCAGGCCGAACTCGGGCTTCTCGTAGTCCTTGCCCAGCCGGTGCATCAGATCGAAGCCGGCTGAAATGCGTTGGGAAACGGGCGTCTGGCCCAGCGGCGACAGCGGGTTGCTGTAAAGCTTGGCAGCCACCTGGGCCAGGTCCGAGAACGGCTCCATCAGCGCGCGGTGGGTTTCGTACATCTGGTACAGCATCGAGGACCTCCGTGGATTTATGTTGCGATGCAATATATCAGTTGTCGTACAACCCCGAAGCGCGTGTGCGACAACGTCAGACCACCTGCGCGATGGCCTGGCAGACGTGGCCGATGTTCTGGCTGTTGAGTGCGGCTACACACATGCGACCGGTGTCGGTGCCGTACACGCCGAAATCGTTGCGCAGGCGCACCATCTGGTCCTTGGTCAGGCCGGAGTAGCTGAACATGCCGATCTGGCTGGTGATGAAGGACATGTCCTGCTTCACGCCGGCGGCCTTGAGGCCATCCACCAGCTGCTGTCGCATGGCCTTGATGCGCACGCGCATCTCGCCCAGTTCCTGCTCCCACAGGGCGCGCAGGGCGGGGTCGCCCAGCACGGCCGCCACCACGGCGCCACCGGGGGTGGGCGGGTTGCTGTAGTTGGTGCGGATCACGATCTTGAGCTGGCTCAGCACGCGATCGGCTTCTTCCTTGCTGGCGCACAGCACGCTCAGGGCGCCCACGCGCTCGCCATACAGGCTGAAGCTCTTGGAGAACGAGGTGGAGACGAAGCAGCTCAGGCCGGCCGCCACGAACTTGCCGATGACCGCGCCGTCTTCAGCGATGCCGTGGCCAAAGCCCTGGTAGGCCATGTCGAGGAACGGCGTCAGGCCCTTGGCCTTGACGACGGCAATGACCTGATCCCATTGCGCGGGGGTGATGTCGTAGCCGGTGGGGTTGTGGCAGCAGGCGTGCAGCACGGCGATGGTGCCGGGCGCTGCAGCGTTCAGGTCGGCCAGCATGCCTTCGAAGTTCACGCCACGCTTGGCCGCGTCGTAATACGCATAGGTGCCCACCTCGAAGCCGGCGCTGGTGAACAGGGCGCGGTGGTTTTCCCAGCTCGGGTCGGAGATCAGCACCTTCGCGCCCGGGCTGACCTTCTTGAGGAAGTCTGCGCCAATCTTGAGGCCGCCCGTGCCGCCGATGGCCTGCACGGTGGCCACGCGGCCCGATGTCACCGGCTCGCTGTCTGCACCGAACACCAGACCTTTGACGGCGTTGTCGTAGGCGGCAATGCCGTCGATGGGCAGGTAGCCCCGGGCCTTGGGCGCTTCCATCATGGCTTTCTCGGCGGCCTGCACGCAGCGCAGCAGAGGCAGCTTGCCGTTGTCGTCGTAGTACACGCCCACGCCCAGATTGACCTTGTTGGGACGGGTGTCGGCGGCAAACTGTTCGTTCAGACCCAGGATGGGGTCGCGGGGGGCCATTTCGACGGCGGAAAACAGAGACATGGAAAGCGTCCTGAGGAGGTGGCGGAGGAGGGTGATGACAAACCCGAAACTGCGCTACGCTGTCGGGTTCACCCGGAATTCTAGCCGTCATGACCCTTACCGATTCCGCCCTTGAAACGCCCGCCGAGGGTGAGTTCGTCCACTTCGAGGGCTCACCTTTCGAGCTGTTCCAGCCGTATCCCCCCGCAGGCGATCAGCCACAGGCCATCAGCCAGCTGGTCGATGGTGTGAGCGACGGCGAGGTATTCCAGACTCTGCTGGGTGTGACCGGCTCGGGCAAGACCTTCACCATGGCCAACGTGATCGCCCGCCTGGGGCGGCCTGCCATCGTGTTCGCCCCCAACAAGACGCTGGCCGCGCAGCTCTACAGCGAATTCCGGGAGTTTTTTCCCCGCAATGCGGTGGAGTACTTCGTCAGCTACTACGACTACTACCAGCCCGAGGCCTATGTGCCGCAGCGCGACCTGTTCATCGAGAAGGACAGCGCAATCAACGAGCACATCGAGCAGATGCGGCTGTCGTGCACCAAGAGCCTGCTGGAGCGGCGCGACGTCGTGATCGTGGCCACGGTGTCGGCTATCTACGGTATTGGCAAGCCCGAGAGCTACCACCAAATGGTGATGACGCTGCGTGCGGGCGACAAACTGGGCCAGCGAGACGTGATTGCGCAACTGGTGCGCATGCAATACCAGCGCAACGACCAGGACTTCAGCCGGGGCAAGTTCCGGGTGCGCGGTGACACCATCGACGTGTTTCCGGCCGAACACTCCGAGCTGGCCATACGCATCGAGCTGTTTGACGACGAGATCGAGACCCTGCAGCTGTTCGATCCGCTCACAGGCCGCATCCGCCAGAAGATCCCGCGTTTCACCGTCTACCCCAGCAGCCACTATGTGACGCCGCGAGACCAGGTGCTGGCTGCTGTGGAAGGGATCAAGCTGGAACTGGCCGAACGCCTCAAGGAGCTGGTGGCAGCTGGCAAGCTGGTGGAGGCGCAGCGGTTGGAGCAGCGCACACGTTTTGATCTGGAAATGCTCAGCGAGGTGGGGCACTGCAAAGGCATCGAGAACTACACCCGTCACCTGAGCGGCGCTGCACCCGGTGATCCGCCTTCCACCCTGACCGACTACCTGCCACGCGACGCGCTGATGTTCCTGGACGAAAGCCACGTGCTGATCGGCCAGCTCAGCGGCATGTACAACGGTGACCGGGCCCGCAAGACCACGCTGGTGGAATACGGTTTCCGGTTGCCGAGCGCGCTGGACAACCGGCCGCTCAAGCTGGCGGAGTTCGAGCAGCGCATGCGGCAGGTGGTGTTCGTTTCGGCCACGCCAGGCGACTACGAGAAGACCCACACCGGCCAGGTGGTGGAGCAGGTGGTGCGCCCCACCGGCCTGGTAGACCCGGTGGTGGAGGTCCGCCCGGCCACACACCAGGTCGACGATGTGCTGCAGGAAATCCGCATCCGTGTCGAGAAGCAGGAACGGGTGCTGATCACCACCCTGACCAAGCGCATGGCCGAACAGCTGACCGACTACCTGACGGAGAACGGCGTCAAGGTGCGTTACCTGCATTCCGACGTGGATACCGTCGAGCGGGTGGAGATCATCCGCGACCTGCGCCTGGGCACCTTTGACGTGCTGGTGGGCATCAACCTGCTGCGCGAGGGCCTGGACATTCCCGAGGTGTCACTGGTGGCCATCCTGGACGCCGACAAGGAAGGCTTCCTGCGTGCCGAACGCAGCCTGATCCAGACCATAGGCCGGGCGGCCCGCAACGCCAGTGGCATGGCCATCCTCTATGCCGACCGCATCACCGACTCCATGCGTCGTGCCATGGATGAGACCGAGCGCCGGCGCAACAAGCAGATCGCCTTCAACGAGGCGCACGGCATCACGCCGCGCACGGTGGTCAAGCGCATCAAGGACCTGATCGACGGCGTCTACAGCGAAAAGGCTGGCCAGGAGGCCGAGCGCCTGGAGCAGGCCGCGTTGCAACGCGCCCGTGTGGAGGACATGAGCGAGAAAGATATCGCCAAGGCCATCAAGCAGCTGGAAAAGCAGATGCTGGAACACGCGCGCAACCTGGAGTTCGAAAAGGCGGCCCAGGTGCGCGACGAACTGGCGCGGCTCAAGGAGCGGGCATTCGGGGCGCCGGGCGCGGACACCGTCGTGTGATGGCTGACTAAATCACTCGGCCATTGTGGTATACTCGACCAAAACAGTCAGATAACAGCCTTCTACGATGAAAAGGCCATGAGCCGGGGGCGGGTGGAGATACGTGCCGGGACGCGCGCGGGCGCGCCAGGCGTTGGATTGACGTCAAGCCACAAAGGAGCTTGAAATGCGCCTCACGACCAAAGGCCGCTTTGCGGTCACCGCCATGATCGATCTGGCCTTGCGCCAGAGCAACGGTCCCGTCACGCTGGCGGCTATCAGCCAGCGCCAGCACATTTCCCTGTCCTATCTCGAACAGCTGTTTGGCAAGCTGCGTCGCCATGAGCTGGTGGAATCCACCCGTGGGCCGGGCGGTGGCTACACGCTGGGCCGCAAGGCGTCCGAGATCACGGTGGCCGACATCATCGTTTCGGTGGATGAGCCCATCGATGCCACCCAGTGTGGTGGCAAGGAAAACTGCATGGGCGACGGCAACCGCTGCATGACCCATGAGCTTTGGGCTGCGCTCAACGCAAAGATGGTTGATTTCCTGGATTCCATCAGCCTGCAGAAGCTGGTCGACGACCAGCTCGCCAAGGGCGTGGTGGTGGAGAACGCGCCCACCGTGAAGCGGGCGATTTCCAGTGCGCCGGTGGTCAAGCCCATCCGCGTGAATGCTCCCAATTCCGTTTTTGCGCTCGGCGCCGCCCTGACCAAGTGAAGACCGCCGGCCGCTGCCCCTGCGGGGGGCGGCGCGGCGGAGCCTTGTTCCCGCATTTGTGTCCGTTGACCCACGATAGAACATGACAACGCCCCATTTCCCCATCTACATGGACTACAGCGCCACCAGCCCGGTCGACCCGCGCGTGGTGGATGCCATGATTCCCTGGTTGCGCGAGCACTTCGGCAACCCGGCCTCGCGCAGCCACGCCTGGGGCTGGGAGGCCGAGAAGGCCGTGGAAAACGCCCGTGAGCAGGTCGCTGCGCTGATTGGCGCCGACCCGCGCGAGATCGTCTGGACCAGCGGTGCGACCGAATCCAACAACCTCGCGCTCAAGGGTGCGGCCCAGTTCTACAAGGGCAAGGGCAAACACCTGATCACCGTCAAGACCGAGCACAAGGCCGTGCTGGACACCTGCCGCGAGCTGGAGCGCCAGGGTTTCGAAGTGACCTACCTTGACGTGCAGGAAGACGGTCTGGTCGATCTGGAGGCCTTCAAGGCCGCCATGCGTCCGGACACCATCCTGGCATCGGTCATGTTCGTGAACAACGAGATCGGCGTAATCCAGGACATCGCCGCGCTGGGCACCATCTGCCGCGAGAAGGGTGTGATCTTTCACGTGGATGCCGCCCAGGCCACGGGCCGGGTCGATATCGACCTGCAGACCCTGCCGGTGGACCTGATGAGCCTGACCGCCCACAAGACCTACGGGCCCAAGGGCATTGGCGCGCTGTATGTGCGGCGCAAGCCGCGTATCCGCATCGAGGCGCAGATGCATGGCGGCGGCCATGAGCGTGGCATGCGTTCGGGCACGCTGCCCACGCACCAGATCGTGGGCATGGGCGAGGCCTACCGCATTGCCAAGGCCGAGATGCACGCCGAGAACCTGCGCATCCAGGCGCTGCATGACCGCCTGCTCAACGGCCTCAAGGATGTCGAAGAGGTGTTCATCAACGGTCACGAGGCCAGGCGCATTCCGCACAACCTCAACATGAGCTTCAACTACGTCGAAGGCGAGTCGCTGATCATGGGCATCAAGGGCCTGGCGGTGTCGTCGGGTTCGGCTTGCACGTCGGCCAGCCTGGAACCCAGCTACGTGCTGCGTGCCCTGGGCCGCAGCGATGAGCTGGCCCACAGCAGCCTGCGCATGACCATCGGCCGCTGGACGACCGAAGAGGAGATCGACTACGCCATCCAGTCCATCAAGGACAACGTGGCCAAGCTGCGCGAGCTTTCCCCGCTGTGGGAGATGTTCAAGGACGGCGTCGACCTGTCGACCATCCAATGGGCGGCCCATTGACCGCGGCACACTGATTCAGGAGAACTACCATGGCTTATTCCGAGAAGGTCATCGACCACTACGAAAACCCCCGCAACGTCGGTTCCTTTGAAAAGGGCGACGACACCGTGGGCACCGGCATGGTGGGGGCCCCCGCCTGCGGCGATGTCATGAAGCTGCAGATCAAGGTCAACCCCCAGACCGGCGTCATCGAGGACGCGCGCTTCAAGACCTACGGCTGCGGTTCGGCCATCGCCTCCAGCTCGCTGGTGACCGAGTGGGTCAAGGGCAAGACGCTGGACCAGGCCGCTGCGCTGAAGAACAGCGAAATTGCCGAGGAACTGGCGCTGCCGCCGGTCAAGATCCACTGCTCCATCCTCGCCGAGGACGCCATCAAGGCGGCGGTGGACGACTACCGCAAGAAGCACTCCCACTGATCTTCCAGCGCACTGAAACCACCATGTCGGTCACGATCACGGATGCCGCCGCGCGGCACGTCACCAAATACCTCGCCCGCCGCGGCAAAGGGGTGGGCGTGCGCCTGGGGGTCAAGACCACAGGCTGTTCGGGCCTGGCCTACAAGCTGGAGTACGCCGACGAAGTCGCACCCGAGGACATCGTCTTCGAGGACAACGGCGTCAAGGTGCTGGTCGACCCCAAGAGCATGGCCTACATCGATGGCACCCAGCTCGACTTCGTGCGCGAGGGCCTGAACGAGGGCTTCAAGTTCAACAACCCCAACGAACGCGACCGTTGCGGCTGCGGCGAATCGTTCCGGGTCTGACGTGGATCTGAGCGCCAACGATTTCGAGCTGTTTGGCCTGCACCCGCGTTTCGAGCAGGACAGGGGCCAGATCGACCAGCGCTGGAAGGCGCTGCAGCGTGAGGTCCACCCCGACCGTTTTGCTGCCGAACCTGCCGTGGCCCAGCGACTGGCCATGCAGTGGTCGGTGCGCATCAACGAGGCCTACCAGCGGCTCAGGAACCCGCTCAAGCGCGCAGCCTATCTGTGCGAGCTCAACGGCGCGCCCATCCAGGCCGAGAGCAATACCGCGATGCCGGCCGAATTTCTCGTGCAGCAGATGCAGTGGCGCGAAGCACTGGACGAGGCCGATGATGCGGGCTCGGTCGGCGCCCTGATTGCCGAGGCTGGCGAGGTGCGCGAAGCCTGGACCCTGCGGCTGACCCAGGCCCTGGATGTCCAGGGTGATCACGCTGAAGCGGCGCGCTGCGTGCGTGCACTGATGTTCATCGAACGCTTCCAAAACGAACTCGAAGAGCGGCTCGACCGCCTGGCAACCTGATTTTTTTCCCATGGCCCTGCTGCAGATTTCCGAACCCGGCCAATCGCCCGATCCTCACCAGCGTCGCATCGCGGTGGGTATCGACCTGGGCACCACCCACTCGCTGGTGGCCGCCGTGCGCCACGGTGTGGCCGAATGCCTGCCCGACGATCACGGCCGTGTGATCTTGCCCAGCGTCGTGCGTTACCTGCCGCCGGGGCAGGGCAGTGGCCGCCAGATCGGCTACGACGCACTCGCGGCCCAGGTGGACGACCCCGCCAACACCGTCAGTTCCGTCAAGCGCCTCATGGGACGGCGGCTTGCCGATGTGGCCGACGCTGCCCAGTTGCCCTACACCGTGCTCGATCGGCCGGGTATGGCGTCGGTGCAGACTGTGGCGGGTGAAAAGACCCCAGTCGAGGTCAGTGCCGAAATCCTGGCCACGCTGCGCTTTCGAGCCGAAGACAGTTTCGACGCCGACCTGTTCGGTGCCGTCATCACCGTGCCGGCCTACTTTGACGATGCCCAGCGCCAGGCGACCAAGGACGCTGCCCAGCTGGCCGGGCTGAATGTCCTGCGGCTGATCAACGAACCCACCGCTGCGGCCATCGCTTACGGGCTCGACAACGGCGCGGAAGGGCTGTATGCCATCTACGACCTGGGTGGTGGCACCTTCGACATCTCCATCCTGCGGCTGACCCAGGGTGTGTTCGAGGTGGTGTCCACTGGCGGCGATTCGGCTCTGGGAGGAGACGACTACGACCGGGCGCTGGCCGACGCCATGCTGGCGCGTGAGGGGTTGTCTGCGCCTGCCGATCCGTCGGTTCGGGCAGCCCTGCTCCTCGCCGCGCGTCGGGCCAAGGAGGCCTTGTCCGCCAGCGACCGGGTGCGTCTGCAGGTGCCTGCGCTGGGGCTGGACACGGAACTGGATGCCCAGACGTTCGCAACGGCGACGGCCGCGCTCACCGCCCGCACGCTGGCGGCGGTCCGCAAGGCCTTGCGCGACGCGCAACTGACCAAGGACGAGATCAAGGGCGTGGTGCTCGTGGGGGGCTCGACCCGCATGCCGGTGGTGCGTGAGGCGGTGCGCGGTTTCTTCGGCCAGGAGCCCCTGACCAACCTCAACCCCGACGAGGTGGTGGCGCTGGGTGCTGCCGTGCAGGCCAACCAGCTGGCTGGCAACAACCCGCAGGGTGATCTGCTGCTGCTGGACGTGATCCCGCTGTCGCTGGGCATAGAGACCATGGGCGGTCTGGTCGAGCGCATCGTGCCGCGCAACTCCACCATCCCCACTGCGCTGGCGCAGGACTTCACCACCTTCAAGGATGGTCAGACCGCGCTCGCCATCCATGTGGTGCAGGGCGAACGCGACCTGGTGCAGGACTGTCGCAGCCTGGCCCGCTTCGAGCTGCGTGGCATCCCGCCGATGGCAGCCGGTGCCGCACGCATACGCGTGACTTTCACGGTCGACGCGGACGGCCTGCTGAGCGTGAATGCGCGAGAGCAGGGCACAGGCGTCGAGGCCCGGGTGGATGTGAAACCCTCCTACGGCCTGAGCGACGAGCAGATTGCCGCCATGCTCAAGGACAGCTTCTCCACCGCCCAGCAGGACATGGCCGCACGCGCGCTGGTTGAGGCGCGTGTCGACGCCCAGCGCATGCGTATGGCCACTCAGAGCGCGCTCGACGCTGATGGCGACCTGCTGAGCGATGGCGAGCGCGCACACATCCTGGCGCTCATGAAGGCCTTGCTGGACACCGAGGCGCTGGACGATGCGGCCACCATCGAGGCCGCCACCGACGCGCTGGCCAAGGGAACCGAAACCTTTGCCGCCCTGCGCATGAACAATGGCATTGCCCAGGCCCTGGCCGGCAAGAATGTGGAGTCCATCTGATGCCGACCATCAAAATCCTTCCCCACGCCGAGTACTGCCCTCAGGGTGCGTCCGTTCAGGCGCCTGCCGGCACCTCCATCTGCGAGGCCCTGCTCGACAACGGCATCGCCATCGAGCATGCCTGCGACATGAGCTGTGCCTGCACCACCTGCCACGTCATCGTTCGTGAAGGCTTCAACAGCCTGGGCGAGCTCGACGAGAGCGAGGAAGACCTGCTGGACCGCGCCTGGGGTCTGGAGCCGCAATCACGCCTGAGTTGCCAAGCCATCCTGTCGCAGCAGGACGTGACGGTCGAGATCCCCAAGTACTCGATCAACCACGCCAAGGAAAACCACTGATGCGCCAGATCGTCCTCGACACCGAGACCACCGGTCTTTCTGCGCAGAACGGCGACCGCATCATCGAAATCGGCTGTGTCGAGCTGCTCAACCGCAAGCTCACCGGACGCAACCTGCACCACTACATCAACCCCGAGCGCGACAGCCACGAGGACGCGCTCAAGGTGCACGGCATCAGCAACGAGTTCCTTCGTGACAAGCCCAAGTTCGCTGCCATTGCCGACGAGCTGCTGGACTACCTGCAAGGCGCCGAGATCATCATCCACAACGCACCGTTCGATATCGGCTTCCTGAACAAGGAACTGGAGCTGCTCGGCCGCGGGCGTATCTCCAGCGTCGTGAGTGGCGTGATCGACACCCTGGTCATGGCCAAAGACATGTTCCCGGGCAAGCGCAACAGCCTGGATGCGCTGTGCGATCGCCTGGGCGTGGACAACTCGGGCCGCACGCTGCACGGCGCGCTGCTGGACGCCGAGCTGCTGGCCGACGTCTACATCAACATGACCCGTGGACAGAACGCGCTGGCCATGGAGCTGGAGCCTGAAGCGGTCACCCAAACCACCGCTGTCGAAGTTCTGGATCTGAGCCGTTTCGAGCTGCCCGTGCCCCAGGCCAACGAGCAGGAACTGCAGGCCCACCAGGCCCTGCTGGCCGATCTCGACAAGGCCAGCAAAGGCAAGACCAAGTGGCGCGCCATCGAGGCTGCGTGAACTTTTTCCGAGGGCTTAGGGAAGGCTGAAAAATCACGCTATAATTCAAGGCTTGCAGGGAAACAAGCCCAGCAAACTTAGGGTCGTTAGCTCAGGGGTAGAGCACCACATTCACACTGTGGGGGTCGGAGGTTCGAAGCCTCCACGACCCACCAGACATCTGGTGGATATGTCCGGGTGATGCACTCACCGGGTACGCCAAAAAAGGCCGCAGTTCTTGCGGCCTTTTCATTTTCCGAACCCAGTCTTCAGCTGCGCAGGTAGAGCGAGTTGTTGCGCGTGCGCTTGACCAGCCGGTACCCGTGGCGTTCGAAGGCTGCAGCGCAGCCAGGGTAGTCGCTGTCCATGCTCGGGTGCTCGATCACGATGCGCCGAGGGCGCAGGGCGTCAGCTGCCTGGTCCAGAAAGGGCACCAGTGCCTTGTCCTCATGCCCTTCGATGTCGATCTTCAGACCATGAACAGAGGTCAGGCCGGACGCCAGGACCAATTCCATCAGCGTGTGCATGGGGATGCTGCCGCCGGCCGATTCGTCGATGGCCACGATGGCAAGGTCGTCCTTGCGGATGTTGAGGTCACACACCCCTGCATGGTCGCTGACGGCTGCGTGCACGGCACGCACATTGGTGGCTCCCGATGCCTGTGCGTGCCAGTTGACCCGCGCCACCATCTTGGGGTTGGCATCGATGGCCAGCGTGATGCCTTGCCGCGCCGACAGGGCCATGGGAAGGGTGTAGAGGCCGATATTGCTGCCGATGTCGACGAAGCCGCTGTCCGGCTTGGCGCCTTCGGTCAGGAAGTCGATCTCGACACCGTTGTAGCCGGGGTTGAGCAGCAGTCCGTATTCGATCAGGTTGTGGTCGCCGTGGACCCGGTAGGCGCCGTGGCGGAAGAACACGTCCAGCTTGCCGCTGCCCAGTGCGAGGATGAGTCGCGTCCAGTGTTTGCGCAAGGCGCCCCGTTTCAGAACCGTCGCCTGACCGAGTGCGATCAGGGCTCGTTGCAGAGTGTTGGGGGCGTAGGTGCCGAAGGCCTGGGCAGCATCGGCGGCATCGCTGGTTCTCTCGTTCGCGCTCAGTGTGCGCCACACCATGTGTTGTCCTCGTGGATGCGTAAGCGCGCAAGTCTACGTGACAACGCCCGGGCTGACCCGGGCGGTGGTGACGCTCGTGTGGCTCAGGCGGCTTTCTTGAGCTCGCTCAGCGCCACATCGCCGCTGAGCTGGCCGCCTTCCTCGATGACCAGCTTGCCGTAGCGCACCTTGCCGCTGACCCTTCCAGAGGGGTGGATCACCAGGCGGTCGCGTACCGTGAGGTCGCCGTCGAAGCTGCCGTGTATCTCGGCGATGTCGATCTGGGCCGAGCCGTTGAACGAGCCCTGTTCCGCGATCTGCATCACACGCGAATCCATGGTGGCCTCGACGCTGCCCTCCACCACCAGGGTGTCGCAGTCGGTGATCTCCACACCCTTGAGCTTGATCTTCGGACCGACGGTCAGCTTGCTAGCAGCACTGCCGGAGGGAGCCGGTGTTGCAGGCTCGGCTGCGGTGGAAGCCGGTGTGTCTGGCGTGGTGTTCTGAGAGGTTGGTGGAGTGGTCTGTGCCGTTGCGTTAAGCGGACGGGCGTAGGGATTGCCCGGCGCGCCGGGGTTCAGTCCGGTGCGCGGAGCGGGGGTTTCGTTGTCACGTTTGCCGAAAAACGGGGATTGCAGGGCCATGCCTTCTCCTTGGGAAATCACACAAAATCACGAGGCCTCATGCTAGGTGCGCAAGTCCGTGACAGCCCGTGCACGCAGGCAAGAGGCGTAACGAAATACGACCTGTTTCAGGCTTGGGTGCGTGGCCAGTGCAGGCGACCATGAGCCGCGTTGTCCAGGTGCTCGCGCAGGGGGGGTGCACCGGTCTCGGGCAGTTCAAACAGCACGCGTACGAACTCACCGTGCTCCACCTGGCACAGGTGGGCGCCCGCCTTGTCCAGTTCGCGCCGCAGCAGGCCTTCAAGTGCATAAGGCGCTTCGCAGGTCAGGCGGGTCAGGCGTACCAGTGGCACCCGCTCTGCCAACAGCAAGGCCTGGGCCACGGCGTCGGTGTAGGCCCGCACCAGACCTCCGGCCCCCAGCTTCACGCCGCCGAAATAGCGCACCACGGTCGCCAGAACGCCCTCCAGATCCTGGTGGCGCAGCACCTCGAGCATGGGTCGGCCTGCGGTGCCACTGGGTTCTCCATCGTCCACCGCGGCCGATTGCCCGCCAGCCAGCAGCGCCCAGCAGACGTGGGCTGACCCAGGGTGCAAGGCGCGCAGGCGAGCGACTTCGGCCTGCGCCTGTGTGCGGTCTGCACAGGGCGCCACGGCCGCGATGAAGCGGCTTTTCCTGATGACAAGTTCGTGCCCGACGGGGCGGGCCAGGGTCTGGGGCATGGAGGGCGAGCTTACCGTCTGTGGTGCCTGTGGTTACAGTTGAGCCTCTCGATGCAGCCGCGAAAGGATTCGGACTTGGAACGCAGACAACGGGTGGTGTTGGGTACCGGTGGGACCATCGCCGGCCGGGCTGTGCAGGTGGGTGACAACGTGGGCTACAAGGCCGGGCAGGTTGCCGTTGATGACCTGCTGGCTGGCGTGCGCGACCGCCTGCAAGGGCAGGATGTCATCGCGGAGCAGGTGGCGCAGGTGGACAGCAAGGACATGGGGCCAGCGGTCTGGCGCCCATTGCTGCAACGGCTGGTGCACCACCTGGCGCAGCCCGAAGTGCAGGGTGTCGTTGTCACCCACGGTACCGACACACTGGAGGAAACCGCCTGGCTGCTGCAGACCGTGCTCACACCCTCCAAACCGGTTGTGCTCACCTGTGCCATGCGCCCGGCCACCGCGCTGGTGCCCGATGGCCCACAGAACCTGCTGGATGCGCTGGCCGTCGCCGCAGAACCCGGTGCGCATGGTGTGGTCGCCGTTTGTGCGGGCCAGGTCCATACGGCCCGGCTCGTGCAGAAGGTGCACACCTACCGGCTGGATGCGTTTGCCTCCGGCGATGCCGGGCCGCTGGGCGTGGTGGAAGAGGGGCGGCTGAGGCGTTGGCAGCCCTGGCCCGAGACAGTGCCACGCCCCGCCTTGCTGGAGCGGCTGCTGAAAGCCGAAGCCTGGCCGCGTGTGGAGTGGATCACCAGCCACGCGGGTGCCGATGGCGCGCTGGTTCGGGCCCTGTTGGTGCCTGCAAGGGGTGTGGCGCCTTTGCGTGGCCTGGTGGTGGCAGGTACGGGCAACGGCACCCTGCACCAGGATCTGGAAGCGGCGCTGGATGAGGCCAAGGCGGCGGGCGTGAGCATCTGGCGTGCCAGCCGTTGTGCGCAAGGGCGTGTGCTGGCCGCGGGCAACACACGCTGGCCTGTCACCGATGACGACCTGCCACCCGCCAAGGCTCGGCTGGCCCTGCAGCTGCGCCTGCTGGAGGATTGAGTGTTCGCGGATCTGGCGTCCCACGCCTCGGCCTACCCGATGCTGGAGGTGGTCCACCTGCTGGGCGTAGGCCTGCTGCTGGGCAATCTGACGCTGCTGGAGCTGCGGGTGTTTGGTCTGGGCAGGGCCCTGCCGGTAGAGCCGCTCGCCAAATTGAGCCTGGGGTTGGTAGCCGCCGGGTTCCTGCTGGCCGCGGCATCGGGCCTGCTGATGTTTGCCACACAGGCCGGGGAACTGTTGGCCAACCGGGCGTTCACAGCCAAGATGCTGCTGCTCATGCTGGCTGGGGCCAATGCCGGCTGGTTCCACGGGCGGCAGTCCCTACAGCGGCTGGACGCCACCGCGCGTGTGCTGATGGGGGTGTCCACCGTGATTTGGCTGCTGGTGCTGACCTGTGGCCGCTGGATTGGCTATCTGTGAAGGAGATCGACATGCGCAGACGCGAATTCGTGGTGGCTGGCAGCATGCTGGCCACTGTGCCGGCATGGGCTCACCACGGCTGGAGCAGCTTCGACCAGGACCGCCCCATCTACCTCGAGGGGCGTGCTGCCAACGTGCGCTGGCGCAACCCGCACGCCGAACTGGTGCTGGAGCTGTCACCCAGCCTGAGCCTGCCTGCAGACCTGGCACAGCGCCCGGTGCCTGCGCAGCAAAGTGCGGTCGGCGGAGCCGCACTGCTGGGCAAGGCCACCCTGCCCACCCGCCGCGACCCGCGCTGGGAGATCGAGCTGGCGCCTCTGTTCCGCCTGGGGCAGTGGCAGGTGCCCGAGATTGCCAACGGCACCCCGCTGGCGATGGTGGGTTTCACGTTCAAGGAAGAAAAGGGTGACCCCATCCTGCGCGTGGAGTACCTCTTTCTGGGTGGCAAGACCTACGGCATGCGGTCCAGCCCGGCCTGAGTGGCGGGCACAAAAAAGCCCGGCAAGCCGGGCTTTTTTGCGCAGGGCGTGATCGCTCAGCGCGCAAGGGCCTCGAAGGCGCGCGCCGTGATGTCCTCCACGCTGCCGGTGCCGCTGATCTTGCGGTACTTGGGGGCATTTGCCGGATCGTTGACGGCCCATTGGCCGTAGTAATCCACCAGAGGGCGGGTCTGGGCGCTGTAGACCTCCAGACGCTTCTTGACGGTCTCTTCCTTGTCGTCGTCGCGCTGGATCAGCGGCTCGCCGGTCAGGTCGTCCTGGCCTTCCACCTTGGGCGGGTTGAACTTGACGTGGTAGGTCCGGCCCGATGCTGCGTGCGAACGACGGCCGCTGATGCGTTCGATGATGGCGTCGAACGGCACGTCGATCTCGAGCACGTAATCGAGCTTGACGCCGGCGTCCTTCATGGCGTCGGCCTGGGGGATGGTGCGGGGGAAGCCGTCGAAGAGGAAGCCCTTGGCGCAATCGGGCTGGGCAATACGTTCCTTCACCAGTCCGATGATGATGTCATCGCTGACCAGGGCGCCCGAATCCATCACCGCCTTGGCTTGCAGACCCAGGGGCGTGCCGGCCTTCACCGCCGCGCGCAGCATGTCACCCGTCGAAATCTGGGGAATGCCGAACTTCTGGCAGATGTAGGTGGCTTGCGTGCCCTTGCCGGCGCCAGGGGCGCCCAACAGGATCAGTCTCATCGTTTTCCTTCGTCAAAGTTTGAAATCGGTGCGCCGCTTGTCCCGAGCGGCGGCCCCAGCCAGGGGGCAATCGGGCGAGGATAGCACGGCCTGTCCGCCAGCCGGCTTACAGGCGAGGGCCGGGAAATCAGGCGTTGCCAGCGGCAAAACGCAGGCGAACACGGGCCAGGTCTTCGGGTGTGTCCACACCTGGACCGGGCGCAGCGTCTGTCACATGCACCATGATGCGCTCGCCGTGCCAGAGCACGCGCAGCTGCTCCAGTGACTCACATTGCTCAATGGGTGCCACGGGCAAGGTGGGGAAGCGCCTGAGGAAGCCCGCGCGGTAGGCGTACAGGCCGATGTGACGCAGGGGCGCCGGCGTCGGGGGCAGGGTCTGTATGCCTTCGTGCCAGGCGTCGGCCATGCCATCGCGCCACCAGGCGATGGGGGCCCGGCTGAAATACAGCGCGGTATGGCGCTGGTCCAGCACCACCTTGACGACATTGGGGTTCGCGAACTCTTCGGCGCTGTGCAGCGGGTGGGCGGCGGTCGCCATCACACAGTCCGGCCGACCGACCAGGGCCTGGGCAACGGCCGACAGCAGCTGCGGCTCCATCAGGGGCTCGTCACCCTGCAGGTTGACGACCAGATCGTCACCGTCCAGGCCCAGCTGCTGGCAGGCTTCGGCGAGCCGGTCGCTGCCGCTGGGGTGGTCGGCACGGGTCATCAGGGCCTGCACACCCTGGTGCTCGCAGGCGGCCCGAACCGCTTCGCTGTCGGTGGCCACCACAACCGCCCGGGCGCCCGATGCCAGGGCGCGCTGGGCCACCCGCACCACCATGGGCAGACCGGCGATGTCGGCCAGTGGCTTGTCGGGCAGGCGGGTGGATGCCAGCCGCGCAGGAATCAGAACCGTGAAGCTCAAAGTCCGAGCTCCTGGTCGCTCAGCTCGCGGGCCTCGTTCTCCAGCAGGATGGGGATGCCATCGCGCACCGGGTAGGCCAGGCGGGCACTGCGCGAAACCAGTTCCTGTTTCTCGCGGTCGTAGGTCAGGGGGCCCTTGGTGACCGGGCAGACCAGCAGTTCAAGCAATCGGGTGTCCATGGTGTGGCGGAATCAGGATCGGGATGATAGTGCGTCGCGCACGCGGGCGAAGAAGTCCGGATCAAGTGTGACCGCCAGCGGCACGGCGCGCACCTCGGGATCGCCGGGGCCGAGCAGTGGCTGCAGTTTGACGGCATCCTTTTCGGTGCACAGCCACAGAGGCGCCTGACGCAGGCGTTCGCGCAGTCCTGGCCAGCTGGCGGCGAAATCGGCATGGTCGGCCAAGGGCAGGGTGCTGCTCAGGGTCAGACCCTGGTCACGCAGCATGGCAAAGAATGCCTCTGGGCGGGCGATGCCCGCCAATGCGCCAACGGGACGGCCTTCCAGGCCCGCCAGCGGTCCGGCGGCCAGCCGGCGGCGGGACGTATCCACCACGATCTGCGGGATGCCCACCTGGGGGCGGGGCCAGGGCTCGCGAAGCGGTCCGGCCGGTATCAGCCAGCCGTTGCCGGTGCCCCGGTCGTCAAACACCACCACCTCGATGTCGCGTGCGAGTGCGAGGTGCTGCAAGCCGTCGTCACACACGATCACGTTCACGTCGGGGTGCGTCGCCAGCAGGGCTCGCGCCGCACCGGCCCGAGCCGCGCCCACCTGCACCGGCACACCGGTGGCGCGGGCGATCAGCAGGGGTTCATCGCCCACCGCCTGGGCAGTGCTGTCGGGTGTGACCGCCAGAACCCCAGTGGCCTGGCGGCCATGACCCCGCGAGACCACGCCGGGCCGCCATCCATGCGCCTGCAGATCGCGCACCAGCGCGATGGTGACCGGTGTCTTGCCGGCTCCGCCTACGATGACGTTGCCGACCACGACCACCGGCACCGGCAAGCCGGGCACCGGATTGCGACGCCCATGGGCGGCACGCAGGCGCCACAGCAAACCATACAGCACGGACAGTGGCCACAGCAGGCACGCCAATGGCCCGCGCGAGGCCCAAGCCTGCCTCAGTACCCGCTCCAGTCTTGCACCCGACGACATGTCAGTCATCCACGATGCAGCGCAGGGCGGTCATTTCTGCGTGGCGAAGGTGATCTGCGGCAACTGGCTGCGGCGCGCCGCGTCCATCACGTTGATCACGCTCTGGTGGGAGGCGGCGGCATCGGCGCTGATCACCACCACGGCGTCGTTGCGGCCTTTGGCAGCATCCTTGAGAACCTCCGCGATGGCGTCCACAGAAGGGGCCTGCAGCAGCTGGCCTGCTATGGAGTAGCGACCGTCGCTGGCGATGCCGACGATGATTTCCTGCGGCTGCTGGCGAGGCGCCTGCGCGTCCGCCGTCGGCAGGCGCACCTGCAGCTCGGTGAACTTGCTGTAGGTGGTGGTCATCATCAGGAAAATCAGCACCACCAGCAGGATGTCGATGAACGGGATCAGGTTGATCTCGGGCTCGTCCCGCGAGCCGGCGCGGAAGTTCATGTGCCCCTCCGCAGGCTCAGCAGGTGCCGCACGAAACGCTCGGCCGACAGCTCCATCTGCAGCAGGTAGGTGTCGACCCGGGCGCGGAAGTAGCGCCAGAAGATGAGTGCGGGAATGGCAACGATGAGGCCGAAGGCGGTGTTGTACAGCGCAATGGAAATGCCGTGCGCGAGCTGGGCGGGGTTGCCGCCACCCATGCCCATGCCGCCGTCGCCCCCTTGCGAGGCGAAGATCTCGATCATGCCGATGACCGTGCCCAGCAGGCCCAGCAGGGGTGCGGCCGACGCGATGGTGGCCAGCGCGCCCAGGTAGCGCTGCAGCTTGGCAGCCGCCTGGCGACCAGCGGCTTCCAGGTGGGCGCGCAGGTCGTCTTCGGTCACGCGCGGGTTGCTGTAGATGGCGCGAAAGCCGCTGGCCAGCACTTCACCCAGCACCGAATTCTGTTCCAGCTGTGAAATCACGTCGGGTGCGGGCACACCGGTGCGCGACACCATGATGGCTTCATCCAGCAGTTTGGGCGGCGCGATTTTGGCGGTCTTGAGGGACGCGAAGCGTTCGATGACGAGCGCGAGACCGAGGACGGAACAGGCAATCAAGGGCCAGATGGGCCAGCCTGCGGCTTGTATGATGGTCAGCAAAGCGGGGCTCCAGTCGGTGCGGAGGGCCTGAATGTGCCGAGCATTATGGCCCACGCCCATGGCAGCCCCCGGATGTGGATAACTTTGTGCAAAAAGTGGCCTCCGTTGCCGGGTGGCTGAAGCGGTTCCCTGTGACTGCTGGCACTGATAGCGCAGCACCCACAGATTCCTGTTTGAAATCAAGGGCTTGCACCAGAATGCTTGAGTTCACGGGCATAACGGTTCAAAAACCCAGCATTCATGCGGTTTGTGGACAGATTTCGTTTGGAGAAGCCCGTCTTGTCGTCCTTCGGCCCTGAGAACCCTTCCACCGCCACACGTGTGTGGCCGGTGGGCTCGCTGGTGCAAGCGATTGCGGACACCCTGCAGGCACGCTTCAACCCTGTTGCCGTACGTGGCGAGGTTTCGGGTTTCACCCGTGCGGCCAGCGGTCACTGCTACTTCAACCTCAAGGACAGCAGCGGCCAGCTTCGCAGCGCCATGTTTCGCCGCTCCGCCCAGGCCCTGGACTTTTCGCCGGCCGAGGGCGACCTGGTCGAGGTGCAGGGGCGGCTCGATGTCTACGGCCCACGGGGTGACCTGCAACTGGTGGTCGAACGCATGCGCCGCGCCGGACAGGGCACCCTGTTCGAACAGTTCCTGCGTCTGAAGGCGCAGCTCGAGGCCGAGGGCTGTTTCGACGCCGAGCGCAAGCGGCCGCTGCCCGCCTATCCGGCCTCCATCGGCGTGGTCACGTCGCCCGGGGCTGCGGCGCTGCGTGACGTGGCCACCGCGTTGGCCCGCCGCGTGCCCCATCTGCCGGTGGTGCTGTATCCCGCCTCCGTGCAGGGGGCGCAGGCGCCAGCCGAGCTCTGCACGGCACTGGAACAGGCTTACGCCCGTCATCGGGCCAGTGGTGAATCACAAGTGCTGCTGCTGGTGCGGGGTGGTGGCTCCCTGGAGGACCTCTGGGCGTTCAACGACCCCGCCCTGGTGCGCAAGCTGACCGAAGCGCCCATGCCTGTTGTCTGTGGCGTAGGCCACGAAACCGACTTCACGCTGTGCGACTTCGCGGCAGACCTGCGGGCACCGACCCCCACAGCCGCTGCGGAACTGTGTGCACCAGCGCGTGAAGAACTGCTTTCAGACCTCGCTGCCAGGGAAGACCGGCTTTGCCACCTGGTGGACACCGCTCTCGACCGCCGCGCCCAGCACCTCGACCGCCTGGCGCAGCGCATCGGGCGCCCATCAGCGCGTCTGGGTGAGGCACGTGCCCAGCTGCAGGCGCTGGAACACCGCCTGCAGCGCCAGCTGCACCTCAGCGCTCAGGCCCAGCGCCAGCGGCTCGACCTGCTGGCCCAGCGCCTGCCTCAGGCGGTGCAGCGGCAGCAGACACGCCAGCAGGAGCGGTTGGCCCGCTGCGAGCAGGCGCTGGCGCTGCTCGATCCCCGGCTGGTGCTGCAACGCGGCTACGCGTGGCTGAGCGACAGCGAGGGCGCTGCCATCACAAGCGTTGCTGCCACCCACCCCGGGCAGGCAGTGAGGGCTGTACTCGCCGATGGCGAAGTCGACATGACCGTGATCCGCTAGGGTCATGGCGCATGCCTACAATGGCCGTTTTTTCCACAACAACGTTGACGAGGACCCACATGGAACATACCCTGCCGCCGCTGCCGTACGCCATCGACGCCCTGGCACCTCACTACTCCAAGGAGACCCTGGAGTTCCACCACGGCAAGCACCACAACGCCTATGTGGTCAACCTCAACAACCTGCAAAAGGGCACCGAGTTCGAGAGCAAGACGCTGGAAGAGATCGTCAAGACCTCCAGCGGTGGCATCTACAACAACGCCGCCCAGATCTGGAACCACACCTTTTTCTGGAACTGCATGAAGCCCGCCGGCGGCGGTGAGCCCACCGGCGCGCTGGCCGCAGCCATCAACGCCAAGTGGGGCAGCTACGCCGCCTTCAAGGAAGCTTTCGTGAAAAGCGCCGTTGGCAACTTCGGCTCTGGCTGGACCTGGCTGGTCAAGAAGGCCGACGGCTCCGTGGACATCGTCAACACCGGTGCCGCTGGCACCCCGCTGACCACCGCCGACAAGGCCCTGCTGACCGTTGACGTGTGGGAGCATGCCTACTACATCGACTACCGCAACCTGCGCCCCAAATTTGTCGAGACCTTCCTCGACAAGCTGGTCAACTGGGAATTCGCCCAGGCCAACTTCGCCTGAGCGTTTGTGCTCCTGGCGCCACGCGGCGCCCCGAGGCCCGAAGCCCCGCTTCGGGCCTTTGTCGTTTCTGCGATATCAGGTTTGCAAAAAAATTGCAGGTTGTGGAGTTTGAATTTTGCATTGTGAGAATCCGATGCAAAAAAACGGCTCACGGGCGAAGCGCTGACAGCAAAATCGGGGGCTGTCACGAGTTCCGGACACGCCGCCGCCGAGACCGGTGGCCTTGACCACAACCACAACTGGACACAAACGATGAGCTCCCAGCAACCGACCATCATCTACACCCTCACCGACGAAGCGCCCCTGCTGGCGACCGCTTCTTTCCTGCCCATCATCCGCACCTTTGCGGCACCGGCCGGTATCCACGTCGAGACCGGCGACATCTCGGTGGCGGGTCGCATCCTGGGCCAGTTCCCCGAGTTCCTGTCGGAAGAGCAGCGCGTGCCGGACACGCTGGCCGAGCTGGGCAAGCTCACCCTCAAGCCCGAAGCCAACATCATCAAGCTGCCCAACATCAGTGCTTCCGTGGCCCAGCTCAAGGCCGCCATCAAGGAACTGCAGGACAAGGGCTACAAGATCCCCGACTACCCTGAGAACCCGACCACGGACGAGGAAAAGGACATCCGCGCCCGCTACAACAAGTGCACCGGCAGTGCGGTGAACCCTGTACTGCGCGAAGGCAACTCCGACCGCCGCGCGCCCAAGGCCGTCAAGGAATACGCCCGCAAGAACCCGCACAGCATGGCCGAGTGGAGCCAGGCCTCGCGCTCGCACGTCTCGCACATGCACCACGGCGACTTCTACCACGGCGAGAAGTCCATGACCCTGGATCGTGCGCGCAACGTCAAGATGGAGCTGATCACCAAGAGCGGCAAGACCATCGTGCTCAAGCCCAAGGTCGCGCTGCTCGACCGCGAGGTGATCGACTCCATGTTCATGAGCAAGAAGGCGCTGCTGGCCTTCTACGAGCGTGAGATCGAAGACGCCCGCAAGACCGGCGTGATGTTCTCGCTGCACGTGAAAGCCACCATGATGAAGGTCTCGCACCCCATCGTGTTCGGTCACTGCGTGAAGATCTTCTACAAGGAAGCCTTCGAGAAGCACGGCAAGCTCTTTGACGAGCTGGGCATCAACGTCAACAACGGCATGGTCGATCTGTACAACAAGATCGAAACCCTGCCGCAGAGCAAGCGCGACGAGATCAAGCGCGACCTGCACGCCTGCCACGAGCACCGCCCCGAGCTGGCGATGGTCGATTCGGCCAAGGGCATCACCAACTTCCACTCGCCCAACGACATCATCGTCGACGCCTCCATGCCCGCGATGATCCGCAACGGCGGCAAGATGTGGGGCGCCGATGGCCGCTTGAAAGATGTCAAGGCCGTGATGCCCGAGTCGACCTTCGCCCGCATCTACCAGGAGATCATCAACTTCTGCAAGTGGCACGGCGCCTTCGATCCCAAGACCATGGGCACGGTGCCCAACGTGGGCCTGATGGCCCAGCAGGCCGAGGAATACGGCTCGCACGACAAGACCTTCGAGATCCCCGAAGACGGTACCGCCAACATCACCGACCTGGACACCGGCGAGGTGCTGATGAGCCAGGAGGTGGAGCAGGGCGACATCTGGCGCATGTGCCAGGTCAAGGACGCTGCCATCCGCGACTGGGTCAAGCTGGCCGTCACGCGCGCGCGCAATTCCGGCATGCCCGTGGTGTTCTGGCTCGACTCGTACCGCCCCCACGAGGCGCAGCTGATCACCAAGGTCAAGATGTACCTGCACGAGCACGACACCACCGGTCTGGACATCCAGATCATGAGCCAGGTGCGTGCCATGCGCTACACGCTGGAGCGCGTCATCCGTGGTCTGGACACCATCAGCGCCACCGGCAACATCCTGCGCGACTACCTGACCGACCTGTTCCCCATCATGGAGCTGGGCACCTCGGCCAAGATGCTGTCCATCGTCCCGCTGATGGCCGGCGGCGGCATGTACGAGACCGGTGCGGGCGGCTCGGCGCCCAAGCACGTGCAGCAGCTGGTGGAAGAAAACCACCTGCGCTGGGATTCGCTGGGTGAGTTCCTCGCCCTGGCGGTCAGCCTGGAAGACCTGGGCATCAAGAACCACAATGCCCGCGCCAAGCTGCTGGCCAAGACGCTGGATGCCGCCACGGGCCAGCTGCTGGACAACAACAAGAACCCCAGCCCCAAGACCGGCCAGCTGGACAACCGCGGCAGCCAGTTCTACCTGGCGATGTACTGGGCGCAGGCCCTGGCCCAGCAGACCGAGGACGCCGAACTGGCGGCCAAGTTCGCGCCGCTGGCCAAGGAGTTGACCGCCAAGGAGGCGGCCATCGTGGCGGAGCTCGCAGCGGTGCAGGGCAAGCCGGTGGACATCGGTGGTTACTACAAGCCCGATTTCGCCAAGCTCGAAACCGTGATGCGACCGAGCCAGACCTTCAACGCCGCGCTGGCGGCTGTCAAGGCCTGACGTCCCGCTCTGTCATCGCCCGGCCCGCGTTGCGGGCCTCACACGCCTGAGGCCTCGGCGGGCTCGTTGGCCAGAAACCCGCCGGACTGCCGCTGCCAGAGGCGGGCGTAGTGCCCGCCGAGCGCCAGCAACTCCTGGTGCGTGCCCTGTTCCACGATGCGGCCCGCATCCATCACCACCAGGCGGTCCATGCGGGCTATGGTGGAGAGGCGGTGGGCGATGGCGATCACGGTCTTGCCCTGCATCAGGGCGTCCAGCTGTTCCTGTATGGCCGCTTCCACTTCGCTGTCCAGGGCCGAGGTGGCTTCGTCCAGCACCAGGATGGGCGCGTTCTTGAGGATCACCCGCGCCAGGGCCACCCGCTGGCGCTGGCCACCTGACAGCTTCACGCCACGTTCGCCGGCGTGGGCGTCGTATCCGGTGCGCTCTTTCCAGTCGCGCAACTCGGCAATGAAACCGTCGGCGTGCGCCTGCGCGGCGGCGGCCTGCACCTGGGCATCGGTGGCATCGGGGCGCCCGTAGCGGATGTTGGCCGCGATGGAGCGGTGCAGCAGCGAGGTGTCCTGGGTCACCACGCCGATGGCGGCACGCAGGCTCTCCTGCGTCACCTGCCGCACGTCCTGACCATCGATGAGGATGCGGCCACCCTCGACGTCGTGGAAACGCAGCAGCAGGTTGACCAGGGTCGATTTGCCTGCACCCGAACGGCCCACCAGGCCGACCCTTTCACCCGCCCGTATCTGCAGATCCAGCCCGTCGAGCACGGGCCGGCCACCGCTGGCCTGCTGGCCGTAGCTGAACCGGACCTGTTCGAAACGGATCTGACCCTGGGTCACGCAGAGGCCGGGTGCGTCTGGTGCATCCACCAGGCTGTGGGGCACGGCGATGGACTCTATGCCTTCCTGCACCACGCCCACGTTCTCGAAGATCCCCGCCACCTCCCAGCTGACCCAGCCCGCCATGTTGGCGATCTGCCAGACCAGGGGCAGGGCGGTGGCCACCACGGCGGGGCCGACATGCCCGGCCGACCACAGCCACAGGCCCAGCGCTGCCGTGCCCACGAGCAGCAGCGCATTGAGCACCGTGAGGGTGAACATGAACCGCGTGGTCAGGCGCATGTGGGCGGCAATCTTCTCCCGGTGCTCATCCACGGCCTCGCGTACATAGGCATCCTCGGCCCGGGCGCGGGAGAAGAGCTTGACGGTCAGGATGTTGGTGTAGCTGTCCACCACGCGACCCATCACCATCGAACGGGCCTCGCTGCTCACGCGGGACAGGTCTCGCATGCGGGGCACGAAGTGGCGCAGAAACACCAGGTAGCCCACCACCCAGCACAGCACCGGCACAGCCAGCCGCCAGTCGTAGGCCAGCATCAGGGTAAGTGCGCTCAGCCCGTAGACCAGGATGTACCAGACGGCACGTACTGAGGCCACCACGCTCTCGCGCAGCGAGTTGGCGGTGTTCATCACCCGCGTGGCGATGCGCCCGGCAAAGTCGTTCTGGAAAAACGGCACGCCCTGGCGAACCACATGCCAGTGGCTCTGCCAGCGGATCAGCGTGGTCACGCCCGGAATGACGGCGTTGTTGCGAACCAGACTGTCCAGCAACTGCATCAGCGGGCGGCCCACCAGCAGCAGCACGCCCAGGCCCAGCAGCCCGAGGGTCTGGGCCCTCAGCGCAGCGGTGGGGTCGGCTGCAGTCATCAGGCCCACGATCTGGCCGATGAACACGGGGACCAGCGTGTCGATCAGTGCCACCCCCAGGCCGGTGACCAGCATGGCCAGGTAGAGGCCGGGTGTCTGGCGCACGAAGTGCCAGTAGAAGGCCGCCAGGCCGGGGGGCGGGCCGCTGTCCAGCGTATCCGCCGGGGGCGCGACGTGACGGATGCGGCTTTCGAAGAACCGGAACATCAGCGAGCGCCGAACGGCTCACCCTTGATCTGGCTGCCGGCCTTGAATCCACGCTTGGCGAACCAGCCCTGGTGCATTTCCAGCACGTAGCGCACCGGCTTTTCGGAGCAGTGCGAATCGGTGGTCTGCGGCTTCATGTCGGCCAGGTTGACGATGGTGCCGTCGTCGGCCACGAAGGCTGCCGTGAGCGGCAGCAGGGTGTTTTTCATCCAGAAGCACTGCTGCGAGGCCTGCTCGAAGATGAACAGCATGCCCTCATGCTGGGGCATCTCCTTGCGGTGCATCAGCCCAATGGCGCGGCGTTCGGGGGTGGCTGCCACCTGGGCATCGATCTGGTACATGCCAGCACGCAGGGTGGTGCGGGGCAGATTCATCTGGGGGCCTTCCTGGGCCTGCACGGCGCCGGCAAAAGCCAGCAAGACCGCGAGCAACGGGCGTTTCAGCGAAGTCATATGTGTCAATAGCAACGGGGAATAGCCACTAGAATTTTGGGTTGAGCCCGCGCCCAACCCGGAGACTGTCCTACATGTACCAGCATATCAAGGTCCCTGCCCAGGGGCAGAAGATCACCGTCAATGCCGACTTCTCGCTGAACGTGCCGGACGAGCCCATCATTCCCTACATCGAAGGGGATGGCACGGGCCTTGACATCACTCCGGTCATGCTCAGAGTGGTGGACGCGGCGGTGGCCAAGGCCTACGGCGGTCAGCGCAAGATCCACTGGATGGAGGTTTATGCGGGCGAGAAGTCCACCCGTGTCTATGGCCCGGACGTCTGGCTGCCCGATGAAACCCTGTCCGTGCTCAAGGAGTACGTGGTGTCCATCAAGGGTCCGCTGACCACACCTGTGGGCGGCGGTATCCGCAGCCTCAACGTGGCGCTGCGCCAGGAGCTGGACCTCTACGTCTGCCTGCGCCCGGTGCAGTACTTCCAGGGCGTGCCCTCGCCGCTGAAAGAGCCCGAAAAGACCAACATGGTGATCTTCCGCGAGAACTCGGAGGACATCTACGCCGGCATCGAATACGAGGCCAAGAGCGAGAAAGCGCAGAAGCTCATCCGCTTCCTGATTGATGAAATGGGCATCAAGAAGATCCGTTTCCCCGAGACATCCGGCATCGGCGTCAAGCCGGTGTCCATCGAGGGGACCGAGCGCCTGGTGCGCAAGGCCATCCAGTACGCGATCGATAACGACAAGCCCAGCGTGACCCTGGTCCACAAGGGCAACATCATGAAGTTCACCGAGGGTGGGTTCCGCGACTGGGGTTATGCCCTGGCGCAGCGCGAATTCGGTGCCCAGCTGATCGACGGCGGACCTTGGTGCAGGCTCAAGAATCCCAAGTCCGGCCGCGACATCGTCATCAAGGACAGCATCACCGACGCCTTCCTGCAGCAGATCCTGCTGCGTCCGGCCGAATACTCGGTGATTGCCACCCTGAACCTCAACGGCGACTACATCTCCGACGCCGTGGCCGCACAGGTGGGTGGCATCGGCATTGCCCCGGGCGCGAACCTGAGCGATTCGGTGGCCTGTTTCGAGGCCACCCACGGCACCGCGCCCAAGTACGCGGGCAAGGACTACGTCAACCCGGGCTCCGAAATCCTGTCGGCCGAAATGATGCTGCGCCACATGGGCTGGAAGGAGGCTGCGGATCTCATCATCAGCTCGATGGAAAAGGCCATTCTTTCCAAGCGCGTCACCTACGACTTCGCGCGCCTGATGGATGGTGCCAGCCAGGTCAGCTGCTCGGGGTTTGGTCAGGTCATGATCGACCACATGTAAGTGGCCTCCTCCCCAAACGTTCCGTCTTCGTCCCCTGCCGGTCCGCTCAAGGCGGCGTTCGGGGCACTGGAAGGTGTGGCATTGGCCCTGCCCACCACGCTGGGGGGCGTGCTGCTCGTGTACGTGCATGTGGGGGATGCCTACCTGGGCAGCGGCATGCTGGCCGCCATGCTGGGCATGGTGCTGGTGCATCTGGCGACGTTGCCCTCCCAGCGCCCCATGGTGTTCTCGGCCCGGCTGTTCGAGGCCACCACCCTGGCCGCGATGCTGAGCCAGCTGCCGGCGCTTTTGCGCGGCTGGGGCATTTCAGACAGCCCCGAAACCCGGCTGGGCTTCCTGATCCTGGTGGTGGTTCTGAGCAATGCGATCAGTGTGGCGATGTATCTGCTGCGGGCAGATCGGCTGATACGTTTCATTCCCACGCCCGTGTTCCAGGGGTTTGCCAACAGCATTGCGCTGCTGCTGCTGATCTCTCAGGCCCGCACGTTGTGGACGCTGGTCGGCGCCAACCACGACCGCCTTGCGCTGATCGTTGTGCTGGTCACGGCGGTGCTGGTCATGGTCGTGGTGCGTAGGCGCCTGCCGTTTCTGCCCTCGGCGGCCGTCGGCCTGGGCGCCGGTGCGCTGGCGGGGTATGCGCTGGGTGGGGCGGGGCATGTGTCCACCATGCTGGCGGCGCCATCACAGGCGCTGCAACTGCCGGTGTTTCAGGCCCATTTCGGCTTCCTGATCGAGGTGCCCCAGGCGACGGTGCCGGTCGTGTCGCTGCTGCTGTCCGATGCGCTCATTCTCGGAGTGATGTCTTTCATCAACCACAACGTGGCGGTGGCGGCCATTGCCCAGACCGCCAGGCGTGCGGAGGGGGGGCTGGTTGAGCGCATGCTGCCGGCGTTTTCCGGCCTGGCGTCCGGGGCCATGGGCAGCTTGCCGCTGATCGCCTCTTTGCAGGCGGCGCTGGGTGCTGGGCGCCTGCGTCCGCTCGATGGCTGGACGGTCTTCTGGTGTGCGGTGGTCTGGGCTCTGGTGCTCGCTCTCAAGCTGCCCTGGTGGATGCCCGTTGCTGCAGTAAGCGGCGTGATGATGGCGGACGCCTTCAACATCTTCGATCGCCCCTCCATGGCCTACCTCTGGCGCTGGCTTCGCCGTCGCCGGCTCAGCGCCAATGCCCGCGAAGACCTGGCGCTGGTCGCAGGCGTCACGCTGACGGCAGTGCTGTTCAACATGGTTGCGGCTGTGGTGGTGGGCCTTTTCCTGGGCTTGCTGCTGTTTGCCGTGCGCAACGCACGAAAACCCCTTCGGCAGGTATGGACCGGCGCGCAGGTGCGCTCCAACTGCGCACGCTCGCGGCGCGAGCGCGATGTGCTTGAGCGCGATGGTGCCCAGCTGCGCGTGTTCGAGCTTGAAGGCGACCTGTTCTTCGGTGCTGCGAGCGTTCTGGACGAGGCACTGACCCCTCACCTGCGGAGCACACGGGTGGCGGTGATCGACTGGAGTGCGGTGCGCCACCTGGACACCAGCACGGCGCAGATGGTGAAAAAGCTGGGCCGGCGGCTGACTTCCGAAGAAAAGGTGCTGCTGCACGCCGGCGTGCGCGCGGGTGGGCCCGTAGGCGACGCTCTGGCAGAGCAGGGGGTGCAGGACCCCACCTTCCCCGATCTGGACCGTGCGCTGGAGGTGGCCGAGAACCTTCTGGTCGCCAGTGGCGCCAAAGGTGAGCCCGACGGAGTGACCGGTGACGAGGCGGCCGGCCTTCTCAGAGGTCTTGAGGGAGAAGACGCGCTGGCGGTGCTGGCGCTGATGGAGCGCCAGCACTATGCCGATGGTGAGCACGTGTTCGAGGCCGGAGACACCGGGCGCGATCTGATCCTGGTCCTGTCGGGGTCGGCGAACGTGCTGGTGCGCACGGCAACCGGGCAGGAGCTTCGGCTGGCCGCCGTTCGCCCCGGCACCCTGCTGGGCGAGGTCGGTTTTCTGGACGGTGCCCCGCGCTCGGCCACCGTCAGGGCCCGGGGTGCACTCGAGATCGCGCGCCTGGCACGGTCCGATTTCGAGCGGTTCGGCGCTGGCCGCCCGGACCTGGCGCAACGCCTGCTGACCAACATCGCGGTGGACCTGGCAGCACGGCTGCGCTCCACCAACTCGCTGCTGACCGCACGCAACCGCCCCGTCTGAACGTTGCCAAATTGACCACAGTGCATCCATGCCATCTGACGGTGGCTAGAATGTTTTCATGGTCACGAAACCCGTTCAACCGCCCGCCACGCCGCCCCAGAGCGGGGGCGAGGACTCGGTCGTGCTGGAGAGGCGCACCCAGCGCGTCCAGCCACCCAAGCTGTACCAGGTGGTGCTGCTCAACGACGATTTCACCCCGATGGAATTCGTCGTCATGGTCATCCAGGAGTTTTTCAACAAGGACCGCGAGACGGCCACCCAGATCATGCTCAAAATACACCTGCAAGGCAAAGGCGTCTGCGGGGTGTTTTCACGCGATGTGGCGGCCACCAAGGTCGAGCTCGTGTTGGGGGCAGCCCGCCAGGCGGGGCATCCGCTGCAGTGCGTGAGTGAACCGGTTGAATAAGGGTGGGTCGTCCCCATCTGACCGACGTCGAAACGTTTAAGGAAGTGCCAAATGATTGCCCAGGAACTTGAAGTCAGCTTGCACATGGCCTTTGTCGAGGCCCGGCAACAGCGGCACGAATTCATCACCGTCGAGCACCTGCTGCTGGCCCTGCTGGACAACCCCAGCGCGGCCGAGGTGCTCAAGGCCTGCTCGGCCAACGTCGATGACTTGCGCAAGTCGTTGACCAATTTCATCAAAGACAACACGCCCCAGGTGGCTGGCACCGACGAGGTGGACACCCAGCCCACGCTCGGTTTCCAGCGGGTGATCCAGCGTGCCATCATGCACGTGCAGTCAACGGGCAACGGCAAGAAAGAGGTCACCGGTGCCAACGTGCTGGTGGCCATCTTCGGCGAGAAAGACTCGCACGCCGTCTATTACCTGCACCAGCAGGGCGTGACCCGCCTGGATGTGGTCAATTTCATTGCGCATGGCATCCGCAAGAGCGATCCGCCCGAGGCATCCAAGCCCAGCAACGAATCCGCGCCCGAGGGCGAGGAACAGGCAGAAAAGGGCAACGAGAAGGCTTCGCCGCTGGAGCAGTTCACCCAGAACCTGAACCAGCTCGCCAAGGACGGCAAGATCGACCCGCTGATCGGCCGCGAGTACGAGGTCGAGCGTGTCATCCAGATCCTGTGCCGCCGCCGCAAGAACAACCCGCTGCTGGTGGGTGAAGCCGGAGTGGGCAAAACCGCCATTGCCGAGGGCCTGGCGTGGCGCATCACCCAGAAAGACGTACCCGAGATCCTGGCCGAGTCGCAGGTGTACTCGCTGGACATGGGTGCGCTGCTGGCCGGCACCAAGTACCGCGGCGATTTTGAGCAGCGCCTCAAAGGGGTGCTCAAGTCGCTCAAGGACAAACCCAATGCCATCCTGTTCATCGACGAGATCCACACCTTGATCGGTGCCGGCGCCGCATCGGGCGGCACCCTGGACGCCTCCAACCTGCTCAAGCCGGCGCTCTCCAGCGGCCAGCTCAAGTGCATTGGTGCCACCACGTTCACCGAGTACCGCGGCATTTTCGAGAAGGATGCCGCACTGTCGCGGCGATTCCAGAAAGTGGACGTGGTCGAACCGACGGTGGAGCAGACGGTCGAGATCCTCAAAGGTCTGAAGTCCCGTTTCGAAGAGCACCACAGCGTCAAGTACGCCGCAGCTGCGCTGCAGGCCGCCGCCGAGCTGTCGGCCAAGTACATCAACGACCGCCACCTGCCCGACAAGGCCATCGACGTGATCGACGAGGCGGGTGCTGCGCAGCGCATCCTCTCGCCATCCAAGCGCAAGAAGACCATCAGCAAAGCCGAGATCGAGGACATCGTGGCCAAGATCGCCCGCATCCCGCCGGCCAACGTGTCCAACGACGACCGCGGCAAGCTCCAGACGCTGGAACGAGATCTGAAAAGTGTGGTGTTCGGGCAGGACAAGGCGCTCGAAGTGCTGGCTTCGGCCGTCAAGATGGCGCGTTCGGGTCTGGGCAAGGGCGACAAGCCCATCGGCTCCTTCCTGTTCAGCGGCCCCACCGGTGTGGGCAAGACCGAAGCGGCCAAACAGCTCGCCTACATCATGGGTGTGGAGCTGATCCGCTTCGACATGTCCGAATACATGGAGCGCCACGCGGTGAGCCGCCTGATCGGCGCGCCTCCGGGCTATGTGGGCTTCGACCAGGGTGGCCTGCTGACCGAGGCCGTCACCAAGAAGCCGCATGCGGTGCTGCTGCTCGACGAGATCGAGAAGGCCCACCCGGACATCTTCAACGTGCTGCTGCAGGTGATGGACCACGGCACACTGACGGACAACAACGGGCGCAAGGCCGACTTCCGCAACGTCATCATCATCATGACGACCAACGCGGGCGCCGAGACCATGAACAAGTCCGTGATGGGCTTCACCACCCAGCGCCAGGCCGGTGACGAGATGGGTGACATCAAGCGCCTGTTCACCCCTGAGTTCCGCAACCGCCTGGACGCGATCGTGAGCTTCAAGGCGCTGGACGAGCAGATCATCCTGCGCGTGGTGGACAAGTTCCTGCTGCAGCTTGAAACCCAGCTGGGCGAGAAGAAGGTGGAGGTTGCCTTCACAGACAAGCTGCGCAAGCACCTGGCCAAGAAGGGTTTCGATCCGCTCATGGGTGCTCGTCCGATGCAGCGTCTGATACAGGACACGATCCGCCGTGCGCTCGCCGACGAGCTGCTGTTTGGTCGCCTGACCGAAGGTGGACGCCTGGCCGTGGACATCGGCGATGTGCCTGAAGGCAGCGATGCCACACCCGAGGTGCTGCTCGACATCCAGCCGCTGCCCAAGAAAGAGCGGGGCAAGGCCGAGCCGACCGAGCCTGAAGAGGCCGCAGCCGCCGACTGAACCTGCAGGCGTTACGATCCAAGGGCCGGTGCCAAGTGCACCGGCCCTTTTTTCTGAGTCCCGCATGACGCACACCTTCTTCTGGCACGACTACGAAACGTTCGGTGCCAACGCCCGTCTGGACCGCCCCGCGCAGTTCGCAGGCATCCGCACCGACGCTGAACTCAACGAGATCGGCGAGCCGGTGATGATCTATTGCAAGCCAGCACCCGACTACCTGCCCGATCCCGAGTCCTGCCTCATTACGGGCATCACGCCGCAGCTCTGCCTCGAGCGGGGGCTACCCGAGAACGAATTCGCCACGCGGATTCACACGGCGCTCGCCGAGCCCGGCACCATAGGCGTGGGCTACAACACCATCCGTTTCGATGACGAGTTCACGCGCTTCCTGTTCTGGCGCAACCTCATGGACCCGTATGGCCGCGAATGGCAGAACGGCTGTGGGCGATGGGATCTGCTGGACGTGGTGCGCATGACCTACGCATTGCGCCCCGAGGGTGTGGTGTGGCCCAGGAAGCCCGATGGCAAGCCCAGCTTCAAGCTCGAAGACCTGGCCCGTGCGAACGGCCTGGGGCACGAGCAGGCGCACGATGCGTTGTCCGATGTGCGCGCCACCATTGCACTGGCGCGCCTGATCCGCGACAAGCAGCCCCGGCTGTTCGATTTCTGCCTGGGTCTGCACAAGAAGGACCGTGTGGCCGCCGAGCTGGGCCTGCCCGCAACCCGCGAGAGCGCCAAACCCTTTTTGCACGTCACTGGCATGTTTCCACCTGAGCGTGGTTGCCTGGGGGTGATGTGGCCGCTGGCCAGCCACCCGGTCAACAAGAACGAGCTGATCGCCTGGGACCTGTCGGCCGACCCGAGCGAACTCGCCACACTGGATGCAGATACCCTGCGCCTGCGCCTGTTCAGCAAATCCGCCGAGCTGCCTGAAGGCATGACACGACTCCCCGTGAAGACGGTCCACCTCAACAAGTCACCCATGGTGGTGGGCAACCTCAAGACCCTGCGCCCCGAGATGGCCGAACGCTGGGGCCTGGACATGGACCAGGCCATGCGCCACGCCGCCATCGCCCGCGACCTGCCCGACATGAGCGCCATCTGGGAGCGGGTGTTCCGGCGCACCCCTGAGGCAGGGCCGGTCGATCCCGAGCAGGACCTGTACGGTGGCTTTGTCGGCAACGGCGACCGCCGTCGGCTGGAAGCACTTCGGGCACTTTCTCCCCAGGAACTGGCCCTGGACCGCACCGGCTTCGACGACGAACGTCTGGCCGAGCTGGTGTTCCGCTACCGCGCGAGGTTGTGGCCCGAGACCCTGAACCAGACCGATACCGAGCGCTGGCAGGCACTGCGCAGTGCGCGCCTGCTGGCGGGCGAAGGCGGTGTTCTGACGCTGGAGCGGCTGTTCCAGCGCATCGACGAACTGGCCGAAGCCGCGAGCGAGCGCGAAGACGAACGCGCCGAAACCATCCTGGGTGCCCTTTATGACTACGCCGATGCCATCGCACCCTGATTCACATCCTGGTAACCACGCCGAAGCCCACCCCGAGACCCGCGCCGAGGCCCCGATTGCGCCCTCCACCTGGCTGACCGTTGCCCTGGTCGCGCAGATGGCGCTGGGCCTGCTGGCCATGACCATCTGCGTGCCCTCCATGCTCGATTGGCCCGATACCTTTGGCGCGACCCAGGCCGAGGTGCAGGTGACCTTCAGCGCCTACGTGGCCCTGTATGGCTTGATGCAACTGGTGCACGGCCCCCTGTCGGATCGTGTGGGCCGCAAGCCGGTGCTGATGGCCGGTTTGCTGCTGTGCCTGGCCGGTGCGGTGCTCGGTGCGCTGGCAACCAGCCTGTCCACCCTGGTGATGGCCCGGGTGCTGCAAGGTGCGGGCAGTGCCGCGAGCATGGTCGTGGGGCGCGCCATGGTGCAGGACCTTTTTGTCGGCCCACAGCGCACCCGCATGATGGCTTTCGTGGGCATGACCATGGGGGTGTGCCCGCCCGTGGCCATGGTGGTGGGCGGCTACCTGCATGTGCGCCTGGGCTGGCAGGCCAATTTCGCCCTGCTGGCACTTCTGACGCTGGCGGTGGGTGTACTCACCTGGTGGGTGTTGCCGACACCTGTGCGGCATGTGGCCAAACCAGCCGCCAACCCGGTCCTGCGCGGCTACGCCGCCCTGATGCGTCGGCCGGTGTTCCTGCTGTATGTCTGCATGCTGTCCTCCTCGGCGGCTACCTTCTACACCTACCTGGCCGGCGCACCGCTGGTGTTCAAGCACTTTGGTGTGCCTCCGGAGGAGCTGGGCATCTACATCATGGCCATTCCGCTGGCCTACATCGTCGGCAATGTTTTCACCACCCGATGGATCGCGCGGCTGGGCGAGCGCCGCCTGATGACGATGGGGCAGGGCGCGGTCTTCGGCAGCCTGGCCATCGTGCTGCTGCTGGCCCTGCTGCCCTGGCAGTCCCCGTTGGCGTTGGCGCTGCCGCTGGTGCTGCTCGGCATCGGTCACGGGCTGATGGTGCCCTCCATGCTGAGCGGCACGGTGGGCCTGGTGCCAGCCCTGGCGGGTTCGGCTGCCGCGCTGGCGGGCGTGATGCAGCAGGCCAGCGGCTCGCTGGGCGGGTACTTCGTCGCCCTGGTGCCTCACGAGGGGGTAGTCAACCTCACGCTGATGCTGATCGGGTGGTCGGCTGCCGGTGCGCTCGCCCAGTGGCTGCTGTTTCGTCGCCCGGCGCCTGCGCGTTCCTGATCCAGATCAAGGTCGGGGCGGGCCCGCGGGCCTATCCTGAAAGCTCGTGTCCGCAACGAACAGGAGCGCATCATGGGGTGGGATTTTTCTGATCGGGTAGCCCTTGTCACCGGTGGCGCCTCCGGTATTGGCGAGGCCATCGTCAGGCAGTTGAGCGCTGCTGGCGCCCGTGTGGTGGTGGCCGACTGCGACGGTGAACGGGCCGAGGCACTGGCGGCGTCACTGCCCGCAAGCCGAGCCCATGCGGTGGATGTTGCCGATCCGGCCGCCGTGCAGGCCATGGTGTCTTTTACCGTGCAGCATTTCGGGGCCTTGCACCTTGCGGTGAACAACGCGGGGGTCGGCGGCGAGGTCGCCCCCGTTGCCGATCACCCGCTGGACGCCTGGCGCCGGGTCATGGGCATCAACCTGGACGGCGTCTTCTACGGCATGAAATACCAGATACCTGCCATCCTGGCCGCTGGTGGCGGTGCCATCGTGAACATGTCGTCCATTCTCGGCAGCAACGGCTGGGCCGGGTCGTGCGCCTACGTGGCGGCCAAACATGCGCTGCAGGGCCTGACCAAGACGGCCGCACTCGAGTACGCCGCGCAGGGTCTTCGGGTGAATGCCGTGGCGCCCGCCTTCATCGACACCCCGCTGATCGCGGCCTATCAGGGGGAGGTGAGGGAGCAGCTGGTGTCACTGCACCCGGCCGGGCGGCTTGGCCGCGCCGAGGAGGTGGCGGCGCTCACGTGTTTCCTGCTGTCAGATGAGGCGGCCTTCATCAATGGCAGCTGCCACCTGGTGGACGGCGGTTACTCAGCCCGCTAACAGCCGGTTGATCAGCCGCCAGTGCTGCGGCTCCACCGGGGTGATGGACAGGCGGTTGCCGCGCTTTAGCACCACCAGGTCCTGAAGGTCGGGGTGGGCGCGCAACTCGGGCAGGGTGAGGTTGCGGGTCTTTTTCAGCACCTGCACATCCACCAGTTGCCAGCGCGGAGCCTCCGGCCTGGAAGCCGGATCGAAGTACGGAGACTTCGGATCGAACTGGGTGGGGTCGGGGTAGGGCGTGGACGCCACACGGGCCAGACCCACCACCCCAGGCTCGGCACAGCTGGAGTGGTAGAACAGCACGCCGTCACCGATGCGCATCGTGTCGCGCATGAAGTTGCGTGCCTGGTAGTTGCGCACACCGGTCCAGGGCACGGTGGCGTCGGGTGCAGCCAGCGCGTCGTCCACCGAGACCTCTTCAGGCTCGGATTTCATGAGCCAGTAGCGCTCGGCCATCGCCTGGTCAGCGTTTGCCGCCCAGCAAGCCGCCCAGGATGCCGCGCACCAGTTGGCGCCCCAGGCCGCTGGCCACGCTGCGCGCGGCCGTCTTGGCCATGGTCTGGACCAGGCCGTCATACTGGCCACCGCGTGGGCCGGTGCGGCCGAACAGCACCTCGTTGACCATGCCGCCCATGCCTGCGCTCTCGGCTGGTGCCTGCTGCGCGGCGCCAGGGATGCGAGGGGTTTTAGCGCCGCCGGCAGCGGGCGCCTGAGCCTGGGCTTCGCCTCGCTGGCCAGCATGGGCCTGCAGCAGTTCGTAGGCGCTTTCGCGGTCAACCACCTTTTCATAGACGCCAGCCACCAGCGAACCCTGTACCAGGGCCTGGCGCTGTGCCGGGGTGATGGGGCCGATCTGGCTACCTGGTGGGTAGACGAACGCACGCTCGGTCTCGCAGGGGCGGCCCTTGGCGTCGAGAAAACTCACCAGTGCCTCGCCCACGGCCAGCTCCGTGATGGCTGCCTCGATGTCCAGGCCGGCCTTGGGTCGCATGGTCTGGGCGGTGGACTTGACGGCCTTCTGGTCACGCGGGGTGAAGGCCCGCAGCGCGTGCTGCACCCGGTTGCCCAGCTGGCCCAGCACGCTGTCAGGGATGTCCAGCGGGTTCTGGGTCACGAAATACACGCCCACACCCTTGGAGCGCACCAGGCGAACAACGAGCTCGATGCGCTCGATCAGCACCTTGGGTGCCTCGTTGAACAGCAGGTGGGCTTCATCGAAGAAGAACACCAGCTTGGGCTTTTCGGGGTCGCCGATCTCGGGTAACTGCTCGAACAGTTCGGACAGCATCCACAGCAGGAAGGTGGCGTACAGCCGCGGCGCGTTCATGAGCTTGTCCGCCGCCAGGATGTTGATTACGCCCTGGCCCCCCACGGTCTGCATGAAGTCGTTGATGTCCAGCATGGGCTCGCCGAAGAAGCGGTCGCCGCCCTGGGTCTCGATCTGCATCAGACCGCGCTGGATGGCACCCACGCTGGCCGCGCTGATGTTGCCGTATTCGGTGGTGAATTGCTTGGCGTTGTCGCCAATGTGCTGCAGCAGCGCGCGCAGGTCTTTCAGGTCCAGCAGCAGCAGGCCGTTGTCGTCGGCGATCTTGAACACCAGGTTGAGCACGCCGCCCTGGGTGTCGTTCAGGTCGAGCATGCGCGAGAGCAGCAGCGGGCCCATGTCGGACACGGTGGTGCGAACCGGGTGGCCCTGTTCGCCGTAGACGTCCCACAGTGTGGTGGGGCAGGCCACGGGGGCGGGCAGGTCCAGCCCACGGTCCTTCAGCACGCCAGCCAGCTTCTCGCCGATGCGCCCGGTCTGGCTGATGCCGGTCAGGTCACCCTTGACGTCGGCCATGAACACCGGCACGCCGATTCTGGAGAACTGCTCGGCCAGGCACTGCAGAGTCACCGTCTTGCCGGTGCCGGTGGCCCCGGTGATCAGGCCGTGGCGGTTGGCCAGGCCAGGAAGCAGTTCGCAGGCCGTCTGGGCGTTGCGGGCAATGGTCAAGGGCTGGGGCATGGTGGGTTCCTCTCCTTCGAAAAGTAGAATATCAGGTTATCTCCGGCGCCCACCGTGGCGTATTCCGAACAAGAGGCTTTTTCATGGCAGGTCATTCCAAGTGGGCCAACATCCAGCACCGCAAGGGCCGGCAGGACGAAAAACGCGGCAAGATCTGGACCCGCATCATTCGCGAAATCACGGTGGCCGCACGCACCGGTGGTGGTGACCTGAGCGCCAACCCGCGCCTGCGTCTGGCGGTGGACAAGGCCAAGGCGGCCAACATGCCGGCCGACCGCGTCAAGTACAACATCGACAAGGCCACCGGCAACCAGGAAGGCGTGAGCTACGAGGAGATCCGCTACGAGGGCTATGGCATCGGCGGAGCGGCCATCATCGTGGACACCATGACCGACAACCGGGTTCGCACCGTGGCCGAGGTGCGCCACGCCTTCAGCAAATATGGCGGCAACCTGGGCACCGAGGGTTCGGTGGCGTTCCAGTTCAAGCATTGCGGCCAGCTGGTGTTCGCCCCAGGCACCTCGGAAGACCGGGTGATGGAAGTGGCCCTGGAAGCTGGCGCCGACGACGTGGTCACCGATGACGAAGGGGCCATCGAGGTGCTGACCGCCCCCGGCGATTTCGAAACCGTGAAGAACGCGCTCGAAGCCGCCGGCCTCAAACCCGAGGTGGCCGAAGTCACCATGCGGCCCGAGAACACCATCGACCTGACCGGAGACGACGCCACCCGCATGCAAAAGCTGCTGGATGTGCTGGAAGACCTGGACGATGTGCAGAACGTGTTCCACAACGCCGAACTGGACGTCTGAATGAAGGTTCTTGTCATTGGCGGCGGTGGCCGCGAGCACGCACTGGCCTGGAAGCTCGCCCAGTCGCCCCGGGTGCAGATGGTCTATGTGGCACCGGGCAATGCCGGAACCGCACGCGACAAACGCCTCATCAACCTGCCCATCACCGATGTCGTGAAACTGCGCGAGTGGGTGCAGCAGGAGGGCATTCAGCTCACCGTGGTCGGCCCCGAGGCCCCGCTGGCGGCTGGCGTGGTGGACGAGTTCCGTGCCCATGGCCTGCGCATCTTCGGCCCCACGAAGGCGGCTGCGCAGCTGGAAAGTTCCAAGGCCTTCTCCAAGGCCTTCATGGCGCGCCATGGCATCCCCACGGCTGCGTTCGACACCTTCACCGACCCGGCGGCTGCACACGCGTACATCGACCGCCTGGGTGCACCTATCGTGGTCAAGGCCGATGGCCTGGCCGCTGGCAAGGGCGTTGTGGTGGCGATGACCACCGCCGAAGCCCACGAGGCGGTGGACTTCATGCTGCTGGACAACAAACTGGGTGTGAGCCACAACGAAGGCGGCGCGCGCGTGGTGATCGAGGAGTTCCTTTCCGGCGAGGAAGCCAGCTTCATCGTGCTGTGCGACGGCAAGAACGTGGTGGCCCTGGCCACCAGCCAGGACCACAAGCGCCTGCAGGACAACGACCAGGGCCCCAACACCGGCGGCATGGGCGCCTATTCTCCCGCACCGGTGGTCACGCCGGCAGTGCATGCCCGCGCCATGCGTGAGGTGATCCTGCCCACCATCCAGGGCATGGCAAAAGACGGAATCCCCTACACCGGCTTTCTTTATGCAGGCCTGATGATCTCGCCCGAGGGCGCGGTCAAGACGCTGGAATTCAACTGCCGCATGGGTGACCCCGAGACCCAGCCCATCCTCATGCGGCTCAAGTCCGACCTGGTGGACGTGATGCTGGCCGCCACGGCTGGCGAACTCGACAGGACCGAGCTCGAGTGGGACCGCCGCACCGCCCTGGGGGTGGTGCTGGCCGCGCATGGTTACCCCATGAACCCGCGCAAGGGTGATGCCATCACCGGGCTGCCGGCGGATGCCGAGGACGTCATGGTGTTCCATGCCGGTACCCAGACCCTGGACGGGCAGGTGGTGGTCTGCGGCGGGCGCGTGCTGTGTGTGACCGCACTGGCCGAGTCGGTCAGGCAGGCGCAGCAGCGGGCCTATGAGGCCGTCCAGGGCATCGCCTTCGACGGCATGCAGTTCCGCCGGGACATCGGCGGTCGCGCGATCAAGGCCTGATGGGCGACATCCGCACGCCGGTCAGCGATTTCCCGTCGCCGTACCCCCTGCAGTTTCGCGGCAGCCGGCTCGCCAGGGGCGTGCTGCGGCTGCTGGGCTGGCGCGTGCTGTTCCGGGGGCTGCCCGCCCGTCAGGGGGTGCTTGCCGTGTACCCGCACACCAGCAACTGGGACTTCATCGTGATGATCCTGGCCAAGTGGACGGTGGGTGTGCAGGTGTGCTTCTGGGGCAAGGACTCGCTGTTCGGTGTGCCCGTGCTGGGCGCGTGGCTGCGCTGGCTGGGTGGCGTGCCGGTGGACCGGCAAAACCCCAAAGGGGTGGTTGGCCAGGCCATCGACCACGTGCGGGCCTGCAAGCAGGCCGACAGCTACTTCTGGCTGGGCCTGGCACCCGAGGGCACACGCAAGCGGTCGGGTGGCTGGCGCAGCGGCTTTTACCAGACCGCCTGTGGCGCTGACGTACCTGTGGGCCTGATCCGGCTCGACTACGGCCGACGCGAGGTCAGCGTGCTCGACTTCATCCGCCTGAGCGGTGACGAGGCCCGTGACATGGCCCGTATCGCCTCCGTCTACGCGGGCGTGCAGGGCCTCAGGCCCGCCCACGCCGCCCCGGTCCGCCTGGTTTCACAGGTCGGCCGAACCGATACCATAGAACCATGAACACGCCATCCCCCCAGCAGGCGGTGAGCGCCTATCTGCGCGGCCTGCAGGCGCGCATCACCGACGCGGTGGCGGCCATCGACGGCCAGGCCTTCGTGGCCGACCGCTGGTCCAAGGCCGCAGACGAACCGCTGCAGGGCGAGGGCGAAACCCGCATTCTGGAAGATGGCGTGGTGTTCGAGCGCGCAGGCTGTGGCTTCTCGCATGTGCGCGGCGCCAAGCTGCCGCCCTCGGCCACCCAGCACCGGCCCGAACTGGGCGGCGCGCCTTTTGAGGCCATGGGTGTGTCGCTGGTGTTCCACCCGCGCAACCCGTATGTGCCGACCGTGCACATGAACGTGCGCATGATTGCGGCCACGCCATCCGGCGGCGAGCCGGTGTGCTGGTTCGGCGGCGGCATGGACCTGACGCCGTACTACCCTTTCGAAGAAGACGCGCAGCATTTCCACCGCACCTGCCGCGATGCGCTCGCGCCTTTCGGCGCTGACAAGTACCCCCGATTCAAGGCCTGGTGCGACGACTACTTCTTCCTCAAGCACCGCAACGAGCCGCGTGGCATCGGCGGGGTGTTCTACGACGACTTTTCCGAGGGGGGCTTCGGCAACGGGCTGGCCCTGACCCAGGCCATGGGGGACGCCTTCCTCAAGGCCTATCTGCCGATCGTCGAGCGCCGTCAGGGACTGCCCTGGGGTGAGCGCGAGCGCCAGTTCCAGCTCTACCGCCGGGGCCGCTACGTGGAGTTCAACCTCGTCTGGGACCGTGGCACGCATTTCGGCCTGCAATCGGGCGGCCGTGCCGAGTCCATTCTCATGTCCATGCCGCCGCTGGCGCGCTGGGCCTACGACCACCAGCCCGAGCCTGGCTCGCCCGAGGAGCGGCTCACCCGCGACTTCCTCGTGAAACGCGATTGGATCTGAACGCATGAGTCCGAATGCCCCTCGTCGCATGCGCATCGGCATGTTTGGCGGCTCTTTCGACCCGCCGCACTGGGCGCACCGCGCACTCGCCGAAACCGCCCTGGGGCAGCTCGATCTCGACCGGCTGCACATCCTGCCCACAGGCTACGCCTGGCACAAACCGCGCCCGCTGTCGCCAGCGCCACACCGCGTGGCCATGTGCCGACTGGCTTTCGATGGCCTGATCAACATCGTCTACGACGAGCGCGAGATCTACCGGGACGGGCCGAGCTACACGGCCGACACGCTCCAGGAGTTGCGTACCGAGTACCCCGACGCGGACCTGTTCCTGGTGCTGGGGGCCGATCAGCTGCTGTCGTTCAAGAACTGGGTGCGCTGGGAGGAGGTGCTGCAGCTGGCCAGCATCGCCGTTGCCAACCGCGCCATCAACATCGGCGCCGACGCCCGTCTGGACCAGGCCGAGGAGATGGATCTCTCCGGCGTAGATGTGCCCTACACGCTGCTGCACATGCCGCTCAAAAACATCAGTGCCACCGCCGTGCGCGCACAGGTCAGTCGCCAGGCGGCGCTCGACGTGTTGGTGCCCGAGCCGGTTGCACGCTATATTTCCCACCATCACCTCTACGAAGACCCTGCATGACCAGCGAAACCACGGCCCAGAAGAACATCCAGAAGCTCCAACGCGCCATCGTCGATGGGCTGGAAGACGTCAAAGGCCAGGATATCGTGGTGTTCAACACCGAGCACCTCTCCCCGCTGTTCGAACGTGTGGTGGTCGCCAGTGGCACCTCCAACCGCCAGACCAAGGCATTGGCCGCCAGCGTTCGTGACGCCGTGCGGGAAGCCGGTTTTCCCAAGCCGCGCACCGAAGGCGAGGACAACGGCGAATGGATCATCGTGGACTGCGGCCCGGCCGTGGTCCACGTGATGCAACCCGCCATCCGCCAGTACTACCACCTGGAAGAGATCTGGGGCGAGAAGCCTGTGCGCCTCAAGCACGGCGCCGACAAGCCAACGCCCGCCGTGAAGGCGGCGGCCGAGAAGGCCAAACCGGGGAAAACGCCCCTGACCAAGGCCCCGGTCAAAAAGGCCGCAACGGCGAAGTCCGTGGCACCCAAGGCCCCGGCTGCCAAGGCACCCGCAGCCAAGAAAGCCGTGCCGGCCAAGAAAGCGGCACCGACCAAGCCGGGGGTGAAAAAGCCCGTTGCCAAAAAGGTCACTGGCCCGGCCCAGGCCCCTGCTCGCAAAACCCCGGCCAAAAAGGCGCCGATGAAGGTGGTGAAAGTGGGTTCCCCGGTCAAGAAGGCGCCGGCCAAGAAGGCCGCACCCCGCAAGCCCCGGGCATGAAGCTGGTGATCGTCGCGGTCGGGCAGCGCATGCCCGACTGGGCCCAGACCGCCTACGACGACTACGCCAAGCGATTCCCACCCGAGCTGCGGGTGGACATCAAGACCGTCAAGACCGAACCGCGCGGCTCCAAGACGCGCGAGACGCTCATGGCCGCCGAGCGCGAGCGCATCGAGGCCCAGATCCCGCGAGGAGCGCGCGTTGTGGCGCTGGACGAGCGTGGCACTGCACTGACCACCGTGGCGCTGGCCGAGCGGGTCAAGGCCTGGCAGCTGGCGGGTGACGATGTGGCGCTGATCATCGGCGGGCCCGATGGGCTGCAACCCGAATTCCGCCAGGCCGCCCATGAGCGCATCAGGCTGTCCGACCTCACGCTGCCGCATGCCATGGCCCGGGTGCTGCTCATCGAGCAGCTCTACCGTGCCTGGTCCATCAACGCCAACCACCCCTACCACCGCGAATGAAGCTGTTTCTTGCCTCCCAAAGCCCGCGCCGGCGTGAACTGCTGGCCCAGTGGGGCATGGACTGCGAGCTGCTGTTGCCCGACGCCTTGGAAGACAGCGAGGCGCTGGAGGTGGTGCGCGGCGGCGAGGCGCCGTCCACCTATGTACAGCGGGTGACCCGCCTCAAGCTGGAAGCGGCGGTGCAACGCCTGAAACGTCGACAACTCCCGGACGGCCCCGTGTTGTGCGCCGACACGACCGTGGCGCTGGGCCGCCAGATTCTCGGCAAGCCGGCCGATGCAGCCGACGCACGCCGCATGCTCGCTTCGCTGTCGGGCCACAAGCATCGCGTGCTCACGGCGGTGGCGCTGTGGCACAAGGGTCACATCCACGAGGCGCTGAGCAGCTCCACGGTCGAGTTCGACACCGTGAGCGCGGCCGAGATCCGCCGTTACGTGGACACCGGTGAACCCATGGGCAAGGCTGGCGCCTATGCGCTGCAGGGGCGTGCAGCGCTGTGGGTACGCCGCATCACGGGCAGCCATTCCGGCATCGTCGGTCTGCCCGCGTTCGAAACCGCACAGGTCCTCAGGGCCGCGGGCCTGCGCGTGATGTAAGCTGCCCGCCATGGCGCAAGACATCCTCATCAACTGGTCCCCTCAGGAAACCCGTGTTGCGGTGGTGGAGCAGGGGGCCGTACAGGAGGTCCACCTGGAGCGCACCCTGGAGCGCGGGCTGGTCGGCAACGTCTACCTGGGCAAGGTGCAGCGCGTGTTGCCGGGCATGCAGTCGGCCTTCATCGACATCGGCCTGGAGCGGGCAGCCTTCCTGCACGTGGCCGACCTGATGCCGCAGATCGCAGCCAAGCATGCGCACGGCACCGGCAATGGCCACAACGGCGAGGCCGGGCTTCCCATCGAGCGCCAGATCTTCGAAGGCCAGGCGCTGATGGTGCAGGTGCTCAAGGACCCGATCGGGACCAAGGGTGCGCGTCTGACGGCGCAGATCAGCATTGCAGGCCGTCTGCTGGTGTTCCTGCCGCAGGACCGTCACATCGGCGTGTCCCAGAAGATTCCACACGAGCAGCGCGAGGCCCTGCGCCAGCGGCTGGTGCGCCTCACGCAGGTCGGAACCGACAACCCCGGAGGCTTCATCCTGCGCACCAACGCGGAAGATGCCGAAGACGAAGAGCTGGCCGAAGACATCGCCTACCTGCGCAAGACCTGGGAGCGCATCCGCGACGCCGCCACGCGCCAGCCTTCGGGCACCCTGCTGTACCAGGACCTGACGCTGATGCAGCGCGTGCTGCGCGACCTCGTGGGCGCGGAGACGCAGTCCATCCGCATCGACTCGCGTGAGCAGTTCGGCCTGCTGCAGCAGTTTGCCCGTGAGTTCATGCCAGGCACGCTGAACCTGCTGCAGCACTACAGTGGCGAACGCCCCATCTTCGATTTGCAGAATGTCGATGAGGAGATCGCCCGGGCGCTGAGCCGTCGGGTCGACCTGAAGTCGGGTGGTTACCTCGTGATCGACCAGACCGAGGCGCTGACCACGGTGGATGTGAACACCGGCGGTTTTGTGGGTGCACGCAATTTTGACGACACGGTGTTCAAGACCAACCTCGAGGCCGCGCAGGCGATCGCGCGCCAGCTGCGGCTGCGCAACCTGGGCGGCATCGTGATCGTCGACTTCATCGACATGGTGCGCGAGGACCACCGGGACGCCGTGCTGGCCGAGTTCCGCAAGCAGCTCGCGCGCGACCGAGTCAAGACCATGATTGGCGATTTTTCGCAACTGGGCCTGCTGGAGATGACGCGCAAGCGCACCCGCGAGTCGCTGGCGCACATGTTGTGCGAACCCTGTCCGTCGTGCCAGGGCAAGGGTGTGGTCAAGACGGCACGCAGCCTGTGTTACGACATCCTGCGCGAAATCCTGCGCGAGGCACGTGCCTTCAGCCCGCGTGAGTTCCGGGTGGTGGCCTCGCCTCAGGTGATCGAACTTTTCCTCGACGAGGAGAGCACCCACCTGGCGGGCCTGTCGGACTTCATCGGCAAGCCGATCTCGCTGTCCAGCGAAAGCTCCATGACGCAGGAGCAATACGACATCGTGCTGCTCTGAGCGGCTGGCGGCTCGCCTCAGGCGGGGCGGGGTCGTGCGTGCGGCCAGATGCCATACATCGCATCGATCACTTCACGGATGCGAAAGGGCAGGGGCAGCACCCGTTTCACGTCGCGTTCGCGCAGCGCATCCAGCAGCTTGTCCTGGCCTTGCGGCAGCATGGCCACCACTGGCACATGGGGGTCGCAATGGAGTTTGCGTTGTCGCAGCTGGTCCAGCAGGTGCAGTGCCGGTCCGGGATCGTGCAGGGCGACGAAGACGCCGTCCATCTGGCGTGTGTCCAGCCATTGCGTGGCCGTTGCCAGGCTGCCGGTCTGGTGCACCTGGGCCAGGTTCAGCTCCCGCGCCACCGACACGACGATGCCCCGAACCATGGCACTGGGTTCGACCAGCAGGAGCTGGTAGCCATGCTCAGCCGGCATCACTCCGCCTCCCGCCGCAACAGCTCCTCGACCACCAGGTCGCGCAGGGCCAGGTGGATGGCGCGGTCGACCGCGTCGTATCCGCGGGGTTCGGGCGCCAGCAGGCACAGGGTCCCCATCACATGCCCATCGGGCATGCGCAGTTGGGCGCCGGCATAAAAACGTATGTACGGCGGTCCGGTGACCAGAGGGTTGTCGGCGAACCGGTCGTCAAGCAGAGAGTCTCGAATGACCAGCACATCGGGCAGTTCCAGCGCATGGCCGCAGAACGAGGAGGTCCGTGGTGTTTCACGCTCAGCCATGCCTACGCGAGCCTTGAACCACTGGCGGTTCCGGTCCACCAGGGAGATCAGCGCCGTGGGCACGCCAAACTCCTGGGCCGCGAAGGCGACCAGCCGGTCGAAGCGCTCCTCGGGTGGCGTGTCCAGGATTAGCAGGCGACGCAGCGTCTCCAGTCGCTGGGCGTCGTTGTCAGGGATGGGTGCGGGCAGCATGGGGGGGTTATAGCGCGGGTACGCAAAGCCGTCACTCCGCCACTCAATCTGCACCTGTGCCCAGGCCCTGCATGTGCAGGCGTGCGTAGAGACCGTCGGCCGCCAGCAGCTCGCGGTGGGTGCCCTGTTCAAGAATGCGGCCTTCGGCCAGCACCACCACGCGGTCGGCGTGTTCGATGGTGGACAGGCGGTGGGCGATCACGAAGGTGGTGCGCCCGGCCATGAGTCGGGCGATGGCCTCCTGCACCAGACGCTCCGACTCGTTGTCCAGCGCCGAGGTCGCCTCGTCCAGGATCAGCAGTGGTGCGTCCTTGTAGAGTGCGCGGGCGATGGCCAGGCGCTGGCGTTGCCCACCCGAGAGTTCGGTGGCATTGTGGCCCACCGTGCTGTGTATGCCCTGGGGCAGGCGGTCCAGCAGCTCGCCGAGGTTCGCGGCGCGCAAGGCCTGCTCCACCCGAACCGCATCGGGCTCGGTACCCAGGGCCACGTTGAAGGCCAGCGTGTCGTTGAGCATGACCACGTCCTGACTGACCATGGCGAACTGGCGGCGCAGTGCGGCCAGATCCCATTCAGTCAGATCGTGCCCATCCAGCTGAACCGAACCTTCGGAGGTCTCGACGAAACGCGGCAGCAGGTTGGCCAGCGTGGTCTTGCCCGAACCCGAAGGGCCTACGAGCGCAATCACCTCACCGGGCGCCACATCCAGCGACACACCCTTGAGGGCGTCCCGGTCGCTGCCCTCGTAGCGCACACGCACGTCCTGCAGGTGCACGGCACCTCGTGCACGGCCGGCATCGAAGTGGCCACCGGTCTGCACAGGGGTGTCTTCCACCAGCTCCAGCCCACGCTCCAGAGCGGCCACACCGCGGGTGATGGGCCCTGCGATCTCGGCCAGATGCCGTATGGGCGTGATCAGCATCAGCATGGCTGTCACAAACGACACGAAGCTGCCCACGGTCACGCCGCTGGCGCTGCTTTGCCACAGTGCGACGGCAATCACGGCCGACAGTGCCGCAGCGGCCAGCATCTGCGTCAGCGGCGTCATGGCCGCCTGGGCGACGGTGGACTTCATGGCCAGCCGCCGCAGGGCCTGACTCAGGCGGTCGAACCGGCTGGCCTGCTGGGCCTGGGCGCCGTGCAGCCGCACCATGCGGTGGGCCAGCACGTTCTCCTCCACCACGTAGGCCAGTTCGTCGGTGGCCTGCTGGCTGGCGCGCGTGAGGGTGTACAGCCGGCGTGACAGCACCCGCATGATGAGCACCAGCCCCGGGAACAGCATGAGAACGATGAGGGTGAGCTTCCAGTTCAGGTAGAACAGGTAGCCCAGCAATGCCACCAGCGTGAGGCTGTCCTTGGCGAGCGTGAGCAGCGAGTTGACCAGCAGCGTCGAACCGTTCTGCACTTCATAGACCAGCGTATTGGAGAGCTTGCTGGCGCTTTGCTGACCGAACAGGCCGAGCTGGGCCTCGTTGAGGCGGACGAACATGGCGCGCCGCAGCTGCAGCAGGCCGGTGCTGGCGGTATAGGTCAGGGCGTACTGGGCCACAAAACCGGCTACGCCACGCAGACCGAACACGCCCATCAGCGCCACGGGCACCATCCACAGCGGAATGTCCTTGCCCACGAAGCCCTGGTCCAGCAAGGCCTGCAGCAGGGCCGGGATCATGGGTTCGGTCAGGGCACCGACCAGTGTGCCCAGTGCCGCCAGGGCGATGCCCGGTCGGGCGCTGCGGAAATACGGCCACAGCCTTTGCAGGCGCTGGCGCAGGGGTGGGGTGGGCGTCAAAGCTATGGCGATCGGGTGAGAAGAAGACGGAACCTGTGGCTGCCTTGTGGGTCCCTCAAGGCCTGTTGCCTCGGTTGGGCCCCATTTTGTTGCTACAGGCGGTTACCAGAACGTCAAATGTTGTCCGGTATTATCGGTGCCATTGCCCCTCAGGCTGTTTGCAGGCCGGCTTCTCGCCGGCCCGGTTTTTTTTTCCATATGCAAGACCACAACGTATTTGCCGACCCGCTGCCGTCGGCCAGCCGCCGCCGTCTGCTGGCGGGTCTGCCCCTGCTGGCTCTGGGTGTGGCAACACCGGCCCTGGCGCAGTTCCGGGTTGAGGTTTCGGGCGTTGGCCTGACGCAGATTCCGTTCTCCATTGCCCCTTTCAAGGGCGGCGATGGCCTGTCGCAGAACGTGGCAGCCATTGTCCAGGCCGACCTGGAGCGCAGCGGCCAGTTCCGCGCCGTGGCGCCGGTGGGTGGGGTGCTTGATGAAAACGCGCGCCCAGACCTGGCCCCGTGGCGCGACCGTACCGTCGATGCCTTGCTGACCGGCAGCGTGAGCCGGCTCGCCGATGGCCGCTATGACGTGCGTTTTCGTCTGTGGGACGTGGTGCGTGCGCAGGACATGGGTGGCCTGAGCTACCCCGTGGGCGCCAACGATCTGCGCCTGGCTGCGCACCGCATCGCCGACTACGTGTTCGAGAAGCTGACCGGCGAAAAAGGGGTGTTTTCCACCCGCATCGCCTACGTGTCCCGTCAGGGTACGCGCCACACCCTGTGGGTGGCCGATGCCGATGGCGAAAACGCCGTCGCGGCGCTCAAGGACAGCCAGGAGCCCATCATTTCCCCGGCCTGGGCGCCCAGTGGCGGTCAGCTGGCCTATGTGTCGTTCGAGACGCGCAAGCCCACCATCTACACCCACGAGGTGGCTTCGGGCCGCCGTCGGCCGATCGCCAATTTCCGTGGTTCCAACAGCGCCCCGGCCTGGGCGCCCGATGGTCGGCAGCTGGCCGTGACCCTGAGCCTCTCGGGCAACTCCCAGGTCTACGTCATGGATGCGAACGGGGGCGAGCCGCGCCGCCTGACCCAGTCCGGCAGCATCGACACCGAACCTGCGTACTCGCCCGATGGCCGTTTCCTCTATTTCGTGAGCGACCGCGGCGGCTCACCGCAGATCTACCGCATGCCGGCCCAGGGAGGCAACGCTGAGCGCCTGACCTTCACCGGCAACTACAACATCTCGCCCGCGCCCAGCCCCGACGGCAAGCTGCTGGCGTATGTCTCGCGCATCAACGGCTCCTTCAAGCTGCATGTGCTGGATCTCGCCAGTGGCAATGCCACCGCGCTCACCGACACCACGGCCGACGAAAGCCCGAGCTTCGCGCCCAACAGCCGCATGATGATCTACGCCACCCGTGTGCAAGGGCGTGAGGCCCTGATGACCACCACGGTGGACGGGCGCATCAAGACCCGCCTGGCCAGCGTGCAGGGCGACATCCGCGAGCCCGACTGGGGCCCGTTCCTGCGTTGAGCTGCCGCGTCATTGCCGACCGATCCCGTTTCTTTTCCGACCCATTGGACCCCACACGATGAACCCGCTGTCCGCGAACCAACGCCCCCATTCCCTGATCCGCCTGCTGGCCGCCGTCGCCCTGACCGCCACGCTGGCCGCCTGCTCCAGCGTCAAGCTCGATGACGCGGCCCCGGTCGAAGACCGCAACGCCACGGCGGTGTCCCCGATCGGCAGCGCCGGCGCAGCGGGGCAGGGCAGCGGTGGCTCTGGTGTCGACTCGCGCGCGGTCACTGGCGTGCAGGTGCAGCAGATGGGCGCCGACGGCCAGCCGGTCGGTGTGAGCCGCATCGTCTACTTCGATTACGACAGCTTCGTGGTCAAACCCGAATTCCAGAGCGTGCTCGAAACCAATGCCCGCATCCTCAATGCCAACCGCCAGCGCCGCGTGCAGCTCGAAGGCCACACCGACGAGCGCGGTGGCCGTGAGTACAACCTGGCCCTGGGCCAGAAACGCGCCGAAGCGGTCAAGCGCGCGCTGAGCCTGCTGGGCGTGACCGATGCACAGCTGGAAGCCGTGAGCTTTGGCGAAGAGAAGCCCGCCGTTCAGGGCGGGGACGAATCCGCGCTGGCGCGCAACCGCCGCGTCGAGATCACCTACCGCTGAGGCGCGTGATGCGGCGTTGGCACGTTTCCCGTCCCCTGCGTACCGGTCTGCTGCTGGCCGCCTGCGTGCTTGCCTGGCCGGCCCAGGCCCAGCTGTTCAGTGACAACGAGGCGCGCCGCGCCATACTGGAACTGCGCGAGAAGGTCGAGGCCAACCGGACGGCCTCCGAATCGGCCAACCGGCGCCTGACCGAGGAGCTGACCCGGCTCAACGAAGAGAGCACCGCGCCCACACGCCGCAGCCTGCTGGAGCTGTCCAACCAGATCGAGAGCCTGCGCGCCGATCTTGCCCGCCTGCGCGGCCAGAACGAACAGCTGGCCCGTGACGTGGCCGAGCTCCAGCGCGCACAGAAGGATGTGCTGGTCGCCCTCGATGAGCGCCTGCGTACGCTGGAGCCCGTCAAGGTGCAGCAGGACGGTGCGGAGTTCAACGCCACGCCAGCCGAGAAGCGCGAGTTCGACGCAGCCATGGCGGTGCTGCGCCAGACCGAGTACCCGCGCGCCGCGCAGCTCTACCAGAACTTCATCCGCCGCTTCCCCGACAGCGGCTACGTGCCGTCGGCGCTGTACTGGCTGGGCAACACCCACTACGCGCTGCGCGAGTACAAGGAAGCCATCGCCACCTATCAGCGCCTCATGAGCGTGGCGCCACAGCACCCGCGTACACCCGAAGCCCAGCTCGCCATCGCCAACTGCCAGCTCGAACTCAAAGACGTGCGGGCAGCTCGCAAGACGCTGGAAGATCTGGTCAAGGCCCATCCGCAGACCGAGGCGGGCGCCACCGCCAAGGACCGCCTCGCACGCCTGCGCTGAAACCTGCTCCCACCCCTGGCAGGCGCCACCTTCGGGTGGCCTCTTTACAATCCGCGCATGGAATCCCTCGACGTTGAATCCCTGAGGCTGCAGGTGCTGGCCGCCGCTTTTGTGGTGTCCCTCCTGTTTGGCGCCATTGCCCAGCGCACCCACTTCTGCACCATGGGGGCCATCAGCGACATCGTCAACATCGGCGACTGGACCCGCATGCGCATGTGGGTGATGGCGGTGGGCGTGGCCATGATCGGCTTTCACGCCATGGCCTGGCTGGGCTGGGTCGATGCCTCGCAGACCCTGTACGCCTCCGGCCGCATCATCTGGCTGTCGGCCCTGGTCGGTGGCGCGCTGTTCGGGTTCGGCATGGTGCTGGCCTCTGGCTGCGGCAGCAAGACGCTCGTGCGCGTTGGCGCGGGCAACCTCAAGTCCCTGGTGGTGTTCGTGGTGATGGGCTTGGCCGCGTTTGCCACGTTGCGCGGCATATCGGGCGTGCTGCGCGTGAATACCGTGGACCGCGCCAGCTTCGAGATGGCCGGTGGCAGCGGCATCGCCCAGTGGCTGGGCGCACTCGTGGGCTGGGAGCCCGCCATGGCCGGGCTGGTCATCGGTGGCTTGGTCGGCTTGGCTCTGCTGGCCTGGGCGCTGGCGGGGCCGGGCTTCATCACCGGCAACAACTTGCTGGCGGGCATAGGCATCGGCGCCACCGTGCTCGGCACCTGGTGGGTCAGCGGCAAGCTGGGCTTCGTGCCCGAGCACCCGCAAACCCTGGAGGCTGTCTACGTCGGCACCAACAGCGGCCGCATCGAGGCACTGACCTTCACCGCGCCCATGGCCTATGCGCTCGACTGGCTGCTGTTCTTCAGCGACAAGAGCAAGGTGCTCACGCTGGGCGTGGTCTCGGTGGTCGGCGTGGTCGCCGGCTCGTTCGTCTATGCGGTGGCCACGCGTGGCTTTCACTGGGAAGGCTTTCGCAACACGCAAGACACCGCGCTGCATCTGGTGGGCGCTGTCTGCATGGGCGTGGGTGGTGTCACCGCCATGGGCTGCACGGTGGGGCAGGGCCTGTCCGGGCTGTCCACGCTGAGCCTGACCAGCGTGATCGCTGTCGCCGGCATCGTGGCGGGCGCCGTGCTGGGGTTCCGTTTCCAGATCTGGCTGCTCGAGCGCGAGTAAGCCCCAGGCCGCAACCGTGGACATGGATTTCGAACGCCGCTTCGGCGGCCTGCGCCGCCTCTACGGCATGCAGGGTGCGCAGCACGTGTTCGACGCCACGGTCATGGTGGTGGGCATCGGCGGCGTGGGTTCCTGGGCCGCCGAGTCGCTGGCGCGCAGCGGGGTAGGGCGGCTTGTGCTGGTGGACATGGACCACATCGCAGAGTCGAACATCAACCGCCAGATCCATGCGCTCACACCCACGCTGGGCCAGGCCAAGGGCGAGGCCATGCGCGAGCGTATTGCGCTCATCAACCCGCAGTGCCACGTTGAGGTGGTGGACGACTTCGTGACCCCCGACAACTGGGACGCGCTGGCGGATGGTCTGCCGGAAGGTGCCGGTGTGGTCGATGCCTGCGACCAGGTGGCGGCCAAGACCGCCATGGCCGCCTGGGCTCGTCGCACCGGAGGGCCGTTCATCAGTGTCGGGGCAGCGGGCGGCAAGCGCCTGGCCCACCGGGTGGAGGTTGCCGATCTGAAGGACGTGACACACGACCCGCTGCTGGCGCAGTTGCGCTACCGCCTGCGAAAGCACCACGCCGCACCGCGTGAAGGTACTTTCGGTGTGGCCTGCGTGTTCAGCCGCGAAACCGTGGCTGCGCCCGATCCGTCGTGCGCCATCGAGGCGGGTGGCGATGGCTCGCTCAACTGCCACGGTTATGGCTCGGTGGTCAACGTCACCGCGACCTTTGGCCTGTGTGCGGCCGGCTGGGTGCTGGACCGCCTCGCACAGGGCACTCAAAATAATTTGCAGAAAAATCGCGTGCCTTCAAAAAGGCCAAAAAACGACGCTATAATCTGAGGCTTCGCAGACGTCAACATCGATAGTGATGTTTGCGGCGAGTGGGACGTTAGCTCAGTTGGTAGAGCAGCGGACTTTTAATCCGTTGGTCGCAGGTTCGAATCCTGCACGTCCTACCACTCATTTCAAGGGCTTAGCCGCAAGGCTAGGCCCTTTTACTTTGTGTGGCGTGACAAAAACGTGACGGATTGCCCCACGTTCTCGGCACGGACGCGCTCGATCCGAGACGCTGCCACCGCCATGTGCTCTGTGGCGTACTTCGCGTAGCGATCCACCATCACCCGAGATTTCCAGCCGCCCAAGTCCTTGAGCTCATCGCAGGACGTTCCCGCCTGCCGATGCCATGAGGCCCACGTGTGGCGCAGGTCATGGAACCTGAAATCCCGAATGCCGGCAGCCGCCAGCGCCGCATGGCACGCAGAATTGGTCAGCTCCCACTTGATCGGCTTCCCCTGGTAGGTGAAGCAGTGGCGCAGGTGCTTCCCGATCTGCTCTTTCAATACCTCTGTCGCATCTTCATTCAAGGGCACTCCCCGAGGCGTCCCGTTCTTGGTCTGGTTCAGCCAGGCGGTCTTGCGGTCCAAGTCCACCCGGTTCCATTCCAGGCCCGTGATTTCGCCAGCGCGGCAGCCTGTTGCCAGGGCAAACCGCACCAGAGCCGACAGGTGGGGCGGACAGACGCGGATCAACCGTTCCGCTTCTTCCCGCGTCAACCAGCGGTCCCGCTCGACCTCACCGGGCAACAGTCGAATCTTCGGGAACGAGTCGATCCACTGCCATTCATCGCGGGCCATGCGCAGCAGACTGCGAATGGTCGCCAGATAGCGGTTGACCGTGGCGGGTTTGTTGCCCTTTTTCAGCTCACCCTGGACGATGCTCCAGATCACATCCCCATTGATCTGGTTCAGTGACAGCTCGCCCAGGTAGCGGTCCAGGTTGCGACAAATCCGCTGTCGATCCGTAAAGCTTCTCAGTGTCCGTTTCAGTTCGAGATACCGAATCACGGCTTCCTGCCAGGTGCGCTGTGGCTTGATCCCGAAATGGGCTTCCCGATAGGCGTCCAGCTTGAGTTTTGCTAGGAACGCTTCGGCGCTGTCTCGGTCTTCAGTCCCAGTGCTCTGGCGTATGCGTCTGCCGTTGGGGAGCGTCGTGTTGATCCACCAGAAACTGGAATCCGGTCGCAGGTAGATACCTTCACTACGGGCCATAAACTCTCCTTTCCGGCCCGCCTTCGCTCCTCTTTATGGTCTTCGAGCCAGGCATCCAAGTCAACCCGGTCATAGACGCAGCGCCGCCCGAAACGCACATGGGGCACATCGAGCTGGGACAGCAGCGTGACCCCGATGCCGAGGTAGACCGCCGCTTGTTCCTTTGACAGGCAGCGCACAGGGGGCAAAGGCAGGCTTTCGTCTTCCATTGCTGTTCCCCTGTTCACCACCCACGCGAGGCCCGCCGGTACGCCTCAGCCTGTTCGCCCTCGTAGTCCTTCTTCAGGTTGTCCACCAGGCCGTGCGCGTTGATGGCGGTGTTGAATTCGCGCACCTTCACCGCCACGCGCCGCAACAGGTATTCATCGAAACTCAAGCCGTCATAGGCCGCAATCCGGCTGTAGTGCTCGTACAGCTTGTGCAGCAGCCGGTCCACGCCCTCGTTACGGTCCGTGATGTTGTGCATGGCCATGAAGGACGCGAGCGATCCGAGGACCACGGCAATCAGTCGCAGCTCCGTCGGGTTTCGGGCGTTGGAATACTTGTCCAGCAGCATGGAATGAGGGTGTGCAGAATTTTGTGTAAACGGACAATCCACCGCCGGCGCGAGCCGGCTTGTCCGTGAACACAATGACATCCAAGAAGCACGAAGTACCCGAAGAACTGCTGGCCAACCTGCTGGCCGACTACAAGAAGCCTGAAGACCTGA
>CALRLO020000025.1:0-63681 GCA_943368755.1 Synechococcus sp. UW140 | reverse complement strand
GGCCTTCGTTGGGCACCAGCGAGCTGTCACGGGTGTCGCGCGACCAGCCCACCGTCAGCGGTACCGAGGTACTGCGCTGGCCCACATAGGGTTGGTAGGCCTGGGGCATCTGGTTGCCCTGCTCCACTTTGGTGCCTTCCACGCCGACGCCGAAGTAGACGGTGTCGGTCTCGGTGAACGGCACACCAAATCGGATGCTGGCGCCAGAGGTGACAAGGCGGTAGTCGCCCTCCTGCTCGGACAGCGGACGGGTGGTGCGGTAGTAGAGGTCGAGCGAGCGCGACACGCCATCCGCCGTGAAGTAGGGATCGGTGGCAGACAGGACAAACGAGCGGTTGTACTTGCTGGTGTTGGTTTCCAGACCCAGGTAGTTGCCGGACCCGAACACGTTCTCCTGACGGATACCGGCCAGCAGCGAGAGCTTTTCCGACTGGGAGTAGCCGGCGCCCAGGGTCAGGTTGCCGGTGGGCTTCTCCACAACGGTCACAACCAGATCAACCTGGTCGGGCGCATTGGCCACTTCCTCGGTTCCGATACGCACTTCGGTGAAGAAACCCAGGCGGTCCACACGGTCGCGGGAGATGCGGATGCGCTCGCTGTCGTACCAGGAGGCTTCCAGCTGGCGGAACTCGCGCCGGATCACCTCGTCACGGGTGCGGACGTTGCCCTCCACCTGAATGCGGCGGACGTAAGCGCGGCGGGACGGTTCGGCCTGGAGCACGAAGGCAACTTCGTTCTTCTCGCGGTCCACCTGGGGCACGGCCTCCACCTTGGCGAAGGCGTAGCCGAACTCACCAAAGAAATCGGTGAAGGCCTTGGTCGTTTCGGCAACCTGCTCGGCGTTGAAAGCCTGGCCCGGCTGGATGCGGATCAGCCCCTTGAACTCCTCTTCCTTGTTCAGGTAGTCACCCACCATCTTGACCGACGACACCACGAAGCGGTTGCCCTCGACGATGTTGACCGTGATGGAGATCGAGTCCTTGCCAGGGGAAATGGCCACCTGGGTGGATTCGATGCGGAAGTCCAGGTAACCGCGCGTCAGGTAGTAGGAGCGCAGGCGCTCGATGTCGGCGTTGAGCTTGGCGCGGGTGTAACGGTCGGACTTGGTATACCAGCTCATGAAGTTGCCGGTATCCAGGTCGAACAGGTCCTCCAGTGTGGACTGGCTGAACGCCTGGTTGCCCACGATGCGGATCTCGTTGATCTTGGCGATGTCGCCCTCGACCACATTGAAGTTGATGTTGACGCGGTTGCGCTCCAGCGGGGTCACCGTGGTGACCACCTGCACGGCGTACATGCTGCGGTTGATGTACTGGCGCTTGAGCTCCTGCTCGGCCCGATCGGCGAGCGCACGGTCGAACGGACGACCTTCGGTCAGGCCGACATCGCGCATGGCCTTGCGCATCACCTCGTTGTCGAACTCCTTGACACCCGAGAAGGTGACTTCCGCCACCGAGGGACGCTCCTCGACGATCACGATCAGCTCGTTGCCATTGACCTGCAGGCGCACGTCGGAGAACAGACCCAGGCCGAACAGCGCGCGGATGGCACTTGACCCTTTTTCATCGGTATAGGTCTCGCCGATGCGAAACGGCAGCGAACCGAAGACGGTGCCGGGCTCGACGCGCTGCAGACCTTCGATGCGGATGTCGCGCAACGTGAACGGATCCACGGCCCATGCGGGCAAGGCGGCCAGAAGGGAAGTCGCAAGCGCGCCCAGCGTCAGGCCACGAAGGCCTTGTTTGATTTTCTTCATGTGTCGGAAAACATCAGCCCAGCAAACGGGCGACATCATTGAACAAAGCCACAGACATCAGCAGCATGAGCACCGCTGCACCACCGCGCTGCAGACGCTCCATCCAGGCGTCGGACACGCCGCGCCCGGTCACACCCTCCCAAAGATAATACATCAGGTGCCCCCCGTCGAGGACGGGCAGCGGCAGCAGGTTGAGCACACCGAGGCTGACGCTGATGAGCGCCAGGAACAGCAGGTAGGAGGTCAGCCCGAGACTGGCGGACTTCCCGGCGTAGTCGGCAATCGTCAGCGGACCGCTCAGATTCTTGAGCGAAGCCTCACCAATCACCATGCGCCCCAGCATCTTGAGCGTCAGCACCGACACCTCCCAGGTGCGCTGTACGCCATGCGCCAGGGCACCCAGCGGCCCGTCGCTGACCGTCACCATGGCGGGCGGTGCGCCGACGAAGGCTCCGATGCGGCCGGTCCACTGCCCATCCCGTTGCTCGGGCGCAGGCGTCACGGTCAACGCCAGCGGGTTGCCGCTCCGGACCACCTCCCACTGCTGGGCACTGCCCCGGCCCGCCCCGTCCACAGCGGCCCAAATCCATTGGCGCAGGGTCTGGGCATCAGGCACCTCGCGGCCATCGACGCGGCGGACCACGTCGCCGGGTTGGAGCCCGGCAGCTTCAGCGGCACCGCCAGGCATGACTTCACCAATTTCAGGAGCCGACCACGGCGCCAGAAGGCCGATGCGCTGGAACAGCGCGGCGTCCGGATCGCGCACACCCAGTTCGGCAAGCGGCAACCGGACCGGGCGAGCCGGCGCGGTTTCGGTGTCGCCCACCCAAAGGGTCAGGTCCTGCGCGGACAGCGCCGCCTGCGTGAGGTGCCAGCGCAACTGGTCGAACGACTGCACCGCTTCTGGCGCTTCCTCGCCTTCGGCGACCTGCAGCACCCAGTCGCCCGCGCGCAGGCCAGCCCGCTCAGCCACCGAACCGGCCACCGGCGTGGACAGCACGGCCTTGGGCTCCGGCACGCCGATCCAGCTCACCAGGGCGTAGAGCAGCACCGCGAGCAGCAGGTTGGCAGCCGGACCAGCCGCCACGATGAGCACCCGGGATCGCAGCCGCTGCGTGTTGAAGGCGCGGTGCCGCTCCTCAGGGGGTACCGGCGCCTCACGCTCGTCCAGCATGCGCACGAACCCGCCAAGCGGGACGGCACCAATCACGAACTCGGTGTTCTGTCCGTGTTTCTGGTTGGCCGGCTGCCAGCGCCACAGCGTCTTGCCAAAACCTACGGAAAAGCGCAGCACCTTCACGCCGCAGGCCACGGCCATGCGGTAGTGGCCGTATTCGTGCACCGCAATCAGCAGACCCAGGGCCACCACGAAGGCCAGCACCGTCAACATGGTCAGTGTCCTTTCAGCCGCGCCATCACCGCCGAGGCCAGGCTGCGGGCCTGGGCGTCGATCCCGAGCAGATCGTCCAGCGAGCCCGGCTTGGAGAAGTGGGTGATAGCCAAAGTTTCCTCGATCACGGCCGGTATGCGGTCAAAACCCAGCTGCCGGTCCAGGAACGCCGCCACCGCCACCTCGTTGGCGGCATTGAGCACGGTGGTGGCTCCCTCGGGTGCGCGCAGCGCGGCCCAGGCCAGGGGCAGGCACGGAAAGCGGCGAGGGTCGGGGGCCTCGAAGGTCATGGCTGACAGCCTCGCGAAATCCAGCCGTTCGGCACCACTCTCGAAACGCTCGGGCCACGACAATCCGTAAGCAATGGGCACCCGCATGTCGGGCGTGCCCATTTGCGCCACCACCGAGGCGTCGCGGTACTGCACCATGGAATGCACGATCTGCTGCGGATGGATCACCACCTCGATCTGCTCCGGCGTCACATCGAACAGCCACCGGGCCTCGATCACTTCCAGCCCCTTGTTCATCATGGTGGCGGAATCGACCGAAATCTTGCGCCCCATGCTGAAGTTGGGGTGGGCGCAGGCCTCTTCGGGCGTGACGGCAGCGAGGGAAGCGGGCTCACGGGTGCGGAACGGACCACCAGAGGCGGTCAGGATGACGCGGTCGATGCGGCGCGCCCAGGTGGTTGTGTCCTCGGGCAGCGACTGGAACACCGCAGAATGTTCGCTATCAATGGGCAGCAGCGTGGCGCCACCAGCGCGTACGGCCTCCATGAAAAGCGCACCACCAACGACCAGCGCCTCCTTGTTGGCCAGCAACAGGCGTTTGCCGGTGCGCGCCGCCGCCAGACAAGGGGCGAGGCCGGCAGCGCCAACAATGGCCGCCATGACCACATCCACCGATTCGTGAGCCGCCACCTCGGCAATCGCCTCGGGCCCGCTGAGCACCTGGGTGCGCAGACCGTGGGCCGACAGGCGGTCTGACAGATCCCGGGCATGGGCCGTGCCCTGCATCACCGCAAAGGTGGGACTCCAGCGCACACACTGCTCGAACAGCAGGTCCACGCGGGTGGCGGCGGTCAGCGCAAACACCTCGAAACGCTCGGGGTGGCGGGACACCACGTCCAGCGTGCTGGTGCCAATCGACCCGGTCGAGCCGAGAATGGCCAGTCGTTGCTTCATGTCGAGAGCAGGGAATAGAGCATCATGGCCAGCGGCAGGGTTGGCAGCAGCGCGTCCACACGGTCCAGCACGCCGCCATGGCCGGGCAACAGGCCGCTGCTGTCCTTCACGCCCACGCTGCGCTTGATGAGCGATTCCACGAGATCACCAACGACGCTCATGGCCGCCAGGAACAGCGCGGCCAGCAGCAGCAGCCACCAGCCCGCACCGGCCAGCCAGGAATAGAGGCTGGGAACGCTGGCCAGCCAGTGCCCATCGGCCCACACCCAGGCAAAGGCCAGCACCACCACACCGGCCATGCCACCCCAGACCCCTTCCCAGCTTTTGCCGGGGCTGATGCTGGGGGCGAGCTTGGCACGTGCGATCTTCTGGCCGAACGCGCGACCAGCGAAATAGGCAAAGATGTCCGCCACCCAGACCAGCAGCAGCAACGACAGCAGGAAGTTGACCCCTATCACGCGCGCCTGGGCCACCGCCAGCCAAGCCAGCCACAGCGCCAGCACGCCGCCCACGATCCGCAGCAGGCGGGGGATGCGCGGCCAGCCGGGCACGCCGGCCCACAGCAGCAGCCCACCCGCCAGCACCCACAGGCTGCCGGCCAGCAGCCACCAGCGCGATGCACCGAGCGCCAGCCAGCCTAGCTGCCACGCCATGAGGCACAACGCCAGCGTGCCAACCCCAAGCCCCCAGGATGCGGCCGTGCCCAGGCCATTGAGACGGCCCCACTCCCAGCCGCCGGCCGCGATCAGCAGCAGGATCAGGGCAATGAAAGGTTCGGGACGGGAATAGAACAGCGCCGGCAGCAACAGTGCCAGCAGGATCACGGCCGTGATGACGCGTTGTTTGAGCATGGGCGGGGCCGGCGCTCAGGCGGCCTGAACAGGCTGAGCGGCGACCTGGGCCGACGTCTTGCCGAACCGGCGCTCGCGGCGACCGAAAGCGGCAATGGCCGCGTCGAGGTGCGAGGCGTCGAAATCGGGCCACAGCACATCGCTGAAATGCAGTTCGGTGTAGGCCAGCTGCCAGAGCAGAAAGTTGCTGATGCGCAACTCGCCACCGGTGCGGATGAGCAGATCGGGGTCGGGCACATGGGCCAGCGCCAGCGCGCGGTCCAGGCTTTCGGGGGTGATGGACTCACCACGCTCCGCGAGCCGGGCGGCGGCTTGCGCAATGTCCCAGCGGCCGCCGTAGTTGAAGCAGACGTTGAGGACCAGGCGGTCGTTGTGCGCCGTCTCGGCCTCGGCCCGGGCCAGACCTTCGCAGACCTTGGCGGACAGGCCCTGGCGCTCGCCGACGAAGTGAAGCTGCACCCCATTGGCCTTGAGTGCCGGCACCTCACGTCCCAGAGCAGTGGCGAGCAGCTCCATCAGGCCCGACACCTCTTCGGCCGGACGGGCCCAGTTCTCCGAGGAGAATGCAAACACCGTCAACACCTTCACGCCGCGCTCCATGCACAGCTGCACGCTGTGGCGCAGGGCATCCACACCCTTCTTGTGGCCCGCCACGCGCGGCAGCAGCCGCTGCTTGGCCCAGCGGCCATTGCCGTCCATGACGATGGCGATGTGGCGTGGCGTCACGGGGTTCAGACCGCCATGATGTCCTGCTCCTTGGACGCCACCAGGTGGTCGACCTCGGAGATGAACCTGTCGGTGGTTTTCTGGATGTCGGCTTCGGCGCGTTTCTGGTCGTCCTCGGACGCCAGCTTGTCTTTGACCAGCTTCTTCACGGCCTCGTTGGCATCGCGGCGCAGGTTGCGGATTGCAATCTTGGCGCCTTCGCCCTCGCCACGGACCACCTTGGTCAGCTCCTTGCGGCGCTCCTCGGTCATGGCGGGCAGCGGCACACGGATCAGGTCACCCTGGCTCTGCGGGTTCAGCCCCAGGTCGGATTCGCGGATGGCCTTTTCGATCTTGGCGCCCATGCCCTTTTCCCATGGGGCCACACCGATGGTGCGGGCGTCCAGCAGCGACAGGTTGGCCACCTGCGACAGCGGCAGCATGGAGCCGTAGTAATCAACGTGCACGGTGTCCAGCAGCTGCGGGTTGGCGCGTCCGGTGCGAACCTTGCCCAGAGCGCCTTTGAGCGCCTCGATGGACTGCTGCATCTTGTGGTCGGCGGTTTTCTTGATGTCTGCAATGGTCATGCGGGTTCCTCGGGAGCAATGTCGTCAGACGTGGACCAGGGTGCCTTCGTCCTCGCCCATGATGACGCGGCGCAACGCGCCGTTCTTGAAGATGCTGAACACCTTGACCGGCAGCTTCTGGTCGCGGCACAGCGCAAAGGCCGTGGCATCCATCACCTGCAGGTTCTTGTTCATGGCCTCGTCGAAACTGATCGAGGCATAACGCGTGGCGTTCGGGTCTTTTTTGGGATCGGCGCTGTAGACGCCATCCACCTTGGTGGCCTTGAGCACGATCTCGGCACCGATCTCGGCGCCGCGCAGCGCGGCGGCGGTGTCGGTGGTGAAGAAGGGGTTGCCGGTACCGGCCGCGAAAATCACGACCTTGCCCTCTTCCAGGTACTGCAGCGCCTTGGGTCGGACGTAAGGCTCGACCACCTGCTCGATCGCGATGGCGGACATCACACGAGCCGTCAGGCCGGCCTTCTCCATGGTGTCGGCCAGGGCCAGGGCGTTCATCACCGTAGCCAGCATGCCCATGTAGTCGGCGGTGGCGCGGTCCATGCCGACCGACCCCCCGGCCACGCCGCGGAAGATGTTGCCGCCACCGATCACCACCGCCACCTGCACACCCAACCGGGTGACTTCGGCAATTTCCTCGACCATGCGAACGATGGTGGCGCGGTTGATGCCAAACTGATCGTCGCCCATCAAGGCTTCGCCCGACAATTTAAGAAGAATGCGCTGGTGTGCTGGCATAGATGACCTTGCTGGTTCGGTGTGTGTTCATCGGCGCACCCGAGAGTGTAGCGGGCGCGCGGGCGCAAAAAAGGCGGGCACCGCGCCTGCGGCCCCGCCCGAGATGTAAAAAACGCTTACGCGCCCTTGGCAGCGGCCACCTGGGCAGCCACTTCGGCGGCGAAGTCGTCCACCTTCTTCTCGATGCCTTCGCCCACGACGTACAGGGTGAAGCCCTTGACGGTGGTACCGGTCGACTTGAGGTACTGGCCCACGGTCTGCTTGCCGTCGGCGGCCTTCACGAAGACCTGGTCGAGCAGCGAGACTTCCTTGAGGTACTTCTGCACCGAGCCTTCGACCATCTTGGCGACGATCTCGGCGGGCTTGCCGGACTCGGCAGCCTTCTGCTCGGCCACCGAACGCTCCTTGGCGATCAGTTCGGCCGGCACTTCCGCGCTGGAAAGCGAGACGGGCTTCATGGCGGCGATGTGCATGGCGGAGTCCTTGGCGGCAACTTCGTCACCGTCGAACTCGACCACCACACCGATGCGGGTGCCGTGCAGGTAGGACACCAGCTTGGAGGCCCCGCTGTAACGCTTGAAGCGGCGGATGGACATGTTCTCGCCGATCTTGCCGATCAAGCCCTTGCGCACGTCTTCCACGGTGGGGCCGAAACCGTCCAGGGACAGCGGCAGCGCGCCCACGGCAGCCACATCGGCCGGGTTGTTTTCAGCGATCAGCTGGGCAATGGCGCTGCACAGCGCCAGGAAGCTGTCGTTCTTGGTGACGAAATCGGTTTCGCAGTTGACTTCCACCAGGGCACCGGTGCCACCGCTGATGAAGCTGGCGACCACGCCTTCGGCGGTCACGCGGCTGGCGGCCTTGCCGGCCTTGTTGCCCAGCTTGACGCGCAGGATCTCTTCAGCCTTCTCGAGGTTGCCTTCGGCTTCGGTCAGCGCCTTCTTGCACTCCATCATGGGAGCGTCGGTCTTGGCGCGCAGTTCGGCGACCATGCTTGCGGTAATTGCTGCCATATGCGTTTCTCTCAAAAAATTTCAGGGGTATGAAAAAGGGGCCTCACGAGCCCCTTTCGCCACAGCGCCGGGGGAATCAGGCGTTGGATTCTTCGCTGACTTCGACGAACTCGTCGCCGGTGGCCACGGCCTTGACGATGTCGTTCACGGCGTTGGCACGGCCTTCCAGGATGGCGTCGGCGATGCCACGGGCGTACAGCGCCACGGCCTTGGCCGAGTCGTCGTTGCCGGGGATCACGTAGTCAATGCCTTCGGGCGAGTGGTTGGTATCCACCACGCCAACCAGCGGAATGCCCAGCTTCTGGGCTTCGGCCACGGCGATCTTGTGGAAGCCCACGTCGATCACGAAAATGGCATCGGGCAGCGCAGCCATGTCCTGGATGCCGCCGATGTCCTTTTCCAGCTTTTCCATCTCGCGGGCGAACATGAGCTGCTCTTTCTTGCTCATGTTGTCCAGACCGGCTTCCTTCTGGGCCTGCATGTCTTTCAGGCGCTTGATGGAGGTCTTGACGGTCTTGAAGTTGGTCAGCATGCCGCCCAGCCAGCGCTGGTCAACGAAGGGCACGCCGGCACGGCGGGCTTCCTGCGCCACGATCTCACGCGACTGGCGCTTGGTGCCCACCATCAGGATGGTGCCGCGGTTGGCGGAGAGCTGACGCACGAATTTGGCGGCCTCTTCGAACAGGGGCTGCGTCTTTTCGAGGTTGACGATGTGGATCTTGTTGCGATGGCCGAAGATGTACGGAGCCATCTTGGGGTTCCAGAAGCGGGTTTGGTGACCGAAATGGACACCGGCTTCCAGCATTTCGCGCATGGAGATAGGCATGATCAGATTTTCCTGAGGTTTGGACTGAAATCCGGCCCTGATCCTCACGCCCGTCTGGCGGACATCAGGACACCCGGTTGGGCCGGTTTGCGATTGTTTTTACGGCCAACGGGAACCCGCCAGCCGCAAAACCGCGAGATTATAGCAGCAGCCGATTCGCCCCCCTGAGGGCCGGCGCCCGGGCCAAAGCTCGCCGACAATCACCCCATGGACATTCACGACCTGAGACAAGCCTTCGCCAGCGGCCGCCAGCAGCCCCGATCCCTGCTGGATCAGAACCTGGCCCGTGCAGAAAGTGGCGACTGCGATCACGTCTGGGTGGTTGCACCCGACCGCGAGGCGGTACACGCCCAGCTGGCGGCGCTGGAGCAGCGCCGCGGCCCCGCCCTGGCCCAGACCCCGCTGGCGGGCCTGGCTGTGTCGATCAAGGACCTGTTCGACGTGGCGGGCGAAACCACCACAGCCGGATCCCGTCTGCTGGACAGCCAGCACCTGGCCATTGCACCGGCTCAACAGGACGCACCGGCAGTGGCCCGCCTGCGTGCGGCCGGCGCCGTGCTGTTTGGTCGCACCCAGATGAGCGAGTTCGCCTTTTCGGGTGTGGGCGTCAACCCCCACCACGGCACCCCCCGCAATCCGCGCGATCTGGCTGTGGACCGCGTGCCGGGGGGTTCCAGCTCGGGTGGTGCGGTCAGCGTGGCCACCGGTGCTTGCTGGGCCACGCTGGGCAGCGACACCGGTGGTTCGCTGCGCATTCCGGCGGCGCTGTGCGGCATCGTGGGTTTCAAGAGCACGGCCCGTCTGGTGCCGGCCGAGGGCGCTTTCCCCCTGTCCACCACCCTGGACACTGTGGGTGCGATGACGCTGAGCGTGCGCGATGCCATCCGCCTGCACGAGGTGCTGGCGGCTCGCACCGTGGTGCGCAGCACGGCGCCACTGTCCACCTGCCGGCTCGCGGTACCGCAGAACACCCTGCTCGACAGCCTGGAGCCGGCTGTGGCCCGCGCCTTCCAGCGGGCGCTGGAGCAGCTGTCGGCTGCCGGCGCGCGCATCGAGACCATCGCCCTGCCAGAACTGGATGAACTGCCCGCCCTGATGGCGCGAGGCACCCTGCCCGCTGCGGAAGCCCACGCGCTGCACCGCGGCTGGCTCGCCGAACACGGCGACCTGTACGACCCCCGGGTGCGCAGCCGCATCGAGCGCGGCGGCCAGATGCTGGCGGCCGACTACATCGAGCTGCTGCAACACCGTCGGGCCTGGATAAGCCGGGTGGAGCAAGTCATCGCCCCCTACGACGCGCTGCTCTCGCCCACCGTGCCCGTCGTCGCCCCGCCGCTGGCCCAGCTCTCACCGGGTGCAGCGCGCGACGACGATTTCTTCCGCACCAATGCGCTGCTGCTGCGCAACCCCTCGGTCATCAATTTCCTCGACGGCTGCGCGCTATCGCTTCCATGCCAGGTGCGCGGCGAGCTGCCGGTCGGGCTGATGGTCTGGCACGCTGGTGGCCACGACGACGCCGTCCTGCATGTGGCCCAGCAGGCCGAAGCCGCGCTGCAGGTGGCCCTGAACACGCACTGATCTTTCACGCATGAGAATCGCCGTCATTGGCGCCGGCATAGTCGGCGTCACCACCGCTTACGAGCTCAGTGCCGATGGGCACGAGGTCACCGTGTTCGAGCGCCGCTCGGCCGCAGCCGAAGAAACCAGCTTCGCCAACGCCGGCATCGTCGCGCCGGGCTACGTCACACCCTGGGCCGCACCCGGCATGCCTCGCAAAGTGTTCCAGCAGCTGTGTCAGCGCCATGGCGCCATCAGGCTCGCCTGGCCGCTGGGTTTGCACGAGCTGCGCTGGATGTGGCGCTGGTGGCGCGCCTGCACCCCGGCCACCTATGCCACGCACCGCCGCCAGCTGCAGCAACTGGCCTTCTTCAGTCGGGAGCGCCTGCACCATCTGACCCGCAGCCTGCAGCTGCAGTACGACCGCAGCGACGGCTTCCTGGTGCTGCTGCGCGGCGCCCAGGAACAGGCGCTGGTGCAGCCTGGCCTGCAGGTGCTGCGCGAGCTGGGCGTGAGCTTCCAGGAAATCTCGGCCCAGGCGGCACGCGGGGTCGAGCCCGCACTCCACCCGGACACCCCGCTGCACGGCGCCGTACACGTGCCGGGCGACGAGGTCGGCAATTGCCGCCAGTTCGCACTGCTGCTCAAGAACGAGGCCCAGCGTCTGGGCGCCCGCTTCGAATTTGGCACCACCGTGAAGCAGCTGCGTTCACAGCCCGTGCAACTGACGGTGCAGACAGGCGAGGAGGCCCCGCGCACCGAAGGTTTTGATGCCGTGGTGCTGTGCGCCGGTGTCGCCAGCGCCGCGCTGGCGCGCCCGTTGGGCCTGCAGATCCCGCTGGTGGCCGTCTACGGTCATTCGGTCAGCCTTTCGCTGCGCGAGGAAATGGACGCGCCCGTATCGGCGGTGATGGACGAACGCTACAAGGTCGCCATCTCGCGCATGGGCCAGCGGGTGCGGGTAGCGGGCGGCGTCGAGCTTGGCGGACGGCCGGACCGCAACAACGAACAGGCCCTCCAGACCCTGCATCAGGTGCTCACGGACTGGTACCCGGGTGCAGCGCGCCAAGGTCGCACAGGCGGGCAGATCCAGACCTGGCGGGGCGCCCGCCCCATGCTGCCCGACCGCCCACCCATGGTGGGAGCCAGCGGTGTGCCAGGCCTTTGGCTCAACCTCGGCCATGGATCCAGCGGCTGGGCCCTGAGCTGCGGCAGCGCCCGCGTGCTGGCCGACGCGGTTGCCGGGCGCACGGCCGAGATCGAAACCGGCGCGCTCACCGCGCTGCCATCACCCGCCTGACGACCCCATGCAGCGCGTCAACAACTCCACCGCGTTGCCGTTGCTGGGCGTGGCTTCAACACGTGCGCTTGAGCAGCAAGCCGCCGTGGGCCTCCCACCTCACACCTTGATGGCGCGTGCGGGTATTGCCGTGGCCCGCTGGACGCGCGCGCTGCAACCGCACCTGCGCCACCTCTGGATCGCCTGTGGTCCCGGCAACAACGGAGGTGATGGACTGGTGGCCGCTGCCCAGCTGCAACCCTGGGCGCGCGCCTGCGGCGTAACCGTGAGCGTGAGCTGGTGCGGGGATGAAACCCGGCTGCCCACAGACGCTGCCTGGGCGCTGGCGCAGGCACGAGCCAGCGGCGTGGTCTTTACCGAAGAGCCGCCTGCGGACACCGACTGCGCCATCGATGCCCTGCTGGGCCTCGGTGCGCGCGCCGTAAACACGGGTGACGGCTCGCGCCTGGGCCGCTGGCAACACTGGCTGCTCCACACGCCGCTGCCCGTGCTGCATGTGGATCTGCCCAGCGGACTGGACGCCGACACTGGCGTCTGGAACGGCCCCCTTCCGCCTGGGCCACGCCACACGCTGTCGCTGCTCACGCTCAAGCCCGGCCTGTTCACCGCGTGGGGGCGCGACGCCTGCGGCGACATCTGGTGGGACGACCTCGGCGTGAGCATCCACACACAGACACCCGACGCGTGGCTCAATGGTTGGCCACGGCCAGGCAATCTGCCAGGCCCGCACGCCAGCCACAAAGGCAACCGGGGTGATGTGGTCGTGATCGGCGGACAGCACATCGCCACCCATGGCGCCGGCATGACCGGCGCAGCGCTGCTCGCCGCACGCGCCGCCCTGTACGGAGGGGCGGGTCGCGTGTTCGTGGCCCTGCTGGGCCAACGTATCGAGTCTCTGCCCTGGGACCCCATGGCACCGGAGCTGATGCTGCGCACACCCGAGCGCCTGTGGCAGGACAACACCTTGCCTCACGCCAGCGTGGTCTGCGGCTGTGGGGGCGGTGACGCCGTTTCCCCAATCCTGCCCCGCGTGCTGGAACAGGCCAATCGGCTGGTGCTGGATGCCGATGCACTCAACCATGTCGCCCGCGACATCCGCCTGCAAACGGCACTGACCGCACGCGCAGCCCGTCAGCAGGTCACTGTGCTCACACCCCACCCGCTGGAAGCCGCACGCCTGCTCGGCAGCACCACGGCCGAGGTGCAAGCCAACCGCCTGCACGCTGCGAACGAACTGGCCGCGCGCTTTCAGTGTGTGGTGGTGCTCAAGGGATCGGGCACGGCCATTGCCGCGCCGGACCAGATACCGGCCATCAACCCGACGGGCAATGCGCGCCTGTCTACGGCCGGTACAGGCGATGTCCTTGCCGGGCTGATTGGCGCCCGCCTGGCAGGCGGTTTGCCAGGGTTCGAGGCGACAGCCCGAGCGGTCCACGCCCACGGCCTCGTGGCCGACCAGTGGCAAACACCAACCACGCTCACTGCATCCACCCTCGCACAGCACCTCGCGGCCGATTGATCCAGCCGCAGGAGGCCGGTCGGGTGATGCCGGGGTTTCAGCCCACCAGCATCAGCCCGACCTGGGCGAGCATGACCAGCACCAGCACCGACAGGTCCACGCCACCGATGGTGGGCACGATGCGGCGCAGCGGGCGCACGAGCGGCTCGACGATATGGGCCAGCACGTACATGACAGGCGAGCGTGGCTGAACCCAGGAGAGGATGGCATAGGCAAACGCCAGCAGCATGATCAGCTGCAGCGCGCTGCGCACCAGGATGCGCAGCCCCATGGACAGCACGGTGGGCAAGGCCAGTGCCGCATCCCCGCCGGCCCAGACCAGCCACAACACCACGCCATAGCCCAGTGAAAGCAGCACCGCGGCCAGCAGGCTGCCACCATCCAGATTGCCCTGCGCCACCGAGCGGGGCAGGATGCGGCGCAACGGTGTCACCAGCCAGTCGGTCAGGGCCATCAGGAAAGGACCGGGTTGCTGCGCCATGCGGATGTGTTTCGCATTCATCCATGCCCGCAGCAGGCAAGCCGCAATCAGGAAGAAGAACAGCGTGTCTATGAGGAACTGGAGAATCTGCATGGGCGCATGATACGGGCGCTCAGCGGCATCCCTCAACGGCCCCCGTCGACGTCGCTTTAACGGCCCCGCTTTCGGGCCTTGGCGTCCGGTTGCCGGCCCGTGGCGCGGGCACCTTTCTTGCCTGAGGCCTTGGCGCCTCCCCGGCCGGCCGGGGATTCCTTGCGCGCGGCAGCGTGTGGGGTTTTGCGCGCCTTGCCGGTGCGGCGTTTGCCGTCTGGCGAGGTGTCGCCAGCATCACCACCTGCCTTGTCGCGCAAGGCTCGCACCAGCAGGTCATCGGCCGGGTTGACCAGCCGGAAATCGATGCGCCGCCCGTCCAGGTCGACACGGCTGACCTGCACCTGCACCCGTGAGCCCAGGTGGTAGCGGATGCCCGTGCGCTCTCCCCGCAGCTCCTGGCGCGCCTCATCGAAGCGGAAATACTCACCCCCGAGTTCGGTGATGTGCACCAGGCCCTCGACATACATCGCATCCAGCGTGACAAACAGGCCGAAGCCGGTGACCGCACTCACCACACCGCTGAACTCCTCGCCCAGGTGCTCGCGCATGTACTTGCACTTGAGCCAGGCCTCCACGTCGCGGCTGGCTTCGTCGGCGCGTCGCTCGTTGGCACTGCAGTGCAGGCCGGCTGCCTGCCAGGCCAGGGTGTCGGCGCTGGGTTTCTTCTGGGGTTTGAGCGTGGGTGGCGCAGCGCGCGAGGCCAGGCGCTTGCTCAGCTTGGCGTGCGCCTCACCCGGCGTGGGCAAGGCAGGAAGCTCGTAGCGTTTGCCGGTCAGTATGGCCTTGATCACGCGGTGCACCAGCAGGTCCGGGTAGCGCCGGATCGGGCTGGTGAAGTGGGTGTAAGCCCCGAACGCCAGGCCAAAGTGCCCGTTGTTGAGCGGCGTGTAGATGGCCTGCTGCATGGAGCGCAGCAGCATCGTGTGGATCTGCTGGGCCTCGGGCCGCTCCTGAGTGGCCTTGGCCACTTGCTGGAACTCCGAGGGGTGCGGGTGGTCGCTGATGGACTGCGACACACCCATGGCCTTGAGGTAGTTGCGCAGCGTCTCCAGCTTTTCGGGCGTGGGGCCTTCGTGCACGCGGAACAGGCCGGGCTGTTTGCCCTGCTCGATGAACTCCGCGCTGCAGACGTTGGCCGCAAGCATGGCTTCTTCGATCAGCTTGTGGGCGTCGTTGCGGGTGCGGGGCACGATCTTTTCGATGCGGCCAGATTCGTCGCAAACGATCTGCGTCTCGGTGGTTTCGAAGTCGACCGCTCCGCGCACGTTGCGCGCCGTCAGCAGCGCGCGGTAGACGTCGTGCAGGTTGAGCAGGTAGGGCACCAGCGGCTTGCGCTGCTGCGCCTCGGGTCCGCGGGTATTCTGCAGGATGGCCGCCACCTCCGTGTAGGTGAAGCGCGCATGGCTGTGCATCACCGCCGGGTAGAACTGGTAGGCGTGGATCTCGCCTTTGGCGTTGATCAGCATGTCGCACACCATGCACAGCCGGTCCACGTCTGGGTTGAGCGAACACAGGCCGTTGGACAGCTTCTCGGGCAGCATGGGAATCACACGGCGCGGGAAATAGACCGAAGTGGCGCGGTCGTAGGCGTCGACGTCGATGGCCGAACCGGTCTCCACGTAGTGGCTGACGTCGGCAATCGCGACCAGCAGGCGCCAGCCCTTGGCTCGGCCTACCTTCGCGGGCTCGCAGTAGACGGCATCGTCGAAGTCGCGTGCGTCCTCGCCATCGATGGTGACCAGTGGCACGTCGCGCAGGTCGACACGGTTGCGTCGGTCGGAGGCGCGCACCTTGTCGGGCAGCGCACGGGCCTGCGCCATCGCGGCATCGGAGAACTGGTGTGGAACGCCGTACTTGCGCACCGCAATCTCGATCTCCATGCCAGGGTCGTCGATTTCGCCCAGCACCTCTTTCACACGGCCCACGGGCTGCCCATAAAGTGCAGGTGGCTCGGTGAGTTCGACCACGACCACCTGGCCCGGCTTGGCCGAGCCTGTGGCGCCCTTGGGAATCAGCACGTCCTGGCCGTAGCGCTTGTCTTCGGGCGCCACCAGCCACACACCGCTTTCCTGCAACAGGCGGCCGATCAGGGGCGAGGCCGAGCGCTCGACGATCTCGGTGACCCGGCCCTCGGGCCGGCCCTTGCGGTCGTAGCGCACGATGCGCACCTTGACGCGGTCCTTGTGCAGCACCGCCCGCATTTCGTTGGAGGGAAGGTAGATGTCGGCCTGGCCATCATCGCGGGTCACGAAGCCATGGCCATCGCGGTGGCCGGACACGGTGCCTTCGATTTCGGCGAGCAGGTTGTTTTTTTCGTTCACTGTTTACAGACTCGTTTTTTTGATGTTATACTTGCGGTTTCCTGAGATGCCCAGGTGGCGGAATTGGTAGACGCACTAGTTTCAGGTACTAGCGCCGAGAGGCGTGGAGGTTCGAGTCCTCTCTTGGGCACCATCATAAAGAGCAATCAAGGCTTGTTCGTGCAAACGACAAGCCTTTTTTGTTGCTTGCGTACAGGGGATCGTTGAAGTGGTGCGGGGACATGCCCCGCACACACGCATCAAACCGGCAGCGCCACGAGGTCGTGACCTTCGGTGGCGACCACGCGGGCCTTGGTGAATTCGCCCACCTTGAGCTGTTTGCTGATCTTCTCTGGCGGCAGCAGACGCACCACGCCATCGATCTCTGGCGCATCTGCGTAAGACCGGCCGACCCCACCCTTCTTGCCCAGACCCGGTGCCGAATCGACCAGCACCTGCATGGTCGCACCCACGTAGCGCTGCAGACGTCCGGCTGAAACCTCCTCTGCGACCGCCATGAAGCGCGCGCGGCGCTCTTCGCGCAGTGCGTCGGGTACGGCACCGTCGATCTCGTTGGCGGCAGCGCCATCCACCGGCGAGTAGGCAAAACAGCCCGCACGGTCGATCTGCGCTTCGCGAACGAAGTCGAGCAGGTGCTGGAACTCCGCCTCGGTCTCGCCTGGGAAGCCCGCGATGAAGGTGCTGCGCACCACGAGTTCGGGGCAGATCTCGCGCCAGCGCTGCAGGCGCTCGATGTTCTTCTCGCCACTTGCAGGGCGCTTCATGCGCCGCAGCACATCGGGGTGGCTGTGCTGGAACGGCACGTCCAGGTAAGGGAGCACCAGACCCTGGGCCATCAGCGGCAGCACCTCGTCCACATGCGGGTACGGATACACATAGTGCAGGCGCACCCAGGCGCCGAAGCCTTTGGCCAGTTCGCCCAGCTCGCGCACCAGGTCGAGCATGCGGGTCTTGACCGGCTTGCCGTCCCAGAAACCGGTGCGGTACTTGACGTCCACGCCGTAGGCCGAGGTGTCCTGGCTCACCACCAGCAGCTCTTTCACGCCGCCTTCAAACAGCTTGCGAGCCTCGGTCAGCACATCGCCGATGGGCCGGCTCACCAGATCGCCGCGCATCGAAGGGATGATGCAGAAGGTGCAGCGGTGGTTGCAGCCTTCGCTGATCTTGAGGTAGGCGTAGTGACGCGGCGTGAGCTTGATGCCCTGCGGCGGCACGAGATCGACAAACGGGTCGTGCGGCTTGGGCAGGTGCTTGTGCACGACTTCCATCACCTCGTGCGTCGCGTGCGGGCCGGTCACGGCCAGCACCGAGGGGTGGATGCTCTCGACCAGATTGCCGCCGTCGTCGGCCTGCCGGGCGCCCAGACAGCCGGTGACGATGACCTTGCCGTTTTCGGCCAGCGCCTCGCCTATGGTGTCCAGACTTTCACGGACGGCGTCATCAATGAAGCCGCAGGTGTTGACGATCACCAGGTCCGCGCCGTTGAAGGTCTTGCTGGTCTGGTAACCCTCAGCGCTGAGCTGGGTGAGTATGAGTTCGGAGTCCGTGAGGGCCTTGGGGCAGCCGAGGCTTACGAATCCCACCTTGGGGGTGGCTGTGGATGGGGGTGTGGGGGCGTTCATGGCCCCCGTATTGTCTCAGGTCAGCGCTTGAGGCCCAGCGCAGCCAGCATCTGCTCGCTGTTGCGCTGCATCTGTTCCTGCATCTGCATGAAAGCGGTCTTGGACTGCTCCATGTAGCTGCCCATCATGCCTTGCATCAGCGGCGACTGCATGTTGAGGAACTGCTGCCACATCTCGGGGGTGAGGTTGCCACCGGGCTGATCGCCCATGCGGGTCTGCAGATCCATGAACATCTGCACGTTCTTTTCAAGGTAGGCCCCCATGAAACCCTGCATGGCGTGACCGTAGAAGCGGATGATGTTGGCCAGCACCGGCTCGGTGAAGATGGGAACACCGGCTGTTTCCTCCTCCAGGATGATCTGCAGCAGGATGGCGCGGGTCAGGTCCTCGTTGGTCTTGGCATCGCGCACCACGAAGTTCTCGCTGTCCATGACGAGTTGCTTGACCTCGGCCAGCGTGATGTAGGAGGAGGTGTCGGTGTCGTACAGCCGTCGGTTGGGGTATTTCTTGATCACGCGGACGCCTGGCGTCCGGTTGGCCTGCGCGTCGGCCCGGTTCTTTTGCACGAGATCGGCTCCTGAATGGGGAGGCACCAGCCCGGGTCGGGCTGGTTTGATATGTAAACATTCTAAAAAGGTAAAACCCGGACCGGCCTTGGGTTTACCCTTGTGCGGCCCTCGGTCTCGGGCACGGCCTCACATGCCCGAGCGCAAGGCCTCCACCACGGCCTGGTTGACGGTGGCCAGGCCCTGCAGCGAAAGCCGGGCGGTGGCCGGGCCATCCAGGTCGACGCTCTTCTCCACCTTCTTGGTCATGTTCGCACCCTGCCCCATCAGGTTCTGCAGCGTGCCGATGGCCCGGCTGGTGGCGTCGGTATTGCTGTCAAAGGTGTTCACGGTGCGGAAGTTGGCGAAGGTTCCAGGCACGCGCACCGCTTCGCCAATGCGCAGCAACCCACCCGACACATGGGCCTGCAGCAAAAAATCCTCGGGCGAGTTCCCCACCGTCAGTTGCGATGAGGCCTCGGCCGACGAGGTGCGTTTGAATATGGTGGAGCCCCCTCCGGAGCTCTCCAGCTCGGCGATGCTGACCGCCTGCGTGATGGAGATGCCATCCTGGTTGCTCTTGCTCCAGTCCATGCGGCGCGAGATGTTTCCGGCACCAATGCCGGCGAAACCCCTGGGCACCACCATCATCCCGGTGGGCGCCATGACCAGGAACTTGCGTTTGGAATACCCCAGGTTCTTTTCCACATAGACCGGTTGCGCGGGTGTGCTGGCAGGCTCGCTCGCCACATACACACCGCCCCCTTCGGGCACCGTGTAGATCAGCTGGACGCCGGCCGCAGCGGCCCTCGCCTTGAAATCCTCGAACGCCCGGTCCGTGATGGCCTGAAAGGCACTCACGTCGACCTGCGGCATCTTGTAAATCACGGTGGCACGGGTCGAACCGTAATCGGTGCCCAGCAGGTAGCCCCCACGGGTGCTGGCCGTCACCTCGCCAGCCACCTCGAACAGGAGGCGGAACTCGGTCAGGTGCACGGTCTTGCCCTTGAAATCCAGCTTGCCATTGACCACCCCCTGGGTGGGCAGCGTTTCTATGGGCGCCCCCAGCGCACCGCCCACCGACTCGCGCGACAAGGCGGTCACCTGCAGTGGCGCACCGACCGCCGCAACCTGCTGGAACTCTTCAGCCGTCAGCACCCGTCCGGGCCCACCGGCGTCGCAGGCCTTGGCTTTCTGGAGCTGGGTGAGGAAGGCCTGGCGCTGACGGGCCTGACCCGCCTTGGCCTGAGCCTCTGGGCTCGCCGTCATCTTGCTTTCCACCGTGGCCTGGGCGGTCGAGCCCGCCAGCCGGGCCGCCAGCCCGCCAAGCGAACCGAACAGGCCGCTGGCCAACTGGGACGTGGCGACCTGCGTGCCGACGTTGGCCGCCGCGCCGGCCGCGGCCGTCCCCACCGTGCGCTCGGCGCTACCGGCCTGGATGAGCTTGTCCATGTCCGACATCTCGGCCTGTATACCGGCGCAGTCGCGCTGGGCATCCTCGGGCACCACCCGTTCCACGGCCTGGGCGGCGCCATGCGAAAGCCCCCAGCACACCAAAGCCCAACCAGCGGCCCGTTTCGGGTGTCGCAGCATGACCAGCTCCTTGTAGACGACGCGGCAGATGTAAAAATTTATCTCACGCCTGCCGTGATGGCGTCAAGTCCGAGCGCGGTGGTCAGGCAGGCACGGGTGCCCCGCCCAGGAAGAGCCGTTCAATATGCGGGTCTGCGAGCAGCTCCGCCGCCGGTTTCTGGAGCACCAGTCGACCGGATTCGAGTGCGATGGCCTCGTCGGCCACCTTGAGGGCACTTTTCACGTTCTGCTCCACCATCAGGATGGTCGTGCCCTGGTCGGCCAGGCGGCGCAGCAGCTTGAACACGTCCTGCACCACGATGGGAGAGAGGCCGATGCTGGGCTCGTCGATCAGCAGCACCTTGGGACGCAACAGCAGCGCGCGCCCCACCTCCAGCTGCTTCTGCTCGCCGCCCGAGAGACTGGAGGCCATGCTGTGCAGGCGCTCCTTCACACGCGGGAAAAACTCGAGCACCTCGGGGATACGCTCGTGCGTGGTCTTCATGCCCAGCGTGATGCCACCCAGCTCGAGGTTCTGCCACACGGTGAGCTGACCGAACAGATTGCGTCCCTGCGGCACAAAGGCCACGCCCTGCGCCAGCAGTTGCTTCTGGCTGGCGCCGGCGATATCGACGCCGTCGAGCAGGATGCGGCCTTGACGCGGCTTGAGCAGGCCAAACAGCGTCTTGAGCGCGGTGGACTTGCCCGCGCCGTTGGGCCCCAGCAGCAATGTGATGCTGCCGCGCCGCGTCTTGAAGCTCAGGTTGTTCAGGATCATGAAATCCTTGTAGCCCGCGACCACGTCGTCGAATTCGATGCAGGTGTCCTGTGTCATGTCAGTTCCCCAGGTAGGCGTCGAGCACCTGCCGGTTGGCGCGGATCTCGTCGGGCGTGCCCACGGCCAGCACCTGCCCCTCCACCATCACCATGATGCGGTGGCACAGGTCCATCACGAAGTCCATGTTGTGCTCGATCACCACGAAGCTGCTGCGTTTGCTGCCCTGTGGGTTGCGGTTGAGGTCCTTGAGCAGCGTGCTGATGCCGCCCACCAGCGAGGGGTTCACACCTGCGCAGGGTTCATCAAGCAGCACCAGGTCGGGCTCGCTCATGAAGGCCATGGCGATGTCCACCAGTTTCTGCTGCCCGTAGGACAGCTCACCCGCCTTCTTGTCGGCCACATGGCGGATGCGAAAGCGCTCGATCAGCGCGTCGGCCCGCGCGCCAAGACCCGAATCGGGCGGCGCAAACATGCGACTGAACAGGCTGCCCCTGTGCTCCTGCGCGGCCACGATCAGGTTGTCGCGCACGCTCATCTTGCCGAACACCTGCAATGTCTGGAAGGTGCGCCCCACGCCCTTTCGGTTGAGCGCCAGCGGCCCCAGGCGGGTCACGTCCTCGCCATTGAGCTCGATCTGCCCGGCATCGGCCGTGATCTGGCCCAGCATGCTGTTGAACAGTGTGGTCTTGCCCGAGCCGTTGGGCCCGATGACGCCGAAGATCTCGCCCGGCATCACCTCGAAGCTCACACCGTCCACCGCCTGGATGGCGCCATAGGCCTTCTTGAGCCCGGTCACTTTCAGCAGCGGCGCGCTCATGCCCGGCCACCTTCGCTGGCGGCCTTCGCCGCAGCCAGTCGCGCGGCAGAGGCCTCTCGGGCCAGCCGGCGCTGACGCAACCGCTCTGGAATGGACAGCAGCCCGTCGGGCAGCCAGATCATCAGCAGCACCACGGCCGCACCGAACACGAACAGGTACCAGGCCTGCGCAAACCGCAGCCACTCGGGCAGGAGCACACCCACGGCGGCGCCCAGCACCGGCCCCAGGAAGTAGCCTGGGCCGCCCACCACCACCATCAGGTACATCATGATGGACGCACCGACGGTGAACGGCGCCGGCTCGATGAACTGCACCAGGCTGGCAAACAGGGCCCCCGCGATACCGGCGTAGGCCGCGCCGATGGCAAACGACAGCAGCGTGTAGGTGCGCGTGTCCACGCCCAGGCTCTCGGCCCGGATGGGGTTGTCGCGCAATGCGGTGAAGGCCTTGCCCCAGGGCGAGCGCAGCAGGCCCCACAGAAGCAGCGCCAGAAGCAGGGTCATGGCGAGCACGAAGTGGTAGTAGGCCAGGTTGCCATCCAGGCTCATGCCGAACAGCGACGGACGGGCGATGTTGTTGATGCCAAAGGTGCCACCGGTCAGCCACTCCTCGTTGCGCATCACCAGCCACACCGCGGTGTTGAAGCCCAGCGTGGCGAACGCGAGGTAGATGGTCTGTACCCGCAGGGCCGGAAAACCCAGGATCAGCCCCACCACGAAGCAGATCAGCATGGCAGCCGGCAGGCCGACCCAGAAGCTGATGCCGGCCTTCATGAGGATGGCGACCGTGTAGGCGCCGATGCCGAAGAAGGCGGCGTGGCCCAGTGATTTCTGGCCCGCGTAGCCCACCGTGAGGTTCAGGCCCATGGTGGCGATGATGAACACCAGCCAGTAGGTGAGCAGGTAGACGCCGTAGTTCTTGAGGAGGTGCGGTGCCACCAGCAGTGCCACCAGGGCCAGCGCGCCCAGTGCGAGGGTGAGCTTTTTCATACCTTGCGCTCCACCTTCTTGCCCAGCAGGCCTTGTGGCTTGAACAGGATCACGACCATGAAGATCACCAGCGCCACTGCGTCCTTGTACGCGGGCGAGATATAGGCGGCGGCGAGGTTCTCGCACACGCCCACGATGAGGCCGCCCAGCAGCGCACCCCGGCTGTTGTTGAAGCCGCCGATGATGGCGGCGAAGAAGGCCTTGGTGCCCAGGCTCTCGCCCATGTCGAACTTGGCGAGGTAGGTAGGTGTGACCAGCAGGGCCGCCGCCGCCGCCAGCACCGCGTTCACCGCAAAGGTGTAGAAGATCATGCGCGGCACGTTGATGCCCAGCACGCTGGCGCTCTCGGTGTTCTGCGCCACCGCCTGCATGGCGCGACCGGTCACCGTCTGGCCCAGGAAAGCCTGGGTCATGAGCACCAGACCCAGTGCCACCACAAAGGTGCCGATATCGGATGCGGAGATCGTCACACCGGCCACCTGAAACAGCGTGTCGGGGAACAGGCTGGGAAACGGGTGCGCCTCGGCGCTGTAGCCGGCGCGCAGACCGTTGCGCATGGCGATGGCCAACCCGATGGTCGCCACCACGATGGGCATCATCCCGTACTTGAACAGCGGGTCGACGATGCCGCGCTTGAACACCCACCCCAGCACCACCGTGGCAAGCACGCAGGTGGCGACGAAGGACAGCCAAAGCGGCAGCCCCACCGACAGGAAAGCCAGCATGGCGAAGGCCGGCAGCATCACGAACTCGCCCTGGGCGAAATTGATGGTGCCGCTGGCCTGCCACAACAGTGTGAAGCCCAGCGCCGCCAGCGCGTAGATCGCGCCCGTGGCCATGCCGCTGAAGAGCAATTGCAGGAAATCAACCATGTGTGGATCGCAAAAAAAGCCGCCCCGGACCGGACCAGGGCGGCGTTGCCTTCAGGTCAGGGTCACTTCTTGGGCGCGGCGTTGAGCGGCGGCAGCGTAGCCACCACCTCCTGCTTGCCGTTCTTCACCTCGACCAGGAAGCTTTCGCGGTCAAGGTCGCCGTTCTGGTCGAACGCCACATCCATGATCACGCCGGGTTGCTGCTTGGCGGTGATGGTCAGCCCCTTCATGGCCTGCGCCACAGCCTTGCGGTCGAGCTTGCCGACTTTCTCGATCGCCGCCTTCATCGTGTAGACGCCCGTGTAGCCCTTGATGCCGTTGTGGTCCGAGATGTACTTGTAGTCCTGATAGAACTTGGCCTTGAACTTGAGCATCTCGGGCAGGGGCGCATCCACCGTCAGGCCCACGTGCGCCACAGCGCCGTTGGCAGCCTCTCCGGCCAGCTCGATCACCTTCTGGCCGGTCAGCGTGGTCTCACCGATGATGGGCTTGTTCCACCCCTGCTTGCGCAGTTCGCGCAACGCGCGGGCCGACTCTTCCTCGTTGGTGTAGACGAACACCGCATCGGCGTTGGCCTGCTTGGCGCGCAGCACGGCGGCCGAGAAGTCGACCTGGCCCGAGTCGGTCGAAATCTCCGCCACGACCTTCGTCGCGGAGCCCGCCAGGGCCTTCTTGATCATGTCCAGCCCGCCTTTGCCAAAGTCGTTGTTGACATAGATGATGGCCAGGTCCTTGGACTTGGTGGTGATGTAGCGCGCCACCTTGGGCATGGCACTCGCCTGGGTGAAGCTGGTGCGGAAGACGTAGGGGTTGCCCTGCTGCGTGATGGAAGCGGCCTCGCCGCCAGTCCAGTTGGGCACCTCGGCGCGGCGGCTCTCGGCCATGCTGACCATGATGGAGCCGGAGAACACCGGCCCGAAGATGGCGAACACGCCGTCGTCGACCGCCTTCTGCGTCAGACCCTTGGCCACGCCGGGGTTGCTCTGGGTATCGCTGGTGACCGTCTCGATCTTGCGCCCCAGGATGCCGCCAGCCGCGTTGATCTCCTTGACGGCCAGTTCGACACCGTTCTTGAAGTTGGTGCCGGCGGTGGCGCCCGCGCCCGACAGCTCGACGATGTTGGCAATCTTGATGGTCTGCTGCGCCTGGGCGCCCGCACCGGCCACCAGCGCCACGGCGGCGGCCAGCAGTTTCAAAGTCAGTCGTTTCTGCATGTTGTCTCCGGGTTGATGTGCTGAGGTGGCGGAGCCAGCCCGCCTGCCAGGGTCAGACTGTAAGCATGCATACGGAGGGCCTTGACCCGGACAGCGTGGACAATGCGCGGTCATTGTTCGTATCTGTTCGATAATCGCACGTCTTACGGGTATCCCCTAGACGCTCCATGCCCCCCACGCCCCCAGCCCCACATGCCTCTCTGGACCGCCGCGACTGGATTGCAGGCCTGGAAAAAGGGCTCGCCCTGATCGAGGTGTTTGACGCCGAGCATTCGCGCCTCACCGCCACCCAGGTGGCCCAGCGCTGTGGCCTCACCCGCACCGCCGCTCGCCGGCACCTGCTGACCTTGCGCCATCTGGGCTATGTGGACAGCGACGGCAAGCTCTTCTGGCTCACGCCGCGCGTGCTGCGTCTGGGCCAGGCCTATCTGGATTCCGCCCGCCTGCCACGCGCGGTGCAGCCCTACCTGCAACGGGTGGCCGCCGGCACGGGCGAATCGGCCTATGCGGCGGTGCTGGACCAGGACGAGGTGGTGTATGTGGCGCGCAGCAGCAGCCTGCGCCACCTCCACACCGGCTACCTGCAAGGTTCGCGGGTGCAGGCGCACCTGTCGGCCGCGGGTCTGGTGATACTCGGCGCGCTCGGCCCCAGCTACTGGGATGCCTGGCTGGCACGCGCCACGCTTCGGCCCTATTCGTCCCACACGGTGCTGGACAAGGAACACCTGAGACAGTCCTTCGCGCTGGCGCACGAACACGGCTGGGCCCTGTCGGAACAGCAGCTGGAAATGAACTACCGGGGTGTGGCGGTGCCGCTGTACGACCACACCGACAGGCTGCTGGGCGCCATCAGCGTATCCATGCCCATGAACAACGAGACACCCGAAGCCGCGGTGCGCCGCGTGCTGCCGGTGCTGCAGGAAACCGTGCGGGCGATGCGGCTGACGCTGTAGCCCTAGTTGGACAGCTTGCGGCAGTACAGCTGGCACAGCGGAGCCCAGGCGTGCAGCTGCACCTTGCGCTGGAAGCAGTTCAGAAAGCTGTCGATGGCCAGCTTGGGCGTGTGCAGCGGATCGGCGTTGGCACCCAGGCCCCACACATAGTCGTCGAAAATGATCAGGCCACCCACGCGCACCAGCGGGAAAGTCAGCGCCGCATCCAGAAGCACGTCGGGGGCCTGGTGGGAACCATCGATATAGGCCACGTCGAAATAGTCGCGCCGGCCCTCGGCGAGCAGCCGCACCAACCCGTCATGGCTGCGCCCCTTGATCTTTCGCAGGTTGACTGCCTGGCCAACGGTGGACGCAGCGACCCGGATATTGGCGTCGAAGCGGTCTTCAACCGAGCGCATGTTCAGGCCCTGATGCTCCTCGCCACCTTCCCAGGTGTCCAGGCAATGGATATCCAGTGCGTGGTGCTGCCCCATCATCTGGATGAAGTGGCAGGTGCTGCGCCCTTCGAAGGACCCTATCTCCAGATACCTGGAGGGCTGGTACGTGGGGACGATGGAGTTCCACGTCGCAATGTGGGGCACAAACCAGTCTGTCGTGAATTCCATGGCCATGGCGAGCTCCTGCTGGGGATGACAAACATGATCGGGCAAATCCCGGGCCATGAAGGCAAGAAAAAAGCCCCGGTTTCATCAAAAAACCGGGGCTCGGGTGTTGGTAGGCGCAATTGGATTCGAACCAACGACCCCCACCATGTCAAGGTGGTGCTCTAACCAACTGAGCTATGCGCCTTCAGACGAACCGCACTTGAGCGATCCGAAGCCCTAGATTGTAGCAGCTTTCAGGGCCGCTCCGGCCATCCGGCAACCTCACTTGCGGCGCACCACGCGCACGCCGGGCACTTCTCCCACCACCGCCATGACGCGAGACACGCGCGAGGCATCGGTCACCTCGACCGTGAAGGTCATCCAGGCCACCCCCTTGACCGACTGGGTCTGCACCCCGATCACGTTGATCTTCTCGCGCGCAAACACATCGGAAATGTCGCGCAGCAGGCCCTGGCGGTCTACCGCCTCCACTGCCACATCCACCGGGTAGACGACGGGCTCACCGGCGCGCAGACCGTCCCACTCCACCTCGATCACGCGGTCCGGGTGCTTGCGCTGCAAATGGCCGAAATCGGCGCAGTCGCTACGGTGCACGCTCACACCCTTGCCACGCGTGACGAAGCCGCTGATGTCATCGGGCGGCGCTGGCCGGCAGCATTTGCCCAGTTGCGTCATCAGCGAGCCCACGCCGGCCACCAGCACGCCACCCGTGGGCGCCTCGCGGGCCGGGCGGTTCTTGCGCAGCAGCACCACCTCGTCCACCGCGGGCAGCGGCTCGGCGGGCTTGAGGTGGGTCTCGATCGCTCTGAGCGACAGCTCGTCCTTGCCCACCACCTCGAACAGCTCGGCCGCGGAGGACAGTCCCATGCCGGTGGCGAGGTCCTCGAGCTTGATGGCCGTCTTGCCCTCGCGCTGCAGCAGCTTTTCCACCGCCTCACGGCCACGGGCCATGGTCTCTTCGGCCGCCTGGGCGTTGAACCATGCCCGCACCTTGCTCTTGGCACGGTGGCTGGTCAGGTAACCCAGTTCGGGGTTGAGCCAGTCGCGCGAGGGACCGCCTTCCTTGGTGGCCACGATCTCCACCGTCTGCCCGTTCTGCAGCGGCGTGTTGAGCGTGACCATGGCGCCGTCCACCTTGGCTCCACGGCAGCGATGGCCCAGGCTGGTGTGCACGCTGTAGGCGAAATCCACCGCCGTGGCACCCCGTGGCAGCTCCACGATCGCGGCATCAGGCGTGAGCACGTAGATGCGGTCGTCGAACAGGCCCTGAGCGGTGCCGCTGAGGTCGCGCTCCCAGGCCAGCAGCTGGCGCAACACGGCGATCTTGGCGTCGTAGTCGGAGCTGGCGGTGACGCCCGCATAACCTTTGGCGCCAGCCTCCTTGTAGGCCCAGTGAGCCGCCACGCCGTGCTCGGCATGGTCGTGCATGGCCTGGGTGCGGATCTGGATCTCGAACGCCCGGCCCTGGGGGTCACGCACTACGGTGTGCAGCGACTGGTAGCCGTTGGGCTTGGGCTTGGCGATGTAGTCGTCAAACTCCTCGGGTACCGGGCTGTAGTGCGCGTGCACATAGGCCAGCGCGCTGTAGCAATCCTCCAGCTTGGGCACCACCACCCGCAGTGCGCGGATATCGAAGACCTGGTCAAAGTCGAGCGACTTGCCGCGCATCTTGCGCACGATGCTGTAGATGTGCTTGGGACGCCCCTGCACGGAGGCATGCACACCCTGGCGCAGCAGGTCGGCCTGCAGGCGCTGGCGCACGGCCTCGACGTGATCCTCGCGTTCGGTGCGTTTTTCGTCGAGCAGCCGGGCGATGTCCTTGTAGGTCTGTGGCTCCAGGAAGCGAAAGGCCAGGTCTTCCATCTCCCACTTGATCTGCCAGATGCCCAGGCGGTTGGCCAGCGGCGCAAACACATGCAGCGATTCGCTAGCGAGCGCTTCGTCGGGTTGCTGCTTGGTCTGGGCGAAATGGCGCAGCGTCTGCAGGCGGGAGGCCAGCCGCAGCATGACCACGCGCAGGTCGCGCGAGAAAGCCAGCAGCATCTTGCGCACGTTTTCGGTCTGGGCGGCAGCGAGTTCGGACTGCGGCGCCTTGCCACTGCTGGGCGGCACCACCTGCTGCCGGGCCTGGCGCTGCAGCTGCACCAGCTTGTTGGTCTCCAGAGCCAGCGCCGCGTGGGTTTCCCCGAACGCCTTGGTGATGACCTCCTGCGGGCGGTTGAGGTAGGGGCTGGCGTAGACCAGGTAACTGGCCGCCTGCATGGCCTCGGACCCCCCGATGCCGGCCAGGATGTCGGCTACCGCGTCGGCATGGGCCAGCGTGTTCTCGCCGGTGTCCAGCGTCTCGAATTCGATCAGAGGCGCAGCGAAGGCGCGTGCGCGCTGCAGCGCCTGCGCCTGGTGAGGCAGGCTGTCGGCCGTGGCAGCGACGATGGCGGAGGGCACCACAGCGTCGGCACCCGAGAGGCTTTTCATCGCAGCGCCTTCACGGTTGCTCCAGCAGGAAGCCGCGCACCGCCGCGACCTGGTCGTCCGCCACCAGAGTGGGCGCATGCCCCACGCCGGCGAACTGCACCAGCCGGGCTCGCGGGCCCCGCTGCGTCATGGCCTCTGCGGTTTCCAGCGTCAGGAGGTCGGACTCGGCGCCACGCAGCAGCAGTGTGGGCACCGACAGGCTGTCGTAGGCCGCCCACAGCGCAGCCTCGCCGGCCGCCACTGTCTGTTTTGCGGTCTGCTCAGGCAGTGCCACCAGCGCCTTCACCGGCGTGGCGATGGCTGGGTCGTAGTGCAGGTGCCAGCGGCCTTCGCGCTGGCGCAACAGGGGGCGCGAGAGCGCCTCCCACTGCTGGGGCGTGTGTGGGCCGAAGCCCTGCGAAATGCTGCCCAGGTAGGTGATCGCCGCTTCGGCCGTATCGAAAGCAGGGTCCTGCCCGAGGTAGGTGGCGATGCGCTGGATCGCTTCCCAGCGGACCGCCGGACCGACGTCGTTGAGCACCAGACGGCGCAGGCCCAGACGCGCGCTTGCCGGTTGGGCAGCCAGGCCCAGGCCGATCAGGCCGCCCATGCTGGTGCCCACCCAGTCAAAGCCGGTAGCGCCCTCGCCTTGCAGGTGCGCCAGCAGCGCCATCAGGTCGGCCACGTAGGTGGGCACCTGGTAGCCCATGGGGTCGGCCAGCCAGTCGCTGTGGCCGCGGCCAGCCACATCCACCGACACCACCCGGGCGTCGGGCACCAGCGCGGCGGCCAGCACGTCGAAATCACGCCCCTGGCGGCTCAGCCCGTGCACGCACACCACCACCCTTGCGCTGTGGCGGGCATGCGGGTTGCTCCAGTCCCACCAGGCAAGGCGGCGCGCGCCGCCGCCACGTGCGGCGGGGCCGGGCACCTCAAGAAATTTCAATTCGGGCTGGGTCACGGCAGCAAAACTCGGCATGGATAATTTGTTTTGATCGTAATGGAATTGGAGAACTGAGATGCTTGCGAACAAGACCGCCCTGGTCACCGGCTCCACCAGCGGTATCGGGCTCGGCATGGCCAGGTCCCTCGCCCGCCAGGGCGCCAACATCGTGCTCAACGGGTTCGGCGACGCCGAAGGCCCCAGGGCCGAAATCGCCTCGCTGGGCGTGCAGGTGGCCTACCACGGCGCCGACATGAGCAAGCCCGCCGAAATCGAGGACATGATGCGTTTCGCGGCCGAGCGGTTCGGCCGTGTGGACGTCCTGGTCAACAACGCGGGCATCCAGCACGTGGCACCGGTGCAGGATTTCGCGCCCGAGCGCTGGGATGCGGTCATTGCCATCAACCTCAGCAGCGCTTTCCACACCACCCGCCTGGCCGTTCCGGCCATGCTGGCCGCCGGCTGGGGCCGCATCATCAACGTGGCGTCGGTTCACGGCCTGGTGGGCTCGGCCCAGAAAGCCGCCTACGTGGCCGCCAAACACGGCGTGGTGGGCCTGACCAAGGTGGTGGCGCTGGAAACCGCCACCTCCGGCGTCACCTGCAACGCCATATGCCCCGGCTGGGTGCTCACCCCCCTGGTGCAGAAACAGGTGGATGCCAAAGCCGCCGCCCAGGGCATCAGCAACGAGGAAGCCACCCGCCAGTTGCTGGGCGAAAAGGAGCCCTCGATGCAGTTCACCACGCCCGAGGAACTGGGCGAGCTGGCGGTGTTCCTGTGCTCGCCGGCCGCGAACAACGTCCGCGGGGTCGCCTGGAACATGGACGGCGGCTGGGCGGCACAGTAGATAGACCACCCCCGCGCCGCGCCTGGGGGCGCGTCACCCCCTCAAGGGGGCGGCACCGGCCGTCCGGCGAAGCCGGCCCGGCGGTGCCCCCGATCTGGTCCGTGGCGCTTGACCGTCATTTCAGTTGCACGGCACCGTTCACCGTCACGCTGACGGTGGACTTGCCGGCTTCGACCGGAACCGGCGCGTCGGCCATGGCGGCCTTGGCTTCCATGGCCATCATGCGGGGGTATGGCCTCACCGGCTGATCGACGCCGCTCACCGACACCTCGCGCAGGGTGTAGCCGGTGAACCCGAAGCCCTTGGCCACTTCGTCGGCCTTGCGCTTGAAGGCCTCGATGGCCAGCGCCTGGGCATCGGCTTCGAGCTTGCGTTGGGCCTCGCGGCTCAGGCCCATGGACACGTTGCCCAGCGTCAGCGTCTGGATCTGCCCTGCGGCGGCGGTGATGCGGGTGAAATCCGTGCCTTCGAGCACCAGTTCGGTGCTTCCTTGCCAGCCGCTGATCTTGCCGTCGCGGTTGTAGCGCGGGTGCAAGCCCATGCTGCCGGTTCGCACCGCCATCTGGCCTTCGCGCGCGGCCGGGCGAGCGACGGCCAGCGCGGCTTCCAGAGCAGCCTTGAGCTGTGCCTGGACGGAAGCCGCATCAGGCCCTTCCTTGCGGGTGTTGAGGCTGATCACCAGCCAGTCCTGTGCCACCTCCACCTGGCCACTGGCGCTCAGCTGCACCACATTGGCCGGCACGGGATGCATCTGGGCCAGGGCCGGCCCGGTCAGGGCAGCGGCCAGGGTCAGCGCGGCGATCTTGTGAATTTTTTTCATTACATGTCCTTGTGTGAGACGGGAACAGGCTCCGAGTATGCGACGCCCGGTGCGCCGGCCGTGACGCTCCGGTGAAGCCCGAAACCACATTCCGCAAGATTTGTAACAGCCAGTTAGAAAAACAGAAAATCAATGGAAACAACAACTTGCCGCTGTCAGAATCGGTTTTGTTACATATGACGGAGGTCCGACATGCAGACTCAAACCGCTACCCGAACCAACAAGATACTGGTCGTCGATGACGACGCCCGCATCCGCGACCTGCTGCGCCGCTACCTGGCGCAAGAAGGTTTCGAGGTGATGGTGGCCGAAGACGCACGGGCTCTGAACCGGCTGCTGCTGCGCGAATCGGTGGACCTGATCGTGCTCGACCTGATGATGCCGGGCGAAGACGGCCTGAGCGTGTGCCGTCGCCTGCGTGGCAACAACGACCGCACCCCCATCATCATGCTGACCGCCAAGAGCGAGGACGTGGACCGCATCGTGGGCCTGGAAGTGGGTGCCGATGACTACCTGGGCAAACCCTTCAACCCGCGCGAGCTGCTGGCCCGCATCCACGCCGTGCTGCGTCGCCGCCCTGCCCCCGAGGTGCCCGGCGCTCCATCGCTGGAGCCTGAGGTCGTCAAGTTCGGTCCCTTCGCCTTCGACATGGGCCAGCGCACCCTGCAGAAGAACGACCAGGACGTGCCCCTGACCACTGGCGAATTCGCCATGCTCAAGGCCCTGGTGCGCCACCCCCGCCAGCCGCTGTCGCGCGAGAAGCTCGCCCAGCTCGCGCGTGGCCGCGAATTCGAGCCCTTCGACCGCAGCCTGGACGTGCAGATGTCGCGCCTGCGCAAGCTCATCGAGCAGGACCCGGCTTCGCCGCGTTACCTGCAGACGGTGTGGGGCGTGGGCTACGTGTTCGTGCCGGACGACAACGGCTGAGGCCCCCATGAGCCGCGCCCACGCTGCCGACCCCGCCGACACCTCCGCCGCGCCGCTGGAGATGGAGCAACCCGCGCGCCCACGGCGCGGGCTCAGCCTGTTCTGGCGCACGTTCTTCTTCCTGGCGCTGCTGCTGCTGGGCTGCATCCTGGCCTGGCTGCAGACCTTCCGCTCGCTGGAGTTCGAACCGCGTGCGCTGCAGAGCGCGCAGCAGCTCGCCTCGCTGGTCAACCTCACCCGCGCCGGGCTGGAGCACGCCGACCCCATCGGCCGCGTCTCGCTGATCAAGACGCTGGTGGACAAGGAAAACGTGCGCATCGCCCCGCGCGAGCCCACAGACAAGTACGAGCTCTACAACACCGATTCGCTGAGCCGGCGCATCAGCGACGAACTGGCACGCACCATGGGCGTGGACACGATCATCGCGCGCGAAGTGAATGGCAACCCGGGCCTGTGGGTGGGCTTCTACATCGGCAACGACAACTTCTGGATGCAGACCGACCCGGCGCGCATCGGCGCCTTCGCCGGCACCACATGGCTGGTGTGGCTGGCCATTGCGGTGCTGCTGTCGCTGGCCGGCGCGGCGCTGATTGCCGGACTCATCAACCGCCCGCTCAAGAACCTGTCGTTTGCCGCCAGCCGAGTGCGTGAGGGCGACTTCGACGCCAGCCACCTCGACGAGGCCGTGGCCACCAGCGAGATCCGCGAGGTCAACATCGGCTTCAACCGAATGGCGCAAAAGCTGAGCAAGGTGGAACAGGAGCGCGCCCTCATGCTCGCCGGCATTTCGCACGACCTGCGCACACCGCTGGCCCGCCTGCGGCTGGAAACCGAAATGAGCGTGACCGACGAACAGGCCCGCGCCCACATGGCTGCCGACATCGAGCAGGTCAACGCCATCATCGACAAGTTCCTCGACTACGCCCGCTCCGACCATATCAAGACTTCGCGCGTGCGGCTGGACGAAGTGGCCAAGGCTGCGGTGTTTGCGCTGGAGCACGACGAACGCCTGAAGGTCAAGCTCGACATCCCCGAGGCCACCATGGTGGTGGGCGATGCGGTGGAACTGCAGCGCGTGTTCGCCAACCTGCTCGAAAACGCCATCCGCTACGGCCGCACCGAGGGCACCGACTGCGCCGACGTGGAAATCAGTGTCAAGGTCAAGGACAAGTCGGTGCTGGTGAAGGTGCGTGACCACGGCAAAGGTGTTCCCAACGAGCTGCTGGAGCGCATGACCCAACCCTTTTTCCGGGGCGACACCGCCCGCACCTCCGCCTCCGGCGCCGGCCTGGGCCTGGCCATCGTGGAGCGCACCATCACCCGCATGGGTGGAGAATTCGCACTGGCCAACACCGGAACCGGCGGACTGGCCGCACACATCAAGCTGCAGCGGGCCTGAGGACGGTGCAGCCTGCTGGCTGCCCACCTTACCTTGGAGACCCGTACCATGTCTGCCACCTTGCTGTCCCTGCTGGGCTTTCTCTCCTGGACGCTAGCACTGCTCGTGGTCATGGAGGTCATGCGCTCGAAGCTCGTGCTCACCCGGGAGGTGCCGGCCAACGGCTTCAAGCCGGACAACGCGGGACTGTCGCCGTTCATGCAGCGCCTCGCCCGTGCACACGCCAATTGCCTGGAGGGCTTGCCGCTGTTCGGTGGCTTCATGGTCCTCGCGGTGGTGGCGGACCTGACCCGCATCACAGACCCGCTGGCATTGCCGCTGCTGGCGGCCCGGCTCGTGCAATCCTGCATCCACCTGGTTTCGGTCGCGCCCACAGCGGTCACCGCCCGTTTCCTCGCCTTCGCCGTACAGATCGGCATCGCCATCCAATGGGCGATCAGCCTTTTTATGGCCTGAACACGCGACTCGGCATCGACCTTGCCACCCTGTCAGGCGTCAGCAGCCGGCGAGCCGGACCCTAAACCTGGGGCCGACCTGCCTCAGCCGCGCGCCAGCAGCACCACGGCCCGCGCCTCAATCGCCTCCTTGCGCCCAACGGGCCCCATCTTTTCGGCCGTCTTGGCCTTGAGGTTCACACGGTCTTCGTCCACCCCCAGGACCTCGGCCACGCGGCCACGCATGGCCGGCATGTGAGGCGCCAGCTTGGGCGACTGGGCGACGATGGTGCTGTCCAGGTTCACCAGCTGCCAGCCGGCGGCGTTGACGCGTTTGAGGGCCTCGGCCAGCAGCACGGCGGAGTCGGCCCCCTTGAAACGCTCGTCGGTGTCGGGGAAATGGCGACCGATGTCACCCAGGCCGGCAGCGCCCAGCAGCGCGTCGGTGATGGCGTGCAGCAGCGCGTCGGCGTCCGAATGACCCAGCAGGCCGTGGGTGTGAGGGATGGTGACGCCGCCCAGCACCAGTGGGCGACCCTCGACCAGTGCGTGGATGTCCCAGCCTTCGCCGATGCGGATGTTCATCATGGGTGAATCTTTCGGTGCGCCAGGATGGCTTCGGCGAGCGCGAAGTCCTGCGGGTAGGTGACCTTGAAGTTGGAAGCCCGGCCTTCCACCAACCGGGGCTTGAAGCCCAGCGCCTCCATGGCACTGGCTTCGTCGGTGACGCCGATGAAACCGTCGGCCTCGGCCGCCGCCAGCGCGCGCATGAGCGGGCCCAGTCGGAACATCTGCGGCGTCTGCGCCAGCCATTTGTCGTCGCGGGGCAGCGTGGTGCTTACATGGTCGCCATCGGCGCTCTTCACGGCGGCCTTGAGCGTATCGGCCAGCGGCAGGGCGAGCAGGCCGCCGACCTCATCGTGCTGGCAAGCAGCGATCAGCGCCTCCACCTCGGCAGCGGTGACGAGGCAGCGTGCGGCATCGTGCACCAGCACCCAGTCGTTGGCGGCTGCACGTTCGCGCGCCAGCCAGCGCAGGCCACCGAGCACGCTGGCCGCCCGGGTGGCGCCGCCCACGTTCGCCACCTCGAATCCGGGCGGCAGGGCAACGGGGAACGGCCCGGCGTCGGGCGCCACCACCACCACGCCACCACTCAGGCCGGGCACAGTTGCCAGGGCCTGCAGCGTGTGCGCCACCAGCGGCCGGCCGCACAGCGGCTGGAACTGCTTGGGCACCGGTGCACCCGCGCGGCTGCCCGTACCGGCACAGGGCATGAGGGCAAAGAGGCGGGGAGCGTGGGCAGCGGCATTCGTCACAGTGGGGGCATTCTAAAATCCCGCCCATACCCCGCCTGTTTCAAGAGCGGGGTTTTGCTGTTTGTATGGACCTGCCCAAACTCCTCCCAGCCAAGCGCTTCACCCTGCCCCGCCCCGTCGGCTCTGCCGACGCCTTGTTGCTGGCACGCCTGGCCGAGCGCGAGAAGGCGGCCGGGCGGCCCACGGCGATCGTCACCGCCGACGCCACCGACGCCCAGCGCCTGCTCGAAGAGCTGGCCTTCTTCGCGCCCGAGCTGCGCGCTGCGCTGTTCCCCGACTGGGAGACGCTGCCCTACGACAGCTTTTCACCCCACCAGGACCTGATCTCCGAGCGACTGGCTACGCTGTGGCGCATCCAGCAGCGCGACAAGGATTCGGGCGCCGATGTGGTGATCGTGCCCGCCACCACCGCGCTGTACCGGCTGGCACCACCGTCGTTCCTGGCCGGCTACACCTTTGAGTTCAAGGTCAAGCAGAAGCTGGACGAAGCCAAACTGAAAAGCCAGCTCACGCTGGCCGGCTACCAGCACGTCACGCAGGTGGTGAGCCCGGGCGAGTACGCCGTGCGCGGCGGGCTGATCGACCTGTTTCCCATGGGCTCTCTGGTGCCCTACCGGGTGGACCTGTTCGACGACGAGATCGACAGCATCCGCACCTTTGACCCCGACAGCCAGCGCAGCCTCTACCCCGTGCCCGAGGTGCGGCTTCTGCCCGGGCGCGAGTTCCCCATGGACGAGGCGGCGCGTGCGCGTTTTCGCAGCCGCTGGCGCGAGCTGCTGGAAGGCGACCCGACCAAGAGCCGCCTCTACAAGGACATGGGCAACGGCGTGGCCACCGCCGGTATCGAGTACTACCTGCCGCTGTTCTTCGAGGAGACCGCCACCGTCTTCGACTACCTGGGTGAACAGGCCACCGTGGTCCTGCACGGCGACCTGGAACCCGCCTTTCAGGCCTTCTGGCAAGACACCAGGGATCGCTTTCGCCTGGTGCAGGGCGACCCTGAGCGCCCAGCGCTGCCGCCCGAAACGCTGTTCCTGAGTGCCGAACAGTTCTATGCGCGGGCCAACGCCCACCCGCAGCTCGCGCTGCGCCCGGGTGTGGAAGACATTGCGGACAGCGCGCACTGGCAAAAGCTGGGCGACCTGGCCGTGGTGCGCGGCGCCGATGAGCCGCTGGACAAGCTGCAGCGCCACCTGCGCAACACCGCTCAGCGCGTGCTGGTGCTGGCTGAAAGCGACGGCCGTCGCGAAAGCCTGCTGGACTTTTTGCGCGCGGGTGGCGTGAGCCCACCAGCCTTCGACTCGCTGGCGGAATTCCAGGCCAGCGACGAGAAGGTGGGTATTGCCACCGCCGGGCTGACCGTGGGTTTCTCGTGGCTGGACGGCGGCATCGACTTCGTCACCGAGACCGAGCTCTTCGCCGCCAGCCCCACCACGCGCCGGCGCAAGAAGCAGGAACAGGTCAGCGACGTCGACGCGCTGATCAAGGACCTCTCCGAACTCAATGTGGGCGACCCGGTGGTGCACGCACAGCACGGCATCGGCCGCTACCACGGGCTCATCAACATGGACCTGGGTCAGGGAAACACCGAGTTCCTGCATCTGGAATACGCCGACAAGGCCACGCTGTACGTGCCGGTGAGCCAGCTGCACCAGATCAGCCGCTACACCGGGGTGAGCGCCGACGAGGCCCCGCTGCACAAGCTGGGCAGCGGCCAGTGGGAAAAGGCCAAACGCAAGGCCGCCGAGCAGGTGCGCGACGCGGCGGCCGAACTGCTCAACATCTACGCGCGCCGCGCGGCACGCGAGGGCCACGCGTTCCGCTACTCGCCGCAGGACTACGAGCAGTTCGCCACCGATTTCGGCTTCGAGGAAACCGCCGACCAGCGCGCCGCCATCCACGCGGTCATCCAGGACATGATCTCGCCGCGCCCCATGGACCGGCTGGTCTGCGGCGACGTGGGTTTTGGCAAGACCGAAGTCGCCTTGCGCGCCGCCTTCGTGGCGGTGACCGGCGGCAAGCAGGTGGCTTTCCTCGCCCCCACCACGCTGCTGGCCGAGCAGCATTACCAGACGCTGGTGGACCGCTTCAGCAAGTGGCCGGTGAAGATCGCGGAGATGAGCCGTTTCCGGTCGGCCAAGGAAATCACCGCCGCCATGAAAGGCATTGCCGACGGTTCGGTGGACATTGTGGTCGGCACCCACAAGCTGCTCAGCGAGAAAACCCAGTTCAAGAACCTGGGCCTGCTGATCATCGACGAGGAACACCGCTTCGGCGTACGCCACAAGGAGCAGATGAAACAGCTGCGCGCCGAGGTGGACGTTCTTACGCTCACCGCCACGCCCATCCCGCGCACGCTGGGCATGGCGCTGGAGGGCCTGCGCGACCTGAGCGTGATTGCCACCGCACCGCAACGCCGCCTGGCCATCAAGACCTTTGTGCGCAACGAGGGCACGGGCGTGATCCGCGAGGCAGTGCTGCGCGAACTGAAACGCGGCGGCCAGGTCTACTTCCTGCACAACGAGGTCGAGACCATAGAGAACCGGCGCCAGAAGCTGGAGGAAATCCTGCCCGAGGCGCGCATTGCCGTGGCCCACGGCCAGATGCCCGAGCGCGAACTGGAGCGGGTGATGCGCGACTTCGTGGCTCAGCGCTTCAACCTGCTGCTGTGCTCCACCATCATCGAGACCGGCATCGACGTGCCCACGGCCAACACCATCGTCATGAGCCGCGCCGACAAGTTCGGCCTGGCACAGCTGCACCAGTTGCGCGGGCGTGTGGGCCGCAGCCACCATCAGGCCTATGCCTACCTCATGGTGCCCGACATCGAAGGCCTGACCAAACAGGCCGCGCAGCGGCTGGACGCCATCCAGCAGATGGAAGAACTGGGCAGCGGCTTCTACCTGGCCATGCACGATCTGGAAATCCGTGGCGCCGGCGAGGTGCTGGGCGAGAACCAGAGCGGCAACATGCTTGAAGTGGGCTTCCAGCTCTACAACGAGATGCTGGCCGAGGCCGTGGCCTCGCTCAAGGCCGGCCGCGAGCCCGACCTGCTGGCGCCCCTGAGCGTGACCACCGACATCAACCTGCACGCCCCCGCGCTGCTGCCCGACGACTACTGCGGCGACGTGCATCTGCGCCTGAGCTTCTACAAGAAGCTGGCCACCGCCAAGACCAGCGAGCAGATCGACGCGCTGCTGGAAGAAATCGTGGACCGCTTCGGCAAGCCGCCCGCGCAGACGCAGACCCTGATCGACGTGCACCGCCTGCGCGTGCTCAGCACGCCCTATGGCGTGGTCAAGGTGGACGCCGCGCCGGGCGTCACCACCATTCACTTCAAGCCCAACCCGCCGGTGGAGCCCATGCGCATCATCGAGCTGATCCAGAAGAACCGGCACATCAAGCTGGCCGGCAACGACAAGCTGCGCATCGAGCGCGAACTCAAGGACCCCAAAGACCGGGCACAGATCGTGCGTGATGTGCTGCGCAGCCTGGGGAAACCCCTATGAACATGCCATTGGGCATATAAGGTGTTTACCCTAAACTGTATACAACACTGTCCACACAGATGGTGTTCACCCCATTTCCATTCCTGGAGCCCGATCATGTCCACCCGCCGCACCGCTCTGTTCCTGGCTGCCGCCATCGGCACGCTGTCCCTCGCCACCCCTGTCCTGGCGCAGGCCCAGTACCCGGACCGCCCTGTCAAGGTCATCGTCGGCCTGCCGGCTGGTGGCAGTGCTGACATGATCGCCCGCACGGTGGGGCAAAAACTCGCCGCTGCGCTGGGCCAGCCCTTCGTGGTGGACAACCGCGCCGGTGCCTCCGGCCAGATCGGCATGCCGGCCGTGGCCAAATCCCCGGCCGATGGCTACACCCTCACGGTGTCGCCAGCCTCGTTCCTGACCACCAACAAGGCCATCTTCAAGACCCTGCCGTATGACCCAGAGACGGATTTCGCTCCGGTGGCGCGGCTGGTCAACCAACCCATGGTGCTGGTGGTGAAGGACAGGCAGAAGTACCCCACGCTGGCCGCCTTCCTGGCCGCCGTCAAGGCCGCGCCGGGCCAGATCACCTACGCCTCGTCAGGCGATGGCAGCCCGCAGCACCTGGGCGGCCTCATGTTTGAAACACGCACGCAAACGCGCATGCTGCACGTGCCCTACAAGGGCGGTGCGCTGGCCGTCAACGACACGATTGCCGGTACGGTGGACGCCATGATCGCCGTGCTGCCCGAAGCCCTGCCCCATGTGCAGGCCGGCAAGCTGCACGCCCTGGGCATCATGAGCCCCCAGCGTGTGCCCATGCTGCCCAACGTGCCCACCATGGCCGAAGGCGGCGTGGCCGACCTCAACCTCTCGGCCTGGGTCGGCCTGCTGGCCCCGGCCAAGACGCCCAGGCCCATCATCGAGCAGCTCAACCGCGCGGTGCGCGCCGCCCTGGACGCCGAGCTCACCGCCAAACTGGGCGAAAGCGGCATCCAGGTGGCGCCCAGCTCACCGGAAGAACTGGCGCGCGTCATCAGTGCCGACATCAAGCTGCACGCCGAGCTGGTGAAGGCCGCCGGGCTGACACCGCAGTAAGTGCCCCGGGGGCGGCTGGCACAGCGCCGATAATTCGGGGCATGACGCACGCGCCCACCGCTCCCCTCTCCACCGCCACAGAATTCGCCCCCGGTCTCGTGATCCGGGGCTTCAGCGCCCCGCTGCGGCTCAGCGACTTCAAGCTGATCGCCTTCGACATGGATTCCACGCTGATCAACATCGAGTGCGTGGACGAGATCGCCGACCTCGTGGGCAAGAAGGCCGAGGTCTCGGCCATCACCGAAGCCGCGATGCGCGGCGAGATCACCGACTACAAGGACAGCCTGCGCCGGCGCGTGGCACTGCTGCGGGGTGTCACCATCGCCGACATCGAGCGCGTCTACACCGAGCGCCTGCGCATCAACCCCGGTGCGGCCGAGCTGATTGCCGCCTGCAAGGCCGCCGGCCTCAAGGTGCTGCTGGTGTCGGGCGGCTTCACCTTCTTCACCGAACGGCTGCGCCCACGGCTGGGGCTGGACTTCACCCGCGCCAACGTGCTGGAGGTGGAAAGCGGCCCCAACTGCGGCCAGCTCACCGGTCGCCTGGCCGACCAGGCCTGGGGCGACATCTGCGACGGCGCCGAGAAACGCCGCACGCTGCTGGAGGTGGCCTCGCTGCTGGGCATCGAGCCCTCGCAGTGCATCGCCATGGGCGACGGCGCCAACGACCTGCCCATGATGGGTGTGGCCGGGCTGTCGGTGGCCTACCACGCCAAGCCCGCCGTGCGCGAGCAGGCCATGGTGGCCATCAACGAGGGTGGGCTGGACCGCCTGCTCGAGATCCTGCGCTGAACCCCGGCCACTCACCATGCCATTCACCGCGCTGGGCCTTTCGCCCGAACTCGCCCGTGCCACGAATGACCTGGGCTTCACCCAGGCCACGCCGGTGCAGGCCCAGGCCATCCCCGCCGCGCTCGCCGGCGCGGACCTGCTCGCCACCGCACAGACCGGCTCGGGCAAGACCGTCGCCTTCGCGCTGCCCCTGTTGCAGCACCTGCAGCGTGTGGGCACCATGGCGCCGCGCCGCGTGCGCGCCCTGGTGCTGGTGCCCACGCGGGAGCTGGCCGCCCAGGTGGGCGAGGTGCTGCGCGTCCTGGGCGAGCACCTGCAGCCGCGCCCCAAGACCGTGGTGGCCTTCGGCGGTGTCTCCATCAACCCCCAGATGATGGCCCTGCGAGGTGCCGCCGACATCGTGGTGGCCACGCCCGGCCGCCTGCTCGACCTGGTGGCACACAACGCGCTGCGCCTGTCCGGCGTGGAGCAGCTGGTGCTCGACGAAGCCGACCGGCTGCTCGACCTGGGCTTTGCCGACGAGCTGCAACGCGTGCTGGCGCTGCTGCCCGCGCAACGGCAGAACCTGTTCTTCTCTGCCACCTTCCCCGCCAGCGTTCAGGCCCTGGCCCAGGGCCTGCTGCGCGATCCCGTGCGCGTCGACCTGCCGCCCGAGCCTGACAGCGCGCCGGCCGTGACGCAGCGCGTGATCCAGGTGGACGCGAAACGCCGCACCCAGCTGCTGCGACAGCTGATCCAGGAGCACCGCTGGGAACGTGTGCTGGTGTTCGTGGCCAGCCAGTACACCGCCGACCATGTGGCCAACAAGCTGCACCGCGACGAGCTCTACGCCGCCCCCTTTCATGGCGGCCTGAGCCAGGGCGCGCGCCAGCAGGTGCTCGACGGGTTCAAGAACGGACGCTGGGACGTGGTGGTCACCACCGACCTGGCCGCACGCGGCCTGCACATCGACCAGCTGCCGGTGGTGGTGAACTACGACCTGGCCCGATCGCCCGTGGACCACGTGCACCGCATCGGGCGCACCGGCCGCGCCGGCCAGACCGGGCTGGCCATCAGCTTCGTCAGCGCCGGCACCGAAGCGCACTGGCGTCTGATCGAAAAGCGCCAGGGCCTGAGCCTGCCGCTCGAACAGGTGCCGGGCTTCGAGCCCACCGAGACCGCTGAAGCGACGCCGCCTGCGGCCACGGCGCCCGAAGGCAGCAACGGGGGCATCAAGGGCAAACGCCCGAGCAAGAAGGACAAGCTGCGCGCGGCTGCGCAGCACAAGCCCTGAGCCCTGCCCTGCTGCTCAGCGCCGCTCGACCACCGGGCGGCCAGACGCCACCTCGAAGGCCGCCAGCGTGCGCACACCGCTGTCCGGGCGCGTCGCGTCGTCCACCACCCGCAACGTGGTGGTCAGGCGCTGCGGCGTGAACTCGGCCAGGCCGTAGCCGCGCTGTTCGGCATCAGCGAACACGAAGTGCGGGTTCTCGGCCAGGCGCTCCGGCAGGCGGGCGTTGCCACCCGAGCGCGAACTGATGCTGGTGCCGCAGAACTCCACACCCACGCTGGCGCTGTCGGACCGCATGTAGTCCGCCTTGACGTGGCCGACCCAGTTCTCGTGCACGTCGCCACCCAGCACCACCGGATTGGCCAGCCGGTGCCCGGCCATCGCCTCGGTAAGCCGCTGGCGCGCGGGGGCGTAACCGTCCCATCCATCGTTCCACAGGCGCTCACCGGCACCCGGCGAGAAGTCGCGCCGGCCCAGCAGCGTGGACTGGCCGATCACGTTCCATCCCGCACTGCCTCGCGCAAAAGCACGGTCCAGCCAGCGTTCCTGCTCGTGGCCCAGAAAGCTGCGCTGCGGGTCGTTCCAGGCGGCGCAGTGCGCCGGGTTCAGCGTCGCGCTGCCCACACGCCCGTCGGGTGTGCAGGCCTGGGGCGAGCGGTACTGGCGCCCGTCCAGCAGGTGCAGGTGGGCCAGGCGGCCAAAGACCAGTCGGTCGTAAAGGCGCATTTCCGCTCCGCACGACAGCCCCGCCAGCGCCCGCGTGAGCACGCTGGCGCGTACCGGCATGTGCTCGTACCAGGCCTGGTAGGCGGCGGCACGGCGGGCCGCGAAATCGGCCACCGGCGGGCCGCTGTTGCCAGGTGTCAGGCCCACGTGGTCGTTCTGCACCTCGTGATCGTCCCAGGTCACCAGCCATGGGCAGGCGGCGTGGGCGGCCTGCAGGTGGGCGTCGGACTTGTAGAGCGCGTAGCGCTCGCGGTAGTCGGCCAGGTTCAGCACCCAGCCACCGGTGGGGTGGCGCACGGCACGGGCCGCATCGGGGTATTCGTAGATGTAGTCGCCGAGGAACAGCACGAGGTCAGGCGCATCGGCCACCAGATGGCGCCAGGCGCTGAAGAAGCCGTGTTCCCAGCGCTGGCACGAGGCATAGGCAAGGCGCAGGCGCTGCACAAGCGCATCGGGCTGGGGCAGCGTGCGGGTGCGGCCCACCGGGCTGACCCAGTCGTTGCCCACACCCCCCACCATGAAGCGGTAGGTGTACCAGCGGTCGGGCGCCAGACCTTGCACCTCCACATGCACGCTGTGCGCCAGGGCTGCGTCGGCGAGTGCCTCGCCGCGCTGCACGATCTGGCCGCCGCTGTCGGCTTCTGCCACTTCCCAGCGCACGGTGACCGGACCGGTGACCGAAGGGTCCGGCAGCAGCCGGGTCCAGAGCACCACACCATCCATGCGCGGTGAACCGCTGGCCACGCCGAGGGTGAACGGGTTGGACCGCAGCACGGGCTGCGCCCAGCCGCTGCGTGGCCACCAGGCTGCCGTTGCCAGTGCGGCAGCGTGGCGCAGCAGCTGGCGACGGTCCAGCCCTCCTGGGGTCATGCGGCGGCCAGCTCGCCGCGCATGGCGCCGGCCACGATGTCCAGCGAGCGCAGCCGCAGCGCGGGGTCGAACACGTCGCTCACCACCATGAACTCGTCGGCCTCGGTGGCGTTCGCCAGCCGCTGCAGGCCCTCGCGCACGGTCTGCGGGCCACCCACCTGCGAGACGGCCAGGAAATCGTTGATCGCGGCTCGCGCGTTGTCGGGCAGGCTCGCCATGAAACCGGCCACGGGCGGCTGCAGGCGGCCGCGCTGGCCCGTCACGATGCTGAGCACGCGCTGGTAGGTGCTGCTGGCCAGGAATTCGGCCTCCTCATCGGTGGGAGCGGCTATCACGGGCACACCGACTACAGCGTAAGGCTTGTCCAGCTGTGCCGAGGGTTTGAAATGGCGTCGGTAGATCTCCAGCGCCTGGTGCAGCATGCGAGGCGCAAAGTGCGACGCAAAGGCGTAGGGCAGCCCGCGTTCGGCCGCGAGCTGGGCCGAGAACAGGCTGGAGCCCAGCAGCCAGATCGGTACTTCGGTGCCCGCGCCGGGCATGGCAATCAGGCGCTGGCCCGGCTGCGCAGGCCCCAGCAGGCGCTGCAGCTCGGCCACGTCGCGCGGGAAATCCTCTTCACGTTCCACCCGGTCGCGCCGCAGGGCGCGCATGGTCAGGGGGTCGGTGCCGGGTGCACGGCCCAGGCCCAGGTCGATACGGCCCGGGTACAGCTCGGCCAGCGTGCCAAAGGCCTCGGCCACCACCAGCGGTGCGTGGTTGGGCAGCATCACGCCACCCGAGCCCACGCGTATGCGCTGGGTGCCGCCGGCAATGTGGCCCACCAGCACGGCGGTGGCCGAACTGGCAATGCCACTCATGTTGTGGTGTTCCGCCAGCCAGTAGCGGGTGAAACCCAGCGTTTCGGCGTGGCGGGCGGTGTTGAGCGCGATCTTGAGCGCGTCGGCCACGGTGCCGCCTTCGCGCACCGCAACCAGGTCCAGCATGGACAGGGCGACGTTCTGCAGGTTTTTCATGCCGCCATTGTCAGCCGCCAGCCATGCCGGTGTCTGACTGGGGTTATGCAGGCATGAATCCATCGGGAACGCGGCAGAGCCGGCTCCGCCGGTCTGCTCGCGTTGCCCCCTTGAGGGGGTGACGCGCCCTTAGGCGCGGCGCGGGGGTGGACTCAGTCTTTCAGCTGCTGCTCCAGCTGGTGCAGCACCTGGTAGCACGGCAGCACCTGCGCCACGCTGCCGTTGGGTTCGCGGCCTTCGCGGATGGCCGCGAAGAACTCGCGGTCCTGCAGCTCGATGCCGTTCATGGACACGTCCACCTTCGACACGTCGATCTTTTCGTCCTTGCCGTTGAACAGGTCGTCGTAACGGGCGATGTAAGTGGCCGTGTCGCCGATGTAGCGGAAGAAGGTGCCCAGGGGGCCGTCGTTGTTGAACGACAGCGAGAGCGTGCAGATGGCGCCGTTGGCGGCCTTGAGCTGGATGCTCATGTCCATGGCAATGCCCAGCGTGGGGTGGATGGGGCCCTGCACGGCGTTGGCCTTCACGATGGGGCTGCCCGCCTGGTAGGCGAACAGGTCCACCGTGTGCGCGGCGTGGTGCCACAGCAGGTGATCGGTCCAGCTGCGGGCCTGGCCCAGCGCGTTCATGTTGGTGCGGCGGAAGAAGTAGGTCTGCACATCCATCTGCTGGATGTTGAATTCGCCGGCCTGGATCTTCTTGTGCACGAACTGGTGGCTGGGGTTGAAGCGGCGGGTGTGGCCGCACATGGCCACCAGCCCGGCCTTCTTCTGCAGGGCCACGACTTCCTCACCATCCTTGAGCACATCGCACAGCGGAATCTCCACCTGCACGTGTTTGCCGGCCTCCAGGCAGGCCTTGGCCTGCGCAGCGTGCATCTGCGTGGGCGTGCAGAGGATGACGGCGTCCACTTCCTTGAGGGCCAGGCTGTCTTCCAGCTTCGTGGTGACGTGGCCGATGCCGTACTTGTCGGCCACCTCCCTGGTCTTTTCAAGGTCCCGGCTGATGAGAGAGACAACCTCGACACCGTCGATGTTCTTGATGCCGTCCAGGTGCTTGATGCCGAAAGCACCAGCACCGGCGAGTGCAACTTTGATGGTCATGTTGGTTCCTTATGCGTTCTCAAGGATCAGGTGGCCCACGGCGGTGTTGGACGCCGGCACGTGGTAGAAGCGCCGCTTGACCGTGGGCTTGGCGCCACCGGCCACGTCGGCCATCGCACCGCGTGCGATCAGCCACATCACGAGCTCGATACCCTCGCTGCCAGCCTCGCGCACGTACTCGATGTGCGGCACACTGGCCAGGCCTTCGGGGTCGTCGATCAGGCGGTCAAGGAAGCGGTTGTCCCACTCCTTGTTGATGAGACCCGCGCGCGCGCCCTGCAGCTGGTGGCTCATGCCGCCGGTGCCCCAGATGTGCACATTGAGGTCTTCGTCGAAGCTGTCCACCGCGCGGCGGATGGCCTTGCCCAGCTCGAAGCAGCGGCGGCCCGAGGGCACCGGGTACTGCACCACATTGACCGCGAACGGGATCACCGGGCAGGGCCAGGCGTCCTTCTTGGGGTCGAGCTCGCCACACATCAGTGACAGCGGCACGGTCAGCCCGTGGTCCACGTCCATCTTGTTGACGATGGTGAGGTCGAAGTCCTGCTGGATCACGCTCTGCGCGATGTGCGAGGCCAGGTCGGGGTGGCCGATGACCTTGGGCACGGGGCGCGGACCCCAGCCCTCGTCGGCCGGCTGGAATTCGGCTGCAGTGCCGATGGCGAAGGTGGGAATCATCTCCAGGCTGAAGGCCGTGGCGTGGTCGTTGAAGACCAGGAAGATGACATCGGGCTTGTTGTCCTTCATCCACTGGCGGCCGTACTCGTAGCCCTTGAACAGCGGCTGCCAGTAGGGTTCCTGGGTCTTGCCCAGGTCCATGGCCGCACCGATGGCGGGCACGTGGGAGGTGAAGACGGATGCGGTGATGCGTGCCATGTCAGTTCGCTTTCTTGCCTGCGGAGCCCTGGGGCTGGCGGTGCACCTGGGCATCGCCGTCCTCGCCGATGTAGCGGTTGCCTTCAACCGAGCGGCCACCACCTATCATCATGTTGCGGTATTCCTCTTCGGTCATGCCGGTCATGGAGCCCGCCATCTGCTGGAAGCTCTTGCCATCGGTGGCACCGATCTTGGCCAGGAAGTAGATGTTGCCGCCGGTGCGCATGCACCAGTTGAGGTCGCGCGCGAGCACGGCCTGTTTCTGCTCCTCGGTCATGGGCCATTCGTCGAGATAGGCCCGCTCGTCGGCCTTGAAGCGGGCGCGGTTCTCCGCCTTCATCAGGCTCATGCAGAACTGGTTGATCCAGTAGCCTTTGCGGCTCTGCTCGGCATCGAAGATGATGGTGCCGGGCACGTCCTGGTAGGGTTTGTCGAGTGCCATAGGACTCCTTCAATAACGGTGGGATGCACAGACCACGATCCGACGCCGGGCCGCCCCAAGTCGGATCAGCCCCCTCGGGGGGCAGCGACCCGCGCAACGGTGGAGCGTGGGGGTCAGCATTCTTCGGGCCAGTAGAGCCGCATCGGATTGTCCACCAGCAGCTTCTTCTGCAGCTCGGCGGTGGGTGCGATGTGCGGGATGAAATCGACCAGCAGGCCGTCGTCGGGCATGTGGTTCTTGAGGTTGGGGTGCGGAAAGTCGGTGCCCCAGATCACGCGGTCGGGGAAAGCCTCGACGATGCGGCGCGCGAACGGCACCACGTCCTTGTAGGCCGCCTGTTCGCCGTCCAGCGCGGGTGGGCCCGACTTGGACAGGCGCTCGGGGCAGGTCACCTTGCACCACACGTTGGGGTGCTGCTGCATGAACTTCACGAACAGCTCGAACTCGGGGCCGTCCACCGGCTGCGTCACATCGGGCGTGCCCATGTGGTCCACGACCACCGTGGTGGGCAGCGCGGAGAAGAAATCCCACAGCTCGGGCAGGTCGCGGGCCTCGAAATAGATCACCACCTGCCAGCCCAGCCTGGCGATGCGGCCAGCGATCTCCAGCAGCTCGTCCTTGGGCGTGAAGTCCACCAGGCGCTTGACGAAGTTGAAGCGCACACCCCGGATGCCGGCGTCGTGCAGGCGTTGCAGCTCGTCGTCGGACACGTCGCGCCGCACGGTGGCAATGCCACGCGCCTTGCCGTTGCTGGACAGGCAGGCGTCCACCACCGCGCTGTTGTCGGCGCCATGGCAGGTGGCCTGCACGATGATGTTGCGCGAGAAACCCAGGTGGTCGCGCAGCGCGAACAGCTGTGCCTTGCTGGCGTCGCAGGGCGTGTACTTGCGCTCGGGCGCATAGGGGAACTCGGCCCCCGGCCCGAACACGTGGCAGTGCGCATCCACCGCGCCCGGTGGCAGCTGGAAACGCGGCTTGGACGGGCCTTCGAACCAGTCCAGCCAGCCGGCCGTCTTGGTGAAATCGCCCGAGGTGGGTTTGCTCATGGGGTGTCTCCGCTGGGGTTCAGTCCAGTGCGGCGCCGGCACGCTTGATCACGTCGGCAAAACGCTTGGACTCGCTCTCGATGTATTGCTGGAACTGGGCACGCGACGGCGTGTAGGACTCGTAGCCGAAGGAGACGAAACGTTCCTTGATGTCGGGCTCCGCCAGGGCCTTCTCGATGTCGCGCTGGATCTTGTCGGTCACAGCCTTGGGCAGGCCCTTGGGTGCGGCGATGGCGGTCCAGCCGCTCACTTCGAAGCCGGCGGGGCCACCGGCTTCGGCCACGGTGGGCACATCCTTGTAGGCGGGCAGGCGTTGCGGACCGGCGATGGCGATGAACTTGAGCTTGCCGGCGCGGTACAGCGGGCCGGCCGTGGCGCTGGAGCCCAAGGCATAGGCCAGCTCACCGGTGGACACGCCGGTGTAGAGCTGCGAGGTTTCCTTGTAGATCACGTGCTGCATGTCGGTGCCGGCCACGGTGTCGAACAGGGCCGATCCCAGGTGCACCGGGTTGCCGATGGACCAGGAACCGTAGTTCAGCTTGCCGGGGTTGGCCTTGGCGTCGGCCACCAGGTCGGCCACGTTCCGGTATTTGCTGTTGGCGGCGGTGGTGAAGAAGAAGTAGGTCTTGAACAGCGGCAGCACGACGTCAAAGTCTTTGGCGGCGTCGTACGGCAGCTTTTTGAACAGGTGCGGGTAGGCCGACAGGTGGACGTTGTCGAGCTGGATCAGGTCGTGACCGTCGGTGGCGCCGCGCTTGAAGGTGTCGATGGCGATGAAGCCGTTGCCGCCGGGCTTGTTCTCCACCAGCACAGGCTGGCCCCACTGCTTGGAGAGCTTGTCGGCCACCAGGCGCACCACACCTTCGGGGCCGCTACCCACCGGGAACGGGGTGATGATGCGCACCGGCTTGGTCGGGAAGCTCTGGGCCACAGCGGGCGCGGCCACGGCAAAGGACAGACCGGCGGCGATCAGCAGGCGGCGGGCAAGGGAAACACGGAAAGAGACACGCATGAAGAAACTACCAGGGAACGAAGAAAAAGAGAGAAACAGGAACCGTCAGTCGATGTAGCGCAGGCCAGCCTTTTCCAGCGGCTCGCGCATCTTGTACATGTCCAGGCCCAGCACGCCAGCTGCCAGCTGGTCGCGTTTGGCGCCTTCGTTGGCTTCGCGCTTGAGCGCGGCTTCCAGCGTCTGGGCGGCCATGGCCTTGGGTACGCAGACCACGCCGTCGTCGTCGGCGACGATCACGTCGCCCGGAGTGACCCAGGCACCGGCACAGACGATGGGGATGTTGACCGAACCCGGCGTGGCCTTGATGGTGCCCTTGGACGACACGTAGCGGCTCCACACGGGAAAACCCATCTCGCGCAGCACCTTGGTGTCGCGCACCCCGGCTTCGATGATCAGGCCGCGCGCACCACGCGCCATGAAGCTGGAGGCCAGCAGGTCGCCGAAATAGCCGTCGCTGCATTCAGCGGTGACGGTGGCCACCACGATGTCACCGGGCTGCACCTGCTCGGCCGCCACATGCATCATCCAGTTGTCGCCAGGCTGCAGCAGCACGGTGATGGCGGTGCCGGAGACCTGCACATCCTGCTGGATGGGACGCATGTAGGGTTTCATCAGCCCGACACGGCCCATGGCCTCGTGCACGGTGGCCGAGCCGAGTGCGGCCAGCGCGTCGGTGGTTGCGCGGTCGGCGCGGGTGATGTTGCGGTAGACAACGCCGAGTTCGTACATGGTCATTTGCCTTTCTGTTTAAGAGCGGTGTCCAGACGCGTGAACACGCGGCGGGCGTTGCCTTCGTAGACGAGGAAGCGCTCCTCGTCGTTGAGGTTGGAGGTGGCTTCGACGTAGCGTTTGGTGTCGTCGTAGTAGTGGCCGGTTTCGGGGTCGATGCCGCGCACGGCGCCGATCATCTCGGAGGCGAACAGGATGTTCTTGACCGGGATCACCTTGGTCAGCAGGTCTATGCCCGGCTGGTGGTAGACGCAGGTGTCGAAGTAGATGTTGTTGAGCAGGTGTTCGCTCAGCAGGGGCTTCTTCAGTTCCTGCGCCAGGCCACGGAAGCGGCCCCAGTGGTAGGGCACCGCGCCACCGCCGTGCGGAATCAGGAACTTGAGCGTGGGGAAGTCCTTGAACAGGTCGCTGGTCAGGCACTGCATGAAGGCCGTGGTGTCGGCGTTCAGGTAGTGGGCACCGGTGGTGTGGAAACACGCGTTGCACGAGGTGCTCACGTGGATCATGGCCGGCAGGTCGTACTCCACCATCTTCTCGTAGATGGGGTACCAGTGGCGGTCGCTCAGCGGCGGGCTGGTCCAGTGGCCGCCCGAGGGGTCGGGGTTGAGGTTGATGCCGACGTTGCCGTATTCCTTGACGCACTTCTCCAGCTCCGGGATGCAGGTGCGCGGGTCCACGCCGGGCGACTGCGGCAGCATGGCGGCGGGAATGAAGTGGTCGGGGAACAGCTGCGAGACGCGGTAGCAGAGTTCGTTGCAGATGCCGGCCCAGGTCGACGAGGTGTTGAAGTCGCCGATGTGGTGTGCCATGAAACTGGCACGCGGGCTGAAGATGGTGAGGTCTGAGCCGCGCTCCTTCATCTTGGCCAGCTGGTTGAGCTCGATGGACTCGCGCAGCTCGTCATCGCTGATCTTGAGCTCGGAGACCTTGGGGCCCAGCTCGGGCGTCTTCAGGTTGGCGATCTGCTTGTTGCGCCACTCTTCCAGCGCCTTGGGCGCGGTGGTGTAGTGGCCATGGACGTCGATGATCATGGAGCGTTCTCCTCGTTGTGTGCTGGAAGAAGGGTCAGGCCGGTGCCATGCCGTGGCGCTGCTTGGCCGCGGCGGTGGCGGGCGACGCCAGGTAGGCCAGCAGGTCGCGCGCGACCTGGGGCTGCGCGCTGGTGGCGCACACGGCACCTGAAAAAATGGTGGTGATCTGTATGGCCGGCGGCAGCGGGCCGACCACGGTGATGCCGTGCAGCGGCAGCAGCTCGCTCAGCTGCTGGAAGCCCAGCTCGACCTCGCCTTTGGCCACCAGCGAGCCCACGGGCACGCCGGGCGGCGGCACCACCAGGCGCGGGGCGATCTCGTCGGCAATGCCCCAGCGCTGGAACAGCGCGGCCAGTGCCACGCCACTGGGGCCGGTGGACCAGCTGATGCTGCGAGCAGCCCGCACGGCATGCTTCACCGCCGCCTCGTCGGACAGGTCGGGCAGCGGCGCACCCTCGCGCACCGCCACGGCCACGCCGGATTGCACCAGGTCGACGCGGCTGCCGGCCAGTGCATGGCCTGCAGCCAGCAGCTTGTCGATGGCATCGGAGCCCAGGATCACGACGTCGAAGGCCTCGCCAGCCGCGACGCGTTTGGCCGCATCCACACCACCCACGGATTCGATCTGCACCGCCGGCTTGTAGCCAGCCACCAGTTCGGCCAGCAGCAGGCGCGTGGCCATGGAGGAGATGCCATGGATGTTGGGGGATGTGCCACTTGTCATGGCACCGATTGTGTGCAGCCTGTGCACCAGCGCCAAGCACACCCCTCCACTAGCAGGTATTTCAGTTCGGCATAAATGGCCGGTCGATATATCCTATGCGGCATGGATTTAAAACAACTGGAGTACTTTGTGCGGGTGGCCGAGCTGGGCAGCTTCACCCGCGCAGCCACGGCCCTGAGCATTGCCCAGCCCGCCCTGAGCCGCCAGGTGCGGCTGCTGGAGGTGGAGTTGCGCCAGAACCTGCTTGTGCGCAACGGCCGCGGCGCCACGCCCACCGAAGCGGGCAAGCTGCTGCTGGCGCACGGGCGCGGCATCCTGCACCAGGTGGAGCGTGCCAAGGAGGAGCTGGGCCGGGTGCGCGGTGCGCTGGCCGGGCGCGTGGCCATCGGCCTGCCCACCAGCGTGGCCAAGGTGCTCACGGTGCCCCTCACGCGCGAGTTCCGCCAACGCCTGCCCCAGGCCTCGCTGTCGATCTCCGAGGGGTTGTCGTCCCACCTGCTGGAAGCCTTGCTGACCGGGCGGCTGGACATCGCGGTGCTCTACAACGCCACGCCCTCGCCCGACATCGAACTCACCCCGCTGCTGGAGGAAGACCTGTTCCTGCTGCAGCGGCGCGACGGCACGAACAGCCGCAAACCGGTGGATGAAGCCATCACGCTGCGCGAGGTGGGCAGCGTGCCGCTGGTGATTCCGAGCCGACCCCACGCCATCCGCATGCTGGTGGAAGGCGAACTCGCCAACATCGGCTGCCGTCCCAACATCGCGCTGGAGATCGACGGCGTGGCCGCCATCCTGGACCTGGTGGCCGACGGTGCGGGCAGCGCCCTGCTCTCGCGCAACGCCGTGCTCACCAGTGCCCACGCCGAACACCTGGCGCTGCGCCGCGTGCACTCGCCACGCCTGCGCACGCGGCTGAGCATCGCCGTGAGCGCCCAACGGCCCGCCACGCTGACCCAGCAGGCGCTGATGGAGCTGATCGGCCAGCTGGCCCAGCGCCTCATGGGTGACGGCACCTGAGCCGAGTCAGTGGCCATGGCCATGGACATGGTCGTGATGGTGGTCGCAGCCCGTTGTCACAGGCTCCTCGTGGGCCACGCCGCGCACCAGCCGCAGGCCATTGAAGACCACCAGCAGGCTGGCACCCATGTCGGCGAACACCGCCATCCACAGGGTGGCCTGGCCCAGCAGCGCGAGCACGAGGAACACGGCCTTGATGCCCAGCGCCAGTGCGATGTTCTGCCACAGCACGCCGTGCGCGTGCCGGGACAGGCGAATGGTCTCGGGCAGGCGGCGCAGGTCGTCGTTCATGACCACGACATCGGCCGCCTCCAGGGCGGTGTGGGTGCCGGCGCCGCCCATGGCAAAGCCGATCTGGGCCCTGGCAAGCGCCGGCGCGTCGTTGATGCCGTCGCCCACCATGGCGACGAAACCCGCCTGCTGCTGGAGCGCGGCAATGGCATCGAGCTTTTGCACGGGCAGCAGGTTGGCGCGGATGTCGGTGATGCCGGCCAGCGCGCCCACGGTGCGCGCGGTCGCCTCGTTGTCGCCTGTCAGCATCACCGTGTGCACACCCAGCGCTTTCAGTGCGGCAACGGCTTCGGCTGAGCTGGGCTTGAGGGTGTCGGCCACGACCGCGATGGCGAGCACGCGGCGCTCGTCGGCCAGCAGGGTCACCGTGCGGCCCGCCTGTTCGTGCGTCAGCAGGCGTGCTTCCAGCCCGGGGCTGCACAGTCCACGCTCTTCCAGCCAGCGGTGGTTGCCCAGCACGTAGGCCCGCCCGGCGATGGTGCCGGTCACGCCGCGCCCGGCCACTGCTGCGAAGCCCTCCACATCGCGCAGCGTGGCTGGCAAGCCCGCCGCCAAGGCTCTGGACACCGGGTGGTCCGACCGGTCGGCCAGGCTGCGGGCCAGCGCGTACAGCTCACCGGCGGGCAGATCCGCTACGGGCTCGAAGGCAACCAGTTGCGGCTTGCCGGCGGTGAGGGTGCCGGTCTTGTCGAGCGCCACCGTGCGGATCTTTCGTGCGTCTTCCAGGTAGACACCCCCTTTGATGAGGATGCCGCGGCGCGCCGCTGCCGCCAAGGCACTGACCACCGTGACCGGGGTGGAAATGACCAGCGCACAGGGGCAGGCGATGACCAGCAGCACCAGCGCCTTGTAAACGGCCTGTTGCCAGGGCCAGTTGAACAGCCAGGGCGCGAGCGTGGCCACGGCCAGGGCCAACACGAACACCGCCGGCGTGTACCAGGCCGAGAAGGCATCGACAAACCGCTGCGTGGGCGCACGCGTGCCCTGTGCCTGCTCCACCGCGTGGATGATGCGCGCCAGTGTGCTGTCGCTTGCCGGCGCGGTCACCCGGATCTCCAGCGCGGCGGACTGGTTGATGGTGCCCGCGAACACCACATCCCCCGGCGCCTTGTCCACCGGCAGACTCTCGCCAGTGACGGCCGACTGGTCGATGGCGCTCTGCCCGCTCAGCACCCAGCCGTCCAGCGGCACGCGCTCGCCAGGGCGTATGCGCACGACGGCATCCAACGCAACGTCTTTCACGAGGTGCTGGGCCCAGCTGCCATCGGGCTGGCGCACCTGGGCCTGCTCGGGGGCCAGTGCCATCAGGCTGGTGATGGCACCACGCGCGCGGTCCACCGCGCGGGCCTCGATGGCCTCGGCCAGTGCGTACAGCGCCATCACCATCGCGGCCTCGGGCCACTGCCCGATCAGGAAGGCACCGGTCACGGCCACCGTCATCAGGGCGCTGATATTGAGCCGCCCCTGGCGCAGCGCCGTCAGCCCCTTGCCGTAGACGCCCAGACCCGCCAGCGCGATGGCCGCCGCCGCAACCACCAGGCCCGCGACCTCGATGCCGGCGAAATGCAGCCCCTCGGCACCAAGTGCCAGCAGCAGCGACAGACCCAGGCGGCCCCAGCGCGCCCACCCGCCCTTCACTCCCTTCTCTCTGCGATCTGCCGGCACTGGCACGGGCGGATAACCCGCGCGCGCCAGCGCCGACACGGCGGCGTCCAGTGCATCGGGTGCCGCGTCGATCTTCAAAGTGCGCTCACCCAGGCTGAAGCGCAGCGCGCGCACCCCGGCGATGCCGTCGAGTGCGCGGCGGATGTCCGCCTCCTCGGCCGCGCAGTCCATGTTGGCGATACGAAACGTGTTCATTGGCAGGTCTTTCCATTCGGTTCACCGCCATTGGAAACCCTGAACCAACTACAGGGTCAAGTCCTACAATCCGGGCCATGAAGATCGGTGAACTCGCCAGCCGCACCGGCACGCCGGTGGAAACCGTGCGCTTCTACGAGCGCGAGGGCCTGCTGCCCGAGCCCGCGCGCACGGACAGCAACTACCGCGACTACGGCGAGCCCCACGCCGAGCGGCTGTCCTTCATACGCCACTGCCGCGGGCTGGACATGACGCTGGACGAGATCCGCGTGCTGCTGCGCTTCAAGGATTCACCCGAGGACAACTGCGGCGAGGTCAACGCGCTGCTGGATGAACACATCGTCCACGTGTCCAGGCGCATCGCTGCGCTGCGCGACCTGGAACGCCAGCTGAAGGCCTTGCGCAAGACCTGCGAGGCCGCTCAGGCCGCCAGCGCCTGCGGCATTCTGGCCGAGCTCAGTGACGGCGGCCGGCTGGAGCCGGCTGCGCTGCCTGGCGACCTGCACGTGCATGGCACGCACAAGGGCGGCGGGAAAACCGGCGCACGCTAGGCCGAAAGCCGGAACACCGCCACCACATCTGCCAGCCGCTGGGCCTGCTCTTTCAGGCTTTCGGCAGCGGCCGCGCTCTGCTCCACCAGTGCGGCGTTCTGCTGGGTCATCTGGTCGAGCTGGTTCACCGCAACGTTCACCTGGGCAATGCCGTCGCTCTGTTCGGTGGCCGATGTGGTGATGGCCGCCAGGGTGTCCGACACCTGCTGGACGCTGCGCACGATGTCACCCATGGTCTGACCCGCCGACTGCACCAGCTCGCTGCCAGAGGAGACGTTGGCCACGCTCTCGTCAATCAAACCCTTGATCTCCTTGGCAGCCTGCGCGCTGCGTTGCGCCAGGCTGCGCACCTCGGAAGCCACCACCGCGAAACCGCGCCCCTGCTCGCCCGCGCGGGCGGCCTCCACCGCCGCATTCAGCGCAAGGATGTTGGTCTGGAACGCAATGCCGTCGATGACGCCGATGATGTCGGCGATGCGGCTGCTGCTGTTGCGGATGGCGTCCATGGTGGAGACCACCTGCCCCACCACCTCGCCACCGCGCTGCGCCACCTGGGCCGCGCTGCCGGCCAGCTGGTTGGCCTGGCGTGCGGCCTCGGCGCTCTGGCGCACGGTCGCGGTCAGCTCCTCCATGCTGGAGGCGGTCTGTTCCAGGCTGCTGGCCGCGCTTTCGGTGCGCGCACTCAAGTCCTGGTTGCCCGACGCCATCTCCTGAGTGGTGGACAGGATCTGGTCGCTCGCCTGGCGCGCCGTCGACATGGTGCTCGCCATGCGGCCCAGGATGCCCTTGAGCTCCAGCGCCAGTGGCGCCCGCACCGGCACGCGCTCCACGTCCAGCGAGATGCGGTCGCCATCGCTGAGCCGCTCGGCCAGCTGGGCCACCTCGGCGTTGTCGCGCACACTGCGGGCGAGCCGGACCACGAACAGCACCTCGAACAGCGTCTGCAACACCACGTAGACCGCGTGGATCACGATGATGCCGAAGTGGGGCTGGGTCAGGCAGTACAGGCCCAGGCCCGCCGCCTGCATGCGGTCGAAGGCGATGTGGTGCACCGCGAAAAACACCGCTGACAGCACGATGGGCCGCCAGTCCAGATAGACCAGAAGCACCGCCAGCGTGACAAAAACGCCAAAGTGGAACTCGATCATCCCGGCGCCAAGCTGTATGTGCAGCGCCACCAGCGACGACAGCGACAGCGCCACCAGCAGACGCGACGCCAGCGCGCCCTGCCAGATGTACGAGGCCAGCAGCCCGGGCGCGGCCAGCAGCGCCACCCACGTCACGCCACCGCCCAGCGACAGGCCTGGCGTGGGGTGCGCGAACACGATGGCCAGCGCGGCACCCGCGTAGACCAGCAAGGCGGTGCGAAGCAGCATGTCGCCGCGCCGGTACTGCGCGGCCAGAGGATGGATGGCATCCTCACGGTCGTTGTTCATGGGTGTCTCCGTGACAGGCGACGCCTTCGGCGGGGGCCAGGCGCTCTACCGCCCCATGCTGTCACGCGCCAGTGACGCCAGACCGTCAACCTACTGTGTCAGTCGGGCGTTTGTTGTCTCGATGTGACATTTCGCTCACCAAACAGCAGCGACCGCACTCACCCCGCCACCAGGCGTATGGCCGGCATCACACGCTCGGCCTCGCTGCGGCGCTCCAGCGCCAGCCGCATGTTCATTTGTGCCACTTCGGTGTGTTCGGTGGCCAGTGCCAGCGCGCGTGCGCCCTCGCCGCGCCGGAGCGCATCGAACAGCATGTGGTGCTGGCGGTGGGCGTAGAGCATCCAGTCGCGGTCCTGTGTCACCGTGCCCTGCATGGGCAGCATGGCCGATGCGGGTGCAAACGGCAGCTTGTCATTGAGCGCGATGGCGCGCTGCAGCGCGCGGTTGCCACAGGCCTCAAGGATCAGCGCGTGGAAGCGGTCGTTCATGGCCGCGTAGGCGGCGTAACTGTCGAGCGTGAGCGGGTTGTCGGCCAGCGCGCGGTCGCCCTCTTCCAGGCAGGCCTCGAGCTCGCGCTGCAGCTGCCGCGTCACACCGTGCTCGGCCACCAGCCGCGCGGCCATGCCTTCCAGATGGCCACGCACGGCGATGGCGTCCATCACCTCCTGAGCGGTGAACTGGCGCACGACATAGCCGCCGGTGTCGTTGGCGAGCACCAGGCCTTCTTGCTCCAGGGTCACCAGCGCGGCGCGCACCGGTGTGCGCGAAGCCCCCAGGCGCTCGGCCAGTTGCTGCTCGGCCAGCCGCTGCCCGGGCTCGAAATCGCCGCGCAAAACCAGGTCGCGCAGCTGCATCAAAACGGTCTCTTGCAGGCTCATGGCGATGAATGTACACTGAATTTACATTTCGGTATACCGTTTTTGAAGGAACGCCCATGAGAGCCGAGCAGAACGAAAGAATCACCCGTGTCGGCCCTGGCACGCCCTGTGGCCGACTGCTGCGCCACTATTGGCACCCGGTGGCCCTGCTTGACGAGTTCGACCCCGCGCAGAACCCGCACATGGCGGTGCGCCCCGTGAAGGCCGTTCGCCTGCTGGGGCAGGATCTGGTGCTGTGGCGCGACGCAGCCGGCACTTTCAGCCTGATGGACCGCGACTGCCCGCACCGCGGCGCGGACCTGGCCTACGGCCGCCACGAGGGCGATGGCCTGCGCTGCCCTTTTCACGGCTGGAAGTTCGACGTCACCGGCCAGTGCGTGGAAACCCCAGCCGAACCCGCTGGCAGCACGCTGTGCAAAAAGGTGCGCCAGCGCAGCTACCCCGTACAGGTGCGCAGCGGCGCAGTGCTGGCCTGGCTGGGTCCCGAGGGCACCACGCCGCCGCCACTGCCCGGGCTGGACTGCTTCGTGGCCCCGGACAGCCACACCTTCGTCTTCAAGGGCCTGTGGCACTGCAACTGGCTGCAGTCCTTCGAGGTGGGCATAGACCCGGCTCACGCGTCGTACCTGCACCGCTTCTTCTTCGACGAATCGCTGGACGACAGCTACGGCAAGCAGTTCCGGGGTGCCAGTGCTGGCGATGTGGCGGGCGAGCGCTGGCCCATGACGCGTGTGATGCGCGAGTTCGGCCAGCCCGACATCAGCTACGAGCCCACCACCCACGGCCTGCGGCTCACCGCACTGCGCCGCATGACGGAGGCCCTGACCCACGTGCGTGTGACCCACGCGGTCTTTCCCAACACCTTCGTGATCCCGCTGTCGGAGACCATGACCATCACGCAGATGCACGTGCCGGTGGATGACACCCACAACTACTGGTACGCCTTCTTCACCAGCTTCGCCGGCCCGGTGGACAAACACACCATGCGCGAGCAACGCCTGAAGACGGTGACCCTGCCCGAGTACGCACCCAGGAGCGGCCGCCACAACCACTGGGGCTACAACCCCGAAGAGCAGGCCTCGCGCACCTACCTCGGCATGGGCGAGGACGATATCAACGTGCACGACCAGTGGGCCTGCGAAAGCATGGGTGCCATACAGGACCGCACCCGCGAGCACCTGGGCACCAGCGACAAGGTCATCATGGCCAACCGGCGCCTGCTGCTGCAAGCCATAGACACCGTGGAAGCAGGCGGTATACCGCCCGGCACCGCCGACGCCAGCCTGGCACCTCAGATCCACGGACCCGACACGCTGGACGGCATTGCCCCCGCCGACGACTGGCAGGGCTGGTGGCAACGCGCGGTGGATGCGCGCCGCGCCGCCGCGCCCTGGCAGGCCAGCGAGCGGGTGAACGCATGAAGGCCTTTGCCGAACGCTGCGGCTTGCACACACCCGAACGCGAGGCCGCACTGCAGCGCCTGCTGCAGCGTCTGCGCGACGAGCGCATCGAACGCGTGCGCTTTGGCTGGTGCGATGCCCACGGCATGCTGCGCGGCAAGACGCTGATGGCCGGCGCGGTCGAATCGGCGCTGCGCAACGGTGTCGGCATGGTGGGTACCCTGATGCTCAAAGACAGCTCGGACCGCACCGCCTGGAAGGTGTTCGAGCCCGGTGGCACCGACGACATCCCAGGATTCGGTGGCGCCAGCAACCTGCTGCTGCTCGGCGACCCCGACAGCCTCATGGCCTTGCCCTGGAGCCCTGGAACCGCCTGGCTGCGCTGCCAGCCCTGGCACCCCGAGGGGCGACCGGTGGAAATCGACAGCCGCCGCGTGCTGCAGCAGGCGCTGGAGCGCCTGGCCCGCGCGGGCTATGGCCTCAAGACCGGGCTCGAGGTCGAGTTCCACATCTACCGCATCGTGGACGACGCGCCGCAACTCGACCCCGAGCGCGCCGCCTGGCCAGGCGAGCCGCCTGCGTTGCGCATGATCCACCCCGGCTACAACCTGCAGGCCGAGGCGCTGATGGACCTGAGCGACGAACCGCTGTCCATCGTGCAACGCACCGCGCAGGCACTGGGCCTGCCGCTGCAGTCACTGGAAATCGAGCTCGGCCCCAGCCAGGTGGAAGCGGTGTTCGACGCCACCGACGCCCTCACCGCGGCCGACCAGATGGTGCTCTTCCGCAACGGCGTGCGCCAGGCGCTGCGCCGCGCGGGCTACCTGGCCACCTTCATGTGCCGCCCGCCGTTTCCCAACATCATGTCCAGTGGCTGGCACCTGCACCAGTCGCTGGTGTCGCTGGCCGATGGCTCCAACGCCTGCGTGCGCGATGCCTCCGCGCCCGACTCCACACCGGCCGATGCCACCCATGTGCTGTCTGATGCGGGGGCGCACTGGCTGGCCGGTCTGCTGGCGCACGCGCCGGGCATGACATCGCTGTGCACCTCCACCGCCAACGGTTTCGGGCGCTTTCGGCCCAACGCGCTGGCGCCGCAGTCGGTGTTGTGGGGGCTGGACAACCGGGGCGCCATGCTGCGCGTGGTGGGCAGCGCGGGCGACAAGGCCACGCGCATCGAAAACCGGCTCGGTGAGCCCTCGGCCAACCCCTACCTTTACATGGCTGCGCAGATCCATGCGGGGCTCGATGGGCTGGAGCGGCGCCTGCCGCCCCCACCCGCCACCGAAGCGCCCTACGCGCCCGATGCCGAGCGCCTGCCACACCGGCTCGACCTCGCCATTGACGCGCTGGAGCATGACGACGCGCTGCGCAACGGTCTGGGCGAAGCGGTGGTGCGGCACTACGCGCGCATCAAGCGCAGCGAGGCCGAGCGCCACGCGCAGGCCGAAGACAAAACCGCATTCGAGCGACGCGAATACCTGAGCCGGTTCTGAAGATGGAGCCCCCCCGCGCCGCCTGCGGCGGCATCCCAGGCTCGACCGTTTCAATCGTCGTTGGCATCCGGGGCGCCATCGGCCCCGGCCACCAGCTTGCCCAGCAAGAGCATCAGCTGGGCACGTTCGTCAGCCGACAGCGGCCGCATGATGCGGTGCTGCGCCTGCTCCACCGCCTGCTGCATGTCGGCCGCAACGCGCACGCCTTCGTCGGTGACCCAGAGCAGGCGGCGGCGGCGGTCGGCCGCGTCGGGCTCGCGCCGCACCCAGCCTTTGCTCTCCAGCCGCGCAATCACCGAACCCGAGGTCGCCGCATCGAGCGCCACGCGCGCGGCGAGGCTCACCTGGTCGATGCCGGGCACGTCCATGAGCGCATTCAGGATGGCGAACTGCACCGGCGTCGCGTCAAACGACGCGGTCTCTTCCATGAACAGGGCCACGGCCACCTGATGGGCACGCCGGATCAGGTGCCCCGGCGCGTGGCGGAAGTCGTAGCTATGGGGCCTTTCGGGCGAATTCATGGCCGCAGTGTAACGAGGCAGGACACTGGGGAAACCCCCTAGCCGGGCATTAATAAGCAAACATACTATCTCGGTATGAACACCCCGGTTGCCGCCGAACGCCAGCGCCTGTACGAGGCCATGTCGCCGCTGAACCTCACCCCCTTGTGGGAGGTGCTGCACGCACTGGTGCCACCGCAGCCACGCAGCTGCTGCGAACCCGCGCTGTGGCGCTACGACGCCCTGCGTCCGCACCTGATGCGCGCAGGCGAGCTCATCACGGCCGAGGAGGCCGTGCGCCGCGTGCTGATCCTGGAGAACCCCGCGCTGCGGGGCGAGAGCTGCATCACACCATCGCTTTATGCGGGCCTGCAGCTCATATTGCCCGGCGAAATCGCGCCGGCGCACCGCCACACTCAGAGCGCGCTGCGCTTCGTGGTCGAGGGCCGAGGCGCCTACACCTCGGTCGATGGCGAGCGCACCACCATGGCGCCGGGAGATTTCATCATCACCCCCAGCTGGACCTGGCACGACCACGGCAGCGAGGCCGATGGCCCGGTGGTCTGGCTCGACGGGCTGGACATCCCCATGCTGCGCTTCTTCGAGGCCGGCTTTGCCGAGAATCACGATCAGGCCACACAGCCCCCGGGGCGCGCGCAAGGCACCAGCTGGCACCGCTACGGCGCCAACATGCTGCCGGTGCGTTACGACGCGCCCTATGGCGCCACCTCCCCCATCTTCAGCTACCCCTACGCCCGCACCCTCGAGGCCCTGCACGCGCTCGAGCGGGACGCGCCCTGGGACGCCTGGGACGGCGTCAAGCTGCGCTACGGCAACCCCGCCAGCGGCGGGTACCCCATGCCCACCATGGCAACGTTCATGCAGCGCCTGCCGGCCGGGTTTGCTGGGCAGCCCTGGCGCCAGACCGATGGCACGGTGTTCAGCGTCGTGGAGGGTTCGGGGCGTGTCATCATCACCCGCGATGAGCGGACGTGGACGCTGGATTTCGGCCCGCGCGACCACTTCGTGATCCCTTCCTGGCACACGGCCCGCTGGCACAGCGATGCGGGCTGCGTGCTGTTCAGTTTTTCAGACCGCCCGGTGCAGCAGGCACTGGGCATTCACCGAGAAGAGAGGATGGCCCATGTCGGCTGATTTCGTTTTTGCCCCGCCCGCCACCGTTTCCGTGCCCGTGGTCGGGCAGGCCGCGCGGTTCCCGGTCCGCCGCATCTACTGCGTGGGCCGCAACTACGAGGAACACGCCAAGGAGATGGGCTTCACCGGGCGCGAACCGCCTTTCTTCTTCCTCAAGCCGGCCGATGCCATCGTGGTCGCCGAGCCCGGCCAGACCGCCACCATCGCCTACCCCAGCCTCACGGCCAACCTGCACCACGAGATCGAACTGGTGGTCGCCATTGGCACGGGCGGCAGGAACATCCAGGCCGCCGATGCGATGAAGCACATCTACGGCTACGCGGTGGGCCTGGACATGACCCGCCGCGACCTGCAGAACGACATGAAGAAACAGGGGCGCCCCTGGTGCATCGGCAAGGGCTTCGATGAATCGGCCCCTATCGGCCCCATCACGCCCGCTGCTCAGGCGGGCGACGTGACCAATGCCGCCATCTGGCTGCAGGTCAACGGCGCCGACCGCCAGCGCAGCACCGTGACCAAGCTGATCTGGAACATCGCCGAAACCATCGAGCACCTCTCGGCCGCCTGGGAGCTGCAACCGGGCGACCTGATCTACACCGGCACCCCCGAGGGTGTGGCGGCTGTGGTCAGGGGCGACGTGATGCAAGGCCATGTGGAAGGCCTCACCGGCATACGCGTGGCGGTGGTCTGAGCGGGGTTTTCCCCATCGGACACAGGCATGCCAAGACGTACATTCCAAGCAACCCAACTCAGGCAAACCCCAGGAGACAAGCTCATGATCCAACGCAGAACCCTGCTCCAGTCCGGCGCCGCCGTGGCACTGGGCGCACCCGCCCTGGTGGGCTTCGCCCAGCAGAGCGTCACGCTCAAGTTCCACACCTTCATGGCGCCCCAGTCCAATGTGTGGCTCAACATGCACAAGGCCTGGATGGACAAGGTCGAGAAGGACTCGGGCGGCCGCATCAAGTTCGAGGCCTACCCCGCCATGCAGCTGGGTGGCACGCCGGTGCAGCTCTACGACCAGGCCAAGGACGGCGTGGTCGACATCGTCTGGACGCTGCCCGGCAACACCGCCGGCCGTTTCCCGCGCATCGAGGTGTTCGAGCTGCCCTTCATGATGACCAACGCCGAGGCCACCTCCAAGGCTTACTGGGAGTACGTGCAGACCGTCGCCCCCGACGAATTCAAGGACACCCAGGTGCTGGCGCTGCAGGTGCATGGCCCCGGCATGTTCCACACCAAGGACAAGCAGATCCGCACGCCCGAGGACCTGCGCGGCCTCAAGATGCGCGGCCCCACCCGCCAGATCACCAAGATGCTGGGCTACCTGGGCGCCATCCCCGTGGGCATGCCGCTGCCGCAGATCCCCGACTCGCTGTCCAAAGGCGTGATCGATGGCTGCGTGATCCCCTGGGAGGTGGTGCCGTCGGTCAAGGTGCACGAGCTCACCAAGTTC
>CALRLO020000024.1:0-64666 GCA_943368755.1 Synechococcus sp. UW140 | reverse complement strand
GAATCGTCTGCTTGGAATTCATCGTCGGTGCACATCTCAGCCGCGTGACGGCGGCTGTTCACCGCGAGTCTATGGCAGCGTAAACCATGCGCTGGCGCGCACACCATCCATTCAAGTCAGGCGCAAGATGGGTTGGCCGAACGCATACCTCGGGGTTGAAAACCACCGAGGTTCTGAATGCTCTTCCAAAGATCGAACTCCTTGCTGGGCAGAACAGCGATGCGATTGCCGTCCAGCATCACTCCAGTTACGAGCTTTCGGTCTTCAGCCGAGAAACAGCGGTCTTTGTGGTACTCAAATCCATGGCGGTGCACTACCTGCTTTACTTCCCAAAGGAAGGATGGTGTCGCCCCGTGGCCTGACCAAGTTAGGTCATCAACGTAGCAACTGTCACGTACGCCGGCGCCTGCGGCCAGGGCGTGAAGTTCATCAAACAAGGGCTTCGCCGCGAAGAACGCTAGCAATTGACTGACGCAACTTCCCGTAGGGACATGGTTCTCGAATGTGCACAGACGCGTCAATAGTGCAGCCACGTCAGGGCTACACCTCATAGTGCCCGTGAAGAACCTTGAAACGCGTGCGCCATCCACTGACGGGTAGAACTTCTTCAGATCCAGCTTTACAAGCGGAACAGCACCAACGTGGACCTTCGCATTGGAAACGTACGAACGCCCTCGTACGCCGGAGTGGAGGTAGCCCGGCTTTTCAATGCGCTCAAGAAGATTGAAGAGGCGGCGGTGGATTCGCTCCAGCACGACCTTAGGAACTTCGACCTGGCGTTCCTTCTCGCCCTGCCTTATCTTAAAGACACGGAAGTTGCCTTCATTGGCTGCGAGGCGCTCCAAGAACGGCAAGTCGACGTTGAAGACATCTTGTGCCAACCGCTTGCGGCTGGAAAGCTTGTACAGGGGGCACTGATCCAGCGGGTAGGTCTTGCGAGTGGCCAAGCGTGCTCCTCAAACCGCGTCTTTCGCAGTCATCCAGTCAAGCATCTTGATGACCTTGCCGGCAATCGCCGTGCGCGCTCTCTCGCGGGCGCCGCCTTCAACCTGTTCGGCAAAGAACAGCAACGACGATAGGGGAACGCCAAATATGTTCGCGTACTTTTGCAGCAACTCCAGCGTTACTTGCTTCTTGCCACTCTCGATCTCCGAGAGGTAGGACTTTGAAATTTGCAGTCGTGCTGCCAATGTCGTCTGGTTCATGTCGTGAAACACACGCACCAAACGAAGCGCCTCGTGTTGCATCTATACGCCCTGTGATCCACGCATAAAAAGGCCAGAGGTCATCTCGGAATCGGTGCCAGATGCTCCAGATGCATAGCAGAGCCTTGCCGGCCCCGACGACACACCTTAGCACCGCGCGATGGCGGAATAACCACCCCCGCAGACTCTTCTTCTCCGATGCCGGCCGACGGCTTGAACGTTTACGAACTTCAGGCATTTGATGCCTCCTTCTCCAAAACGACCCTGCACTATGCAGAGCCTCTCGTCAGTTCTGAAGAAAGTGAGAGAACGTCGGCTGTTTGCACCTCTGGGCCTCTAACCGGTCCCGGTACTCGTCCGGGACCGGCTTCGCTGCAACCACCCGGACCACCGCGTACCGGCGACCGCGTGACCGCAGAGAACATCAGAGCCTTGCGGCCCCACGAGATGCGCTTCCACATCCCCACGATTAACGAGTGCTCTCTTTAGCCCAAGCGCATTTAGTGTAGCTAGTAATCGTCAAAACGGCAAGAACTTTGTTCGCTGATGGCGAACTTTATTGGGCTGATCGAGTGTGGCGTCATGCAACTGAATAAGGCCGCCGACCTCAGCTCGGCAAGCACATGATCGCGGCGCATGTAACTCGCCTTGCACAAGGGAGCAACCAGCGTTGTTGCCGCTTGCGCTCAGCAACTGCTTTGCGGCAGTGGAGTTCGCGGTATGCATGTCTCCTCAGGATCGAATGTTGGCCGACTTGAACGACCGCTGATGGGCCCCTCAGGATTGTCGCGGTACCCCACCGAGTCTGCCGCTGGGCGACGGACTGTTCACGCTGCGGACCTGCCCGTCGGTACGTGGAGGGCAGGTCAAGGCTGAACAGAGTCATTCGCCCTCGCCGGTCCGAGCGACTGGGTTGGTCATCACCGGGAATTCGACAGTCGTCGGCATGTATGTTCGCTGCACATAGCAGACCAGTCGTTCGCCTTGTGGATCGGCGCTCCAAAAGTATGAGCGGCCGGTCCAGCGCCGCGCGACGGGACGAAGCCGACCCTCAGCAGTCCTCGGATTCCAGGATCTGGGCGCCGCAAAGCGGCCCCTCAACGTTCGAATGACCCGTCAGCTGGCGGCAAGTGAAGGACTTCACCGACGAACAGGTACGAGTTCAAGAACAGGGACTGCGCCTCTTCCGCCGTGACCTCTGTATGAACACCGGTCGATATGCGGTCAAACAAGTTTGCAAGATTCTGGCGCAGCCGCTGCTTACGAGACGTGCTGGAAGTACGCTGATGAACGTACGCATTGATGCGGTTCTGGTGTTTACTGGCGTCCAGCTTTAGGGTATTTCCACCAATCTCGACCATTTTGTCTGATGGCGGAAATATCGAGTCGGCGAAAGACTCAATGATCCGCCGGCATGTAGTAAGAGCTTGGCTGATTGACTCTTCATCGCCCTCTGCGAGCCGACTCATGACTGCCGGTATCTTTTCCAGAACGTCTCCGCAATGCTGCGCGATCAGCGTATCAACGGCACTTTTGTACCTTTCGAATATCGACTCGGAGAGATTGTCGAACTCCTTCTCGTAGTACACCTCGCTGACAAAAGTGTGGAGCTGGGCAAGAACCCTGGACCGGATGCCACTGATCCGGGAGATGTAATTGCTGGATGCTGTCATCGTGGCTGTCACGTGCTGGATAGCGATGTTGGCGTAGTCACCGCTGGTGTCTGGCACACGGAGCGCAGCTAACTTGGCTTTCTCAGCATTGATTGATGCTTCCTGTTGTGCAAGAGGGCCCCAGTAACCAGACCCTTTCTCGCGGTCCAGCCAACGACCAGTGATTCCCATGTACTTGAGGGATGTCGGATTTGTGCTGTTGTAGCCGCTCAGTTCTAGTTTCAGCCAATACCGAATTTCTTCTGAGCCAACCCATCTGGCTAGGCGAGACGCCTTCAGGATTAGTCGCTCAGCATCGGTGCGCCCCAACTCGATATCGTCGAGGAGCTCCTTAGCGAGTTCGAGGATGTGTTCGGAGCGGCTTTGGGGTTGCATGGCGTCGATTCTGACAGCTAACGTTCAAATCGGGCAAACCAGCCAGCGAAGCAGGCACAGGTCCTCTCGAATTTAAGGTTGGGCATCATTTGAAAAAGCCGAAAATAGCCCACTGTTCCAACTGGGCGCTATCAGTCGATGCGTTCCTCGCCAAAACTAAAGAAGCACACTATGATGCCATGCGTAACAATTTGATCCGTGAGAGCTTTTTGGACGAGGAACTTCGGACAGCAATCTGGGAGTCTATGCTCCAGTCTGATCAAGAGCGCCGGTACTGGCACTTGAAGGCACGTGAGTACGTCAATTGGGATCTGCGCAGCAAGGTGTTTCTTGCTCTTGTCACATCTTCGTCTGTAGCTGGATGGGTGTTTTGGAGCGAATTCCCAGGTTGGTGGAAGTTTTTGACCTGTGTAGCATCTGCAGTTTCCATTGCATTGCCATTTTTGGCCTTATCTGACAAATCGCAAGCAATGACGGAAGTGCATGCGAAATGGCTCCAGCTTATGCACGAGTACGAAGAATGCTGGCGCGACAGAGCTCATATTGACGCCACGCTAGTACGGACGAAGCTCAGAGAATGCAAACGCATTGAGGGTTAGCTTTCTGCCAAAGTTGTTGGCTTGCCTGGAAACGACGAGAAGCTGGGTAGGATAACTTACTACGCGGTGGTGAGAGAAAGGACACGATGATGGTGACTGCGCCGAGTAACCCTCCTCCGGGGCGTGAAGAAAAGGGTAACGTTCCGAAACCAAGTCCGTGGCCACCAGCACCTCGATCGATTGGCTTATAGAGGGATTGGCTGGCCGGATGCAGGTTTCATTGGCGCATGATGCAAGCAGACTTTGGGCGGCAGGCAGTCGCGGCAAGGACGTAACCTTCCGTCCCGACCGCGTAATCACGCTGGCGACCAGGAGCGGCTATCGCTTAGTCGGTGGAGCAGTCGTTCAACGTTCTAGTTAAGCGGACCGCAGCCGCGAGGCGCCTCGCCGGAGAGGGACCGCTCGAGCAGGGCTTCACTCTTCTATCACAACTACCGTTGATCGCTTCCCGGCGGAGCGCGTCCCAAGCAAAGGCTGGAATCGCTGATGGAGGAGATCCTCGAACTCTCGATAACGCGAAACCAGTATGGCGCCAAAGATCAACGGCTTGCCTTGAACGGCAGAGACTGCAGGCAGGTTGATGTTTCCGTTCTGGTGGCCTTGCACGTGCGCCTTCATTCTGCTCACGGGAGCGATATCCTTGCCCCAATAGACCGGGAACCATGCGGTGTGATCGGGGATTGGGGCCAAGCCCGACATGGGCTCTGCCGACTGGACCCAGATACCGTATACAGCACCAGACGACTGAATGATCGGTGAAGGTGCTCCTAGCTCAATGGTCCCGTACAAGGCGTCGAACACCTTGAAGCCATTGTTGTTGGCAAAGCCACAAAGAAAGTCGGCAACGATGCGCGTCGAGGGCATTGTGGCACCTTACGAAGCGGCTTTGGCGATTGCCTGACCTTCAATTTTGAAGCCTGCATGATTCAAACGTTCGGCTAGACGAGGGACCGTTTCTTTCACATGATCGTTGAATCCGATGTACAGAATTCCATCTGCATCGGAGGGTACTTCAAGATGGCCCTTTTTCAGAATAGCGACGTTTGGGCGACCGAGAGAAGAGATAAGCATCCCCATTTCCAAAACGACATTCTGCCTAGCTCGCGGCTCAATTTTTGAATCACCATCTCTCTTCGAGTAACCAAGATCATCCGGAGTCATTAGTACGATCCCGAACTGAGCCCCTTCCGTGTGACTGCCAATGTGGCTTTCTAATGCCTCGATGATCGTTAAGCCACCGCCGCCAGTGTTTGCAAGAACGTACGGATCAAGCCCGAGCTTGTGAAGTACAAGTTCCAGTTGCTCGCGTGCTACGGAGTCATGACCGTGAACCACGAATACTTTCTCTTTGACCTTTGCGGGCGCCGCCGCCGGTGCTGCATATGGCGCGGGAATGGCTACGGCTGGCTTACCTCCGAGTTGCTCAAGCAGCTTGTTCTTCGCGGGAGCTGGCCCTTGGAAGTTGATCCGACCGGTGGCCGTGTACCAGTTGAGGATTCCGCCTTCCTCCGACTTAAATTGCTTTCCATTCGCTATATCAGCCCACTGGCCGTTGCAGCCTGCTTTAGAAAGAGTTTCCTGTAACTCCTCGAACTTTCCTTTGAACTCTTGCATGTCCTGACTCGTGTTGGTGGAAGAAAGGTATCAAGATAGTAACTCTGATTTAGACAGCAGTGCGCCGGATGCCTTTGAACGCCGCCAATTTTGTTTGCGACGTTCAGCAGAATGTTGTGCCGTGTCAGTAATGTGAAAGGTCGCAGTTCTCTCGTCGGCTGGATGGACGGGGGCGATATGAGCGGCGGGCTCATAGCAGCGGTCTGCTTGAGAAAGGAGGCAAGCTTCACTGAGACTCGGCTTTCCGGATTGAAGCAGTCCCCTAGCCGAGCTTTTGGGCTGGCAGCATGTCTGCTTCTGGCCGAGTCCGGGTCTACAGTAAGTTGACCTTCGCGGGTCAAGCGGCCATCTCGGCGGTCAGGTTCCTGGCGCGATCGAGAATTCGCGCAATCGGCCAGGAACTGACCTTCACACTGACCACCGCTATGGGCGCTCTAGGCTGTAAAGCAGACGTTCTTGCCTACTTGGTAGAGTACTTGCCTGCCTGATACATTGCCCAGCAATAGCCGGTGTGACCTATTCTCATGATTGAACCCGTGTAGTGAGCATCCATGAATATTTCCCCAGCCCTCACGGCCGATCAGATTCGTGGCCAAACGTTTGACGAAGCAGTAATTCGCAACCTCCGCTCGTATGTTTATCTTTACATCGACCCTAGAAATAGTCAGGTTTTTTATGTCGGCAAAGGCGTAGGGCACCGCTTGTTTGCACACTTGGATGACACATCGGAAAGTGTTAAGACTGCCAGAATTGCTGAGATACGGGCTGCGGGGTTGAGTCCCGACATTGAAATATTACGCTATGGACTGACGGATGCCGAGGCTGCGCTGGTAGAGGCTTCTTGCATTGAGCTTATTGGGCTAGAAAATCTGACCAACAAGGTCAGGGGTATTCATTCGCAGAGTTTCGGACGCATCAACCTTCCTGACCTGACCACCATGCTTTCAGCAAAGCCCGTAGAGGTGAAGGTAAAGGCCATTCTGATTACGATCAATAAGCTCTACAGCAGCAAGATGTCGCCTCTAGAGCTATACGAGGCGACGAGAGGCATCTGGAAGCTAGGCGAACGTTGCAAGGCGGCTGAGTATGCAATGGCGGTGTATCAGGGAATCGTGCGTGAGGTGTATCGTATTGACGAATGGCATGATGCCGGTACGAGCACCTATCAAACGAGGGACACCAGCGAGTTCATAGGTAGCGGCAGGAAAGAGTTTTCTGGAGACGTGGCTTCTGACATCCGAGATGCTTATGTGGGCGGGTTTGTCGGCAAAGGTGGTCAGAATCCGATACGGTATGTGAATATCTGATGGCGACTAATGAACCAATGAGCTTTGATCTAAACGCACTCCTCATTGCGAAGGGCATCGATCCGCGTAAGGTGATCGTTATGCGGCATAGACCACCAGAGCCTCGATTGGCGAAAGTCATCGGCTGGCTTGCCGCTGAAAAGCCAGACATATTTAACGCTTACCAAGCAACCCAAAGCATTACCGTCGAAAACGCCATGAAGAAAATGTGTGGCGATGGCTATGTGGCCTCATTCATTGGCGATGGTGCAGGTAAGGCTCTATTCGTAGGCATCTACCGAATAGATGATTTCAAAGTGATGACCGCCCAAGAATATGCCGATCATCCCGCCTACCGCTATCTCGATGAGTTTGGACATGTTGGGTTCACGCCAACACCGACCCAAGAAACCATACTTTGGTTCGAGCTTGAGTTAACGGAGCATTACGCCGAATGGAAGGGCAAGTTAGTCGTCAATTGGCCGCCGCCAGAGCGATCTTGGTGGCGACGGGCAGAAAACAATACCATGTCTGTATATGCCATTCATGAAGAAAGCGTCCTGACGGCTGCAATGCCTGAGTGGGGCGCAATCAACCTAACTTGGGAGGAGTTGAATCTGCTGCCTAGCAAATGGCGCAATGTTTTATCCCATTGGCGCGGCATTTACTACATCTTCGATGAGTCGGATGGCAAGGGCTACGTTGGGTCAGCCTACGGCGAAGCTAATATCTACGGACGTTGGTCTCAATACGCTGCTACCGGACACGGCGATAACAAGCACCTCAAAAAACGCGACCCGCACAACTTTCGTTTTTCGATCTTGCAGCGGGTGTCACCAGACATGGATAGCGAGGAAGTCATTCTTCTTGCGTCGTCGTGGAAGGAGCGCCTTCACACACGGCAACCCTTTGGGCTAAACGACAACTGATGAAACGCACAACTCAGCTTATTCGTCAGCTCTATGCCATCGTCGATGAATTGGAGCAGCTTTACCCTGGTCGAAAGTTCACGCCGGACGGCCACCTAGTGGGCAGTATTGGTGAAGCCTACGCGGCAGAATACTATGGTCTGAAGCTACACCCAGCTTCATTTCCGGTTCATGATGCCGAGGATTCCGAAGGGCGGCAGTGGCAAATCAAGGCTACTGGCGGTAGCAGCATTGGAATACGCTCGTGCCCTGATTGGCTGTTGCTGTTGAAGCTTAATCGTGATGGCACTTTGACGGAGGCCTATCGTGGCGAAGGCAAACTGGCTTGGGATGCGGCAGGGAAGATGCAGAAGAATGGTCAGCGTCCATTGAGCCTGCGCAAGCTAAAGACGATATCAGTTAGAAGTAGGTCGGATGACGAAGACGCAGTTGTCATTATCTAGGTCAGCTTCGAGGCGATTGCCGCCTGACATCCGGCAAAGGTGATAGACAGCTTTGGGTCGGCAGCACCTATTCGCTCCCACTGTCAGCTGATTTCCACGACGTAGAGTGATCCTGGGCGGCGCCTACGTCAGCTGTCCATTTGATACCCGCCGTCCGGTCGGCCGAGGCGCGGGCATCCCGATGACCGCTGCCTGTCAGACAGCGTGATCTGACGGCACGGCCGCGAACGGCAGCACCCGCTGCCTCACAGACATTGAGCTGCACGACTCTTGTTCAGGGCCGGTTCAAAATTTCATTTTTATCATGTTATCTTTTTTCGATAACCCTGCAAAACTTTATATAAGTTCCTGATTTCCCCCCTCCTTGCATCGCTCTGCTGTCAATGCGGGGCCCATCTACTCCTTGCAGCCTACTGCAGGTTCTGCTCGCTGTGGTCGAAATTGTCCAGACGGACATTCGTGATCGTTACGAACTTTCCCGTCAGCCATCACCGCCACCTCACTCCACCGTCACGCTTTTGGCCAGGTTCCTCGGCTTGTCCACATCGGTCCCCCGCGCCAGCGCCGTGTGGTACGCCAGCAGCTGCAGCGGCACCACATGCAGCAGGGGCGACAGCACGCCGTAGTGTTCGGGCATGCGCACGACGTTGAGGCCTTCGCCACTGGCGATGCGGGTGTCGCTGTCGGCCAGCACGTAGAGCACGCCGCCGCGCGCACGCACTTCCTGCATGTTGCTCTTGAGCTTTTCGAGCAGCGCGTCGTTGGGGGCGACGGTGACGACGGGCATTTCGGCCGTGACCAGCGCCAGCGGGCCGTGCTTGAGTTCGCCGGCCGGGTAAGCCTCGGCGTGGATGTAGCTGATCTCCTTGAGCTTGAGCGCGCCTTCGAGTGCGATGGGGTAGTGGGTGCCCCGGCCCAGGAACAGCGCGTTCTCCTTGCGGGCAAACTGCTCGGCCCACTGGATCAGTTGCGGCTCCAGCGCCAGCACCGCCTGCAGCGCTACGGGCAGGTGGCGCATGGCCTTGAGGTGGCGGGCCTCGTCTTCCTCGGAAAGGCGGCCCTTGGCCTGTGCCAGTGCCAGCGTGAGCAGGAACAGGCCCGCGAGCTGGGTGGTGAAAGCCTTGGTGCTGGCCACGCCGATTTCCACGCCCGCGCGGGTGATGTAGCGCAGCTTGCACTCGCGCACCATGGCGCTGGTGGCCACGTTGCAGATGGTGAGTGTCTCGGTCAGACCCAGGCTTTGTGCGTGGCGCAGCGCAGCCAGGGTGTCGGCGGTTTCGCCGCTCTGGCTGATGGTGACGACGAGGGTGCGCGGCTCGGGCACGCTGGTGCGGTAGCGGTACTCGCTGGCGACTTCCACCTGGGTGGGGATGCGCGCTATGTCTTCCAGCCAGTACTTGGCCACGCAGCCGCTGTAGTAGCTGGTGCCGCAGGCCAGTATGAGTACGCGGTCGATGTCCTTGAACACGCGCCAGGCCGCCTGGCCGTCACCGTCAAACAGCTCGGGCGCGATGCCGGCCACGCCCTCTAGCGTGTCGGCGATGGCGCGCGGCTGCTCGAAGATTTCCTTTTGCATGTAGTGGCGGTAGGGGCCGAGCTCGGCCGCCCCGCTGTGCGCGTGCACGGTTTTCACGGGGCGCTGCGCGGCATCGAGCGGGCGGCCGCCGGCATCGGTGATCCAGTAGCGGCCCAGCTGCAGGTCGGCCACGTCGCCTTCTTCGAGATAGACGATCTGGTCGGTCACGCCCACCAGGGCCATGGCGTCGCTGGCGAGGTAGTGGGCGCCATCGGGCCCCACACCCAGCACCAGCGGCGAGCCGGCACGGGCACCCACCACGCGCTGGGGTTCGTCCTTGTGGAACACGGCCACAGCATAGGCGCCGTGCAGGCGTGCGATGGCGGCGACCACGGCCTGGGCCAGATCGCCTTCGTACAGTGCATCCACCAGGTGGGCGATGACTTCGGTGTCGGTCTGGCTCTCGAACATATACCCCTTGGCCTGCAGTTCGGCGCGCAGGGCTTCGTGGTTTTCGATGATGCCGTTGTGCACCAGGGCCACACGTGCGGGGCGCTCACCGGCCGCTCCGGGCCCGTGGCTGAAATGCGGGTGGGCGTTGTGCACCTCGGGAGCGCCGTGGGTGGCCCAGCGGGTGTGGGCGATGCCGGTACCGGCGCTGACCCGGTCCTGTGTCACCTGCGCCTGCAGGTCGGACACCCGCGCGGTGCTGCGGCTGCGGCCCAGGCCAGCGCCGGTGTGCACCGCAACCCCGCAGGAGTCGTAACCCCGGTACTCCAGCCGCTGCAGGCCCTGCACCAGCACCGGCACGATGTTCTGGGCGGAAACCGCCGCAACGATGCCACACATGATCTGTCTCCAAGGTTGGGAATGGGCGGATCGTATGCCCGATCGCGTGATTGTTTATTTTGTTTTTTTGTTGTGTTTGTATTTTTTATTCATCAGTATGTAGATGTGTATTTTTATTTCCCTTTTTGTAGAAATTTAACTATTTTGTTCTCCAGTACCGACCACCCATGCCGTCACCCGGCGCCCCCAGACGCTGGATGACAACCCCATGTGCAAAAGAGGCCGGATACGGCACACTGCAAAAAAATTCAAAACCGGTGACAGGGAGAATGTCATGTCCAACCTCGCTTTGCCGACGCGCCAGCGCGCCGTCCAGCCCACGGTACTGGTCGTGGACGACACACCGGACAACCTGGCGTTCATGACCGCCATCCTGCAGCACGACTTCAAGGTCCTGACGGCCAGCGATGGCGAGGGCGCCCTGAGCCTGGTGCGGGGCGCGCAACCGCCGGACGTCATCCTGCTGGAAGTGACCATGCCGGGGCTGGATGGCTACCAGGTGTGCGAACGGCTCAAGGCCGACCCGGCTACGGCGGACATCCCGGTGATCTTCCTGACCGCCCGCGACGAGGTGGAGGACGAAACCCGGGGCTTCGAATGTGGTGCGGCCGACTACATCACCAAACCCTTCGTGGGCGCCGTGGTGCTGGCGCGCGTGAAATCGCAGATCGAGATCCGGCGCATGGCGCTGTTCCTGCGGGACAAGAAAGACTTCCTGGAGCAGGAAGTGGCCCAGCGCACCCGCGAGCTCTCGGCCATCCAGGACGTGACCATCCTCGCCATGGCCTCACTGGCCGAAACCCGCGACAACGACACCGGCAACCACATCCGCCGCACCCAGCACTACGTGCGCACCCTGGCGCTGCAGCTGCGCGCGGACGGACGTTTTGCCGATGCACTGAGCGACCATGCCATCGACCTGCTGTTCAAGTCGGCGCCGCTGCACGACATCGGCAAGGTCGGCATCCCGGACCGCATCCTGCTCAAGCCCGACCGCCTCACGCCCGAGGAGTTCGAGATCATGAAGACCCACACCACGCTGGGCCGGGATGCCATCGTGCACGCCGAGGCCATGCTGGGCCAGGATGTCGAGTTCCTGCGTGTGGCCAAGGAGATCGCTTACAGCCACCAGGAAAAATGGGACGGCTCGGGTTACCCCGAAGGCCTGGCGGGCACCCAGATACCGCTGTCAGCGCGCCTGATGGCGGTGGCCGATGTCTACGACGGACTGATCAGCACCCGCCCCTACAAGAGCGCCATGAGCCACGAAGAGGCGATGCAGGTCATCCAGGCGGGCAGCGGGACCCATTTCGACCCCGATGTGATCGAGGCCCTCACGGCAGCCGCCGAAACCATTCAGGCCATTGCCCTCCGTTACAGCGACAGCAACACGGACGGCCCATGATCTCAGGATTGTTCACGAATAACCTTTCGATGAAATATTCTTCCAGCGCTCACCTAGAATGGCCCCCTTTGACGGCCGAGGTGACACATGGAAGCCCTGGAACTCGATGACACCGACCTGAAACTGCTGGACCTGCTGCAGCGCGACGCCTCGCGCTGCAACAACGCGCTGGCCGAGCTGGTGCACGTCTCGCCGCCCACCAGCCTGCGCCGCGTCAAGCGGCTCAACGAGCTGGGCCTGATCGAACGCCAGGTGGCCGTGCTCAGCCCCGAACGCCTGGCACCCGCCATCGGCCACGGGCTGACGGCGCTGGTGGAGGTGAGCCTGGACCGCCAGGGCCAGGAAGCGCTGGACGCCTTCGAGGCCCGTGCCGTGGCCGACGACGCGGTGCAGCAGTGCTACCGCGTCAGCCCCGGCCCCGACTTCATGCTGGTGGTGCACGTGAGCGACATGCCGGCCTACCACGCGCTGGCGCAGCGGCTGTTCACGCAGGACGCCAACGTGCGCAATGTCAAGGCCTTCTTCAGCGTCAAGCGCGCCAAGTTCTCCTCCATCCTGCCCCTGCAGCGCAGCGCTGCCTGAACCCGCATGCCCGTCCTGTTCCCCCGCCACGTCGCCATCGCCCTGCTCATGGCCGTGGCCTGCGCCTTTGCCGCCAACCATGTCTCAGCCCGTTTCGCCTTTGACCACGGCACCGGCCTGCTGCTGGCCATCCTCAGCCGCTCGGGCGTGGCGCTGGTGGCCCTGCTGGGTCTGGTGTGGTGGCAGCGCGAGCCGCTGCGCCTGCCGCCGGGCCTGGGCCGCTGGCAGCTGATCCTGGGCCTGCTGATCGCGGTGCAGAGCCTGTGCCTGTACTCGGCCGTGGCGCGCATCCCGGTCGCGCTGGCGCTGCTGATCTCCAACGTATTCCCCATCCTGCTCGCGCTCATCACCTGGGGACTGGGCGGGGCGCGGCCCACGCGCCGTGCGAGCGCCATCATGGGCGTGATCTTCATCGGCCTGGTTCTGGTGCTGGACCTGCCCACGCGCCTGGCCGGCGTGGACGGCGGCGACCCGCGCTGGTGGGCTGGCGTGGCCTTTGCCCTGGTGGCCGCCACGGCATTTGCGGTCGGCCTGTGGATCACCGACCACAAGCTGCCGGGCCTGCGCGGTTCGGTGCGCAGCGTGTGGACGCTGGGGACCGTGTTCGTGGCCATGCTGGTGGCCGGCTCGGTGGGTCTGGTACCCGGTGGCATGGCCCTGCCACAGGACACGCCCGGCTGGCTGGGCCTGGCTGGCCTCACGGTGCTCTACGGCGTGGCCTTCACCACCCTGTTCATCACGTTGCCCCGCCTGAACATGGCGCAGAACGCGCCGGTCATGAACATCGAGCCGGTGGCCTCGCTGCTGCTGGGCTGGCTGGTGCTGCAGCAGACCCTCGCGCCCATCCAGCTGGTAGGCGGCCTGGTGGTGCTGGCGGGCATTGTCTGGCTGGCCCGGGGGCGCTGATCAGCTTTTCTGCTTTGTGGGCCGCGCCCAGTTGGCGATGCTGACCTGCTTGCCACGCGCCACGCTCAGCGCGCCCGGCGGCGCGTCCTTGGTGAGGGTGGAGCCAGCGCCCACGGTGCCGCCCGCCCCCAGCGTGATGGGCGCCACCAGCACGCAGTTGCTGCCCACGTGCACATCGGCCTCGATCACGGTGCGGTGCTTGTTGGCACCGTCGTAGTTGGCGGTGATGCTGCCGGCGCCGTAGTTCACACGCTCGCCCACGGTGGCGTCGCCCAGGTACGCCAGGTGGTTGGCCTTGGCGCCCTTGGCCAGCGTGCTGTTTTTCACCTCCACGAAGTTGCCGATGTGCACCTCGTCGCCCAGCACCGCACCCGGGCGCAGCCGCGCAAACGGGCCCACCAGGGCACCCGCACCCACCTTTGCCCCATCGAAGTGCGAAAACGGATGTACCACGGCGCCCGCTTCGATGTCCGTGTGGGCGATCACGCAGTTGGCGCCCACTCGCACACCATCGCCCAGCGCCACACGCCCTTCGAACACGCAGTTGACATCGATCTCCACGTCGGCGCCGCAGACCAGCTCGCCGCGCACGTCCAGCCGCGCCGGATCGGCCAGGCGCACACCCTGGGCCATCAGCGCCTCGGCCACGCGCCGCTGGTGCGCGCGTTCCAGTTCGGCCAGCTGCTGCGGGCTGTTGACGCCCGCCACCTGCACCGCATCGGTGATGCGGTGGGCGCGCACCGGCACGCCGTCGGCCACGGCGAACTTCACCACGTCGGTCAGGTAGTACTCGCCCTGGGCGTTGCGGTTGTCCAGCCGCCCGAGCCAGCCGCGCAGCAGCCGGGTGGGCACGGCCATGATGCCGCTGTAGATCTCGGTGATCGCACGCTGCGCCTCGCTGGCGTCCTTGTGCTCGACGATGGCGCGCACCGCACCACCAGCATCTCGCACGATGCGGCCATACCCCGTGGGGTCGGGCATCTCCAGCGTGAGCAGCGCCAGCGCATCGCCCGCGCACAGCTCCAGCAGGGCCTGCAGCGTGGCGGCCTCGGTCAGGGGCACATCGCCCGACAGCACCAGGGTGAGGCCATCGTCGGCCAGCACCGGAACCGCCTGCTGCACCGCGTGGCCGGTGCCCAGCTGGGGCTCCTGGCGCACAAAACGCAGCGCCAGGCCAGGCACCGCCTGGGCCAGCTCGGCCTCCACCTGGGCGGCGCCGTGGCCGGTGATCACCACCGCCTGGCGGGCCGATAACCGCGCGGCGCAGTCCAGCACCCGCGCCGCCAGCGCACGGCCGGCCAAACGGTGCAACACTTTGGGCTTGGCGCTTTTCATGCGCGTGCCCTTGCCGGCAGCCATCACCACCACGTCCAGATTCTTCAGCATGTCGATCCCTATGTTGTTTTCAGGCGCCTGGCGCCGATGGGGGATTATCGTGGCGCTGACCGCGCTGCTGGCCGCCTGCAGCATGGTCAGCCTGGGCTACAACCGCGCGCCCACACTGGCCTACTGGTGGATCAATGGCTACGTGGACCTGGTGCCCGAACAGGGCCGCCGCCTGCGCGAAGACCTCGCCAGCCTGCACCGCTGGCACCGCGAGACCGAGCTGCCCCGCTACGCTGGCCGGCTGCGCGAATGGCAGGCACTGGCCCGCCAGGACATTTCCACCGAGGCCGCCTGCCGGGAATTTGACAGCGTGCGCAACCTGCTGCTGCCCCTGGGCGAGCGTGCACTGGCGGGCCTGGCCACACTGGCAGCCAGCCTGGACGATGCCCAGCTGGTGCACCTGCAGCGCGAGCAGGCCGAGAGCAACCGGACCTTCCGCGCCGATTTCATGACACCCGACCACGGGCTGGACGAACGTGTGAAGCGCCTGGTCAGCCGGGCCGAAACCTTCTACGGCACGCTGGACGCCGACCAGCGTCGGCTGCTGCGCTCGCACCTCGCGCGCTCCAGCTTCGACGCCGCCAAGGTCCAGGTCGAACGCGAACGCCGCCAGGCCGACGTGGTGCGTGCCGTGCGCCAGGCCCGCAGCGGCAACCCGCTGGCATCCGTACGCGGGGTCTGGCAGCGCCTGCTCGATTCACCCACACCGGGCTGGGCGGCCTACTCGGCCACCCTCACCCGCGAAGGCTGTGAGCAGTTCGCTGCCCTGCACAACAGCACCACACCGGCGCAGCGCGAACGCGCGGTGCAGGCGCTGGCCGGATACGAACGCGAGCTGCTCATGCTGTCGCGTTCGGACTAGGGCCTGTTCAGAGCAGCAGGCTGTTGACCCGCTTCACGTAGGCCGCCGGGTCGGCCGGCAGGCCACCTTCGGCCAGGAGCGCCTGGTCGAACAGGATGTGGGCCAGCTCATCAAAGTGCGCGCTGCCGTCGAGCTTCTTCACCAGCGCGTGTTCGACGTTGACCTCCAGGATGGGTTTGACCTCGGGGGCCTTCTGCCCGGCCGATTTCAGCAGGCGCGCCATCTGGGTGGAGTAGTCGCCGTCCTCCACCACCAGACAGGCCGGTGAGTCGACCAGACGGGTGGTCACGCGCACGTCCTTGGCTTTGTCCTTGAGGGCCTCCTTGAGGCGCTCGAGCACCGGCTTGAAGGTCTCGGCGGCCTGTTCGGCAGCCTTCTTTTCTTCTTCGTCCTGCAGCGCACCGAGGTCGACCGCACCCTTGGCCACGCTTTGCAGCGGCGTGCCGTCGAAATCGTGCAGGTAGGACAGCGCCCACTCGTCCACGCGGTCCGTCATCAGCAGCACCTCGATGCCCTTCTTGCGGAAGACCTCCAGCTGCGGGCTGTTCTTCGCGGCGGCGAGGTTGTCGGCGGTGATGTAGTAGATGGCCGTCTGGCCTTCCTTCATGCGGGCCTTGTAGTCGGCCAGGCTGACCGCCACCGCATCGCTGGTGGTGCTGGCGAAACGCAGCAGCTTGGCGAGCTTGTCGCGGTTCGCGAAATCCTCGCCCAGGCCTTCCTTGAGCACCGCGCCGAACTCGGCATAGAAGCCGGCGTACTTGTCCGCCTCTTTCTCGGCCAGATCGGCCAGCATCGTGAGCACGCGGCGGGTGTTGCCCTCACGGATGGCGCGCACGTCGCGGCTTTCCTGCAGCAGCTCGCGGCTCACGTTGAGCGGCAGGTCGGCCGAATCGACCACGCCCTTGACCCAGCGCAGGTACGCGGGCATCAGCGCCTCGGCCTCGTCCATGATGAAGACGCGCCGCACATAGAGCCGGATGCCGGCGGAGCGGTCGCGGTTCCAGAGATCGAACGGGGCCTTGGCCGGGATGTAGAGCAGCTGCGTGTACTCGGTGCCGCCCTCCACACGGTTGTGGCTCCAGGTCAGCGGGGCCTCGCTGTCGTGGCTGAGGTTCTTGTAGAACTCGACGTACTGCTCGTCCGACACGTCCTTCCTGGCGCGGGTCCAGAGCGCACTGGCCGAATTGACCGCATCCCAGACGTCCTGCCGGACGTACTCGCCCTTCTCGGCATCCCACTCTTCCTTCTGCATCAGGATGGGCAGGCTGATGTGGTCGGAGTATTTGCCCACGATCTGCTGCAGCTTCCAGCGGCTCAGGTACTCGGTCTGGTCGTCTCGCAGGTGCAGGATGACGCTGGTGCCGCGCTGCGGGCGGGTGATGGTTTCGGTTTCGAAATCGCCGGTGCCGGTGCTGACCCAGCGCACGCCCTGTTCGGCGGGCAGGCCGGCACGGCGGCTTTCCACCGTGATGCGGTCGGCGACGATGAAGCCCGAGTAGAAGCCGACACCGAACTGGCCGATCAGCTGCGCGTCCTTCTTCTGGTCGCCCGAGAGCCGGCCCATGAACTCGCGCGTGCCACTCTTGGCGATGGTGCCCAGGTGGTCAATGGCCTCCTGCTCCGACAGGCCGATGCCGTTGTCGGTGATGGTGAGGGTGCGGGCCTCCTTGTCGAAACCGATGCGCACCTCCAGGTTGGGCGCGTCTTCGTAGAGCGCGGCGTCGTTCAAGGCCTCGAAACGCAGTTTGTCGCAGGCGTCCGACGCGTTGGAGACCAGCTCGCGCAGGAAGATGTCGGGGTTGGAATACAGGGAGTGGGTGACGAGGTGCAGCAGCTGGGCGACCTCGGCCTGGAAGGCGTGGGTGTTTTTGCTCATGGCGGAAAAGGGGTTGGCAAAAAAGGAACGGCGCCCACTTGGGGGCGCCGGCCGGCATTTTCAAGAGGGCAGGTTCAATCCTGCCAGCCGCTGAAGGCTTCAACGCGGTTGCGCCCGCGCTTCTTGGCCTGCAGCAGCGCGTGGTCGGCCCGCTTGAGCAGCTGGGCCGGCTCGCCGCTTTTGCTCGGGATCATGGTGGCCAGCCCCAGGCTGATGGTGACGCCGCGGGCGCCCCACGCGTGCCGCTCCACGGCCTGGCGCACCCGCTGGGCCACCGGCACCGCCGCGTTGACCCCGGTGGACGGCAGGATGGCCACGAACTCCTCGCCGCCGTAACGCGACAGGTGGTCGGTGCTGCGCAGGGCATCGGCCACGACGGCGGCCACCTCGGTCAGCACACGGTCGCCGGCGGGATGGCCCAGCTCGTCGTTGTAGCGCTTGAAATGGTCCACGTCGATCATCAGCAGCCCCAGCGATTCGCCCCGGCGGCCATGGCGCACCCACTCCTCGGACAGGCGCATGTCGAACGCGCGGCGGTTCCAGATCTGGGTCAGCTCGTCGATGGTGCTCTGTTCCTGGAAGCGGCGCGCCAGGCGGCGCAGCTCCAGCTGGGTGACGACCTGTCGACCCAGGGCCTTGAGGGCTTCGCGCTGGCGGTCATCCAGCTGGCGGGGGCGGGTGTCGAGCACACACAGCGAGCCCAGGGCATGACCATCCGGCGTGACCAGCGGCACACCGGCGTAGAAACGCACGCCGTCGGCACGGGTGACCAGCGGGTTGTGGGCAAAACGTTCGTCCTGCATTGCGTCGGCCACCTCCATCAGCCGCTCGGGCTGCAGGATGGAGTGGGCGCAGAACGACAGCCTGCGCGGCATCTCACGCGGCACAGGCCCCAGCGAGGCCTTGGTCCACTGGCGCTCGTCGGCCACCAGATTGACCATGGCCACCGGCGCCTCGCAGACCAGGCTGGCCAGCAGGGTCAGGTCATCAAAGGCCTGCTCGGGTGGCGTGTCGAGGATGTCGTATCGCTGCAGCGCCTCCAGGCGTTGCGCCTCGTTGGCGGGCACGGCGGGCACAGACGGGTCGGCAAGAACTTGCATGCCAAAAAGTGTAACGCTCAGCGCACGATTTAGAAACGTTCGTGCGGCAGCAGGTAGCGCCACGCCCCCTGGGGCAGCTGCCCCAGCGTGACACGGCCTATGCGCACCCGCTTGAGGCCCACCACGTGCAGCCCCACCTGTTCGCACATGCGGCGGATCTGGCGCTTCTTGCCCTCGGTGAGCACGAAACGCAGCTGCTCGGGGTTCTGCCAGTCCACCCGTGCGGGCTTGAGCGGCTTGCCATCCAGGCTCAGGCCATGGCGCAGCCGCGCCAGCCGCTCGGCCGGGAACGCAGCCTGCACGTCCTGGGTCACGGGCGCGCCGCCGGTGTCGAGGTAATGCACGCGTACCAGGTATTCTTTCTCGACGCCCGAGTCCTCGCCGATCAGGGTGCGCGCCACGCGGCCGTCCTGTGTCAGCACCAGCAGGCCGGTGGAGTCGATGTCCAGCCGGCCGGCGGGCGCCAGACCACGCGTGTGGCCGGGCTGGAAGCGGCGCGGGCTGCGGTCGTCGCGCCAGCGGCTGCGGGCGTTGACCAGCACCGCCGCGGATTCGTGACCGTCTTCGGGCTGGCCACTGACGAAGCCCACCGGCTTGTGCAGCAGGATGGTGACCTGCTCGTCCTGCTTGTGGCGGGCCTGCGGCAGCACCTCGATGCGGTCGCGCTCGCTGACCTGCTGGCCGGTCTGGCCCGGCTGGCCATTGACCAGCACCCAGCCGCGCTCGACCCAGTCATCGGCCTCGCGGCGCGAGCACAGGCCCAGGTCGGCCATGCGCTTGTTCAGGCGCACGGTGCCGGTGCCGGAGGACGGAGTCGCCTCGGCCTTGCGCACGCGCACGGCAGCGCCCCTGACGGCAGGGGTCTGGACCGCAGCGGACTGGGGGGACTTGGGTGGCTGGCTCATGGGGCGCGGATTATGCCTGTGCACGTTCGCGCCGGGCCGCCAGCCAGCGGGCTCGCCAGGCCACGAACTCGCTGGCCGGCTGCGGCTTGCCGATGTGGTAGCCCTGGGCCTCGTCGCAGCGCAGGTCGTGCAGGCGCTGCAGCAGGGCTTCGGTTTCCACGCCTTCGGCCACCACGCTCAGACCCAGGTTGTGGGCCAGATCAATGGTGGAACGCACGATCTTGGCGTCGCTGTCGTCCTCGGCCATGCCCATCACGAACGACTTGTCGATCTTGAGTTCGTTGACCGGCAGGCGCTTGAGGTAGGCCAGCGAGGAGTAGCCGGTGCCGAAGTCGTCGATGGAGAGCTTGAAGCCCTGCGCCGCCAGGCGGTTGAGCGTGGCCTCGGCGCGCTGGGGGTCGTCCATGATGGCGCTTTCGGTGATCTCCAGGCAGAAGGCGTCGGCCGTGAGGCCGTAGTGCCCCAGCAGGCCTGACAGGCGCAGCGGAAAGTCCTGGTCCAGCAGGTCGCGGGTGGACAGGTTGATGGACACGCGCAGGCGCCCGCCCTCGGGCTGCAGGTCCTTCCAGCAGCGTGCGGCTTCCTCGAACATCCACAGCGTGAGCTGGCGCACGAAACCGGTCTGCTCGGCAAACGGGATGAACTGCAGCGGTGGCACCAGGCCTCGCGTCGGGTGCTGCCAGCGCACCAGCGCCTCGGCGCCCACCACGCTGTCGTCGGCCACCGCCACCTTGGGCTGCAGGAACAGGCGCAGCTCCCCCTGGCGCAGCGCGGTGCGCAGGTCGCTCAGCAGCGAGAGGGTTTCGCTGCTCGAGGAGTCCAGCCCCGGCGAGTACAGCAGCACACCGGCGGTGCGGGTCTTGGCCGCGTGCATGGCAATCTCGGAGCGGCTCATGAGCAGGTCGGCCTCGGGCGCATCGGTGGGCCAGCAGGCCACGCCCATGCTGGCACTCAGGTCCACGGTCTGGTCTTCGAAGGCCAGGGGCGCCTCGAAGGCCTTGACGATGCGGTGTGTGAGCGCCACCGCGCCCTGCGCGTCGGTCCGTGACAGCAGGATGGCGAACTCGTCGCCGCCCAGGCGCGCCACCAGATCGCCCTCGCGGTAGACCTGCTGCTTGAGACGGCCGGACACCGCCTTGAGCAGCTCGTCGCCGAAGGCGTAGCCCAGCACGTCGTTGACGTGCTTGAATCGGTCCAGGTTGAGCGTGATGACCGCCAGCGGCCGCGCGGTGTTGCGGCTGTCTTCGATGGCCTGCATCAGCACCTCGCGAAAGCGCTCACGGTTGGGCAGGCCGGTGAGACGGTCCCAGTAAGCGAGGCGGCGGATCTCGGCCTGCTGCGCGGCCAGGCTGGTGCGCATGGTGTCGAAGCCTCGAGCAAGCAGTCCCAGCTCGTCGCCGCGCTCGGTGTTGCCCACCTCCACATTGAAATCACCCTGCTCCAGCGCCCGCGTGGCACGAGTGAGCGCGCCCAGCGGCTGGGTGATGCGCCGCGTGATCAGACCGCTGCCGAGCGCGAACAGCACCACACCGGCGAGCGTGATGAGGGCCAGCAGCAGCTGCAGTTCGCGAAACGGCGTGACCACCTCGCTGATGGATCGCAGCAGCACCGTGCGCACGGTGCCATTGACGCTGGGCAAATCCACCTGACGCAGCAGCAAGGCCTGCTCGTTCACGAAAACCTCCGTGCCCATGCCCACCGCGGCCATTCGCAAGGCCTCGGCGTCGTTGGTCAGCGTGCTGACCACCTCGACCAGCTGTGTGGGGTTGGCCCCGCTGAATACGGCCGCATGCACGGCCGACACGCGGTACATGTCGTCCACCAGCGCCTGGTTGACCGGAAAACCCATCAGCACCCAGCCGATGATGACCGGCGCGCGCACTGGCACCATCACGAACTGGAACGGCTGCTTGCCAAACAGCGCGATGCGTCCACCCTGGCTGTCGCGCGAGAGATCGGTGGCCACCTCGCGCAGCACCTGACCGGCCATGCCCTGCAACGGCGTGCTGGCCGCCACCAGCTCGAGCCGGGGATCGAGCAGCGCGGCCACCTCGGCGCCTATGCGCTGCCCGTGGTTCTCCAGCGCCGACTGTATGGTTTCGGCATCCGCCGTGCCGATGGCCGAGCGAAAGCCGAAATCGGCGGCCAGCAGCATGGAGCCCTGGCTCAGGCGCTCGGCCCGCTGCTGCAGCAGGCGCAGCCACACCCGCTCACCCACGGCCAGGTCTTCGGCCACCTGCCCACGCGCCTGGCGCTCCACACCGGCGCGCACCAGCACGAAGCCGGCCAGCTGCACGATCAGCAGCAGCAGCAGGGTGGTACCGACGATGCGCGTGCTCAGGCGCATGTCGCGCCACCAGGCGCGCCAGCGGCTCAAGGCACCAGCCCCTTGAGCTGGACGGTGACCGTGCCACCGGCGGCACCCACCGTCTGCGCCTGGCTGCTGGCCGCCACACCCACCGGCAGGTGGCTGTGCCACACACGCAGGCGGTAGCTGCCTTCGGGCACATCGGCCAGCAGCACACGCCCATTGGCGGCGGAGCGTCCGTAGTGGGGGGTCTCCATCACAAGTATCCAGCCGACCATTTCGTCGTGGATGTTGCAGCCCAACACCACCACGCCGGCCTGGTCGAACACGACCGGACTGGCCGGTGTGCCGATGTAGAGCTTGAGCTCGAACTTCTTGGTGGGCGAGAACGAGTAGACGTGGTGTCGCACCGTGTCGCGGTTGGGGAAGTTCACCGAGGTACCGCGCGTGACCACCTGCACACCGGGCACGAAGGCGCGGTTCTGCTGCGCAACCTCCACACCTTCCTGGGGCTTGACCGCCCGGGCGGCGTCACGCGATTCGAGGAACACCACCGCATCGGGCAGCGGCCGCCCCTGCTCGTCCTGAACGTTGACCTGCAGCGTGGCCGCCTGGGCCAGGGGCACGAAGGCCCACAGCAGGCCCAGCCAGGTGAGAGGCCGGTGCTGCATCGTCAGGGCTCGATGGCGATGCCGCGGATGGCCGCGCCGCCCAGCAAGGTGCCCACCGCTGTGGCACGGCCACTGGCGAGGTCGACGCGGTACAGACGCGTGCGGCCGTCGGCCGGCGTGAGCGCGGCCAGCGCGGCGTTGCGCACGTCGGAGATGTCCAGCGACGCATCGCGCAGCGGGCCGGTGCCCAGAGCCCCCACCGTGGTCAGACGCCCGGTGTTGGGCGACACCACAGGCTCCACACCCTCGCGCGAGCCCTGCATGACCAGCGTGCCGAGCGCGCGGTCAATGGCGTAATTGGTGGTGATCTTGTCGTTCTGCTTGTTGTAGGTGTAGCCGGCGGCCACCACCTGCGGCACCTTGCCGGCGCCGACATCGCCCGCCGCATAGGTCAGGTCAGGGTCGCCCTGCACGCCGGGGGTGTTGGCATCGCCATCCACCGTGCCGCCGGTGTCGGGGTGCAGGCGCAGGTTCTGCCCCTGGTCGCTGACCACGCGGATGCGGTCGGCGGCGGGGTTGAAGTCGAACCCGAAGGCGCTGCCACGCAGCGGCACCGCCGAAGGCGCACCGCCCACTGGCGCGAGCGCGCCGGTGGCGGTGTTGAGCGTGTAGAGCCGGCCGCTGGCGGTCAGGGTGAAGAGCACGCCGCGCGCGACGCGGTAGTCGATGCCGATCAGGCTATCGCCAGCCGGCAGGCCGGTGACAGCGCGCCGCTCCAGCACGCGCGTGGGCTGGCCGGCGTTCACGCGCACCAGCTGGTGGTCGGTGGTGAGCACCCACAGGTGCTCGGGTGCCGGTGTGCCCACAGGCTCGGAGGTGGCGCACGCGGCCAGCAGGCCCGCAGCGGCCAGCATCATCAGACGGGCCGGAACACGGCGCGGCAGGAGGTGTTTCATGAGGTGTCTCCGCACAGGGTGAACGAGTGCCGACGACTGTACACGCAGTCAGCCGAAACGCGACCACCGCAGGGCTTCCAGATCGCGCACGCGCAGCCCTCCGTATTCGATGGAAATGCACCCTTCGCGCTGCAGCGTGGCCAGTGCCTCGTTGGTTCGCTGGCGCGACAGGCCCACCAGATACGCGAGCTCCTGCTGCGTGATACGCAGCACTTCACCCACGGCCGGAAAGATCTCCGGGTTGAACAGCGCCGCCAGGCTGCGCGCCACCCGCACGTCGGGGTTGCCGATGCGGTCGGTCTCGCGCGCGGCAATGAACTGGCCCAGGCGCTCGTTGAGCTGGCGCATCACAAAACGGTTGAAGCCCAGCGAGTGGTCCAGCAGCCAGTGAAAGGTCTCCACCGGCAGGCCCGCCACCACGCTCTTGCGCAGCGCCTGGATGTTGTAGCGGTACTTCTCGCGCTTGAGTGCCGTGCCTTCGCCGAACCAGCCACCGGGCGCCACGCCGGTGAAGGTGATCATGGGTCCCTGCGAATCGTCGTTGCTCATCTTGAGCAGGCCATCGATCAGGCCGAACCAGTAGGTCACCGGGCGCCCCACGCGGCACAGGTAGTCGCCCGGCTCGGCCTCGGACAGCACCAGCGCCGATTCGGCCACCTCGCGCTCGGCCTCGGTCAGCAGCTGCAGCCAGGGAATGCCCGCGGCCTCCTCGGGGCGCAGGCCCCGCGCGCGTTGGCGCAATCCGTTGTTCGTCGTGGCCATGGGTAGGGGAAAGTCCTAGTGGGGAATGCGATCAATTGTCGTCGCATTGACAACCTGACGTCAAACCTGAGCCTACCATTCGCCCCATTGAACCGTCAGCCCCGGGCACGGGCGGCTGGCACCAGGTTCTGAAGCATCCGAGGAGACAACATGCGGAGCACTTTCCCCCAGCTGCTGCTGGAACGCGCCAAGGCACGGCCTGACGCCGCCGCCATGCGCGAGAAGGAGTACGGGATCTGGCAGACCTTCACCTGGTCCCAGATGGTGGCGCTGGTGCGCCATGTGGCCTGCGGCCTTCACCAGGCGGGTCTGCGCCGTGGCGAACACGTGGTGGTGATTGGTGCCAACCGCCCGCGCCTGTACGCCACCATGCTGGCCGCGCAGTCGCTGGGCGCCATTCCGGTGCCGTTGTACCAGGACGCGGTGGCCGCCGAGTGCGTGTTCCCCATCAACAACGCCGAGGTCCGCTTCGCCATCGTGGAAGACCAGGAACAGGTCGACAAGATGCTGGAGATACGCGACCGCTGCCCGCAGCTCGCTCACATCTGCTACGACGACCCGCGCGGCCTGCGCAATTACACCGAGCCGGGCCTGGGCTCGCTGGCCGAACTGGTGGCCGCCGGCCAGGTGTTCGACCAGCAGCACCCGGGCTTCTTCCAGGCCGAGGTCGACAAGGCCAGCCCCGACGACGTGGCCGCGATGTTCTTCACCTCGGGCACCACCGGCAACCCCAAGGGCGTGGTGCATACCCACCACACCTTGCTCAACCGCGCCCACGTGGGCGCCGCCTTCGACAAGCTGGGCCCTGATGACGAGGTGCTGGCCTACCTGCCGCCGGCCTGGATCGGCCAGAACATCTTCAGCTACGCGCAGTGGCTGGCCGCCGGCTACGTGGTCAACTGCCCGGAGTCGTCGAGCACCGTCACCATCGACCTGAAAGAGGTCGGCCCCACCTACTACTTCGCGCCGCCGCGCGTGTTCGAAGGCCTGCTCACCAGCGTGATGATCCGCATGGAAGACGCCGGCGTGATCAAGCGCAAGATGTTCCACGCCTTCATGGACGTGGCCCGAAAGGTCGGGCCGCAGCTCATGGACGGCAAGCCGGTGCCCCTGGGGCAGCGCCTGCTCTACGGGCTGGGCAACCTGCTGGTCTATGGCCCGCTGCGCAACAACCTGGGCTTCTCGCGCGTGCGGGTGGCCTACACCGCGGGCGAAGCCATCGGGCCCGACCTGTTCAGCTTCTACCGCGCCATCGGCGTCAACCTCAAGCAGCTCTACGGCTCCACAGAGACCGCCGTGTTCGTCTGCCTGCAGCCCGACCACGAGGTGCGCGCCGACACCGTGGGCGTGCCCTGCGAGGGCGTGGAGATCAAGCTGGCCGACAACGGCGAGATCCTGGTCAAGTCGCCCGGCCTGCTCAAGGGCTATTACAAGAACGACGCCGCCACCGCCGAGGTGCTGACCGCCGACGGCTGGTACCACACCAGCGACGCCGGCTTCATCGACGCCTCGGGCCACCTCAAGATCATCGACCGCGTGAAAGACGTGGGCCGCATCATGGGTGGCACCCACGACGGCGCCATGTTCGCGCCCAAGTATGTCGAGAACAAGCTCAAGTTCTTCTCGCACATCAAGGAGGCCGTGGCCTTCGGTGACCGGCGCGAGAAGGTCTGCGTGATGATCAACATCGACTTCGATGCCGTGGGCAACTGGGCCGAGCGGCGCAACCTGCCCTATGCCGGCTACACCGACCTGGCGCAGAAACCCGAGGTCTACGAGCTCATCCGCGAGTGCGTGGAGAAGGTCAACGCCGACCTGAGCCGCGACGCCCTGCTGGCGGGCAGCCAGATCAGCCGCTTCCTGATCCTGCACAAGGAGCTGGACGCGGACGACGGCGAACTCACCCGCACCAACAAGGTCCGCCGCGGCTTCATCGGCGAGCGCTACCAGGTGCTGGTCGATGCGCTCTACGGCGGCAAGACCGAACAGTTCATCGAAACCCAGGTCAAGTTCGAAGACGGACGCACCGGCAGCGTGAGCGCCACGCTGCGGATCGTGGACACCAAGACCTTCGCGCCCGTGAAAGCAGCAGCATGACCAGCAAGAAGATCGGCGACGTCGTTCTCGACGTCCACAACATTTCGCTCAGCTTCGGCGGCGTGAAGGCGCTGACCGACATTTCCTTCGACGTGCGCGAACACGAGGTGCGCGCCATCATCGGCCCCAACGGCGCAGGCAAGAGCTCCATGCTCAACTGCATCAACGGCGTCTACACGCCGCAGCAGGGCTCCATCACCTTCCGCGGCCAGACTTTCACCCACATGAACAGCCGGCAGGTGGCGGAGATGGGCATTGCCCGCACCTTCCAGAACCTGGCGCTGTTCAAGGGCATGAGCGTGATCGACAACCTGATGACCGGGCGCAACCTGCGGGTCAGGAGCAGCCTGCTGGCGCAGGCGTTTCGCAACCCCTTCTTCGGCAGCGCCGACAAGGAGGAGGTCCGTCACCGCGAGTTTGTCGAACACATCATCGACTTCCTTGAAATCCAGGCCTACCGCAAGACCCCTGTGGGCCAGCTGCCCTATGGCCTGCAAAAACGCGTGGACCTGGGCCGCGCGCTGGCGATGGAGCCGCAGGTGCTGCTGCTGGACGAACCCATGGCCGGCATGAACGTCGAGGAAAAGCAGGACATGTGCCGCTTCGTGCTCGACGTGAACGACGAGTTCGGCACCACCGTCGTGCTGATCGAGCACGACATGGGCGTGGTGATGGACATCAGCGACCGCGTGGTGGTGCTGGATTACGGCAAGAAGATCGGTGACGGCACACCCGACGAGGTGCGCGGCAACGAAGACGTGATCCGCGCCTATCTCGGCACTTCGCACTGAGGACACAGCGATGGCATTTTTCCTCGAAACCCTGCTCGGCGGCCTCATGGTGGGCATGCTGTATTCGCTGGTGGCGCTCGGCTTCGTGCTGATCTTCAAGGCCTCGGGCGTTTTCAACTTCGCACAAGGCGCGATGGTGCTGTTCGCGGCACTGGCCATGGCGCGGTTCTCCGAATGGATCCCGCAGTGGACCGGCATCGAAAACCCGTGGGTGGCCAACATCGCGGCCTTTGCGCTGGCCGGCGCGCTGATGTTCGTGATGGCCTGGCTGATCGAGCGCCTGGTGCTGCGCCACCTGGTCAACCAGGAAGGCGCAACGCTGCTGATGGCCACGCTGGGCATCACCTACTTTGTCGACGGCCTGGGCCAGACCCTGTTCGGCAGCAACATCTACCAGATCAACATCGGCATGCCCAAGGACCCGGTGTTCATCCTGGATACGGTGTTCGAGGGCGGGGTGCTGATCAACAAGGAAGACCTGATCGCCGCGGTCATCGCCACCGCGCTGGTCGCCGCGCTCAGCGTGTTCTTCCAGAAGACCTCCACCGGGCGCGCGCTGCGTGCGGTGGCCGACGACCACCAGGCCGCGCAGTCCATCGGTATCCCGCTCAACCGCATCTGGGTCATCGTGTGGTGCGTGGCCGGCGTGGTGGCGCTGGTGGCCGGGATGATCTGGGGCTCCAAGCTGGGCGTGCAGTTCTCGCTCACCACGGTGGCGCTGCGGGCGCTGCCGGTGGTGATCCTGGGCGGCCTGACCTCGGTGCCGGGCGCCATCATCGGCGGCCTGATCATCGGTGTGGGTGAAAAGCTCTCCGAGGTGTACCTGGGCCCCTTCGTCGGCGGCGGCATCGAAATCTGGTTCGCCTATGTGCTGGCGCTGGTGTTCCTGCTGTTCCGTCCGCAGGGTCTGTTTGGCGAAAAGATCATCGACCGCGTCTGAGGAACTGAAGCATGCTGTACAGAGAAAACGGTCAGTTCAAGACCTCCTACCGCGCCGATCAGCAGATCTTCCCGATCGCGCAGGACCGCATCGCCGTCGGGCTGATGCTCGCTCTCGCCTTCATCGCCGTGCCGCTGCTGGCCAGCGACTACCTGATGCGCGCCATCCTGATCCCCTTCCTGATCTTCTCGCTCGCGGCCGTGGGCGTGAACATCCTGGTGGGCTACTGTGGCCAGATCTCGCTGGGCTCCGGCGCCTTCATGGCGGTGGGTGCCTACGGGGCCTACAACTTCTTCGTGCGCGTGCCGGACATGCCGCTGGTGCCGGCGCTCATCCTTGGCGGCTTCTGTGCCATGGCCTTCGGCATCCTGTTCGGACTGCCCTCGCTGCGGGTGCGCGGCCTCTACCTCGCGGTGGCCACGCTGGCGGCGCAGTTCTTCGCCGACTGGATGTTCCTGCGCATCAAGTGGTTCACGCTGGACACGCCCTCGGGCTCGGTGGCGGTGTCCAACCTGCAGGTGTTCGGCTTTCCGCTGGAGAGCGCCCAAAGCAAATACCTGTTCTGCCTGGTGCTGCTGGCGGTGTTCGCGCTGCTGGCCAAGAACCTGGTGCGCTCGGCCATCGGCCGCGAGTGGATGGCCATACGCGACATGGACGTGGCCGCTGCCGTGATCGGCATTCGCCCCATGTACGCCAAGCTCAGCGCCTTCGCAGTGAGCTCGTTCATCATCGGCGTCGCGGGTGCACTGTGGGCCTTCGTCTACCTGGGCGCGTGGGAGCCCTCGGCGTTCTCGGTGGACTACTCGTTCCGGCTGCTGTTCATGGTCATCATCGGCGGGCTGGGCTCCATCATGGGCAGCTTCTTCGGCGCGGCATTCATCGTCGTGCTGCCGATCGCGCTGAACCAGTTCCTGCCGCTGATCGCAGGGCTGTTCGGCGTCACCGTTTCCACCACCGCGGTCTCGCACGCCGAACTGATGATCTTCGGCGGTCTGATCGTGTGGTTCCTGATCGTCGAGCCACATGGGTTGGCGCGGCTGTGGTCCATCGGCAAGCAGAAGCTGCGCCTGTGGCCCTTCCCGCACTGAGCGCGGGATTTGCTCGCAAACACCGATGACCCCGACGGCGTTTGCGTGTTCACTGAGGTGGCTTCCTTTCATTCTTTCAACAGGAGACAACACATGAAGCTTCGCAAGATCGTCCTCGCGGCCGTCGCGACCGCCGCTGGTGCCAGCATGCTGGCATCCACGGCCTGGGCCCAGGCCAAGGAACAGTACCTGCCGGTGCTGTCCTACCGCACCGGTGCCTACGCTCCCAACGGTACGCCCACGGCCAACGGCATCGTCGACTACTACAAGCTGGTCAACGAGCGCGGCGGCATCAACGGCGTGAAGATCCTCACCGAGGAATGTGAAACCGGCTACGACACCGCGCGCAGCGTGGAGTGCTACGAGCGCCTCAAGGGCAAAAACGGCGGCGCGGCCCTGATCCACCCGTGGTCCACCGGCGCCACCTTCGCGCTGACCGAGAAGGCCCCGATCGACAAGATCCCGCTGATCACCACCGGCTACGGCCGCAGCGAAAGCGCCGACGGCACCATCTTCAAGTGGAACTTCCCGCTGCTGGGCACCTACTGGGTGGCGGCCGATGCCATCGTGCAGGCCATCGCCAAGAAAGAAGGCGGCATGGACAAGCTCAAGGGCAAGAAGATCGCGCTGGTCTACCACGACAGCCCGTTCGGCAAGGAGCCGATTCCGCTGCTGCAGGAACGCGCCGCGATGAACGGCTTCCAGCTCACGCTGCTGCCCGTGACGGCACCCGGCGTGGAACAGAAGGCCACCTGGCTGCAGGTGCGCCAGAACCGCCCCGACTACGTGCTGCTGTGGGGCTGGGGCGTGATGAACTCCACAGCCCTGAAGGAAGCCCAGGCCACCGGTTACCCGCGCGAGAAGATGTACGGCGTGTGGTGGTCGGGCGCCGAACCCGATGTGAAGGACGTGGGCCAGGGCGCCAAGGGCTACAACGCCGTGACGCTTCAGCACGGTACCGACAAGAACGCTCCCATCGTGAAAGAGATCCTGGCCAAGCTGCACGACAAGAACAAGGGCACCGGCCCGCGTGACGAAGTCGGCGAGACCCTGTACCTGCGCGGCGTGGTGAGCGCGGCCATGGGCGTCGAGGGCATCCGTGCCGCCCAGGAGCGTTTCGGCAAGGGCAAGGTCATGACGGGTGAGCAGGTCCGCTGGGGCCTGGAGAACCTGAACCTGACCCAGGCCAAGCTGGACGCGCTGGGCTTCAAGGGCGTGCTGCGCGGTCCCATCAGCACCTCGTGCGCCGACCACGTGGGCGCGGGCGCGGCCCGTATCCACACCTGGGACGGCAGCAAGTGGCAATTCAGCACCGACTGGATCGAGGCCGACAGCCAGATCATCAAGCCGATGGTGAAGTCCACCGCGTCCAAGTACGCGGCCGAGAAGAAGCTGACGCCGCGCACCCCGGCCGACTGCCAGAGCTGAGCCCACCCCTGAGGCGGCTGACGCCGCCTCGCCCCTCAAGGGGCGACACCTGCGGGCCGGCAGAGCCGGACCCGCGGTGTCCCCGATGAAGATCGCCTAGTCATGAGCACCCCCAACATCGTTCTCAACGTCAACGGCATCGAGGTCCTCTACAACCACGTGATCCTCGTGCTCAAGGGCGTATCCCTCAGCGTGCCCGAGGGCCGCATTGCCGCCATCCTGGGTGGCAACGGCGCAGGCAAGACCACCACGCTGCGCGCGGTGTCCAACCTGCTCAAGGGCGAACGCGGCGAAGTCACCAAAGGCAGCATCGAACTGCGCGGCGAGCGCATCGAGAACCTCACGCCCTCCGACCTGGTGCAGCGCGGTGTGGTGCAGGTAATGGAGGGCCGTCACTGCTTTGCCCACCTCACCATCGAGGAGAACCTCCTGGCCGGCGCCTACACGCGCAAGACCAAGGGCGAGATAGCGGCCACGCTCGACAAGGTCTACGCCTACTTCCCGCGCCTGAAGACGCGCCGCACCTCGCAGGCCGCCTACACCTCGGGCGGCGAACAGCAGATGTGCGCCATCGGCCGCGCGCTGATGGCCCAGCCCAGCGTGGTGCTGCTGGACGAGCCCTCCATGGGTCTGGCGCCTCAGATCGTGGAAGAGGTGTTCGAGATCGTGAAAGACCTCAACCAGAAGGAAAAGGTCACCTTCCTGATCGCCGAGCAGAACACCAACATGGCACTGCGCTACGCCGACTACGGCTACATCATGGAATCGGGCCGCATCGTGATGGACGGCGCGGCCGCCGACCTGCGCAACAACGAGGACGTCAAGGAGTTCTACCTCGGCATGGGCGGCAGCGAGCGAAAGTCGTTCAAGGACGTGAAGAGCTACAAACGCCGCAAGCGTTGGCTGGCCTGAAGGAGCGGCACCCCATGAGCGACCATTTCGACGCCCTGGAAACCCGCGCCCCGGCCGAACGCGAGGCGGCCCTGCTGGCCGCGCTGCCGGGCCAGATCGCCTACGCCCAGCAGCACGCACCGGCCTTTGCCGAGCTGCTGGCCGATGTGGACCCGGCCTCGGTCACCTCGCGCGAGGCCCTGGCGCGCCTGCCCGTGATCCGCAAGCACGAGCTGCTGGAGCGCCAGAAGGCCCAGCGCGCCAGCGACCCGTTCGGCGGCTTCTCAGCGCTGCGCTGGGGCGCGCGCATGAGCCGCGTGTTCGCCAGCCCCGGCCCCATCTACGAACCCGAGGCCGCCACCCGAGACTACTGGCGCGCCGGGCGCGCGCTCTATGCCGCGGGTTTCCGCGCCGGCGACCTGGTCCACAACGCGTTCAGCTACCACATGACACCGGGCGCCTTCATCCTGGAGTCGGGTGCGCTGGCAGTGGGTTGCACGGTGTTTCCCGCCGGCACCGGCCAGACCGAACAGCAGCTGCAGGCCATTGCCGAGCTGCGCCCGGATGCTTACACCGGCACGCCCAGCTTCCTGCGCATCCTGCTGGAAAAGGCGGCCGAAGCGGGTACCGACGTCTCCAGCATCCGCAAGGCCTCGGTGGGCGGTGAAGCCTGCCCGCCCAGCCTGCGCGACTGGTTTGGTGAACGCGGCGTGGCGGTGTACCAGACCTACGCCACCGCCGACCTGGGCCTGGTGGCCTACGAGACCCCTGCGCGCGAAGGCCTGGTGGTCGAAGAACATGTGCTGCTGGAAATCGTTCGGCCCGGCACCGGTGAGCCGGTGCCCGACGGCGAGGTGGGCGAGGTGGTGGTCACCGCCATGAGCCCGGCCTACCCGCTGGTGCGTTTCGGCACCGGTGACCTCTCGGCCGTGCTGCCCGGGCCCTGTCCCAGCGGACGCACCAACACCCGCATCAAGGGCTGGCTGGGCCGGGCCGACCAGACCACCAAGGTGCGCGGCATGTTTGTGCACCCCTCACAGGTGGCGGAGGTGGTGCGCCGCTTCCCCGGGCTGGGCCGTGCCCGGCTGGTGGTCTCGGGCGAAATGGCCAACGACCAGATGGTGCTGCGCGTCGAGACGCCCAGCCCGACGGCCGAGCTGCGCGACGCCATCGCCCAGGTGGCGCGAGATGTGACCAAGCTGCGCGCCGACGTGGAACTGGTGGCCTCCGGCAGCCTGCCCAACGATGGCAAGGTGATCGAGGACGCGCGGCAATACAAATAGCAGCCCGTAAGGGCCGGGTCAGGCTGGCGCCGGATCCGGAGCAAACCCGCGCCGTTTCAGGGTTTTCACGCCCCCGGCGCTACGTAATTTCCGCGATGCTGAGGGCCAGCGCTGGCCTTAGCATCCAGCATCTTTTGTCAAGGAGACCACCCATGAAACAACTTTGGACCCTGGCCGTCGCTGCCGTCTGCGCCACGAGCGCCTTCGCACAGGACTTCCCGACCAAGCCCATCACCTTCATCGTGCCCTTCGCCGCCGGCGGCCCGACCGACCGCGTGGCCCGCGACCTGGCCGAGGCCATGCGCAAGGCACTGGGCGGCAACGCCAGCATCGTGGTGGAAAACGCCGCTGGTGCCGGTGGCACGATCGGCGCCACCCGCGTGGCGCGCGCCGCACCCGACGGCCACACGCTGCTGGTCTGGCACATCGGCATGGCCACCACGCCGTCGCTGTACCGCCGTCTGCAGTACAAGGCGCTGGAAGACTTCGAGTACCTGGGCATCATCAACGACGTGCCCATGACCCTGATCGGCAAGCCCCAGCTGCCGGCCAACACCTACCGCGACTTCGAGAACTACATCCGCGCCAACTCGGGCAAGCTCAACCTGGCCCACGCCGGCCTGGGCTCGGCTTCGCACATCTGTGGCCTGATGTGGCAATCGGCGGTCAAGCTCAACACCGCCATGACCACCATCCCGTTCGGCGGCACCGCACCGGCCATGAACGCGCTGGTGGGCGGTCAGGTCGACGTGATGTGCGACCAGACCACCAACACCACCGCACAGATCGAAGGCGGCACGGTCAAGGCCTTCGCCGTCACCACGGCCAAGCCGCTGTCCAGCCACAAGCTGCTCAAGGACTACCCCAGTCTGTCCGAGATGGGCCTCAAGGGCTTCAACCTGACCATCTGGCACGGCCTGAACGCACCCAAGGGCACGCCGGCTCCGGTGCTCAAGCGCCTGAACGACGCCCTCAAGGTCGCGCTGCGCGATCCCGACTTCGTGAAGAAGCAGGACGGACTGGGCGCCATCGTCGCCGCCCAGAACGACCCGCGCATCACGCCCGCCGGCCACAAGGCCTTCGTGACGGCCGAGATCGCCAAGCTCAAGACCGTGATCGACGCCGCCGGCCAGTTCGCGGACTGATGGCCACCCCCGCGCCGCGCCTGCGGCGCCCGGTTGAAACTGGGCAAGCCCATGTCTCAACTGAAGATCGTTGATTCCATCACCGAGCTGCAGCCCGCCGACGCGGGCTGCATTGTTTTGAGCGGCTCGCACGGTGGGCTGAGCTCGGCCCGCTACGCGCTGGCCGTGCGCCCTCTGCTGTCGGTGTTCAACGACGCCGGCGTGGGCCGCGACGAGGCCGGCGTCGCGGGGCTGGAGCTGCTGCAGGCCGAGGCGCTGGCGGCGTGCACGGTGTCGCACACCAGTGCACGCATCGGGCTGGCCGCCAGCACCTGGGCCGATGGCATCGTGAGCCACGCCAACCCGCTGGCCGAGGCACTGGGCATACGCACCGGCCTGGGCGTGCGCGAACAGATAGAAACCTTGCAAAGGAGACAACCATGACCACCACCCGCCGTTCCCTTCTGGCCCTCGCGGCCACGCTGGCCCTGCCGGCTGCGGCCCTGGCCCAGGGCGCCTGGCCCAGCAAGCCGGTGCGCATCATCGTGCCCTTCGCGCCCGGTGGCACCACCGACATCCTGGCGCGCACGCTCGCACCCGAACTCACGCGCGCCTTCGGCCAGACCTTCGTGGTGGAGAACCGCGGTGGCGCCGGCGGCAACATCGGCGCCGAGGCCGTGGCCAAGTCACCGGCCGACGGCTACACGCTGCTGATGGGCACGGTGGGCACCCACGGCATCAACAAGTCGCTCTATGCCAAGCTGCCCTATGACCCGCAGAAGGATTTCGCACCCGTCACCCTGGTGGCCGGCGTGCCCAACGTGATGGTGATGAGCACCGATCGCGCGCGCCAGCTGGGCGTCGCCTCGGTGGCCGATTTCGTGAAGTACGCCAAGACCCACCCGGGCCGCCTGAACATGGCCTCCAGCGGCAGCGGCACCTCCATCCATCTGGCGGGTGAGCTGTTCAAGGCCCGCAACGGCGTCTTCATGACCCACATTCCCTACCGGGGCTCGGGGCCGGCGCTGACCGACCTGCTGGCCGGCTCTGCCGACGTGATGTTTGACAACCTGCCCTCGGCCATGCCCCACATCCAGGCTGGCAAGCTCAAGGCCTTTGCGGTCACCAGTGCGGTGCGCTCGGCCGCGCTGCCCGACGTGCCCACCGTGGCCGAGGCGGGCAAGCTGCCCGGCTTCGAGGCCACCTCGTGGTTCGGCCTGCTGGCGCCCGCCGGCACCCCGGCCGATGTGGTGAACCGGCTGCAGCAGGAGACCGCCAAGGCACTCAACGCGGCCACGGTGAAAGAGCGCCTGCTCTCGCAGGGCGCCGTGCCCAGCGGCAACACGCCGGCCGAATTCGCGGCACTGATCGACGCCGAAATCCGCAAGTGGGAGGCCGTGGTCAAGGCCTCGGGCGCCAAGGTCGACTGAGCCTGCGGGGGCCAGTGCCCCCCCGCGTCAGACGCCCCAGACGATCTCGACGCGCTCCGCCTCGCAGCGCTGGATCATCTCCAGAAAGGGGGCGACCCGCATGCGCAGGCTCACGCGATCGGGGTCGGGCGGCGGCTCGCCCTTCTCGCGGGCCTCGGCCACCTGGCGGGCGTGTTCTTCTTCGGCCGCTTTCACGGCGGCGTGCAGCGCCGCCACCGCGTCCGGCATCTGCTCGGGCAGGATGATCCCTGGGCCTTTGGGGTCCTTGCCCAGGATCTCCAGCACCTGCTTGCCCGTGTGCTCCAGCATCACCATGTCGCCCGTGGTGCGGGACTTGAAGCGGTAGACCATGACAAGCCTCCTGTTTTTTTGCCATCTCTGGCGGTCCATTCTTGCACCGTGCCGGGCCGGGGCTCAACTTTTTCGGCCGCCCCTCGGGGAAAACCCCTTACCCGCCCCGGCGGGATCGCGACCAGAATGCTTCAAACCTAAACTATTTTGAGATGAACATCCTGTGCATCGGTGGCGGCCCCGCCGGCCTGTACTTTGCCCTGCTGATGAAACGGCAGGACCCGACCCATCGCGTCGTGGTGGTCGAGCGCAACCGGCCCTACGATACCTTTGGCTGGGGCGTGGTGCTGTCGGACCAGACGCTGGACAACCTGCGGCGGGCCGACGCGGTCACGGCGCAGCAGATCGGCGATGCCTTCAACCACTGGGACGACATCGAGGTGCACTTCAGGGGCCGCACCGTGCGCTCGGGTGGTCACGGGTTCTGCGGCATCGGCCGCAAACACCTGCTCAACCTGCTGCAGGACCGCTGCCAGGTGCTGGGCGTGGAGCTGGTGTTCGAGACCGACGTCACCGACGACCAGGCCCTGGCCGCGCAGTACGGCGCCGATCTCGTGATCGCCAGCGACGGGCTCAACAGCCGCATCCGCACCCGCTACGCCGACACCTTCCAGCCCGACATCGACACGCGGCGCTGCCGTTTCGTCTGGCTGGGCACCCACCAGACCTTCGACGCCTTCACCTTCGCCTTCGAACAGACCGAACACGGCTGGTTCCAGGCCCACGCCTACCAGTTCGATGCCGACACCTCCACCTTCATCGTCGAGACGCCTGAAGCGGTCTGGAAGGCCCACGGCCTGGACCGGATGGAGCAGCCCGAGGCCATCGCCTTCTGTGAACAGCTGTTCGCCAAGTACCTCGGCGGCCACGCGCTGATCAGCAACGCCCAGCACCTGCGTGGCTCGGCCAACTGGATCCGCTTTCCGCGTGTGGTCTGCGGCAGCTGGGTGCACTGGACGCAGCCGGCCGGCCGCGACGTGCCTGTGGTGCTGATGGGCGATGCGGCGCACACCGCACACTTCTCGATTGGCAGCGGTACCAAGCTGGCACTGGAAGACGCGATCGACCTGGCCAACACCTTCGCCACCGGGGCCCCGCTGCGCGAGGCGCTGGCGGCCTACGAGGCACGCCGAAGCGTGGAAGTGCTCAAGATCCAGAACGCCGCGCGCAACTCCACCGAATGGTTCGAGAACGTGGAACGCTACACCGGTCTGGAGGTCGAGCAGTTCGCCTATTCGCTGCTCACCCGCAGCCAGCGCATCAGCCATGAAAACCTGCGCCTGCGCGATGCGAGCTGGCTGGAAGGCTACGAGCAGTGGTTAGCCCGGCAAGCCGGACAACCTGCCAGGCCTGCACACCCCACACCGCCCATGCTGCTGCCGCTGACGGCGCGAAGCGTCACGCTCAAGAACCGCATCGTGGTCTCGCCCATGGCCACCTACAGCGCGGTCGATGGCGTCGTCAACGACTTCCATCTGGTGCACCTGGGTGCCCGCGCCCTGGGTGGCGCCGCGCTGGTGATGGTGGAGATGACCAGCCCCAGCCCCGACGGCCGCATCACGCCCGGCTGCCCCGGTCTGTGGAACGACGCTCAGGCCAGCGCCCTGGGACGCGTGGTCGATTTCGTGCACACCCGCAGCGACGCGAAGATCGGCCTGCAGCTCGGACACGCCGGCCCCAAAGGCTCCACCCAGGTGGGCTGGGAAGGCACCGACGAGCCGCTGCCCGAGGGCAACTGGCCGCTGATCGCACCCAGTGCCATCGCCTACGGCGAACAGAACCAGGTGCCGCACGCCATGACCCGCGCCGACATGGACCGCGTGCGCGACGAGTTCGTGGCTGCCACACGCCGCGCGGCCATGCTGGGCTTCGATTGGCTGGAACTGCACGCCGCCCACGGCTACCTGCTCTCGGCCTTCATCTGCCCGCTGACCAACCACCGCACCGACGAACATGGCGGCACGCTGGCCAACCGCTGCCGCTTTGCGCTGGAAGTCTTCACCGCCATGCGCGCCGCCTGGCCCGCTGACAAACCCATGAGCGTGCGCATTTCCGCCCACGACTGGGCGCCGGGTGGCAACACGCCCGATGACGCGGTCGAGATCGCCCGGCTGTTCCAGGCCGCTGGCTGCGACTTCATCGACGTCTCCAGCGGCCAGACCACACGGCAGGCCAAGCCCGTGTACGGCCGCATGTACCAGACGCCCTTCGCCGACCGTATCCGCAACGAAGTGGGCATACGCACGATCGCGGTGGGTGCGATCAGCGAGGCCGACCATGCCAACAGCATCATCGCTGCCGGCCGTGCCGACCTCTGCGCCGTGGCCCGCCCGCACCTGGCCGACCCGGCCTGGACGCTGCACGAGGCTGCGAAGCTGCAGACGCGGGCTGTCGAATGGCCAAAGCCCTACCTCAGCGGCCGCGACCAGCTCTACCGCGAGATCGCCCGCGCGCAGGCACAGCAGGAATACCAGGGCACACATTGACATGAGCACCGACATGGAAGCCTCACTCGACCTCGAAGCCCGCGCCCACAGCGAACACCCCGAGGCACTGCGCCTGTGGCTGCGCCTGCTGACCTGCACGCAACTGATCGAGAAGGAGGTGCGTGCCGGACTGCGCGAGCACTTCGACACCACGCTGCCGCGCTTCGACCTCATGGCCCAGCTCGAGCGCCACCCCGAGGGCCTGAAGATGAAGGAGCTGTCGCACCGTTTGATGGTGACCGGCGGCAACGTCACCGGCATCACCGACCAGCTGGTGGCCGAAGGCCTGGTGGAGCGCCTGGGGGTGGAGGGCGACCGCCGCGCCTGGCGCGTGCGCCTCACGCCACGTGGCCACGCGCTGTTCGCCGACATGGCGCGCCGGCACGAGGAATGGATCGTGGCCGCCTTCGATGGCCTCGCGCCGCGCGAGGTGGAGCAGCTCCACCGCCTGCTCGGCAAGGTCAAGCAGCACCAGCGGCGCCGCCGCGCCGACAGCGACCACGAAAGCGACGACGAATGAAACACCCCATACCCGAGAACAACCCCATGAGCGGCCAGTACGCGCCACAGGCCGGGCACGTGCCGCGCCACTTTGCCCTGGCGGTGGCCGATGGCGTGGCCACGGTCACGCTCAACCGGCCCGATCGCAAGAACCCGCTGACCTTCGACTCCTACGCCGAGCTGCGCGACTGGTTCAACGGCCTGTCCAAGGCCACCGACATCCGCGCCGTGGTGGTCACCGGCGCGGGGGGCAACTTCTGCTCGGGTGGCGACGTGCACGAGATCATCGGCCCGCTCACGAAGATGACCATGCCCGAGCTGCTGGCCTTCACCCGCATGACGGGCGATCTTGTCAAGGCGCTGCGTGCCTGCCCGCAACCGGTGATCGCCGCCATCGACGGCATCTGCGCCGGTGCCGGCGCCATGATCGCGCTGGCCAGCGACATCCGCTACGGCACGCCCGCGGCCAAGACCGCCTTCCTGTTCACGCGCGTGGGCCTGGCCGGTGCCGACATGGGCGCGTGCGCGCTGCTGCCGCGCGTGATTGGCCAGGGCCGTGCGAGCGAGCTGCTGTTCAGCGGCCGCGCCATGAACGCCACCGAAGGCCTGGCCTGGGGGTTCTTCAATGCGCTGCACGACAGCGACGCGCTGCTGGGCGCCGCACAGGCCATGGCCCGCGACCTCGCCACCGGCCCTACGTTTGCGCACGGCATGACCAAGACCATGCTGCACCAGGAGTGGGCCATGACGCTGGACCAGGCCATCGAGGCCGAAGCCCAGGCCCAGGCCATCTGCATGATGACCCAGGACTTCCACCGCGCGTACCACGCGTTCGCGGCGAAGCAGAAACCTGTCTTCGAAGGAGACTGACATGCGCCCCCACGCTCATCACTCCGTGTATTCGCTGCCTCCCGTGGGGGCTGGCCTCCCTTGGGGCGGCCCGGCGGGAGTCCGTCCATGAACACCTCTCACTACGACCTGCCCTTCTTCGACATCGGCCACCGCGACCTCGCGCAGGAGGTGGCCGACTGGGCCTCGTTCCAGTCGGTGGACGAGAGCGACGACCGCCGTGCCTGCCGCGAGTGGGTGCGCAAGCTGGGTGCCGACGGCTGGCTGGGCTACTGCGTGCCCGCCGAACACGGCGGCGCCTGGGACCGGCTGGAATCGCGCGCGCTGGTGATGCTGCGCGAGACCTTGGCCTTCTACTCGCCCCTGGCCGATTTCGCGTTCGCGATGCAGGGCCTGGGCTCGGGTGCCATCACGCTCGCCGGCACCGACGAGCAGAAGGCCACCTGGCTGCCCGGTGTCGCACGCGGCTCCCTGATTGCGGCATTTGCGCTCAGCGAACCCGAGGCCGGCTCCGACGTGGCCGCCATGACCTCGCGCGCCACACAACGTCCCGAACACGAGGGCGGCGGCTGGCTGATCGACGGCGACAAGACCTGGATCAGCAACGGCGACCTGGCCGACTTCTACGTCACCTTCGCCAAGACCGACCCCGCCGCCGGCTCACGCGGCATCAGCGCCTTCATCGTGCCCGCCACCAGCCCCGGGCTGGACACCCGCGAGCACATCCACGTGATGGCACCCCACCCGCTGGCCACACTGCGCTACCGCCAGTGCCAGCTGGGCGCAGAGGCCTTGCTGGGCGAGCAGAACACCGGCTTCAGGCTGGCCATGCAGACGCTGGACATCTTCCGCGCCTCGGTGGCCGCCGCCGCGCTGGGCATGGCGCGCCGTGCCCTGCACGAAGCCGTGCAACACGTGAAGCTGCGCCGCATGTTCAACCAGACCCTGGCCGATTTCCAGCTCACCCAGGTCAAGCTGGGAGAGATGCGCGCGCTGATCGACAGCGCCGCGCTGCTGACCTACCGCGCCGCCTGGATGCGTGACACCGCCAAGCCCGGCCAGCCATTGCCACGCGCCTACACCGCTGCGGCCGCGGCCGCCAAGCTGTGCGCCACCGAGAACGCCCAGCACGTGATCGACATGGCGCTGCAGATGCACGGCGGCCATGGCGTGCGCGTGGGCAGCCGGGTCGAACGTCTGTACCGCGACATCCGCTCGCTGCGCATCTACGAAGGCGCCACGGAGGTGCAACAGCTCATCCTGGGCAAGTCCGTCCTCAGCGAAGGTTGAGCCCATGGAACAAGCCCTGAGCGCCCAGACCGACCGCTTCGTGCACGACCGGCTGCCACCGCCCGAGCAGTGGCCGCAGCTGGTGTTCGACTTGCCGGAGCTGCAGTTTGCGCCGCAGCTCAACATCACCCAGCGTCTGCTGGACGACGCCGTGGCCCACAGGGGCTGGGGTGGCAATCCGCTGCTGCGCTCCGACGAGCGCACGCTGACCTATGCGCAGGCGCAGGTCGAGGTGGACCGCATCGCCCATGTGCTGACCCACGACCTGGGCCTGGTGCCCGGCAACCGCGTGCTGATGCGCGGCGGCAACTCCATCGCCATGGCGCTGGCCTGGCTGGCCGTGGTCAAGGCCGGGCTGATCGCCGTGGCCACCATGCCGCTGCTGCGCGCCAAGGAGCTGGGCGAGGTGCTCGCCAAGGCGCGGCCCGACGCCGCGCTGTGCGACCTCAGGCTCAAGGATGAGCTGGCGCAGGCCGTCGAGCAGCAAGGGGTGACGCTTCGGACCTTGCACTTCAACGCGGGCGACGCACCCGACTCGCTCGAAGCCCTGGCCGCACGACACACCCAGCCTTTCGCATCCTGCCCCACAGCCGCCACCGACATCGCGCTGCTCGCCTTCACCTCGGGCACCACCGGCAAACCCAAGGCCGCCGTGCACACCCACCTGGACGTGCTGGCCGCCTGCGAGTGCTGGCCGCGCCACGTGCTGCGCGCCACACCCGATGACATCGTGGTCGGCTCGCCGCCACTGGCCTTCACCTTCGGGCTGGGCGGTCTGCTGGTGTTCCCCATGTGGGCGGGCGCCTCGATCTACTACCCCTCCATCCCCTACACGCCCGAGGCCATGGTGCTGACCATCGCGCGCGTGGGCGCCACCATCTGCTACACCGCCCCCACCTTCTACCGGCAGATGGCGCCGTTCGCCAAGGCGCACGGTCTGCCGGCGCTGCGCACCTGTGTGAGCGCGGGCGAAGGCCTGCCAGATGCCACGCGCCAGCTCTGGAAGGACGCGACCGGCATCGAGATCTGCGACGGCATTGGCGCCACCGAGATGTTCCACATCTTCGTCTCCTCCGCCGGCGCCGACGTCAGGCGGGGCGCCATCGGCCGCGTGGTGCCTGGCTACCAGGCCAAGGTGGTCGGTGACGATGGCGTCGAGCTGCCACGCGGGCAGGTGGGCAAACTCGCGGTGGTGGGTCCCACGGGCTGCCGCTACATGGCCGACGAGCGCCAGTTGAACTACGTGCGCGCCGGCTGGAATTACCCCGGCGACGCCTTTGTGCAGGACGAAGATGGCTACTTCATCTACCAGGCCCGCACCGACGACATGATCATCACCGCCGGCTACAACGTGGGCGGCCCCGAGGTGGAGGACGCGCTGCTCAAGCACCCGGCCGTAGCCGAGTGTGGTGTGGTGGGCCAGCCCGACGAGGAGCGGGGCATGATCGTCAAGGCCTTCGTGGTGCTCAAGGCCGGCCAGGCGGCCGACGCCGCGCAGGTCAAGGCGCTGCAGGAGCACGTGAAGACCACGCTCGCCCCCTACAAGTACCCGCGCGAAATCGAGTTCCTCGACAAGCTGCCGCGCACCGAAACCGGCAAGCTGCAGCGCTTCGTGCTGCGCCAGCGTGCCCAAACCGCCTGAGACCCCCATGCAGATGCTTCAACCGCCCGGCTGGGCCACCCCAAAAGGTTACGCCAACGGCATTGCCGCCAAAGGCACGCTGGTGTTTGTCGGGGGCCAGATCGGCTGGAACGCCCAGCAGCAGTTCGAGTCCGACGATTTCATCGCACAGACGCGCCAGGCGCTGGAGAACATCAAGGCCGTGCTGGCCTGCGCCCAGGCCGGACCCGAACACATGGTGCGCATGACCTGGTACATCGTGGACCGCGTGGAATACAACGCCCGCCTGCGCGAGCTGGGCGAGGCCTATCGCGCCGTGATGGGCCGGCACTTCCCGGCCATGACCTGCGTGGAGGTCAGCGCGCTCGTTGAAGAACGCGCCAAGGTGGAAATCGAAGTGACCGCCGTGGTGGGCTGACCCCCACGCTCACCCCCGCGCCTGGCGGAACGCCATCACCGCCTGGTTGCGCAGGGTCTTGAGCAGCGCGAGCTCCTTCTCGTCGAGCGCCACCGCCGCGGCATCGGCCTTGTCGGCGTAGATCAGGCCCAGCGGCGCGCCTTTGACCAGCATGGGCAGCAGCAGGAAAGCCGGCGCGTTCACCTGTCTGCGGTACCAGTCGGGCAGGCGCGAGACGACGTTGTCCGCGCGCGCATCGCGGATCAGCGTGTCCACCCCCTTGGTGCAGACCAGGGTGAACAGGTTGTTGGGGTCCTGCAGCGGCACACGGAACAGCTTGGCCACATCGGCCGCGTCATCGCCCAGCCCGAACCGGCCGGTGAGGCTTTGCGTGGCGGCGTCGCGCAGGCAGAACAGCACACGCCGAAAGCCCAGCGCGCGGTACATGGTCTCCAGGATCATGCGCAGGATGTCGTTGAGCGGCACGTTGCTCTCGACCATGGCGTTGGTGATGTCCTGAATGCCGGTGGCCAGCATCTGCGAGGCCAGCGCGGGCTCGCCCGTGAGGGTGGTCACCGTGGCCACGCCTGCGGTGGGTGGGCCGGCCGGGGTGGCCACCAGCTCGTGCGGCGTGAGGGTGTCGGCCTGCGGGTCGACCGGTTTGTCCAGCCGTATCAGGCGGGCCGCCGGCGACTGAGGCGCCACTTGCATCCCCATGGCCTCGGCGGTCTCGGCAAGCTTCTGGCGCGCCGCCTGCGCAGTGGCCACGATGTGTTCGCTCTCCAGCCCGAGCGCGGCCGCGTAGCGCTGCGCCAGGCGCTGGAGCTTGAAGTTCAGGTCGGCCTCGTCGCTGGCCAGGAAGGTGTCGGCCAGGTCGTTGGCGGCCAGCGCCATCCAGCGCAGCCGCTCGTAGGCATCGGGCGAGACCCGCGCGGGCGGGCTGCCGGCGGGTTTGCGCATGAGCCGCTGCATGGTGGCGGGCAGGCCCCAGGCGCGCGCCACGCCCAGGCCCAGGTCTTCGTAAGTGATGCCCAGCACCGAGCGCGCGGCCGACTCCTCTTCCTTGCCGCCGGCCATGGCGGCCCGAACGCGCCCGGCTTCTTCAGGAAAGTAGAACTCGCTGAGCATGCGGCCCAGGTTCTGGAACAGCGCGCCGATGAAGACCTCTTCACCTTCGCGCGCCACGGCGCACAGGTCACTCGCCAGCGAGCCGGCCAGCAGCGCGCGCAGGAACTCGGTCTTGAGCTGGTTGGCGTGTGCCTTGTTCTGCATGTGCTCCAGCAGCACCAGGCTCATGGCGATGTTGCGTATGCCCGCAAAACCGATCAGGCTGACCGCGCGCGACACGGTGCTGATGCTGCCGCCACCCGCGTGCGCGAACTGCGCGGAGTTGACCAGGCGCAGCAGCTTGTTGGTGAGCGCCACGTCCTTGAGGATCTCGCTGGTCAGCGAGTTGAGGCTTTCGTTCTCCGAATTCGCCAGGCTCTGCACCCGCATGACCGACTCGGACATGGCGGGGAAGTCGCTCTTGTGGCGCATGCGCCGCAGCAGGAATCCCAGCGTGGGGGGGCCTCCACCGGGTGTGGCCTCGTCGTCATCGTCGCCGTTCTGCTGCTGCCATTCGCGCAGCGCCTCGGCCAGCGCCGTGGCACTGGGCCAGCGGCGCGCGGGATCGCGTGCCAGCGCGCGCAGCACGGTGGCGCGCAGGTTGTCGTCCACGCTGTGGGCCTTGTCCTCGGGCAGCTGCAGGTCTTCGTGGCTCACGCGGTAGATGGCGCGGTAGGCGTCACCCGACTCGATCAGGGGCTGGCCGAACAGCAGCTCGGCCAGCACGAGGCCGGCGCTGAACACGTCGCTGGCGGCAGTAGGCGCCTGGCCGGTGGCCGCCTCGGGCGAGAGGTAGCCCGGCGTTCCCTGGAGTGTGTGCGGCCCGGCGGCGGGCCCGGCATCGGTGCGCACGGCAATGCCGAAGTCGGTCACCTTGGGGCGTCCCTGCCCATCGAGCAGGATGTTGGAAGGCTTGAGGTCGCGGTGCACCACTCCCGCCGCGTGGGCAGCCCCCAGGGCATCGAGCACCGGCAGCAGCAGCGCCACGGCTTCGGCCGGCGACAGCGCGCCATGCTCGCGCAGGTAGGCCGCGAGCGTGGGACCGCTCACGTACTCGAACACCAACGCAGGCTGACCATCGAAGTTGTCGGCTTCGTAGAGCGTGACGATGTGCGGGTGGGTGATGCGGCCCACGTGGCGCGCCTCCTGCAGCCAGGCATCGAGTGCGCCGGCCTGTTTCGCGGCCGGTGTGCGCACCAGCTTGATGGCGACCTGGCGTTCGAGCCTCGGATCGTGGGCGAGCCAGACCGTGGCCTGGGCACCTTTGCCGAGCACGCGCTGCAATTCGTAGCGACCGAGCCGGCGGCTCTGGGTGGAGGAGGCAGAAACGTTCACGGCTGCAGACAGTGGGGGCGATAATGGTTGTGCGGTTTGGCCCACACAGCCAATGTAGCGCGTTTTGCGCGGCTTTTTGAGAGGGTTTGTCACAGCCATGCAACTGCTGCAGCTGGTCCAGTCGCAGGTACGGCTCAATGAGCCATTGCCATGGGGTGTGCGTGACGCCGATACCAACCTCTTGCTGGCCAAGGGCTACGTGCTCACCGACGAAGACCGCCTGCTGACACTGCTGGAACGCGGCATGTTCGTGGACCTCGAAGAGTTCCAGGCGGTCGAGGCGGCAGCGGGCCGCAACGCGGCGCCACCCCCACCACCACCCACCCTGTTTGAACGCTGGGATCGCCTCTTCGATCGTCAGGTGCAGACCCTGCAGGGCCTGGACGACCTGAGCGATCCGGCCGCCACGCTCAACACCTTCACGGACGATCTGCTGGAACTGATCGATCGGGACGCCGACATCGCGATCTACCACCTGCTGCGCCAGGAGCGCCGCCAGCTGTTTCTCTACGGTTACTGGCACGCCATCCACACCGCCATCCTGTGCCGCCTGATGGCGGAAAAGCTGCTGTGGGAGCCCGCACGCCAGCGCGTGCTGGTGAAGGCCGCACTGACCATGAACATCGCCTCGGCCGACCTGCAGGGCCGCCTGGCGGTGCAGGAGGTGCCCATCACCGAACGCCAGCGCAAGCAGCTGCACGGTCACGCCCTGCTGGCGGCCGAGCGCTTGCGCGGCTTTGGTGTTGCCGATGCCGAGTGGCTGGAGGCGGTGGAGAACCACCACGAGCGCGCCGATGGCAGCGGCTATCCGCGTGGCCTGCGCGACAGCAGCCCGCTGGCCCAGGCACTGCGGCATGCCGACGTGTTCGGCGCCAAGATCACCGCCCGCGCCAACCGGCCGGCACTGAGCCTGCAGGACGCGGCCCGTCAGCTGTTCAAGGAAGACCAGGGTGGCCCGTTCGCCACGGCGCTGATCCGCTCGCTGGGCATCTACCCGCCGGGCGAGCTGGTGAAGCTGCAGTCGGGTGAACTCGCGGTGGTGGTGCGCCGGGGTGCGGACGCCAACAAGCCGCTGGTGGCCTGCATCACCGACACCCAGGGCCAGCCGGTGCCGAGCACGGTGCAGCGGCAGACCGCCGACACAGGCTACGGCATCGCGGGTGCCGTGCCTGACAAGTCAATGGTGCAGAAGCTGCCGCCCGAGCGCCTCTATGGCATGGTGAACTGAGACCCCCGCGCTCCATCGCTGCGCGGGTCGCTGCCAGGACATCTTCCCTCAGCGTTCGACCGAGAGCACGGTCTCTTCGACACGCGCGGCGATCTGCCCCACGGCCAGTGCAGCCGGACAACCCGGCGCGCTGACCAGCAGCAGCTGGCGGCGCATGATGGCCTCCTTGACCGAGGCATCAGAGGGAATGTCGCCCATGTGCACCAGACGCAGGTTCTGACCGGGGCGGTTGGTGATGAAACGGTTGAGTACCTGCTGCAGCTGTGCGGTGATGTTCTTGCCATCCCCCGGGCGCACGGCCTGGTTGACCACCAGACGTATGAGCTGGCGCTGCTGCTGCGTGGCCAGCACCTTGATGGTGGCGTAGGCGTCGGTCAGCGAGGTGGGTTCGGGCGTGGCCACCAGCAGCACCTCGGAGGCGAGAGAGACCGCAAACAGCACCACGTCGGAAATGCCCGCGCCGGTGTCGAGCAGCACCACGTCGAAACGCGGCACCACATCGTTCATGAGCTTCACGAAATCGTCGCGCACCTCGGGCGTGAGGCGTGAGTACTCCACCATGCCCGAACCCGCGAGGATGACGCTGAAACCACCCGGCGCCTTGAGGATGGCGTCCTCCAGCGTGGCCTTGCCGGTGAAGACGTCGTGCAGCGTGATCTTGGGGTAGAGGTTGAGCACGACGTCGAGGTTGGCCAGCCCCAGGTCGGCGTCCAGCACCAGCACCTTGAGTCCGCGGCGGGTGAGCGCAGCGGCCAGATTGGCAGAGAAGAAGGTCTTGCCCACGCCTCCCTTGCCACTGGTGACGGCCACCACCTTGCCCTTGCCGAAGGACGGCCCCACGCCCAGGGGCGCGTTCGATGACGGTGTGGTTGCACTCATGGGCTTCTCGTTCATGGCTGGGTTCCATCGGCCGTGCCCAGGCCGAACAACAGGCTTTTCTCCTCGGCGCTGACCTCGCTGTCGGCATGCGGCTCCAGGCACACGCGGTTGCGGCCTTCAGCCTTGGCGCGGTAGAGCTGGGCATCGGCACGCTCTATCCACGCGGCAGCATGGAATCGCAACCACTGCGGAGCATACGCGCCTCCGCAGCTCACCGTCACGCGGATCGACTCACCGCTGTCGAGCACCACCGGCATCTGGGCCACGCTGGCGCGGATGCGCTCGGCCACCTGGCTGCCAAAACCGGGCTGGCAGCTCGGCAGTATGACGGCGAATTCCTCGCCACCGTAGCGCGCCACCGTATCCATGGGCCGAACACTGGCCTGCAGTGCCTGCGCCACCGCCTGGATCACGCGGTCGCCTGCCATGTGGCCATGGGTGTCGTTCACCCGCTTGAAATGGTCGATGTCGATCAGCAGCAGCAGCGCCATGTCACCGGCGCGGGTGACGCGGTCGACCTCCTGGTCGAGCGCCTCGACAAAGTAGCGGCGGTTGGCCAGGCCAGTGAGGGGGTCGGTGTGCGACAGCTCGCACAGGGCGTCGATCAGCTGCTGCAGGTACGCCGTGTCATCGTGTTCATCCTGCTTCAGGGAATGCCCGGCCCGCTCCAGCAGGGCTTTGGCCTGGTCCAATTGCAGGGATTCCCGTTTCACGTTGACAAGCGCCCGAGGTGTGACAGATTGTTTCGTTCAGTCTAGCACCGTTGACCGACCCAGCCCACCCGTCAAACCGCCTGCAGTGCGGCCTCCAGCGCGTCCACGAACAGCGCCGGCACGTCGCAGCCGGTCTGCTGCTGGATCTCCTGGAAACAGGTCGGGCTGGTCACATTGATCTCGGTCACCTTGTCGCCGATCACGTCCACGCCCGCCAGCAGCAGGCCACGTGCAGCGAGCACCGGCCCCAGCGCCTCGCCGATGGCGCGATCGCTGTCGGACAGCGCCCGCGCCACGCCCTTGCCGCCGGCCGCCAGGTTGCCGCGCACCTCGTTGCCCTGCGGGATGCGCGCCAGGCAGTAGGGCACGGGCTTGCCGCCAATGACCAGCAGACGCTTGTCACCGTCCACGATCTCGGGCAGGTAGCGCTGCACCATCACGCTGGTGGCGCCGCCCTGGTTGAGGGTTTCGATGATGGAGCCGAGGTTCATGCCGTCGGCCTTGACACGGAAGATGCCCATGCCTCCCATGCCGTCCAGCGGCTTGAGGATGACGTCGCCGTGTTCGGCGTGGAAGGCACGGATGTCGTCGGCCGATCGGGTCACCAGCGTGGGCGGCGCGAACGAGGCGAACTCCATCAGCGCGAGTTTTTCGGGGTGGTCGCGCAGTGCAGCGGGCTTGTTGAACACGCGGGCGCCTTCGCGCTCGGCCTGTTCGAGCACATGGGTGGCGTAGAAGTACTCGCTGTCGAACGGCGGGTCCTTGCGCATCAGCACGGCATCAAAGTCTTTCACGGCCACGGCACGGGCGGGTTCGGCCACGTACCAGTCGTCCAGCGCACCCGTGAGCCGCACGGGCGTGGCCTGCGCCGTCACCACCGAGCCGCTGCGCCAGTGCAGGTGCTGCGGCTCGCAGGCCGCGAGCGTGTGGCCGCGGCGCTGCAGCTCGCGCATCATGGCGAAGGTGGTGTCCTTGTAGGTCTTGAAGCTGTCGAGGGGGTCGGCGATGACGAGGATGTTCATGACGGGTTCTTTCGTTGGCCGTACTGTTGCACAAACAGCGCGAGCGCGCCGGCCACAACCCCCCAAAACGCCGAGCCGATACCGGCTATTGCGACCCCGCTGAGCGTGACGAGGAAGGTGATGAGGGCGGCCTCGCGGTGCGCGTCGTCGCGCAGCGCCGTGTGCAGCCCGCCGCCGATGCTGCCCAGCAGCGCCAGGCCGGCAATCGCAAGCACCAGCTCCTTGGGGAAGGCCAGCAGCACGCCGGTGACGGCGGCACCGAAGATGCCGATCAGCGCGTACAGCACCCCACAAGCCACGGCCGCGGTGTAACGCTTGCTGGCGTCGGGGTGGGCCTCGGGACCCATGCAGATGGCGGCGGTGATGGCGCTGAGGTTGAGCGCGAAGGCGCCGAAGGGTGCGAGCACCAGCGTGGCCAGACCGGTGATGGTGATGACCCTGGAGATCGGCATGTCGTAGCCGGCTGCGCGTATGGCCGCCACGCCGGGCAGGTTCTGCGAGGCCATCGTGACCACGAACAAGGGCAACGCCAGGCTGACGAAGGCGGCAAAGCTGAACACCGGCGCGGTGAACACCGGGCGCGCCAGCTCGAAGGTCATGGCGCCCCCGTCGAAGCGGCCCGTGACCACCACGTAGGCGATGGCAACGACCAGCGTGAGCGGCACCGCGTAGCGTGGCACAAAACGCCGCCCGAGCAGGTAGGCCAGCAGCATCACCACCACCAGCACGAGCGCGGTCTGCGCGGCGGCAAAGGCCTGCAGGCCGAAACGCGCGAGCACGCCCGCCAGCAGGGCGGCCGCTAGGGCCATGGGAATGCGGTTCATGACCCGCTCGAACCATCCGGTGGCACCGGCCAGCGTGATCAGCGCGGCACAGGCCATGAAGGCGCCGATGGCCTCGGCCATGGAGAAGCCGCCCGCCAGACCGGCCGTGGCCAGCACCGCCGCACCGGGCGTGCTCCAGGCCACCATGACGGGCTGTTTCCAGACCAGCGAGGGAATGGCCGAGCACAGCCCCATGCCCAGGCCCAGGGCCCACATCCACGAGCTGATTTCAGCGGGGCTGGCACCAAAGGCCTGTGCGGCCTGGAACACGATGGCCACCGAACTGGTGAATCCCACCAGCACGGCCACGAAACCGGCGGTGGCGGCGGGGAGGCTCAGGTCTTTGAAGAAGGACATGCGGGGATTTTGCCCGGTAGCGGGGACCGGGTCGCCGCCGGGCCGCCCCAACGCGACCCAGCCCCCTCGGGGGGCAGCGACCCGCGCAGCGGCGCAGCGCGGGGGCCTATATCTCGATCTTGGACCCCAGTTCGATCACCGCGTTGCTGGGCAAATTGAGGAAGTCCGCCGCAGCGCCTGCGTTGTGGTGCATCTGCGCGAACAGCTTTTCGCGCCAGGGCGCCATGCCGCTGCCGATGGTGGGGATGACGGTGTCGCGCGAAAGGAAGTAGCTGGTGGTCATGGATTCCAGCTCGCAGCCGCGCCCTTGCATCAGCTGCAGCGCCTTGGGCACGTCGGGGTCGTTCTTGAAGCCGTAGTGGATCACCACCTTCCAGCAGTCGTGGCCCAATGGTTCCACCTGCAGCCGACGCTCCAGGCCAATCCAGGGCACCTCGTGGCTGCGCACGGTCACGAACAGGTTCTGCTCGTGCAGCACCTTGTTGTGCTTGAGGTTGTGCAGCAGCGCGTTGGGCACCGTGCCCACGTCGGAGGTGAGAAACACCGCCGTGCCTGCCACGCGCGCGGGCGGGCTCAGGAACACCGCGTCCAGAAAACTGGGCAGGTCGATGGACTCGGCCGCCTGTTTCTCGGCCAGCAGCCGCCGGCCCTCCTTCCAGGTCATCATCAGCGTGAAGACCACCCCGCCGATCAGCAGCGGGAACCAGCCCCCCGCGAACAGCTTGAGCAGGTTGGAAGAGAAGAACGCCAGATCCACCACGAAAAACCAGCCGGTGGCGGCCAGACACAAGGCCAGCGGGTAGTTCCAGCCGTAGCGGATCACGAAGAAGGTCAGGATGGTCGTGATCAGCATGTCCAGCGTGACCGCAATGCCGTAAGCCGCCGCCAGGTTGCTCGACGACTTGAACATCACCACCGCCAGCACGATGGCCACGAACAGGCCCCAATTGACGAAGGGGATGTAGATCTGCCCGGTATCGCGCACGCTGGTGTGCTGGATGTTCAGGCGCGGCAGGTAGCCCAGCTGTATGGCCTGTTTGGTGACGGAGAACGCGCCCGAGATCAGCGCCTGAGAGGCGATCACCGTGGCCATGGTGGCCAGGCCCACCAGGGGCAGCAGCGCCCAGTCGGGGGCCATGTTGAAGAAGGGATTCTTCACCGCCGTGGGGTCTTCCAGCAGCAGCGCGCCCTGGCCGAAGTAGTTGAGCGTGAGCGCGGGCATGACCACACTGAACCAGGCCAGGCGGATCGGCTTCTTGCCGAAGTGCCCGAGGTCGGCGTACAGCGCCTCGGCGCCGGTGACACACAGCACCACCGCCCCCAGGATGATGAAGGTGGTGCCGGGCTGTTCCCACATGAAGCGCAGCGCGTGGTGCGGGCTCAGTGCCCCCAGGATCTCGGGGTGGCCCACGATGTGCGAGACCCCCAGCACCGCGATGGCGAGGAACCACACCAGCGTGATGGGGCCGAAGAACTTGCCGATGCCGCCGGTGCCCCGCTTTTGCACCGCGAACAGCGCGAACAGCACCACCAGGGTGATGGGCACCACATACTGCTTGAAGTGGGGCGACACCACCTCCAGGCCCTCGACGGCCGAGAGCACCGAGATGGCCGGGGTGATGACACCGTCGCCATAAAACAGCGAGGTGCCGAAGATGCCGATGACCAGCAGCCAGCGGCGCAGCTCGGGGCGGTGTTTCACCGCCCGGGAGGCCAGCGCCAGCATGGCGATCAGGCCGCCCTCGCCCTCGTTGTCGGCGCGCAGCACCAGCACGACGTATTTGAGCGAGACGATGACGGTCAGTGTCCAGAACAGGATGGACAGGATGCCGTAGACGTTGTCGTGGGTGAAGGGGACGTGGCCGGAACCGAAAACTTCCTTGACGGCATACAGCACGCTGGTGCCGATATCGCCATAGACCACACCGATGGCGCCGAGTGTCAGCGCTGCAAGAGACGATTGAGAACGGCTCACGAAACGACCCCTCCCTGTCTGGCGGGGTACCGTTGTTATGGGGCGGCCATTTTGCGCCTGCCGCGCTCAGACTGCCAATGGAGCGCCACGTCTAGATGTTGCAGTGCAGCAACTTCGCGCGACGCCCCCTTGACTTCAGTCGTAGACCTCGGCTTCGGGATCGGTGGCCTCCAGCTCGTAGCTGGCGGCCAGCATGGCCAGGCGGCCGATCACGCCGTACATGTAGAAGCGGTTGGGCGCGCTGGCACCGGCCTTGGCACCGGGCTGCGGCAGGTGGGCGCTCTGCTCGAACGCCAGCGGCACGAAACGCGCGCCAGGGGCGTTGAGGTTCTCGTCCTCGCCGCGCTCGGCGTGCACGCGGTAGAAGCCGCCCACCACGTAGCGGTCCATCATGTAGACCACCGGCTCGGCCACCGCGTCGTGTATGCGCTCGTGGGTCAGCACACCCTCCTGGATGATGACCTCGCCGATCGGCTTGCCATCGGGAGCGGTGGCCCGGCGGGTCCTGGCCTGGGCATCGGGTGCGTCCAGGTCTTTCACGTCGCGCACCGTCATGATGCCCATGCCGTGCGAGCCGTTGTCGGCCTTGACGATCACGAACGGCTTTTCGTTGATGCCATATTCCTTGTATTTGCGTTTGACCTTGGTCAGCAGCGCGTCGACGTTGCTGCGCAGGCACTCCATGCCGCTGCCCTGGTCCAGGTCGACCTCGCCACACTGCGCGAACATCGGGTTGATCAGCCAGGGGTCCATGCCCAGCAGCTTGCCAAAGCGCTTGGACACCTCTTCATAGGCCTTGAAGTGCAGGCTCTTGCGGCGCACGCTCCAGCCCGCGTGCAGCGGCGGCAGCAGGTACTGCTCGTGCAGGTCTTCCAGGATGCCGGGCACGCCCACGCTCAGGTCGTTGTTGAGCAAGATGGTGCAGGGGTCGAAGTTCTTGAGGCCCAGGCGACGCTTGCCGCGCGTGAGCGGCTCCACCACGATGGACTCGCCACCGGGCAGGGCCAGCGTGGTCGCGGCCTTGACCTCGGGGTCCAGCGAGCCCAGGCGCACGTTGAGGCCGGCCTGGTGGAAGATGCGCTGCAGCTGCGCGAGGTTGCTCAGGTAGAAGCTGTTGCGGATCTGGTTGTCGGGCACCAGCAGCAGGTTCTTGGCCTCGGGGCAGATCTTCTCAATGGCCGCCATCGCGGCCTGCACGGCCAGCGGCAGCATCTCGGGGGCGAGGTTGTTCCAGCCGCCAGGGAACAGGTTGGTGTCCACCGGCGCGAGCTTGAAACCGGCGTTGCGGATGTCCACCGAGCTGTAGAACGGCGGCGTGTGCTCCATCCATTCCAGGCGGAACCAGCGCTCGATCACCGGCGTGGATTCGAGGATGCGCTGTTCGAGTTCGTTGATGGGGCCGGTGAGGGCCGTGACGAGATGCGGAACCATGGGTGGCCCTTCGAGGGTGGGGAAAACGATTGTAGAGAGTGGGGGCGGACGCCCGGAATACAAGCCATGGCTGCTTGCTATATAAACGACAGCTTATGAACCGCAACCTCTGGCTGCTGGCCGCCGCACAAGGCCTGTTCCTGACCAACAACGTGGTCTTCATTGCGATCAATGGTCTGGTAGGCCTGGCCCTGGCGCCGCTGGGCTGGATGGCCACGCTGCCGGTGATGGGCTACGTGGTGGGCGGCGCGCTGTCCACCGGGCTGGTGGCACGCACCCAGTCGCGCTGGGGCCGGCAGGTGTCGTTTCAGCTCGGGCTGGCGGTGGCCCTGGCCACGGCGCTGCTGAGCGCCTGGGCGGTGTTCGAAAAAGACTTCTGGCTGCTGGTGGCCGCCACCGTGGCAGCGGGCTACTACAGCGCCAACGGCCAGCTCTACCGCTTTGCGGCGGCCGAGCTGGCCCTGCCCGCGTTCCGCGAAAAGGCCGTGTCGCTGGTGCTGGCCGGCGGCCTGCTGGGCGCCGTGGTGGGCCCCAACCTCGCCAACCACACCCGTGGCCTGACCGACGCGCCGTTTGCCGGCGCCTACCTCGCGCTGGCGGTGGTGGCGCTGCTGTCCATGGCGGTGATGGCCTTCATCCGCTTTCCACCCGACCCGCCCCGCAAGGCCGGCACCGACGGTGGGCGTCCGTTGCGCGAGATCATGCGTCAGCCGGTGTTCATCGTGGCCACGGCCGGCGCGGCGCTGGGGTTTGGCGTGATGAACCTGCTGATGGCCGCCACGCCGCTGGCCATGCAGGTCTGCGGCTACGCGTTTTCGGACACGGCGCTGGTGCTGGAGTGGCACGTGATCGGCATGTTCGCACCGGGCTTCTTCACCGGCCACCTGATCAAGCGCTTCGGCGTGCTGCAGATCATGGGTTTGGGTGTGCTGCTCAACCTGGCCTGCATCGCGGTCGCGCTCACCGGGGTGGAGCTGCAGCAGTTCCTGGTGGCGCTGTTCCTGCTGGGCGTGGGCTGGAATTTCCTCTTCACGGGCAGCACCACGCTGGCCCTGGAGGCCTGGCGCCCCGAAGAGAAAGACCGCGCACAGGCGGCGCTGAACTTCTTCGTCTTCGCCACCATGGCACTGACCTCGTTCGCCTCGGGCGCGCTGGTCACCACCCAGGGCTGGCAGTGGCTCAACGTGGGTTCGTTGCTGCCGGTGGCGCTGACCGGCGCGGCGCTGGTGTGGCTGGCACTGGTGCGGCGGCACGTGGCGGCCTGAGACCTGCCCGCCGGTCTGCTCGGCGGACGGGGCGCCTCACGGCCCCCCAGCGAGCCAGGCGTCTTGCGCCGAGTGAAAGTCGCGCAGCTCATCGGGCCTGTCGTCGCCGAGCAGGTTCGGGTTCACCTCGACGCCGCGGCTTTTCTGGTAGTACGACAGGAACCGGTAGGTGGGCCTGAAGTGCGCCAGGTCGGCGTAGTTGAAGGGCAAGCGCTGGTTGGCATCGACGGGGCGCATCTCGTCGCGCTCCCAGAGCACCTCGAAAGTGAGGAGCTTCCACCGCCCGCCCTCGCGGACCGCCCGTGAGAAGAACCGGCAGTAGACGTGAAAGTCGATGTCCACACCTTCAATCGCCACCCGGTTGAAGATCTTGGCGGGGCTTTCGACCGTGGCCCGGTCACCGTTGACCTGCGCAAAAGCGGGAAAGACCCAGTGTTTGCCGCCCGGGCTGCGGATCAGCAGCTGGCGTGAGGCCTCGACGTAGCGGTCGCCGCCGTACCCGTCGTACCAGCTGGTCCTGACATACGCGTTGTCGTGGAAACATTCGCGCATCACGTCAAACCGCATCTGGTCGCGCGCAAAACGCTCGCGACGGACGAGATCGAACAGCTCTTCCCGATCAAGCAGGGCCAACACCCGGCTCGTCTGGTCTTCAACCATGTGCATTCCTCAAACAGAAAGAAGTGGCAGTCAACACCCGGCGCGATTATGAGAAACACCGCTGGCGCCGCGCCCACCTTCAGGCCCCGGATTCCGGCTGACGGAACACCGCAACACGGCACTGGTCTGCAACCGGACGTGTCTACACACTCTGCGCACCTCAGAACTTTGTTGGAGACAAGAATGGATCGTCGTTCTGTTAGCCGGGCCATGGCCTGCTGCCTGGGCCTGATGTTTGCGGCACCCTCGACACTGTGGGCGCAGGCCGACTGGCCGAACAAGCCCGTCAAGCTCATCGCCACCTTTGCCCCGGGTGGCAGCTCTGACCTGGTGGCACGGCAGCTGGCCCAGCACCTGAGCACACGGTTCGGCCAGCAGTTCGTGGTCGAGAACAAGGTGGGCGCATCGGGCAACGTCGGTGTGGATTTCGTCGCCAAATCGGCGCCGGACGGCTACACCTTCGCCCTGGCGACCACCGGCCCCCTGGCCAACAACAAGTCGATGTTCAAGTCGATGCCCTTCGACCCCGAGAAGGACCTCACCCCCATTGGCCTGGTGGGCGAGATCCCCATGGTGATCGCGATCAACCCCAACGTGAAGGCCAACAACCTCGCGGAGTTCGTGGCCCTGGGCAAGTCCTCGGCACAACCGCTCACGGTGTCCAACCCCGGGGCGGGCACCATTGGCCACCTGGTGGCGGAATACCTGCGGACCAGCACCGGGACGCCCATCCAGTCTGTGCCCTACCGGGGTGATTCGCTGGCCATGGCCGACGCCATCGGCGGCACGGTGGACGGCGTGTCGACACCCGTGACCTCGCTGATCTCGGCCCTGCAGGCCAACAAGCTGCGGGCCGTGGCGGTGATGTCCAATGCGCGCTACTCGGGGCTGCCCAACGTGCCAACGGCCAAGGAGCAGGGCTTCAACCTCGAAGCGACCGCCTGGAGTGCCGTGGTGGGCCCGGCCAAATTGCCCAAGCACATCGTGGACACCCTCAATGCGGAGATCAACCGGTTCGTGACGTCCGCCGACGGGCAGGCGAAGCTGGGTGCGCTGGGCATGGTCGGCGTCTCGGGCACGCCGGCCAAGCTGGGCGAGCTGATGGCCTCGGAAGGCGCCAAGTGGAAGAAGGTGGTGGAGTCGGCCAAGATTTCGATGGAATAGCCGACCCCGGGCCGCTCGCCGCTCTGCGTCGATGGGGTCAGACACAGCCATCCGTACATCCCCCCGTTGGCGCGGAGGGGTGGGCGTGAAACAATTGCGCGTATGCCTTCGTCTCCCCCCGTTGAAGCTGTGGTGCGAGCGATTCGCCTGCTGGAGGTCATGGCCAGCACGCCGGTGTCCACGGTGGCGTCCCTTCACAGCCACCTGGGCCTGCCCAAACCGTCCATCATCCGTTACCTGCAGACGCTGGAAGCCTGCGGCTATGTCCGCCACGCACCGCAGGCCGGCGCGTACCTGCTGACCTCACGGGTCAAGACACTGTCCAGCGGGTTTCATGGTGAGCCCCGCCTGGTGGAGGTGATGGCCCCTTTGCTGGATGGCTTCACGCAACGCTACAAGTGGCCCACGGCCGTTGCCGTTCCGGAAGGTGGCGCCGTGGTGGTGCGCTACAGCACCATTCCATCGTCACCGCTGGCGCTGCTGCACTCGACCGTCGGCATGCGCCTGAGCCTCATCAGCCGCGCCTTGGGTCGGGCCTACCTGGCCTTTTGCCAGCCGGATGAAAGGGATGTGCTCATCGAGCTGATCGCCGCATCGCCCAGCGAGGAGGACCAGCCCGTTCGGCAACGGCGCACGCTGGACGACACGCTGGAGCTGATCCGCCGCCAGGGCTACGCCTTGCGGGACAAGGCGGTGCGGCCGGTGTCACGTACCCTGGCCGTGCCGGTTTTCGATGCGACCCGGGTGGTCGCCTCGGTGGGCGTGACCTGGTTTGCTTCCACCATGAGCGAGGACAAGGCCGTGGAAACCTTCCTCGAGCCACTTCAGCAACTGGCCCAGCAGGCTCAGGCCCAGCTGGCAAACGCCTGATCAGAACCGCCCGTCCAGCCAGTGTTCGAGCGTCTCGAACACCTCGGCAGGCCGGGCCTCGTTGAAGATCTCGTGGTACAGACCGTCAAAGTCCCGGCTGCTGACCACATCGGCAGGGGCCGCAGCGGCGAAGGCGCGGCTGCCCTGCGGGTTCACCAGCGCATCTGCTCCGGCGTACATCAGCAGCGTGGGCACGGTCCAGGCGGCGGCGTGTTCACGCACGAAGCGCCCCTCGGCATCGATGAAGCGTGCCAGCCGGGCCGAGATGCGGTCGTGCACCAGCGGGTCGCTCTGGTAGCGGCGCACCACCTCGGGGTCGTGCGAAATGCGGGTGGCATCCAGCCCGTTGCCCACGGCCAGATTGGGGGCAATGTTGTAGAGCGTGTTCACCAGCAGCCGCTGGGCAGTGCTCAGACCTGCGTCCAGGGCGGGCGATGACAGGATGAGCGCTTCCACCGGGCGCAGGCGGCCCGCCACGAAACGCGAAGTGACCAGACCACCCATGCTGTGGCCCAGCAGGATGAGCGGGCAGGCCCAGCGGTTGCACAGCTGCTCGCGGGTGTCGTCCACCACCTCGGCCAGATCGGCCAGCAGCGCATGGTCGGTGGCGAGCACGCCGCGCTTGCCGCCCGATTCACCGTGGCCGCGCTGGTCGTAGGCGCGCACCCAGAAACCCCAGGTGTTCAGGCGCTGGGCCACGTGGTCGTAGCGCCAGGCGTGTTCGCCCAGGCCATGAACGATCAGCACCACCCCACGCGGGCGCACGCTGTCGGGCAGTGGCCAGTCGTAGAGTGCGAGGTTGAGACCGTCGCGCAGGGTAAAGGGGACCTGGGAGGTGGTGGTCATGTTCAGGGCATGCGGGCTATCACTTGCGCCACCGACGCGGTGAGGCGACGCGCGTAGTCGAGGTGCAGGAACTCGTTGGGCCCGTGGGCGTTGCTCTTGGGACCCAGCACGCCGCAAACCATCATCTGCGCGGTGGGAAAGCCCTGGCTCAGCATGTTCATCAGCGGGATGGTGCCGCCCTGGCCGATGGTGCCGTAGCCGGCACCGCCAAAGCTGGCACGCGAGGCGACCTGCAGCGCATCTTCGAACCACGGAGCGACGGCCGGCGCATTCCAGCCGGTGGCGCCGCTCAGCGAGTCGAAGGTCACCTTGGCCTGGTAGGGGGCGTTGTCTTCGAGCAGGGCCTTGAGCTCCTGCACGGCCTGGGCCGCATCCACCAGCGGCGGCAGGCGCAGGCTGAGCTTGAAGGCGGTGTAGGGGCGCAACACGTTGCCGGCGTTCTGCAGGTCCGGGAAACCCTCGGCGCCGGTGACGGACAGCGTGGGCCGCCAGGTACGGTTGAGCAGGGCCTCGACCGGGTCGGTGGTGGTGGGCAGCGCAAAGACGCTGGAGCCGCCGCAGTCGTGGTGGGCCCAGGGGAAGCGCTTGTAGACCTCTTCGCCGAGGATGGCGGCGGTGGCGCGGGCCTGGGCCAGGCGCTCGGCGGGCACCTCGCAGTGGAAGCTGGCGGGCAGCAGTCGGCCGGTGGTGCTGTCCTCCAGACGGTCCAGCACCTGGCGCATGATGCGAAAACTCGACGGCACCAGCCCCGAGGCGTCGCCGGAGTGGATGCCCTCGGTGAGCACCTGCACCTTGAGCACACCGGTGGCCATGCCGCGCAGGCTGGTGGTGAGCCAGAGCTGGTCGTAGTTGCCGGCACCACTGTCCAGACAGATCACCAGGCCCACGTCGCCCAGGCGCGTACGCAACGCGTCCACATAGGGCAGCAGGTCGCCCGAGCCGCTTTCCTCGCAGGTCTCGATCAGGCCGACGATGCGCGGGTGAGCCACGCCCTGGGCCTTGAGCGCCTGCAGCGAGGCCACGCTGGCGTAGACCGCGTAGCCGTCGTCGGCGCCACCGCGGCCGTAGAGCTTGCCGTCGTCGACCTTGGGCGTCCAGGGGCCGAGGTCGGAGCGCCAGCCGGTGAACTCGGGCTGCTTGTCGAGGTGGCCGTACATCAGCACGGTCTGGCCGGATGCGGGCGCTGGTGTTCCGTCCTGGCCGGCACTGGCCGGCACCTCGAAGAACAGCACCGGCGTGCGGTCGCTGCCGTCGGGTTTCTTCAGGCGCACCACCTCCAGCTGCAGGCCTTCGACCTTCTGCGCGCGCACCCAGTCGGCGGCGCGTTGCAGCACCTTCTCGAGGTGGCCGTGGGCTGCCCAGTCGGGATCGAACATGGGCGACTTGGCCGGGATCTCGATGTAGCGCGTCAGTTCGGGCACGATGGTCTCGTCCCAGCGTTGGCCGACAAAAGTGTCCAGCGCGTCGACGTCGAGCGCGGGGGTGGGCAGGCGTGCATTCATGGTCAATCTCCTTCTAGCGGTGCGGGCCGCCCGAACAGGTAGCCCTGGAAGGCCTTGCAGCCCATCAGCTCAAGGAACTGGCGCTGGCCTTCGGTTTCCACGCCTTCGGCCACCACATCCAGGTCCAGGCTCTGGGCCAGTTGCAGGATGGTGCGCGCGATGGCGGCGTCGTTGGGGTCGGTGAGCAGGTCGCGCACGAACGACTGGTCGATCTTGAGCTGCGACAGCGGCAGGCGCTTGAGGTAGCTCAGGGAGGAATAGCCGGTGCCGAAATCGTCCAGCGCGAAGCGGATACCCAACCCCGCCAACTGCTGCATTTTAAGAATGGTTTCCTCGATGTCGTGCAGCAGCAGGCTCTCGGTCAGCTCGAGCTTGAGGCGTTCGGGCGGCGCGCCGGTGTCGCGCAGCACGGCCTCCACCTCGGCCACGAAATCGTTCTGGCGCAGCTGGCGCGCGCTCAGGTTCACGGCCAACGTCAGGTGCGCACGCGCGGGCACCTTCGCCCATAGCGCCAGCTGGGTGCAGGCGGTGTGAAGCACCCACTGGCCCATGGGCAGGATCAGCCCGGTCTGTTCGGCCACGGGCACGAAATCGGCCGGCGAGACCATGCCGCGCTCGGGGTGTTTCCAGCGCAGCAGCGCCTCGTACCCGCTGACATGACCCTGGGCATTGACCACCGACTGGTAGTACAGCATCAGCTGCTGGCCGGCCAGGGCCTGGCGCAGGTCGCGCTCCAGCGCCGAACGCGCCAGCACCACCGCCTGCATGTTGGGGTCGAAGAAGCGCACGGTGTTGCGCCCGGCCGACTTGGACTGGTACATGGCCAGATCGGCACGCTTGAGGATGTCCTCGGTGCGCTCCTCATGGTGGCGGAACAGCGTCACGCCGATGCTGGGCGTGTTGTGGTGCCAGCCGCCCGACAGCTCGTAGGGTGCGTTGAGTTCCTGCAGGATCTTCTGGCCCACGTGGTTGGCGTACAGCGCGGCCGCATCGGGCTCTGTGCCCAGCTGTTCCACCAGCACCACGAACTCGTCACCCCCCAGGCGCGCCACCGTGTCCTGTTCGCGCACCACGGCCTTGAGGCGCTCGCCCACCTGGCGCAGCAGCTGGTCGCCTGTGTCGTGTCCCAGGGTGTCGTTGAGGTCCTTGAAGTTGTCGAGGTCGATGAAACAGACCGCCGCCCAGTGGCCGCTGCGGGCACTGGCCACCTGGGCCTGCTCCAGCCGGTCCTGGAACAGGCGGCGGTTGCACAGCTGGGTGAGCGGATCGAAAAACGCCAGGCGCTCGATCTGCTCTTCGGCGCGCTTGCGCTCGGTGATGTCGCGTGCCACCCCCAGCACGCCGATGGGCTCGCCCGCGTGGTCGTGGACCGCGCGCTTGATGACCTCGAACACGCCAGCGGGGCCTCCGGGATAGAGCGGCACGTCCTGTTCGTAGACCAGCGGCGCGTCGGCGCTGAGGGCACGGCGGTCGGTGTCTTCGTACTCGGCGGCCACGTCGGGCACCAGGTCGCGTTCGGTGCGGCCCATCATCTGCTCCACGGTACAGCCGTACATGGCGGCCTTGCCCGGGTTGCAGAGCACGTAGCGCCCCTGCAGGTCCTTGAGCCAGATGCGGTCCGGGATGGCCTCGAACAGCGCGGTCATGCGCGCCTCGCTCTCCTCCAGCCGCTGCTCGAGTCGCTTGCGCGCGGTGATGTCGGTCAGGGTGCCGGCCAGGCGCACCGCACGGCCCTCGCTGTTGCGGGCGATGAAACCCCGGTCCAGCACGGTGATGTCGTGCCCGTCGCGGTGCAGCATGCGGAACTCGAGCTCGAAGCCCTGGGTGCCATCGGCCAGCGCGGCCTCCATCTCGGCGCTCACGCGCAGGCTGTCCAGCGGGTGGGTGAGTTCACCCCACAGGGCGGGCCGGCTGGGCAGCTCGTCGGGCCGGTAGCCCAGCATGGCCCACCAGCGGGGTGAGAAATAGGCCTCGCCGGTTTCCAGGTTCCAGTCCCAGGCGCCGTCGTTAGACCCCTGCAGCACCAGGGCGAGCCGTTCCTCGCCACGCTGCAGCGCCTCCTGGGCATCCACATAGTCGGTCACGTCGGCGTAGGTACGCACCCAGCCGCCGGAGGCCAGTTCGCGGGTCTTGATCTCGACCGAGCGGCCATCGGCACGCCGCCGCACGTACTCGCCCGGTGCGATCAGGCGACGGCCATCCACGTCCATGCGGCCATAAGTGGCCGCCCGTTCACGCGTGACACCCTCGCCGAAATCGCCACGCCCATACTGGAAGTCCACCATCTGCTCCAGCGTGGGCTGGCGGTTCATGAGGGACTGCGGGAAGTTCATCAGCTCCAGGAAGCGGCGGTTGTAGAACACCGCACGCCCGTCGGCATCGAACATCACCACGCCCTGGCTCAGGCTGGACAGCGTGACCTCCAGCAGCTCGTTGGCCTCGCGCAGGCGTTCGCCCACCTGCACGCGTTCGGTGATGTCGCTGGTGTAGCCGTACCAGACCACGGCCCCCTGGGCCTGTTGCGCGGGCCGGGCCTGGGTGGCGTGCCAGCGCACGCTGCCGTCGGTGCGCTGCACCCGGTACTCGTGCACCAGGGGCGTGAGATCCCGGCACGAACGCTCCAGCTCCTGCGCCAGAGCCTCGCGGTCGGACGGAGCAATGCGCTTGAAAATGCCCAGGCTGCCATCGGCTGCAACGTCGGCGGGCTCGGCCTCGTAGAGCTCGCGCACGCCGTCGCTCACAAAGGGGAAGCTGTAGCGCCCCTGGGCCGAGCGGTGGAGCTGGTAGACCATGCCCGGCACGTTGGCGGTGAGGCGCTGGCTGAAGGCCAGCTGGTCCCGCGCATCGAGTTCGGCGCGCTTGGCGGCGGTGATGCTGCGCGCCACACCCCGGTAGCCCTTGAACCGTCCCTGGCCATCGAAGATGGGGGTGCCACTGATGGAGACCCAGTGGCTTTTCCCGTCTTCGCCGGGGCGGTGCAGCTCCAGCTGATGGAATTCCTCGTGGGCGTCCAGCACCGCGCGGTGCGCGGCCCAGTCGGCCTCGCCCATGTTGAACGCACCCAGCTCCCAGCGGGTCTTGCCGAGGTAAGGGTGCTCGCCTTCGGGCACGCCACGTCCTTCGATCCGGGTGTAGCGGTGGGAAGCGTCCTGCTCCCAGTACCAGTCGGACGACAGCCGGGTCAGGTGGCGAAAACGCTCCTCGCTCTCACGCAAGGCCTCCTGGGCCTGCAGGTGGTCGGTGAGATCGGTGTAGGTGCGCACGAAGCCGCCGCGCTCGAGCAGGCGCGTGCTGATTTCCAGCACGCGCCCCCAGCGGGCGCGCCGCACATAGGTCATGCCCGTTGCCATCGGCTCGCCCCGGATCAGCGCCTCGATGTCGGCGCGGTGCTGCTCCACGTCGCCGCCGAGGTCGCCGCGCTGTATCTGGAACTCCAGCAGCGACCTGGCGTTGGCGTCCGGCGCGGCCACCACGGCCTCCGGCAGGTTCAGCAGCTCCAGGAATCGCGAGTTGTAGAGGTGAATCCGGCCTTCGCGGTCCACCATCACCAGGCCCTGGTGCATGTTCTCCACACTCACGCGCAGCAGCTCGTTGGCCTCGTGCAGGCCGACTTCGGCCTGCTTGCGCTCGGTGATGAAACTGCCCACGCCGCGGTAGCCCTTGAAGCGGCCCTGGCCATCGAAGATGGGCTCGCCACTGACCGACGTCCAGGCAGCGGTGCCGTCGGGTCGGGGGCGGTGCACCTCCAGGTGGCGGAACGGCAGGTGGGCCTGCAGCACGCGTCGGTGTTCGGCCCAGTCGGCCTCGGTCATGTTGAAGGTGGGCACGTCCCAGGCGTGGCGCCCCACGCTGCTGGCGTGCACGAAGTGGGGTGGCAGGTTGCCATCGAAGCGGGTGAAGCGGAAGTGCTCATCCTGCTCCCAGAACCAGTCGGACGACAGTTCGGTCAGGCTGCGGTAGCGCTCCTCGCTGTCGCGCAACGCGGCGTCGATCTCGACCCGGTCGGTGATGTCGCGCTGGATGGACAGGAAGTGGGTCACGTGGCCGTTCTCGTCGGGCACCGGCACGATCTCCATGTCCAGCCAGTAGGCCCGGCCATCGCGTGCATGGTTGATCAGTTCCACGCGCACCGGCTCGCGCCGCTGCAGGGCCTGGCGCACCCGGTCCAGCGCCTCGCGCTGGGTCTGCGGCCCCTGGAACAGGCGGGGTGTGGCCCCCATCACCTCGGCCCGTGTGTAGCCGCTCTGGGTGAGCATGGCCCGGTTGGCGAACACGATGCGCGGGCCGGGCTGGTCCAGCGGTTCGGCCTCGGTGATGAGCACCATGTCGGTGAGCCGGTCGAGGCTGGCTCCCAGCAGCTGGAACAGCCGCGATTGCTGGCGGCTGGCCGCGGCCGCCGCGGCCACCTGGGGCACCAGGCCCTCGCTCAGACGACGAGGGCTTCCAATTTGAGAAGTTCGTGGGCGGATGGGCATGGGTGGCCGGATTGTGACTCAGAGGCCGGGGGTTTTTCAGCCCAGCTTGAACACCGCCACCACCTGCGCCAGGTTCTGCGCCTGCTCCTTCAGGCTCTGCGCCGCCGCCGCACTCTGCTCCACCAGCGCCGCGTTCTGCTGCGTCATCGGGTCCAGCTGGTTCACCGCCACATTCACCTGCCCTATCCCGTCGCTCTGCTCCCCCGCCGCCGCCGTGATCTCCCCAATGATGTCCGTCACCCGCTGCACGCTCGCCACGATCTCCGACATCGTCGCCCCCGCCGACGCCACCAGCTCG
>CALRLO020000023.1:0-68449 GCA_943368755.1 Synechococcus sp. UW140 | reverse complement strand
AGCTGCCCCGGGTGCCATGCACGCGCCAGCGAGGCGCCGGCTCGGCAGCCAGCATGGTGGCATGCAGGTGCACCCGCAGACCATCGGCATACCGCAGCACGGCGTGGAATCCATCGTCGGTCAGGGCCCCGTCACGCTGGCGCTGCAGGTCCACCCAGAGCGCTTGCGGCTGGCCCCAGAGTTGCAGAGCCTGATCCAGCAGGTGGGGCCCCAGGTCGTACCAGAGCCCCCCACCCGGGATGTCGGATTCGCGCCAGCGGTCGCGCACCACAGGCCGAAAGCGGTCGAAGTGGGAGGCCACCTGGGTCACTCGGCCCAGCGTGCCCTGCGCCACCAACTCACGCAGCGCCAGGAAATCGTTGTCCCAGCGGCGGTTGTGGAACACCGACAACACCCGCCCGGCGTGCGCCGCCCGCGCGATCAGGTCCTGTGCCTCGGCTCGGGTGACGGTGAACGGCTTGTCGACCACCACGTGTTTGCCGGCGGCCAGTGCGCGTGCCGCCAGCGGGTGGTGGGTGTGGTTGGGCGTGGGGATGACGACCAGGTCGATGTCGGCCCGTGCCAGCAGCTCGTCCACCCCATCGCGGTGGCACACGGCTGCCAGTTCCAGCCCTGGCGTGGCCCGCACCAGCGGGGCGTGGAAGGTCTGGGTGGCGTAGCCGTTGCCGATGATGCCGACGCGGATCATGCGTTGAGCCGGGCCCCGGTGACGGCGTCGAACAGGTGGGCGTCGGCCGGGTTCCAGCCCAGGTGCACGGCATCGCCCTCACGGGCGTTCATGAGGCCGGGCACCCGCACCGTCAACACGCCCAGCGGGGTCTGCACGGTGACGTAGGTCTCGGGGCCGGTGGGCTCGATCAGGGCGATCTGGCCGGGCAGGCCGCTGTCGCCAAAACCCAGGCATTCGGGCCGTAGGCCCCAGGTGACGCCCCCACCGGTGTGGGCCGCCACCGCGGCGCGCTGGTCCCCGGTCAGTGTGATGGCCGTACCGCCGACACCCAGGCCATCGGCGGTGCGGGTGGCCTCCACCAGGTTCATCGCAGGTGAACCGATGAACTCGGCCACGAAGCGGTTGGCCGGACGGCCGTAGATGTCGGCCGGCGAGCCGAACTGCTGCACCTCGCCGTCTTTCATCACCGCGATACGGTCACCCAAGGTCATGGCCTCCACCTGATCGTGCGTGACATAGACCGTGGTGGTGCGGGTGCGCTGGTGCAGCTGCTTGATCTCGGCGCGCATTTCCACGCGCAGCTTGGCATCCAGGTTGGACAGCGGCTCGTCGAACAGGAACAGCTTGGGGTCGCGCGCCAGGGCCCGGCCCATGGCCACGCGCTGGCGCTGGCCACCCGAGAGCTGGCCGGGCTTGCGGTCCAGCAGGTGGCCGATCTGCAGCATCTGCGACACCCTGGCCACGGCCGCCTCGCGCTCGGCCTTGGGCACCTTGCGGATTTCCAGGCCGAAGGCAATGTTCTGTGCCACGGTCATGTTGGGGTAGAGCGCGTAGCTCTGGAACACCATGGCGATGTCGCGGTCCTTGCTGGGCAGGTGGGTGATGTCGCGCTCGCCGATGTGGATGCTGCCTGAGGTGGGCGCGTCCAGCCCCGCGATCATGGACAGCAGCGTAGATTTGCCGCAGCCAGACGGCCCCACCAGAATGAGAAAGCCACCGGCCTCGATGTCGAGGTCTATGCCTTTGAGGATGTGGGTCTTCTGGTTGTAGACCTTGTGGACGGATCTGATGCTCAACGCACCCATGCGCTACCCCTTGACAGCGCCGGCCGTGAGCCCGCGCACAAAAAACTTGCCAGCCACGACGTAGACAATCAGCGTGGGCAGCGCGGCAATCAGCGCAGCGGCCATGTCGACGTTGTATTCCTTGACGGTGCTGGAGGTGTTGGCCAGGTTGTTCAGGCCCACGGTCACCGGCTTGCTGTCAGCACCCGAGAACACCACCCCGTAGAGGAAGTCGTTCCAGATGTTGGTGAACTGCCAGATCAGCGTGACCACCAGGATGGGCACGGACAGCGGCAGCACGATGCGCCGGTAGATCTGCCAGAACGAGGCGCCGTCCAGCATGGCGGCCTTGATCAGTTCGTCGGGCAGGCCCACGTAGTAGTTGCGGAAGAACAGCGTGGTGCTGGGCAGGCCGGCCACCACATGCACCAGGATCAGGCCCCACAGCGAGCTGGCAATGCCCAGCCACCCCAGCACCTGGCTCATGGGCAGCAGCACCACCTGCATGGGCATGAAGACGCCGAACAGCATGAAGGCGAACAGCGTCTCGCTGCCGCGAAAGGTCCATTTGCTGAGCACATAGCCGTTGAGCGACCCGAGCAATGTGGACACCAGCACCGCCGGGACCACCATCACCACCGAATTCCAGAAGAAAGGTTTCAGGCCCTCACACTGCACGCCGGTGCAGGCCTCGCCCCATGCCTTGAGCCAGGGTGCGAAGGTGGGGGTGCCGGGCCAGCTCAGCAGGTGGCCCTCGCGCAGCTGGTCGGCATCTTTCAGCGAGGTGGCGACCATGACATAGAGCGGCAGCAGGAACCAGGCCGCGAACAGCAGCAGCACGGCCCAGAGCATCGCGCGGTGGACGGTGAGGCGGTTCATCGGCGGCTCCGCAGTTCGGAATACAGGTAAGGCACCACGATGGCGGCGATGGTGGCCAGCATCACGGTGGCGCTGGCGGCACCCAGGCCGATCTGACCGCGCGTGAAGGCCACCGTGTACATGAAGGTGGCGGGCACGTCGGACGCGAACCCGGGTCCGCCGCCGGTGAGCGCCATCACGAGATCGAAACTCTTGATGGCCAGGTGGGCCACCACCAGCAAGGTGCTGAAGAAAACCGGGCGCAGGCTGGGCAGGATGATGCGCCAGTAGATGCGCGGCAGGCTGGCGCCATCCACCTGGGCGGCCTTGATGATGCTGTCGTCGATGCCACGCAGCGCGGCCAGGAACAGCGCCATCACGAAGCCAGCGCTCTGCCAGATGCCGGCAATCACCACGCAGTAGATCGCCATGTCGGGGTTGATCAGCCAGTCGAAGCGGAAATCGGTGAAGCCCCAGCGGTGCATCAGGTGCTCCAGCCCGAGGCCAGGATTGAGCATCCACTTCCAGGCGGTGCCGGTGACGATGAAGGAGATCGCCATCGGGTAGAGGTAGATGGTGCGCAGCGCCCCCTCGCCCCTCACCTTCTGGTCCAGCAGCACGGCCAGCAGCACACCCAGCGCCATGGCGCCGCCAATGAACAGCACGCCAAACACCGCGAGGTTGCGCAGCGCGACGCGAAAACGCTCGCTTTCGAACAGCAGCTCGTACTGGGCCAGACCGACGAACTCGTAGTTGGGCAGCAGGCGCGAGGCCGACAGCGAGAGGTAGCCGTTCCAGGCCATGAGGCCGTAGATGAACAGCAGCGACAGCACAAAGCTGGGCGCAATGACCAGCTTGGGCAGCCAGTTCGTCGCGGCGGGGCGGGAGGGCAGCATGGGTGGTGTCCGGGCGTCACGGCCCGCCACCGTCGGGCGGCGGGCCGTGTCCGCACCAGCGGTTTTACTGCGCCTTGGCGGCGGCCGCCAGCTTGGCCTGCGCGTCCTTGGTGGTCATGCGGTCGTCGTTCCAGAACTGGCTGACCACGTCCTGGATGGCACCGGACTTGGCGGCCGCAACGGCCATGCCGTGGGCGATCGACGGCACCAGCGAACCGGACTTGGCCGTGTCCACGAAGTCTTTGGCGCTGAGCTTGGCGCAGTCGTCGAACTTGGCCAGGTCCATGTTCAGGCGCACCGGGATGGAGCCCTTGTTGAGGTTGAACACCTCCTGGAACTGCGGCGACATGATGGCAGCCGCCAGGTCTTTCTGGGCTTTCTGGTTGGCCTCGTTCTTGATCTTGAACATGGCGAACGAGTCGACGTTGAAGGTGAACGACCTGGCCGTGCCCGGCGCGGCGGCGCAGACGAAATCCTTGCCCGGGGTCTTGCCGGCGGCAATGAATTCGCCTTTGGCCCAGTCGCCCATGAGCTGCATGCCGGCCTCGCCCTTGATGACCATGGCCGTGGCCAGGTTCCAGTCGCGGCCGGGGGCGTTGCGGTCGGTGTAGGACTTGACCTTCTTGAAGGTGTCCAGCACCTTGGTCATGGTGGCACCGTTCAGGCTCGCGGCATCCAGCTGCACCAGCGCCTTCTGGTAGAACTCGGCGCCACCCACACCCAGGGCCACGCTCTCGAAAGTGGTGAAGTCCTGCCAGTTCTGACCGCCGTGTGCCACGGGGATCACGCCGGCCTTCTTGAGGGCCTCGGCCGCAACGAAGAATTCGTCCCAGTTCGTGGGCACCTTGGCACCGGCCTTCTGGAACACCGCCGGGTTGGCCCACAGCCAGTTCACGCGGTGCACGTTCACCGGCACGGCTATGTAGTTGCCCTTGTACTTCATCACGTTGCTGACCACCGGGGGCAGCAGCGAGTCCCACTTTTCCGCCTTGGCGACGTCGTCGATGTTGGCCAGCACACCTTCGCCAGCCCACTCCTGCAGAGACGGGCCCTTGATCTGCGCGGCCGCCGGCGCGTTGCCCGAGACCACACGGGACTTCAACACCGTCATGGCGTTGTCACCGCCACCGCCGGCCACGGCAAAGTCTTTCCAGGTGTGGCCCTTGCCCTGCAACTGGCTCTTGAGCGCGGCAGCGGCCTTGGCCTCGCCGCCACTGGTCCACCAGTGCAGGACTTCGACCTCGCCAGCCAGCGTGGGGCCGGCGGCCAGCACGGCGGCGGCCAGCAGGCCGAGGCGGTGGGACTTGGGGGTGTTCATGGATGGGTGCTCCTCTGTGGAATGGGTGGTTGCTTTCCGGCCTGCCGCAAGCGGTGGCGGGCAAATATTAAAGTCTCATTAATTTATTAACACTAGGTTAAACCCGGAATCCGGGAGCCGACGGCCGGCAGGACAATCGCGACCATCCCTTAAGCTGTGCCCCCATGAAACTCCTGTTGGCCGAAGACGACCCGACGCTGGCGGACGCGCTGTCCACCCAGCTGCGTCAGGCCGGCTACGCGGTGGAGCACGCCCCCAACGGCGCGGTGGCCGATTTCCTGCTCGAACGCCAGCCCTTTGACATCGCCGTGCTCGACATCGGCCTGCCCATGATGGACGGCCTGGCCGTGCTGCGGCGCCTGCGCACCGCGCGCCCTGCCCTGCCCGTGCTGCTGCTGTCGGCCCGCGACACGCTGGACGACCGCGTGGCCGGCCTGCAGGCGGGCGCCGACGACTACGTCTCCAAACCCTTTGACCTGCCCGAGCTGCTGGCCCGGCTCCAGGCCCTGCTGCGCCGGCATCACGCGGGCGATCCGGCACAGCGCGTGGGCGCCCTGCAGCTGGACAGCGCGCGCCGCCGTGCCAGCGTGGACGGCAACCCGGTCGATCTCTCGCCGCGCGAGTGGGAGCTGCTGGAGCTGCTGGTCAGCCAGCGCGACCGCGTGGTCACCAAAGACCAGATCGTCCAGACCTGGAGCGGCAACCCCGACGAAGCCGTGGGTGCGGGCAACAGCATCGAGGTCTACATCCACCGCCTGCGCCGCAAGCTCGAGGGCGCCCGGCTGCAGATACGCACGGTGCGCGGCCTGGGCTACCTGCTGGAAACGGGAGCCGTGTGAACGCGCCGCCCCGCGCGTGGTGGCAACGCCTGCTGCCGGGCTTCGGCCACGGTGGTTTCTCGCTGGAACGCCAGCTGCTGCTGTGGGTGCTGCTGCCGCAACTGGTGCTGTGGCTGGCGGGCGGGCTCATGGCCTACCGCTTCGCCGCCGTCTACGCCAACGAGGCCATCGACGCCAGCCTGGCCCAGGCCACACGGGCGCTGGCCCGTCAGCTGCGCCCCATCGGCAGCGGCCTGTTCATCGACTTTCCCAAGGCCGCACAGGACGTGCTGGAGGCCGACCCGGCCGACCGCCTGCTCTACATGGTCAGCACCCCGCCGGGCCAGTTCATCCTGGGCAACCAAGCCCTGCCCGCACCACCCGACAACGTGGGCGCCGAGCCCCGCTATGGCCAGCCGTACTTCTATGACGGCAGCATGCCCACCTCGCCGGTGGCCGATGAACCCGCACGCGCGGTGCGGGTGGCCGCGCTCTACCTGCGCCTGGGAGAGCCCACCGGTGAAGGTCAGGTGATGCTGGTGCAGGTGGCACGCAGCAGCACCCACCGCGAGGTGCTGGCGCGCCAGATCCTGACCGACATGCTGCTGCCGTTGTCCAGCCTCATCCTGCTGATGACGCTGATCGTCTGGTTCGGCATCCGTGTCGGCCTGGCGCCACTGGGCCGCCTGCGCCAGCAGGTTGAAGGCCGGGCGCCCACCGATCTGGCCCCGCTGCAGCTGGCCTCGGCCCCGCGCGAGCTGTGGTCGCTCGCCTCGGCGCTCAACAGCCTGCTGGCGGCCGTGAGCCACAACGTGAGCGCACAGAAACGCTTCATCGGCGATGCTGCGCACCAGCTTCGCACCCCGCTGGCCGGGCTGAAGAGCCAGACCGAGCTGGCGCTGCAGGCCGCTCAGGAGCCTGAGCTGCGCGCGCGGCTGGAGCGCGTGCACCAGAGCGCCACCCGCAGCGCCCACCTGGTGACGCAGCTGCTGACGCTGGCGCGTGCCGAGCCCGAATCGGCGCTGCCCGGCGAACGCCAGCACACCGATCTGCGGCTGCTCGCGCAACAGGTCACGGCGGAGTGTGTTCCACGGGCCATCAAGCAGGACATGGACCTCGGCATGGCCGACGGCAGCGAGGCACCGGTCTGGGTCGACATCAACCCGCTGCTGGTGCGCGAAGCCCTGCTCAACCTGATCGACAACGCGCTGCGCTACGCCGGGCGCGGCAGCGAGGTGACCGTGGATGTGCACGCTGAGGGCGACCAGGCGGTACTGAGCGTCGCCGATACCGGCCCGGGCATCCCCGACGCCGATCGCGAGCGCGTGCTCGAGCGTTTCGTGCGCGCAAGCGACCAGCCCGACGGCTGTGGCCTGGGGCTGTCCATCGTGAAGGAAATCACCGAACGGCACGCTGGCCGCATCGAGCTGGGCGCCGTGTCGCCCCATGGTCTGCGCGCCACCCTGCACCTGCCCCTGAGCCCTGCCCACACACACCGAACATGACGATCGATACCCTCTCTGCCCGCCTGCTCGGCGACGTCGGCGGCACCAATGCCCGCTTCGCCCTGGTGGCCGGCGACGGCCAGCCACTGACCGACATCCGCATACTGCCCACGGCCGGCTACCCCGATCTGGCCGCCGCTGCGGCCGACTACCTGCAGCAGGTCGGCAAGCCGCCGGTGCAGGAGGCCTGCATTGCCATCGCCAACCCCATCGATGGCGACGAGCTGCGCATGACCAACACCCACTGGCGCTTCTCCATCCGCGCCACCGAGCAACAACTGGGCCTGCGGCGGCTGGTGATGCTCAACGACTGGGAGGCCATGGCGCTGGCGCTGCCGTCGCTGTCCCCCGAGGCTCTGGAACCCGTGGGGGGTGGCCAGGCCGTGCCGGGCGCACCCTGCGGGCTGATCGGCCCTGGCACGGGGCTGGGCGTGTCGTCGCTGGTGCGCTCACGCAGCGGCGAGTGGGTGGCGATTGCGGGTGAAGGCAGCCACGTGAGCTGGGCGCCAGCCAACGCGCGCGAGGCCGACATCCTGCGTGTGCTGTGGCGCGACCACTCCCATGTGTCGGTGGAGCGTGTGGTCTCTGGCATGGGCCTGGAAAACCTGCACCGCGCCATCACGGTGCTGGCGGGTCAGACGGGCACACCGCTGCCGGCCGCAGAGATCACCCGCCGGGCCCTGGCGGCCAGCGATCCGGTGTGCGAGGAGGCACTGGCGCTGATGTGTCAGCTGCTGGGAGGTGCTGCCGGCAACCTGGCGCTCACGCTGGGCGCACGGGGCGGCATCTACATCGGGGGCGGCATCGTGGGCCACCTGGGCGGCTATTTCGCGCGCTCGGGCTTTCGGGCGGCGTTCGAGGCCAAAGGGCGTTTCCAGCCTTGGCTGCAACGCATACCGACGTTCGTGATACGCGCCCGCCAACCCGCGCTCATCGGCGCCGCGAAGGCGCTCGACGTGCGGGCCATCGACGTCTGAGCGGGTAAACCGTCAATCCCCGCTGCCGTCGGCCGCGTCGGCGTCGGGCGGTGGCTCTTGCCCCGGCGCCATGTCACCGGAGTCGTTGGGATGCTGCTTGCGCTCGGTCTTCGCGCGCAGCTTCTCTTCCTTCTTCTGCTTCTTGGCCAGCTCGCGCTGGCGTTTCTCGTAGCCGTAGTTGGGTGTTGCCAAGTGAGCGGTCTTTCCGTTTGCCGGTGGAGATAAGGTTCAGCGCATGGCCGCCTGCAGACCCTGTTCCAGGTCGGCACGCAGGTCATCCACTGATTCGAGACCCACCGCAAAACGCACCAGACCTCCGGCATGGGGCCAGGGCGTGCGGCGGATCCTGGGCACATCATAGGGGGCGCAGAGGCTGATCGGGCCGGCCCAGCTCCATCCCAGTCGGAATAGCTTCAGGCTGTCGCAGAAACGGTCTATCCTTGCCTGTTCGATGTCGGCGCGAAACACCGCGCTGAACAGGCAAGCCGCGCCGCGGGCATCGCGCTTCCAGGCCTCGTGGCCGGGCGAGCCGGGCAGCGCGGGGTGCAGCACCTGCACCACCTCGGGCTGCTGCGCCATCCACTGCGCCAGCGCACGGGTGCTGGCGTCGTGTGCGTGGTAGCGCAGCTCCAGGCTGGGCAGGCCTCGCAGCACCAGTTCGGCGTCGTTGGCGCCCACGCTCCAGCCGTAGTGCATGTGGATGTCCAGCAACCGGTGGTGCAGCGCGATGTCGCGGGTGACCACCGAACCCATCAGCACATCCGCACCACCGCTGGGGTACTTGGTCAGGGCCTGCATCACGATGTCCACGCCCAGGTCAAAGCCCTTGAACGCGACACCGGCGGCCCAGGTGTTGTCCAGTGCCGTCAGCACCGCACGCCCCTGAGGGCCACGCCCGGCATTGGCCGCACGCACGCAGGCCGTCAACGCCGGCAGATCGGGGAATTCGAGCGTGATGGAGCCCGGCGCCTCCAGCCACACCAGCCGCGTGGCCGGCGTGATCTTGGCGGCCAGGTCAGCCGGTTCCATCGCATCGTAGGTGCGGGTGGTCACACCCCAGCGCTGCAGCTCGTCCTGCGCAAAGGCTTTGCCCGGGCCGTAGGCGTTGTCGGGTACCAGTACCTCATCACCCTGTGCCAGGAAAGCGGTGTCCACCATGGCGATGGCCGCCAGACCGCTGGGCGCCAGCACGCAGTGGGTGCCGCCTTCCAGCGTGGCAATGCGCTCTTCCAGCGTGAAGGTGGTGGGCGTGCCGTGCAGGCCGTAGGTGTACCCGCTTTTGTCGCGCCACTGGCGGGCACGCAACTCGGCCACGCTGCCGAAGAAGACCGTGGAGCCCTTGTAGACGCCCACGGGCACGGCCTCGTAGCCATCCGGGGCCCGGTAGGGGTGGTGGATGAGTTGGGTCGGCAGCCCGCTCATCGGATCACAGTTTCCACTTTTCGAGCAGTTGCGCGGGGCGCATGCTGTCGTAGCCCTCGAAAGGCTGATGGATCCAGGGGTTGGTGGGCAGGAACTCGACGGAGTAGTCGGGCGTGAAGGTGGACAGTGCCTTGGTCCAGATCACCGCGCTGCGCAACTCGGTGATGGGCGGGTAGTTGTTGCGCAACTGGTCGATCACGGCGCGCAGCGTGTGACCGGAGTCGGCCAGGTCGTCAACCAGCAGCACCTTGCCAGCGATCTCGCCCTTGGGCGTGGTGATGAAACGGGCGATGTCGAGCTTGCCCTGCACCGTGCCGGCGTCGGCGCGGTAAGAGCTGGTGGACATGATGGCCAGCGGCACGTCGAAGATGCGCGACAGGATGTCACCGGGCCGCATGCCGCCACGTGCCAGGCACAGGATGGTGTCGAACTGCCAGCCCGACTGGTGCACCTTGAGCGCGAGCTTCTCGATCAGGTTGTGGTACTCGTCGTAGGACACGTACAGGTGCTTGCCGTCTTCGGTCAACATGCGGGGTTCTCCTCGGGTGGTGTCAGGCGGATCAGGCTGCGTAGGGGTGGTGCAACAGTATCGTATGGTCGCGGTCGGGGCTCGTCGAGACCATGTGGATGGGCACGCCGGTGACCTCCTGGATGCGCTCCAGGTACTTGCGGGCGTTGGCAGGCAGTTCCTCGTAGCGGGTCAGCCCCACGGACGACTCGCTCCAGCCCGCCAGCGTCTCGTAGACCGGCACGCAGCGTGCAATTTCGTCGGCTCCCATGGGCAGGATGTCGGTAAAGGCACCATCGAGCTGGTAGCCCACACACAGCTTGAGCTCGCTCAGGCCATCGAGCACGTCCAGCTTGGTGATGCACAGGCCCGACAGGCCGTTGACCTGGGCGCTGCGCTTGAGCAGCGCAGCGTCGAACCAGCCGCAGCGGCGCGAGCGGCCGGTGGTGACGCCCTTCTCGGCGCCCACGGTGCTCATGTGCCAGCCGGGCGTGCCTTCCTTTTCCCACTCCAGCTCGGTGGGGAACGGGCCGCCACCCACGCGGGTGCAATACGCTTTGGTGATGCCCAGGATGTAGTGCAGCAGCCCCGGCCCCACGCCCGCACCGGCGGCGGCGTTGCCGGCCACGCAGTTGCTGGAGGTGACGAAGGGGTAGGTGCCGTGATCCACGTCCAGCAGCGTGCCCTGGGCGCCCTCGAACAGCAGGTTCGCACCGGCACGGTGGGCTTCATTGAGCTCGCGCGAGACGTCGGCCATCATGGGCTTGATCTGCTCGGCCTGGGCCATGGCCTGGTCGTATACGGCCTGGAATTCGACGGCAGGTGCGTGAAGGTAGTTCACCAGCACCTCGTTGTGCAGGTCCAGCAGTTCGCGCAGCTTGGTGGCAAAACGCTCGGGGAAGCGCAGGTCCTGCACGCGCAGCGCGCGGCGCGCGACCTTGTCTTCATAGGCCGGGCCGATGCCTCGACCGGTGGTGCCGATCTTTTCGGTGCCACCCTTCTCGCGGAACGCCTCGCGCGCCACGTCCAGCGCGGCGTGGAACGGCAGGATCAGGGGGCAGGCCTCGGAGATGCGCAGGCGCGAGCGCACCTCGACACCGGCCTTCTCCAGCCCCTCGATCTCTTCGAGCAGCTTGGTGACGGACACCACCACACCGTTGCCGATGTAGCATTTGACGCCCGGGCGCATGATGCCGCTGGGGATCAGGTGCAGCGCGGTCTTGACGCCGTTGATGACGAGCGTGTGGCCGGCGTTGTGCCCCCCTTGGAAACGGACCACGCCGGTGGCGGTCTCGGTCAGCCAGTCGACCAGTTTGCCCTTGCCCTCGTCGCCCCACTGGGTACCGACGACCACGACGTTGCGCCCAGGCTGGGCCACCAATTCAGACTTTTTCATGACAGTTCGCGCTTGAGAATCAGACAGGCTGGACGGCCCAGCGGCCATCGCGGAAGACCAGTTCGCGGTCGCAGTGGAACTCGTCCACCTCGTGTTCGTGGCCAGGCAGCACGCAGACCACGGTTTCGCCGGTGCCACGCAGCGCCACGATGGCTTCGCGCAGGCCGGCTTCAAAACCCCAGGGCGCGCGGATCGCGGCCTTGAGCGGGCGCGAGGGGCTCAGCTGCACCAGTTCCTTGAGGTCCAGGCTGAAACCCACGGCGGGCCGCTTGCGGCCAAAGACTGCACCCACCTCGTCGTAGCGGCCACCGCGTGCCAGCTCGGCGTGGGTGGTGACGCTGCCACCCCGCTCGTTGGCGGCGAACAGCGAAAAACGCACACCCGTGTAGTAGGCGTAGCCACGCAGGTCGGCCAGGTCAAAGCTGACCTCCAGCCCGCGCAGGTGCGAAGCCAGCCAGGCCAGACCCCTGAGGGCCTCGTCCAGCAGCGGCGAGGCCGGCAGCACGCGGCGCGCCTCAGCCAGCACGGCGGCGTCGCCATAGAGGTGCGGCAGCGCGAGCAGGCTCTCGCGTACGGCAACGGGCAGGTCTCGGGCCAGTGTCTTGAGTTCGGCAACGTCCTTGCCAGCCAGCGCCCCGTGGATGCGGTGCGTGGCGTCGGCCGTGAGGTTCACGCCCGAGAGCACGGCGTCGATCACGCGCACGTCGGCCATGTCCAGAGTCAGCTGGCGCAAGCCGGCGGCGCTCAGGCAGGCCTGGGCCAGCTCCATCACTTCCAGGTCGGCTTCGAGGCCGGCATGGCCGTAGATCTCGGCGCCGAGCTGCAGCGGCTCACGGCTGGCCAGGGGGCGATCCACCCGGGTATGCAAGACAGGGCCGCAGTAGCACAGCCGTGCCACACCCTGGCGGTTGAGCAGGTGGGCATCGATTCGGGCCACCTGCGGCGTGCTGTCGGCGCGCAGGCCCAGGCTGCGGCCGGACAGCTGATCAACGAGCTTGAAGGTTTGGAGCCCCAGCGCCTCGCCGGTGCCGGTCAGCAACGACTCCAGGTGCTCGAGCATGGGAGGCATCACGAGCTCGTAGCCGTAGCCGGATGCGGTGTCCAGCAGGCTGCGGCGCAACTCCTCGATGTGCCGTGCCTCGGAAGGCAGTACGTCGGCGATCTGATCCGGCAGAAGCCAGGCGGACATGGGTTTTGTCGGGGGCTGTTAAAAACGTGATTCTACCGGGCCTGAAACCCGGGTCCGGCCGACCTCGACCGTGCCGGCTCACGCCGGCAGCAGCCACCACAGCGCCACCAGACCCAGCAGCACGCAAACCAGACCGAAGAAGCGGATCTGGCCGTCGTGCAGCTTGAGGATTTCAGCAAAGACCTGGCGCCAGCGCGCCGGCGCCAGAAGAGGCATCAACCCCTCGAACACCAGCACGAGGGCCAGCGCGATCCAGAGGCTGTCCTCCACGACGGTGGCCTTACTTGCCGCCGCCCGACACGTTGCTGCTGCGCAAGGCCTTGAAGAAGTCGGTCGAGGGATCGACCACCATCACGTCCGACTTGTTGGCAAAGCTGGACTTGTAGGCTTCCAGGCTGCGGTAGAACTGGGCAAACGCCGGATCGCGGCCGAAGGCCTCGGCGTAGATGCGGGCGGCCTCGCCGTCGCCTTCGCCCTTGACGCGCTGGGCGTCACGGAAGGCGTTGGCCACGATCACCTCGCGCTCGCGGTCGGCTTCGGCGCGGATCTTCTCGCCTTCGGCCTGGCCGGTGGAGCGCAGCTCGTTGGCCACGCGCTTGCGCTCGGCCTCCATGCGGTCATAGACCGAGCGGGTGATGGTCTCGGCGTAGTCCACACGGGTGATGCGCACGTCCACCACGTCCATGCCCCAGGGTTTCTCGGCGCTGCGCACAGCGGCCAGCACCTCGCGCTTGACATCGGCCATCAGCTGCTCGCGTCGCGAGGACAGCAATTCGCGCACGGTGCGTTTGTTGACCTCCTGCTGGAAGGAGTTTCGCACCACGCGGTTGAGTTGCAACGCGCCGGCGCGTTCGTCCAGACCGACGTTGCGGATATAGGCCGACGGCTCGGTGATGCGCCAGCGCACGTACCAGTCAATCACCACGCGCTGCTTCTCGGCCGTGAGCGTGGGTTCCGTGTCGGTGCTCTCCAGCGTCAGCAGGCGCTTGTCGATGTAGGACACGTTCTGGAACGGCGGCGGCAGCTTGAAGTTGAGCCCGGGCTCGGTGATCACGTTCTTGATCTGGCCCAGGGCGAAGACCACGCCGAACTGGCGCTGGTCGACCACGAAGATGGTGGAACTGGCCAGGGCCAGCAGCACCAGGAGGGAAGTGACGAAGAATCCGATGCGGTTCATGGTGTCTCTCTCAGGCCTCGGGTTCAGCGCGTCTCACGCTGGCGGGAACGCTCGGCGTCGCGGGCTCGCGCATCGGCGGGCAGCACGGGCGCGCTGGACGGGGCACCGCTGGCAGCGGCCGGCGCCACGGGCGCGGTGCCGGTTGCTTCCTGGGCGGACTGCTGCATCAGCTTGTCCAGCGGCAGGTACAGCAGGTTGGAGCCGGATTTGGTGTCCACCAGCACCTTGGTCACGTTGGTGTAGACCTCCTGCATGGCATCCACGTACATGCGCTCGCGTGTCACCTGCGGTGCCTTCTGGTACTCGGTCAGGACCGAGCGGAAACGCTGGGCATCACCGGTGGCCTGCGCCACGATGCGGGCCTTGTAGCCCTGAGCCTCTTCCGTCAGACGCGCGGCCGTACCACGGGCACGCGGAACCACGTCGTTGGCATAGGCCTCAGCCTCGTTCTTGGCGCGCTCACGCTCCTGACCGGCCTTGAGCACGTCGTCGAAAGACGCCTGCACCTGCTCAGGCGGACGCACGCCGCCTTGCTGCAGGTTGATGCCCACGACTTCGATGCCCACCTGGTAGCGGTCCAGGATGGTCTGCATGAGGTCGCGCACACGCGGGCCGATCTGATCGCGTTCTTCGGCCAGGGCGGCGTCCATGCGCATCTTGCCCACCACCTCGCGCACCGCGGTCTCGGCCGCCTTGAGCACGGCCGCGTCGGGGTCGCGGCTCTCGAACAGGTAGGCACGGGCGTCGCTCAGGCGGTACTGCACCGCGAATTTGATCTCGACGATGTTCTCGTCTTCCGTCAGCATGGCCGATTCGCGCAGACCGGTGGCGCGCACGATGGCGTCGCGGCCCACATCGACCGAGCGGATCTGGGTCGCAAACACCGACTCATGGCGCTGGATGGGGTACGGCAGTCGCCAGTTGAAGCCGGCGCCCACGGTGCTGTGGTACTTGCCGAACTGGGTGATCACGGCCTGCTGGCCTTCCTGCACGATGAAGAAGCCTGTGCCGAGCCAGATCAGCACCGCCACGCCGGCGATCAGTCCGACGCCGATGCCTGCACTCTTGGGATCGGGGCGCAGCGGCGGCATGCCACCACGGCCTCCGTTGTTGCCCCCCTGCCCGCCCCGGCCGCCACCCAGCAGGCCACCGAGCTTGCGGTTGAAGTCGCGCCAGAGCTCATCCAGGTCTGGCGGTCCCTGGTTGGGCTCCTGCCCACCCGGGCGCTGACCACGTTGCGGGTCTTCACCCGGCGGGGTGTCAGGTTTGTTGTTGCCGTCGTCGCGGCCCCAGCGGGGATCGTTCAGGTTGAACATGCCCCGGGGGCGCAGCCCCGCCAGCGCGTGCCGCCATCTCGTGAAATTCAGGTTCATGGGTGACTGTGGTGTGTGCTTGCGGTGTTTATTGTGCCGACATTCCAGAAGCGCCCTCTTCGCCGGCTACCCAGACGGGTTCGCCGCGCGCCGCCGGGACGCGCCCGGCAAGCGCCCTGCGCAGCTCGGGCAGCCCTTCGCCGGACAGTGCGCTCACGAACTGTCGAGGCACGGACTGGCCATCTAGTTCCATCAGGTCGCCCAGCTCGTGTGGCCGGTTCTCCGGCGCGATGGCATCAAGCTTGTTGAAAACCAGCAACTGGGGCACCTCGGCGGCACCGATATCGGCAAGCACGCGCTGGACCTCGGCAACCTGCTCCGGGTGGCCGGGATTGGCAGCGTCCACCACATGCAGCAACAGGTCGGCATCGGCCGCTTCCTGCAGCGTGGCAGCAAACGCATCGACCAGGCCGTGGGGCAGGTCGCGGATGAAACCCACGGTGTCGGACAGCGACACGCTGCGCCCGGCCTCACCCAGGTAGAGCTGGCGCGTGGTGGTGTCCAGCGTGGCAAACAGCTGGTCGGCCGCATAGGCACGGGCCTTGACCAGGGCGTTGAAGAGCGAGGACTTGCCGGCGTTGGTGTAGCCGACCAGGGAGATGGTGAAAGCGTCGCGGCGCTCGCGCTGGCGGCGCTGGGTGGCACGCTGCTTCTTGACCTTCTCCAGCCGCTCCTTGGTGCGCTTGATGGCCTCACCGATCATGCGGCGGTCCAGCTCGATCTGGGTCTCGCCCGGGCCACCACGCATGCCGATGCCACCACTCTGACGCTCCAGGTGGGTCCAGCGCCGCACCAGGCGGGTGGACAGGTACTGCAGCCGCGCCAGTTCAACCTGAAGCTTGCCTTCGTGGCTGCGGGCGCGCTGAGCAAAGATTTCGAGGATCAGCAGCGTGCGGTCGTTGACCGGCAGGCCAATGTGGCGTTCGAGGTTGCGTTGCTGGGCCGGGCTCAGAGCCTGGTCGAACAGCACCTCGGCGGCACCGGCACCCAGGGCCAGCGCCTTGATTTCGTCGGCCTTGCCTGAGCCCACGAACAGCGCCGGATCGGGGGCACGGCGTTTGCAGGTTACGCGGTCTGCCACGGTGAAGCCGGCCGTCTGGGCCAGCAGACCGAGCTCTTCGAGCCCGGTATCAAAATGGGGCAGACCAAAGTCCACGCCCACCAGAATCACCGAGGGTGGCGCGGGGTGGACGGAGGGTGAAGGTGTGGTCAAGTCGGGAGGGGCACCGGGGTGCAGGACCCCGGTGGCGTCAGCCGCTGTCAGGCGGGGGTATCGCCAGGCGCCGTGACCGCGAACTGCACCGGGCGACCGGGCACGATCGTGGAGATGGCGTGCTTGTAGACCATTTGTGTCACGGTGTTGCGCAGCAGCACCACGTACTGATCAAAAGATTCGATCTGACCCTGGAGTTTGATGCCGTTGACCAGATAAATGGACACCGGCACATGTTCGCGCCGGAGCTGGTTCAGAAAAGGGTCTTGCAAAAGCTGGCCTTTGTTGCTGCTCACGATATGCTCCGTGTTCAGGAAGTTGTTGGAAGACGGACCATACCACACCCGCCACCGCGCACGACACGCAGGTGATTGACAACCTAGTCTTTATAGGGATTGGCGGACGTCTTGAACTCGATGCGCAGCGGCGTGCCGACCAGATCGAAAGCCTTGCGAAAACGTGTCTCCAGGAATCGCTTGTAGGCGTCTGTCACACCCTCGAGCGAATTGCCGTGGATCACGATGACCGGCGGGTTCATGCCACCCTGGTGGGCATAGCGCATCTTGGGCCGGAACATGCCACTTTTCTTGGGTGCCTGAAACGCCACCGCTTCCTGCAGCAGCCGCGTCAGCTGAGGCGTGCTCATCTTGCGGTTGGCGGCTGCATGGGCCTGGGCAATCGACTTCCACAGGGGTGCCAGGCCCTGACGCTTCTTGGCTGAGATGAGGTGCAGCGAAGCGAACTTCAGGAAAGACAGGCGCGCTTCGATCGAGCGCTCCAGCTGCTCCCGCTGGTAGCTGTCGATGGCGTCCCACTTGTTGATGGCCAGCACCACCGAGCGGCCACTCTCCAGGATATAGCCCGCGATGTGGGCATCCTGGTCGGTCACGCCCTGGGTGGCGTCCAGCAGCAACAGCACAACGTGGGCGCTCTCAATGGCCTGCAGCGTCTTGACCACCGAGAACTTCTCGATCGCCTCGAAGACCTTGCCCTTGCGCCGCAGACCCGCGGTGTCGACCAGTTCGTACTTCTGACCGTTGCGCTCGAACGGCACTCGGATGGCATCGCGGGTGGTGCCAGGCATGTCGAACGCCACCAGGCGTTCCTCGCCGAGCCAGGCGTTGATCAGCGTGGATTTGCCCACGTTGGGCCGCCCCGCCACAGCCAGCTTGATGACACCGGTTTCTTCGGGCTCGGGATCTTCGTCGGGCTCGGTAATGCCCAACTTGTCGAGCGCGGCCTCCAGCAGGGAGCGCACGCCCTGCCCATGGGCGGCCGACACCGGCAGCACCTCACCCAGGCCCAATTCGTAAAACTCCACCAGCTGCAGGCCCTGCTGCATGCCTTCGGCCTTGTTGGCGATCAGCACGCAGGGCTTGCCCAGGCGGCGCAGGTACTGTGCGATGTCGTGGTCCTGGGCGTTGAGCCCGGCACGGGCATCGAGCACGAAGACCACCACATCCGCCTCGGCCACGGCCTGGCGGGTCTGCTTGGCCATTTCCTGGTAGATGCCCGACTCGGCGGTGGGTTCGAAGCCGCCGGTGTCGATGACGATGTACTCACGCCGCCCCAGGCGACCGTTGCCATAGTGGCGGTCGCGCGTCAGACCGGCGAAGTCGGCGACGATGGCGTCGCGCGACTGGGTCAGCCGGTTGAACAGCGTGGACTTGCCGACGTTGGGCCGGCCCACCAGGGCGATAACGGGTTTCAAACGGACACTTTCGTTGGGACTGCGGTTTATTCGGGACGCCAGGCGAACACGCCGCCGTTGCGGGTGACCGCCACCAGCGTGTTGCCCACCAGCACGGGCGCGGCCACGATGGGCGAGCCGTCGGTGGACAGGCGGTTCAGTGGCGAGCCGTCGTCGCGGGACAGCAGGTGCACCAGACCCTGGCTGTCGCCGAACACGACCGAGCGGCCGGCTGCCAGCGGCGCGGTCAGGCCGCGGTAGAGGAATCGGTCGGTGCTCCAGGCGGGCTCACCATCGCTGCGGCGCCAGGCGCGTACACGACCGGTGCTCTCGGTGCCAAACACCCAGCGCTCGTCGTCGTCCACCCCCACCGATCCGCTGGCCGGCTGGGTCCAGACCGTGGTGCCACGGGCGGTATCGACACAGCCCACGGTCGCCTGGAACGCACGGGCGCACAGCTGCGTACCCTGGCGGCCCACGCCAGCGACGATATCCACCAGACGTTCGATCTCGTTGCTGCCACGCGGCGCGGCCAGGGTGGCCTCCCAGCGCGAACTGCCATTGTTGGGGTTCAGGCCCACCAGCCGGCCGGACTGGCCCACCACCAGGGTGTCGCCCAGCGCCATGAGCACACCCGCCTGCTGCAGCGCCAGGGCTTCGCCCGAGCGGTTCTGGACCCACAAACGGGTGCCGTTGGCGGCATCGAAGGCGGAAACACTGCGGTCAGCGGTCAGCACAAAGACGCGGGCACCGGCCACCAGCGGTGGGGTGAAGGTGCGCGCGGGCAGGCGCGAACGCCAGGCCACACGGCCCTCGGTCAGCACCACCAGTTCGTTGCCCGCTGTCACCACGGCGGCGTAGCGGCCATCGGTGCCTGCGCCCGCAGCCAAACGCCCGCCCACACTGGCGCGCCAGACGTCGCGGCCGTTCTGGCCATCCAGCAAGGCGACCGTGCCATCGAGCGATGCCACGGCCACGCGACCTTGGGCCACACCGGGCATCAGTGGGGCGCCCGTGTTACCCACGCTGGCGCTCCAGACCTGGCGTGCGTTCAGCAGCGCATTGACCGGTGCCAACGGGGTGGGCTCGGGTTTCTTGCTGCCGGAGGAACACGCAGCCAGCGTGGCCACGAGGGCCAGGCAGGCCCATGCACCCCAGCGACAACCGGCGGAAAGACTGGTGAAACCCATCACGGCTTGGCCTCCTGCGTTTGTGATTCGACCTTGACACCGAGGTTGGCCAGTTTGGCCTCGACCAGGCGGCGGTATTCGGTTTCGGCGGCGAGTGCCTTCCAGGCGGTCTGGTACTGCGCTTTGGCCTCGTCGCGTTTGCCCTGAGCCACCAGCACGTCGCCACGGCGGTCGGCCATCAGGCCCTCGAACTCGGGCGGGGTCTTGGTTTCGAGCAGTTTGAGCGCGTCCTCGGGCGCCTGTCGATCCAGGGCCAGGGCAGCCAGGCGAAGGCGGGCCAGCGTCTGGTAGGCCGGATCGCCACCTTTGTCCACCACCCAGCGCAGCGCGGTTTCAGCGGCGTCGTTGCGCTGACCGTCATGAAGCGCACGGGCCGCCAGCAAGGCGCCCTGCTGGGCCTGGGTGGTGCGCGCATAGTCCTTCTGCAGCTCACCCAAGGTGTGCTCCACGCGAGCCAGATCCTTGGCCTGGGCACCGCGCTCCAGTTCGTCGTAGAGCACCGCCGCCGCCAGGGCCTGCTTGTTTTGCCAGTAGTTCCAGCCGTTCCAGGCAGCAAACGCACCCAGCACCGCCACCAGGGTCCAGGTGATGAGGTTGCCGTACTGCGCCCAGAAGTGCTTGAGCTGGTCGAGTTGTTCCTGTTCTTCGAGGTCGAGGTTGGTGGCCATGGCTGCTGGAAAAATTTCGGTCGATTGTAGGCGGCGGGGTGGCGAACGCTCAGCGCAGGCTGGAAGCCCAGGTGCTTGCCTGGTCCAGTGCCTCGGTGCGCTGCTCGGTGCCCGTGCCTTCGCGCAGGGGCTTGATCGCCACGCGGCCCTGGGCCAGTTCGTCAGCTCCGAAGATCAGTGCGTGGCGCGCGCCACTGGCGTCGGCCTTCTTGAACTGGGACTTCATGCTGCCCATGCCTTCGGCACCGGCGGTGTGCATGACCACCTTCACGCCTGCCTGGCGCAGCGTGCGCAGCACGCCCATGGCTGTGGGCAACGCCTGGGCATCGGGAATGACGGCATAGGCATCGGGCACCGGCGCCTCGGGCAGGCGCTGCTGGGCCTTGAGCAGCTCCAGGATGCGCTCCACCCCCAGCGCCCAGCCCACCGCGGGGGTGGGCTTGCCACCGATCTGGGTGAACAGGCCGTCGTAGCGGCCGCCGGCACAGACCGTGCCCTGCGAGCCCAGCGAGGTGGTGACGAACTCGAACACGCTGAGGTTGTAGTAGTCCATGCCGCGCACCAGACGCGGGTTGATGCGGTACACCACGCCCTGCCGCTCCAGCAGGTTGCGCCAGGTATCGAAATGGCGCAGCGAATCGGCACCGAGGAAATCCATCAGCTTGGGCGCGGCTTCCACCAGCGCCTGCATGGCGGGGTTCTTGGTGTCCAGGATGCGCAGCGGGTTGCTGTGCAGGCGGCGTTTCGCGTCGTCATCCAGCAGCTCCGCGTGGGCTTCCAGGTGGGTGATCAGGGCCTGACGGTGGGCCAGCCGCTCGGCCGGCTGGCCCAGGCTGTTGATCTCCAGCGCGATGTCGCTGAGGCCCAGGTCGGCCCAGAAATCGCAGGCCAGCAAGATGACTTCGACGTCCACGTCCGGACCGGCGAAGCCCAGGGCCTCGACGCCCACCTGATGAAACTGGCGGTAGCGGCCTCGCTGGGGGCGCTCATGGCGGAACATGGGGCCGATGTAGTAGAGCCGCTTGCCGCCGTCGTAAGTGAGGTTGTGCTCGATGGCCGCACGCACCACACCTGCGGTGCCTTCCGGGCGCAGCGTGAGGTGTTCACCGTTGAGCTTGTCCTCGAAGGCGTACATCTCCTTCTCGACGATATCCGTCACTTCGCCCAGACCGCGTACGAACAGCGCAGTGGGCTCGACGATGGGCGTGCGGAAGTTGCGGTAGCCGTAACGCGACATCAGATCGCGGATGTGGCCCTCCAGCCATTCCCAGTGCGCCGATTCGGGCGGCGCAATGTCGTTCATGCCTTTGACGGCACTGAGTTTGTCTGCCATGTGAACGCTCAGGCGCCGAAGCGCTTTTCGATGTAGTTTTCGACGATGCGCTGGAACTCGGTGGCGATGCCTTCGCCCCGCAGTGTCAGCGCCTTCTCGCCGTCGATGAACACGGGTGCCGCCGGGGCCTCACCGGTGCCCGGCAGGCTGATGCCGATGTCGGCGTGTTTGCTCTCGCCAGGGCCGTTGACGATGCATCCCATGACGGCCACCTTGAGGCCCTCGACGCCCGGATACTTGGCACGCCAGACCGGCATGGAGGCGCGCAGGTGGTCGTCGATCTGCTTGGCCAGATCCTGGAACACCGTACTGGTGGTACGGCCGCAGCCAGGACAGGCCGTGACGCTGGGCACGAAAACGCGCAGGCCCAACGCCTGCAGGATCTCGGTGGCCACCACCACTTCCTGGGTGCGTGACTCACCGGGCTGCGGTGTGAGCGAGACGCGAATGGTGTCGCCTATGCCCTGCTGCAACAGCACGGACAAGGCGGCGGCCGAAGCCACCGTGCCCTTGGTGCCCATGCCGGCCTCGGTCAGGCCCAGGTGCAGCGGGTGGTCGCAGCGGCGAGCCAGCTCCTGGTAGACGGCAATCAGATCCTGCACGCCGCTGACCTTGCACGACAGCGTCACCTGCTCGGGCGCGAGGCCCATTTCGACGGCCATGGCAGCGGAATCGAGCGCCGAGGTGATGAGCGCCTCGTACATCACCTGGCGCGCCTCCCAGGGCTGGGCACGGGTGGCGTTCTCGTCCATCAGGCGAGCCAGCAGGTCCTGGTCCAGGCTGCCCCAGTTGACACCGATGCGCACGGCCTTGTCGTAGCGCACGGCCGCTTCGACCATGGCGCCGAACTGACGGTCGCGCTTGTCGCCACGGCCCACGTTGCCGGGGTTGATGCGGTACTTGGAGAGCGCCTGCGCGCAGTCCGGGTGGTCGGTCAGCAGCTTGTGGCCGTTGTAGTGGAAGTCGCCGATCAGGGGCACGTGTATGCCCATGCGGTCGAGCTGTTCGCGGATGTAGGGCACCGCCTTGGCGGCCTCGTCGTTGTTGACCGTGATGCGTACCAGCTCGGAGCCGGCCAGGGCGAGTTCCTTGACCTGGATCGCGGTGCCGACGGCGTCGGCGGTATCGGTATTGGTCATGGACTGCACGCGCACCGGCGCGTCGCCCCCGACGGTCACGACATGGTCGCCCCATACAACGCGGCCCTGGCGAGTGCGGCGCGGAGCGGCTTCACCCAGGGGAATGGGTTCACAGGAGGACGGGGTGTTCATCGGACCTCGAAACGCGCCACGTTGTTGCGCGCGTAGCTGGAAATGTCCAGCGCCTTGCCACGCACCCGCACCTGAGTGGCGTCGGCACGGCCTACCACCACCTTGTAGGGCGCGTCGGTGCTGAAACCGACAGACTCGCCTGCACCGAGCTCGCGCTGGAGCAACAGGTTGCCGCTGGCCCCCACCACCTCGACCCAGGATGCCTCGCTGGCGCGGATGGTGAGCGTACCTTCGGTGGCCGGCGCGGCAGCGGCTGAGACCGTGCTGGCGGCAGCGACAGTGGCCGATGGGCTCGGTGCGGGCGTAGCAGCAGGCTCGGTCGCAGCACCCTCTCCCGGCTCCGCCGGTGCCGTGGTGACCGAGGGCTCGCTACCGGCAGCGGCCACCTGGGCCGGCGGCGTGGTGGCGTCGGCCGCAGGCGAGGGTTCGGTCGTGGCAACCGCACCATTGGACATAACAGCGGTGGTGACCTGCGCAGCCGGGTCTCGCGCGGGCACCGCGAACCAGATCACCGCGGCCAGCACCAGCACACCCAGGGCAAACAGCACCGGACGCGGCACCGCAGAAACTGCTGCGACCTTGGGTACCGGTGCGCTGTCGGGAGAGCGGAACGGGGTGTTCAGCGAAGGCATCTCTCCCAGACGGACCTGATCGGACTGAGGCAGCAAAGCCAGTATGGGCGCTGCATCGACCTTGAGCTGGCGGCACACGCTGAGGGCGAGCGTACGCACAAATGTCTTGTCGGGCAGCTCATTGAAACGTTCGGCTTCCAGTGCCTCCAGTTTGCGCACAGGCACCTTGAGCATGGCGGCCAGGGCCACCACGTGAAGCCCGGCGGCCTCGCGCGCCTGGCGCAGCAACTGGCCGGCGGTGGGGCCGTCGGCGGGCGCTCTGGTGTCGTCGGGCATGTTCGGTTCAGTCATCGAAGGCTCCCCGGTTGTAGGCGGCGAGTTCGGTGGAATCGGGGAAACGGCGACGCAACTGGTCACCCAGCTGGCGCAAGGCTTCGGTGTTGCCCAGACGGCGTTCGATGCGCATGCCCAGCCACAGCGATTCGGCGTTGGCAAGCTCGGAGTTGTTGAGCCGTCGGGCGTGGAACTGGGCGCGCTGGGCATCGCCCCGCTTGAGCAGCACCGCAGCCAGGTTGTAAACGGTGATGGGGTTGCCGGCATCGAATTCGAGGGCCCGCACCAGGCTGCGCTCAGCCGTTTCAAGCTGGCCGGCTCGGGCCTGGCAGATCCCCTGCGCCAACCAGGTGTTGCCGGCACGGGCATAGCCGGGAACGGCCAGCGCTCGCTCGAACAGGGGCTGCGCCTGGGCATACTGGCCCTGGTCGCAGCGCAGGAAACCCAGGTTGTGTAGCGAATCCGCGTCTTGCGGATTGAGCTGGATGGCGCGCTGGAAGTTGCTCTCGGCACCGGCCCGGTCCTGCATCTGCAGGTGGATCACGCCACGCACGGTGTAGGCCGGGCTGTAGGTCGGATCCGCCGCCTGCGCCTGCTTGATCTCGTCGAGTGCGAACTCGACCTTCCCCTCGGCCAGGTAGGCCGACGCCAGTTCGGTGCGGATGCGTGCGCGGCGGCGTGCGTCAGGCTCGTCGGATTCGGTGTAGGGCTCGTTGACGCCAGTCCGCGAAGGCACGGGAGCCTGCGAGCCGGCACAGCCGGCGAGCACCAGCAACGCCATGGACAGGGTCAGCGCCAGCCGGAACGACGGGGTCATGGAGGTTGGTCCTTCGCTTCGTGTCTCGCTCATGGTTCCCATCATGCCTCACCCGTCGGCGCGACAACCTTCAAGGGCACCACACGGCGACGTGCCATGCGCTCGGTGGCATTGGTGCGATCGAGCACATCACCCGCCAGCTGGCCGCAGGCAGCGGCGATGTCGTCACCGCGGGTCTTGCGCACCGTAGTGACCACGCCGGCGCGGTTGAGCGCTTCGGCAAAGGCCGTCACGGTGGCACGCGGCGAGCAACGCAGGCCCGAATCGGGGAAAGGGTTGAACGGGATCAGATTGATCTTGCAGGGAACGGCTGGCCCCTGGTAGGCGGGGCTCTGACCACGGATCAGGTCCAGCAGCTGCTGGGCGTGTTCGGGCTGGTCGTTGATGCCGTCGAGCATGCAGTACTCGAAGGTGATGAAGTCGCGTGGCGCGGCCGGCAGGTAGCGCAGGCAGGCCGCCATGAGTTCGGCCAGCGGGTACTTGCGGTTCAGCGGCACCAGATGGTCACGCAATGCATCGTTGGGCGCATGCAGCGAGACCGCAAGCGCCGTAGGGCAGTCTTCGCTGAGGCGGTCCATCATGGGCACCACACCGGAGGTGGAAACCGTGAGACGGCGGCGCGAGAGGCCGTAGCCGTGATCGTCCAGCATCACGCGCAAGGCAGGTACCAGCGCCGCGTAGTTCTGCAGCGGCTCGCCCATGCCCATCATCACCACATTGGAGATGACACGCTCGGCGGTCTTGAAGCGTTCGCGCAGGAAATGCTCGGCAAACCACAGCTGGGCGATGATCTCGCCGCTGGTGAGGTTGCGGGAAAAGCCCTGATGGCCAGTGGAGCAGAAACGGCAGCCGACCGCACAGCCGGCCTGGGACGAGATGCACAGGGTGCCCCGGTCGTCCTCAGGAATGAACACGGCTTCGACCGCGTTGCCGCCCCCGACATCGAACAGCCACTTGATGGTGCCGTCGGAGGAGTCCTGCTGGCTGAGCACCGGCAGCCCGCGGATTTCACAGACGCCCGGCAGCTTCTCGCGCAGGCTGCGGGCCAGATCGGTCATGTCCTCGAAGCGGGAGGCGCCTTTCTGGTGGATCCAGCGGAACAGCTGAACGGCCCGGAAACGTTTTTCTCCGAGCCGCTCGCAGAAGGCGGCCAAACCCCCGAGGTCGAAATCGAGCAGGTTGGCCGTCATCGCATGGTGTTCCCGATCAGCGGGAATAGACGTTCATGCCAGGGAAGAAGAAGCCCACTTCCACGGCAGCGGTTTCGGGAGCGTCGGAGCCGTGCACGGCGTTGGCATCGATGCTGTCGGCGAAGTCGGCGCGGATGGTGCCCGGAGCGGCCTTCTTGGGATCGGTGGCGCCCATCAGGTCACGGTTCTTGAGGATGGCGCCTTCGCCTTCCAGGGCCTGGATCATCACAGGACCGGAAATCATGAAGTCCACCAGGTCCTTGAAGAAAGGACGCTCTTTGTGCACAGCGTAGAACTGCTCGGCCTCGCGACGCGACAGGTGGGCCATCTTGGCGGCCACAACCTTCAGGCCGGCGGCTTCGAAACGGGCGTAGATTTGACCGATGACGTTCTTGGCGACGGCGTCGGGCTTGATGATGGACAGGGTACGTTCGATGGCCATGGTGGTCCTTGCAAGTTGGAGATGGGGTTTCTGGATTCCAGAAAACCGCGTATTTTAGCCTGAGAGGCGCCAGCCTCTGTGTCAGCGCCCGCCCTTGCGGGAGCGGTTGCCACCGCCACCGCCGCCGGTGTTGTTGCGACGCCCGCCACCCGAAGGGCCGCCGTCGCGGCGGCGCTGAAGCGAATCGGCCCCGATATAGCCGTAGCTGGTCTTCATGGGGTCGGGCTGACCACCGCTGCCGCCCGGTTTGCCACCGGGTTTCCCACCCCGCTTGGGGCGAGGAAGAAAGGCGCTGGCCTCGTGCGAGACGCCCGGCGGCACACGGTCAGATCCACCCTGAAACGACCGCTCAGGACGGTCAGGACGGTCAGGACGATCGCCCCGGTCCGGGCGCTCGAACCGGTCACCGCCACCCCCCTGCGGGCGCGACGGGCGTGGGCCACCCTTTTTGTTGCGGCGCGCGGCCGGGTGGCGGTTGGCGCCCCGGCCGGGCTTGCTGTCGCCCTCTCCCGGGGCTGGGCGCTGCAGGCCGGCCGCATCGCCCAGCCGGTCGATGTCGCGCTGGTCCAGCTCCAGCCAGAAACCCCGCTTGAGGCCGCGCGGCAACAGCATGGCGCCATAGCGGATGCGGATCAGGCGGCTCACGGCGTGCCCCACGGCTTCCAGCATGCGGCGCACCTCGCGGTTGCGACCCTCGGCAATGGTGACGCGGTACCAGCAGTTGGCACCTTCGCCACCGCCATCTTCGATGCTGCCGAACTGCGCCAGGCCGTCATCAAGCTGGACGCCATCCAGCAGGCGCTGCTTCTCTTCGTTGGACAACGCGCCGAGCACGCGCACCGCATATTCGCGCTCCAGGCCGAAGCGCGGGTGCATGAGCTTGTTGGCCAGTTCACCGGAATTGGTAAACAGCAGCAGGCCTTCGGTGTTGAGGTCGAGTCGGCCCACAGACTGCCACTTGCCCTGCTGCAGTTTGGGCAGACGGCGGAACACGGTCGGGCGGTTTTGCGGGTCGTCGTGCGTGACGACCTCGCCTGCGGGCTTGTGGTAGGCCAGCACGCGCGGCGGCTGCGGCGTCATGCGCACGCGGATGGGCTTGCCATTGACCTTGACGCTGTCGCCATGCTGGATGCGCTGGCCGATGTGTGCCGGCTCGCCGTTGACCGATATGCGGCCTTCGAGGATGAGCTGCTCCATCTCCAGGCGGGATCCGAGCCCGGCCTGCGCCAGCACCTTGTGCAGCTTGGGGGACTCGACCTGGGCACTTAGCACACGCTTGGGCGGCACGGCAGACGCTTCCTGCTCGGCATCGAAGCTGCCGCTGATCACGTCCTCGAAGCGCAGGGCATCGTCGCCCTGGCGCCCGGCCGGGTTGGGCGCAGGTGCCGCCTGGGACCCGGACTCGGGCGTGGAATCGTCGGGATCAGGCGTCGTGCTGGACATTGTCGGGGTCCTCGGGGGTGGAGGGAGTGGCGTCGACCTGATCGGCGACTGCGGTTTCAGGTTCAAGTTCTATTGGGGGGGACTCGTCGGCCGGAGCGTCGAAATCGAGGCGCTGCAACGGATCCAGCACGTCAGCGGTGGCGGCCTGCTGTTCGATCGGAGGCAACTGGTCGAGCGAGGCCAGACCCATGTCGTCGAGGAACTGGCGCGTGGTCGCGAACAGCGACGGGCGGCCCACCGTCTCACGGTGGCCGATGACCTCGATCCAGCCCCGGTCTTCCAGCTGCTTGATGGTCAGCGAGTTGACCGTGACACCACGGATGTCCTCGATGTCACCGCGCGTGACCGGCTGGCGGTAGGCAATGATCGCCAGGGTCTCCATCGTGGCGCGGGTGTACTTGGGCGGCTTTTCGGGGTGCAGCCGGTCCAAAAATGGGCGCAGCTCGGGCCGGCTCTGGAAACGCCAGCCTGTGGCCACCTGCACCAGCTCGACGCCGCGCAGCGTCCACTCCTGCTGCAACTCGCGCAGCAGGGTCTTGAGGGTGTCGGGCGACACCGCATCTTCGAACAGCAGCCCCATGTCGCGCAGGGACAGCGGCTGCTGGGCGCAGATCAATGCGGTCTCGAGGACGCGTCGGGCATCCGCCGTGTTCATGGAAACTTCGATTCAGACTGGTGCGATAGGCGGCCGCCACGGGCGCCGCCAGGGCCAGACCGCCGCCGAAGGTGAGGCCTGGGCTCGAGGGGTCAGGACGCGAAGGCCTGCCACCAAGTCAGGCCATTGTATTGCAGGCCGACCGCCGAGAGTGCACCGGCCATGTCGGGGGGCAACGTGCGCTCGAACACCAGGGGACGGCCATCCACCGGGTGGCGAAGCGATAGCCGGTGTGCATGCAGGGCCTGCCGCTCCATCCCCAGCGCGGGCCGCCCGCCATAGAGGGCATCACCAACCAGAGGGTGCCCCAGCCAGGCCATGTGGGCGCGGATCTGGTGTGTACGTCCGGTGTGCAGCTTGCAGGCCACGAGCGTGTAGGCGTCGTTCGTATCGAGCACCTGGACGGTGGTCTGCGCCGGCTTGCCCGAACTGGCCTGAGGAGACAGCGCGGCCATGCGCAGGCGGTTGCCAGTGTCGCGTCCGATGGCGCGGTCGACCGTCACGGTGTCGTCGCGCCGCCAGCGGCCCTGTGCCAGTGCCACGTACAGCCGCTGCACCTCGCGCGCCGCAATCATGGTGGTCAAAGCGTCGAAGGCACGCGGGCTGCGCGCCACCAGCATCAGGCCCGAGGTGTCCTTGTCCAGCCGGTGCACGATGCCAGCGCGCGGCAGGTGCTGTGCGCCCGGGTGGTAGGCGAGCAGGCCATTGAGCAGGGTGCCGCTCCAGTGCCCGGCCGCCGGATGCACCACAAGGCCTGCCGGTTTGGCGATCACCAGCAGGTCGTCGTCCTCGTGCACCACGTCCAGCGGCATGGCTTCGGGCGCGAAAGCCGTGGCCTGCGCCGTGGGCCGCAGCTCCACCTGCAAGGTGTCGCCAGCCTTGAGTTTGTGGGCAGGCTTCTTCAGCGGCAACCCGTTGAGCGCCACCGCCCCTTCCTCGATCAGCTGCTGGAGATGGGCGCGTGAAAAAGCGTCGAGCCGGGCGGCCAGCACGCGATCGGCGCGCACCCCGTGCCCAGACCCATCCACCACCAGGCTAACCCGCTCGGCGTCGAGCTCGCCGTCCTCGCCTTCGACTGGGGGGTGCGTCGATATAATGCCGTCGGCCAAATCGGTTCTTTCTCTCAAAGAGGTGCGTGCGCAATGTCCATGTCCAGATTATCCGTTGTGACGCTGAGCCTGGCGGCCCTCCTCGGCTTGGGCGCCTGTTCCTCCACCCCGGAAAAAGACGTCACGGTCGACTGGAGCCCCAACAAGCTCTACGCCGAGGCCATGGACGAGCGCAGTGCCGGCAATTACGAGAAGGCCGTCACCTACTTCGAGAAGCTTGAGGGCCGTGCCGCCGGCACCCTGCTGGCACAGCAGGCCCAGCTCGAAAAGGCCTATGCCTACTACCGCGACGGCTCCAAGGCGCAGGCGCAGGTCACGCTGGACCGCTTCATCCGCCTGCATCCCAGCAGCCCGGCGCTGGATTACGCGCTGTACCTCAAGGGCATCGTCAATTTCAACGACAACCTGGGCATGTTCGGCTTCATCTCGCGCCAGGACCTCTCCGAGCGTGACCAGAAAGCCGCCAAGGATTCGTTCGAGGCATTCTCCGAGCTGGTGTCGCGGTTCCCCGATTCGCGCTACTCGCCCGACGCCCGCCTGCGCATGACCTACATCGTGAACTCGCTGGCGCAGTACGAAGTGCACGTGGCCCGCTACTACTACACGCGCGGCGCCTACCTCGCGGCCATCAACCGGGCCCAGATCGCGCTGTCCGAGTTCCGCGATGCGCCCGCACTGGAGGAGGCCCTGTTCATCATGGTTCGCTCCTACGACGCCCTGGGCATGGAAAACCTCCGCGACGACACCAAACGCGTGCTGGAGAAGAACTTCCCCCAGAGCGAGTACGTGACCAAGGGGTTCAAGGCCAAGGACGACCCCTGGTGGAAGCTCTGGTAATCACGCCTGGGAAGCCGCTCAGGGCTTGGCCAGCTCGCTGAGCAGCGTGTCGAGTTCTTCGGCCGTTTCCAGCCAGCGCATCGGCGGCAGGCCCGCCAGCAGCTTCTTGCCATAGCCCATGCGGCGCAGCCGCACGTCGCACACCACCAGTGCGCCGCGGTCCCGCTCCCCGCGAATCAGTCGCCCTGCCCCCTGCTTGAGCGCAATCGCCGCCTCCGGCAACGAATAGCTCACGAAAGCGCTGCCGCCTTCGCCCTCGATGCGCCGGCTGCGGGCCTCCACCAGCGGGTCATCGGGGGGCGGAAACGGCAGCTTGTCGATCACCACCAGCTGCAGCACATCGCCCGGCAGGTCCACGCCCTCCCAGAACGAGGCCGACGCCACCAGCACCGCGCCCTGTCCACCGACACCGGCCGCTCTCTGGAACGCGGCGAGCAACTCACGCTTGGAGAGTTCCCCCTGCACCAGCACCTCCAGTGGCGATGCATCATCCGAGCGCCACTGGCGAAGTCGCTCGGCGATCCCCTGAACGGCACGCAACGTGGTCGTCAGCACCAGCGTACGCCCACCCAGGCGACCTGCCCATTGCCACACACGACGTGCCACGGCTTCGGTGTGCGCGGCATCTGCCGGCATGGGCAGATCCGGGGGAACGAAGACAGCTGCCTGCTGCGGGTAGTCGAACGGGCTGGCCACGCGCAAGGTCTTTTGGCCGCCCAGGCCCATGGGGCCGGTGAACCAGCTCAGGGCCTCGTCGGTGCCCAGCGTGGCCGAGGTGAACACCCAGCTGGCCGCAACCTGGCGCTGCAGCACCTTCTCGCGAAACGCCTGGGCCACATCCAGGGGGGTGAGCACCAGCCGGAACCCGGCACCCTGCTCCACCCAACGAGCGGCATCGAAGCTGCCATCGGGCTCACAGATCGCATGCAGGCGCTGCTGGAGCTCTTCGGTGCGTTCGGCCGCGCGGGCCAGATCGGGCGACGACTCGGCCACCGTGGCCAGAGCCTGCTGCAGCTGCAGCAGGGCCTGCTCCAGAACAGCCAGGCCATGCAGCCACTCGCCGCCCTCCAGCCCTTCGGGTTCGGCGCGCATCCAGCGCCGCCGCCCACTGCCCCCACCCCGTTGCGGGCCCAGTTGCAGCCGCAGGTCCTGCACGGCGTGCTCCACCGCGCCGGCCAACGCGCTCCAGTCGTGCACGCCACGGGCCGACTGCAAACCATGCGCCAGCGCATCACGCGCCAGGTCGATCAGGTGCCCGCTGGACAGCTGCAGCCCCAGGAATACCACGCCAATTTCGTTGAGCTGGTGAGCTTCATCAAACACCACCAGATCGACACTGGGCAGCAGTTCGGCCACGCCGGACTCGCGCACCGCAACGTCGGCAAAGAACAGGTGGTGGTTGATCACCACCAGATCGGCGGCCAAGGCCTCTCGCCTCGCCAGGTTCACATGGCACTCGCGGAACTGCGGACAGTCCGAGCCCAGACAGTTCTCGCGGGTGGAGGTCACCAGCGGCAGCACCGGTGAGCGGTCGTCCAGACCAGTCACCTCGGCCAGGTCACCGCTGCGGGTCTGGCGTGCCCAGTCCTCGATGCGTGACAGCCACATCAGCGTGTGGCGCTGGCCCGGTGGCACCAGCTGGCGTGCCTGGCCCAGGCGGTGCACGCACAGGTAGCTGGAACGCCCCTTGAGCAGCGCGGTGCGCAGCGGCAGGCCGGTGGCAGCCAGAACGGCAGGCAGATCGCGGCTGAAGAGCTGGTCCTGCAGCGCCTTGGTGGCGGTGGAGATCAGCGCACGTCGGCCGCTCAGCAGTGCCGGCACGAGGTAGGCGTAGGTCTTGCCCACGCCAGTACCTGCCTCCACGGACACGATGCTGCGGTCATCGATGGCCTGCGCAACCGCCAGCGCCATGGCCTGCTGTCCGGCGCGCGGCCGGTATTGCCCGCCCTGGCGGGACAACGGGCCGTCGGCGGCAAAGAACGCCGCCACCTCATGCTCAAGTGGACTCAAGAAATTCCTTCTGACTTGAGCTAATAATACGTGCGCATGAGCCGCCTGCCGCCCACCTTCGCACCCGAAAAGCCCACCCAACCCTCAAGCACCATGTCCAAAGGCTACCGCATCAGCGCCTCCACCGGCATGGACCGGGGCGACCGCGAATACCAGCAGGACCAGTTGTGCATACTGGCCCATCCCCGTCACCCGGGCTGCCTGTTGGCGGTGGTGGCCGATGGCATGGGCGGACGCAGTGGTGGACGCAAGGCGTCGGACCAGGTCATGCTGACGGCCAAGCAGCTGTTCGAGCGTTACCACCCGCAAACCGATGACGCGCAGAAGATGCTGCGCCAGCTGGTGGAAGAATCCCACCTCGTCATCAAGCTGACGGCCGTCTCGGCCGAGCAGGAACCCCACAGCACGCTGGCCGCTTTCGTGCTCAACCCGGCCGGGGACTGCCACTGGGCACACTCGGGTGATTCGCGCATCTACCACTTCCGCAAAGGCAAGGTGCTCAAGCGCACGCTCGACCACTCGTACGTGCAGCATCTGGTCAACCAGGGCGAGATCACCGAGCAAGAAGCGCTCAACCACCCCAACGCCAACATCCTGATGGGCTGCCTGGGCACCGAAAAGGATCCGCCCATCGAGTTCCATCACATCCCCCAACTGGAAGTGGGCGATGCCCTGATGGCTTGCAGCGACGGCGTATGGCACTACTTCACGGGCGAGGAGATGGGGCGCGCCATCGACATGCTCACACCACGCGAGGCCTGCGAGTTCCTCGTGCAGAAGGCCCGCACCCGCGCCAAGGGCACGGGAGACAACCTGTCACTGCTCGTGGTCAAGTTCGAGCCACTGGCGGATCCGGCCTGATTTCCCCCTTGGCCTGAGCGGCCGGCGCTGTTAGGATCGGCGCAGCGTAGCGGCCTTCGCGCTGCGCCAGACGATCACAACAATGAACCAGCCACGCGCCGTAAGCGACGCTCAGGCAGCACCCAGGGAGTTTTGGCCAGCCCGCATTGCCGGCAGGCTGGCGGAGCATTTGCGCGTCATCCGCGACGCGCTGGTCTGGCTCCTGCCCTTGCTGATGGCCTGGAGCGCCCTGCAGTTCGCAGCAGCTCTGCTCGACTTTCTGAACCTCTGGCCGACCATGACCGTGCTGCTGACCACGGTCAACGCCGCTGCGGTCGTGCTCCTGCCCTACGGACTGACGATTGCTGTCAGCACCATGCTGGCCATCCAGTACCAGTTACCGCGCCCACCGGTCGGACTGCTGGGCCTGGGCTATTTCGCGATCATCATGGGAGTCGTTGAGCCCGACAGCCTGTTGAGCAAGACCATGGCGGTGTTCGTCGCCTTGATGCTGCCGTTCCTCGCAGTGCCGCTGCTGGCGCGCCTGTCCCAGCGCCAGTGGACACGGCTGAGCCGCGCCGATCTGGCGGGCCGGCACGTCCAGACCAACATCAACCTCGTCATACCCGCGGTGCTGCTCACACTGGCGGTGGCGCTGCTGGGCCTGCTGCTGACCACCTTGCTGGACGCCAGCGCCTCCTATGTTCCCGAACTGCCCGACGCGGTGGCGCGGGAACCGGCGCTGGCCGGGCTGATTTTTGCCGCGCTCAACTCGCTGTTCTGGATGCTGGGCGTGCATGGCTACTACGCGCTGTTGCCGCTGCTGCAGGCACTCGATGCCGCCAACCTGCCCGAGATGCGCCTGAGCAACCTGCTGGGCGCCTTCGTGTTCATCGGAGGATCGGGCGCGACACTGTCGCTGTCGGTTGCGCTGATTCTGTTTGGGCGCCAGCGCCCCAGCCGCGTGATGGGATTTGCCAGCCTGCCCATCGGAATGTTCAACGTCAACGAGCTGCTGATATTCGGGTTGCCCATCGTCTTCAACCGGCGCCTGCTGGTGCCGTTTTTCGTGGTCCCCGCCGTGAATGTGCTGATCGCGAGCACTGCCCTCGCCTCTGGCCTCATCACACTGTCACCGCTTGAGGTACCGTTCACCAGCCCCATCGTTGCCAATGCCTGGATCGCCTCGGGCGGCAACCTGTCTGGCGTGGTCCTGCAGCTGGTGTGCCTGCTGATCGGCGTGGGCATCTACGCCCCTTTTGTGCGCTGGCACGAGGCCCGCACCGCACCGCACCACATCCACCTGCGCTGCTTCGAGACCACCTTCGTCCAGCGCGAGGAAGAGCTCGCAGCCATGCTGTCAGACCCCGTGGGGCAGCAGAACCGGCGGGTGAGTGACCAGCGGCGCCTGGCCACCCAGCTGGGCGCTCTGAGCGAGCGCGAGTTCTTTCTGCAATACCAGCCCGTGGTGGGTGTTCTCAACCCCTCGGTACAGGGCTGTGAGGCCCTGATGCGCATGCGTCTGGATGACGGGCGGATCGGATACCCGGGCAGCTTCATGGACGCCTTTGCCCGGGCCGGCCTGCAACGACGCATAGACCTGTGGTCCATGGAGCAGGCCGCCCAGCAACAGAGCGAATGGACTCGTTCAGGGCTCAAGATTCCCATCAGCGTCAACATCAGCGCCGACAGCCTCGCGAGCAACACCCAGGTTGACAACCTGCTGCGGGTGCTGAAGCAATGCCCTGGCCCACTCAACCTGGAAGTCACCGAGCAGTCCCTGGCGGGCGATATCGCCCAGGTGGAACGCTCGCTGGCGCGGCTGCGAGACGTTGGCGCGCGCGTCTATATCGACGACTTCGGCACCGGCTACTCTTCGCTGAGCTATCTGCACCACTTCCCGGTGGATGTCATCAAGATCGACCGCAGCTTTGTGCTGGGTCTGGGCCACCCACGTGGTCGTCAGGTGTTCGACGGCCTGATCGCGCTGGCACAGCGCCTGGAAATCGACATCGTTGTGGAAGGCGTGGAAACACGCGAGCAATTGGCCTGCCTGCCGTGTTCCCCCCGCATTGCGGTGCAGGGTTGGCTCTACAGCCGCTCGCTGGACGGCGACCAGATGCCGCAGTTCGTGCGGCAGTTCGCCGCACACGCGAACTGACGCTCAGGTGAGCGAGGTGTCGACGGTGCGGTGCTCCAGCGCCAGGAACTCGGCTGACTGCATCTCGTGCAGACGCGAGACGGTACGCGGGAACTCGTGGGCGAGCGGCCCTTCGGTGTACAGCTGTTCGGCTGGCGCGGCAGCCGAGAGCACCAGCTTGACCCGGCGGTCGTAGAGCACATCCACCAGCCAGGTGAACCGGCGGGCTTCGGAGGCCATGTTCACCGGCATCACGGGCACGTTGCTGAGCAGGACGGTGTGGAACTGCGCCGCGATCTCCAGGTAATCGTTCTGCGAGCGCGGCCCCCCGCACAGCGTGCGGAAATCGAACCAGACCACGCCGCCGGCCTTGCGGATCGAGCGGATGTCACGCGATTCGATGTGCAGCACAGGGTCCTGGTCGTGTGCCTCGGCCAGCCGGCCAAAAGCGGCCTCCATGGCGGCCTCTGCCGCCGGGCCGAGGGGCGTGTGGTAGAGCTCGAGGTGCTCCAGCGTGCGGCGTCGGTAGTCGGTGCCGTTGTCCACGTTCACCGCCTCCATGGTGCGCTTGATCTGCTCGATGGCGGGCAGTATGCGGTCGCGGTGCAGGCCACCCGGGTAGAGGCCATCGGGCTGGAAGTTGCTGGTGGTGACCATGCCCACGCCGTATTTGTCCATGGCCTCCAGCAGGCGGTGAAGGATCATGGCGTCGGTCACGTCGGCCACATGGAATTCGTCGAAGCAGACCAGCTTGAAACGCTCCGACAGGCGCTTGCCCAACACGTCCAGCGGGTTCACGGTGCCCTGCAGGTCGGCCAGTTCGCGGTGCACCTCGCGCATGAACTCGTGAAAGTGCAAACGCGTCTTGCGCTTGAGCGGCACGGCGTTGAAGAAGCAGTCCATGAGGAAGCTCTTGCCGCGCCCCACCCCGCCGTACATGTAGACCCCCTTGGGGATGTCCGGCCGGTTGATGAGCTTTTTGAGGGCGTTGGAACGCCTGGCCTTGTAGGTGGTCCACTCGGCCGCGCAACGCTCCAGCGCCTCGACGGCGCGCAGCTGCGCGGGGTCACTCTGGTAACCCCGCGCGCGAAGCTCAGCCTCGTAAGCTGCGCGGACCGGACCGGTCATCAGAAGTTCAGCGTGCGCTTGTCGACAGCGAGCGCGGCTTCTTTCGTGGCTTCCGACAGCGACGGGTGCGCGTGACAGATGCGCGCGATGTCCTCGCTGCTGGCACGGAACTCCATCGCCACCACCGCCTCGGCAATCAGCTCGGAAGCCATGGGGCCCACGATGTGCACGCCGAGGATCTCGTCGGTCTTGGCATCAGCCAGCATCTTGACCATGCCGGTCGTATCACCCAGCGCACGCGCACGGCCGTTGGCCAGGAACGGGAACGTGCCAGCCTTGTAGGCCACGCCATCGGCCTTGAGCTGCTGCTCGGTGCGGCCCACCCAAGCGATCTCGGGGCTGGTGTAGATGACCCAGGGAATGGTGTTGAAGTTGACATGCCCGTGCTGACCGGCGATACGCTCGGCCACGGCCACGCCCTCTTCCTCGGCCTTGTGCGCGAGCATGGGGCCGCGCACCACATCGCCCACCGCCCACACATTGGGCAGGTTGGTCTTGCAGTCACCGTCCACCACGATGGCGCCGCGCTCGTCGAGCTGCAGGCCGACACTCTCGGCGTTCAGCCCGATCGTGTTCGGCACGCGGCCGATGGAGACGATCAGCTTGTCGGCCTCCAGCTCTTTGGCTTCGCCCTTGGCGTTGGTGTAGGCGATGCTCACACCCTTCTTGGACGTCTTGACCTCGCCGACCTTGACACCCAGCTCGATCTTCAGACCCTGCTTGTCAAAGGCCTTTTTGGCTTCCTTGGCGATCTGCTCGTCCACCGCCCCCAGGAAAGTCGGCAGACCTTCGAGGATGGTGACGTCAGACCCGAGACGGCGCCAGACCGAACCCATTTCCAGGCCGATCACGCCGGAACCAATCAGCGCCAGCTTCTTGGGCACTGCGCCGATACGCAGGGCGCCGTCGTTGCTCAGCACGGTCTCCTCGTCAAAGGCCACGCCAGGCAGCGCGCGGGCGTTGGAGCCGGTGGCGACGATCACGTGCCTGGCGGTCAGGGTTTCCTCACCCACCCGGATCTCGTAACCACCCTCGACAGCCTTGCCGAAGGAGCCGCGACCGTGGAAGAAGCTGACCTTGTTCTTCTTGAACAGGTACAGGATGCCATCGTTGTTCTGCTTCACGACGGCATCCTTGCGGCCCACCATCTTGGCCACGTCGATGCTCACGTCCTTAACGCCGATGCCGTGTTCGGCAAAGTGCTTGTTGGCGTGCTCGAAGTGCTCGGACGACTGCAGCAGCGCCTTGGACGGGATGCAGCCCACGTTGGTGCAGGTGCCACCCGGTGCGGGGCCGCCCTTGTCGTTCTTCCACTCGTCAATGCAGGCGGTGTTGAAGCCCAGCTGCGCCGCACGGATGGCCGCGATGTAGCCACCGGGGCCGCCACCGATGACAACGACGTCAAATTGTTTGCTCATAGATTGCTTTCAAAGACACGCGGGCACCGCATCGAGGGGAAGGTAACCGGGGGCGTCGCGGAGCCGGCTTTGCCGGTTCGCTGACGCCGCCCCCTTGAGGGGGTGACGCGCCCGTGGGCGCAGCGCGGGGGTGGGTCAAATGTTGAACAGCAGGCGGGCCGGGTCTTCCAGCGCCTCTTTCATGGCGACCAGGCCCAGAACGGCTTCACGGCCGTCGATGATGCGGTGGTCGTAGGACATGGCGAGGTAGTTGATCGGACGGACCACGACCTGACCGTTTTCCACCACTGCGCGGTCCTTGGTGGCGTGCACACCCAGGATGGCCGACTGCGGCGGGTTGATGATGGGCGTGGACAGCATGGAGCCGAACGTGCCGCCATTGGAGATGGAGAAGGTGCCACCGGTCATCTCTTCGATGCCCAGCTTGCCGTCACGCGCCTTGGCGCCGTACTCGGCAATCTTCTTTTCGATGTCGGCAAAGCTCATCTGGTCGGCGTTGCGCAGGATGGGCACCACCAGGCCACGGGGCGAACCGACCGCAATGCCGATGTCGAAATAGCCGTGGTAGACGATGTCGTTGCCATCGACCGAGGCGTTGAGCACCGGGTATTTCTTCAGTGCGTGCACGGCCGCCTTGACGAAGAAGCTCATGAAGCCCAGCTTGACGCCGTGCTCTTTCTCGAACTTCTCCTGGAACTTCTTGCGCATGTCCATCACCGGGGCCATGTTCACCTCGTTGAAGGTGGTCAGGATGGCGTTGGTGGACTGCGACTGCAGCAGGCGCTCGGCCACACGGGCACGCAGGCGGCTCATGGGCACGCGCTCTTCCGGACGGTCGCCCAGGTTGGGGGCAGCCACGGAAGCGGCCACCTGAGGCAGCGCCTTGGCAGGCGCACCGGTCGGGATGGCCACGGGCGCGGGGACCTTGGCACCACCGGCCACGGCGGCCAGTACGTCGCCCTTGGTCACGCGACCGTCCTTGCCCGTGCCACCCACGGAGCCGGCGGCGAGGTTGTTGTCGGCCATCAGCTTGGCGGCAGCGGGCATGGCCACGCCAGCCATGCTGGCGGACGCAGGGGCAGCGGCAGCGGCGGCCGGGGCCGGCGCTGCGGCAGCCGGTGCTGCGGCAGGGGCAGCAGCTGCGCCCTTGCCTTCGGTGTCGATGCGGGCGATGAGCTGGTCGGAGACGACGGTGCCACCGTCGGCCACCACCAGCTCGGCCAGCACACCGGCGGCCGGCGCCGGCACTTCCAGCACCACCTTGTCGGTTTCGATCTCGATCAGGATTTCATCCTGGGCCACGGCCTCACCGGCCTTTTTCTTCCACTGCAGCATGGTGGCTTCCGCCACGGATTCGGACAGCTGCGGAACCTTGACTTCTACGATTGCCATTTGAATTTTCCTGTTGTGCGGGGTGCCGGCTTATTTGGTGAGGATGAAGCCTTTGAGCTTGGCGAAGGCGGCGTCGACCAGCGCCTTCTGCTGCTCCTGGTGCAGGTGGGCATAGCCCACGGCAGGCGACGCCGAAGCGGCACGGCCGGCGTAGCCCAGCTTCTGACCCTCGAACATGTTCTCGTGGATGTAGTGCTGCACGAAGAACCAGGCACCCTGGTTCTGCGGCTCGTCCTGGCACCACACGATGTCCACTGCGTTGGGGTACTTCTTGAGCTCGGCAGCGAAGGCCTTGTGCGGGAACGGGTAGAGCTGCTCGACGCGGATGATGGCTACGTCGTCGACGCCTTTCTCCTCGCGCTTCTTGGCCAGGTCGTAGTAGACCTTGCCCGAGCAGGCGATCACGCGCTTGACCTTGGCGGCGTTCTTGGCCACGGTCTCGCTCTGATCGGGGATCACGGTCTGGAAGCCACCTTTGGTGAACTCGGACAGCGGCGAGGTCGCGTCCTTGTTCCGCAGCAGCGACTTGGGCGTCATGATGATCAGCGGCTTGCGCAGGTTGCGGATCTGCTGACGGCGCAACACGTGGAAGATCTGGCTGGCCGTGGTCGGCTGCACGATCTGCATGTTGGTGTCGGCGGCCAGCTGCATGAAGCGCTCCAGGCGGGCCGAGCTGTGCTCGGGGCCCTGGCCTTCGTAGCCGTGAGGCAGCATCATGGTGATGCCGTTGACGCGGCCCCATTTCACTTCGCCCGACGCGATGAACTGGTCGATCACGACCTGTGCACCGTTGACGAAGTCGCCGAACTGCGCTTCCCAGATCACCAGCGTGTTGGGGTCATTGGACGCGTAGCCATATTCGAAGCCGAGCACCGCCTCCTCCGACAGGATGGAGTCGATCACGACGAACGGGGCCTGGTTCTCGGCCACGTTCTGCAGCGGGATGTAGGTGCCTTCGTCGTACTTCTCGCGGTTCTGGTCGTGGATGACGGCGTGGCGGTGGGTGAAGGTGCCACGGCCGCAGTCCTCACCCGACAGGCGCACGGGGAAGCCGCTGGCCACCAGTGAGGCGAAAGCCATGTGCTCACCCATGCCCCAGTCCACATTGATCTCGCCACGGCCCATGGCAGCACGGTCTTCATAGACCTTGCGCACCAGCTGGTGCGGCGTGATGTTGGCGGGGATGGTGGTGATCTTTTCGGCCAGGCGTTTCCACTCGGTCAGCGGAATCGCGGTTTCTGCCGCGTCGGTCCACTTCTTGTTCAGGAAGGGCGACCAGTCGACCGCGTACTTGCTCTTGAAGTTGGTCAGCACCGGGTCCACGGTATGACGGCCCTCGTCGAGCGCGGCCCGGTAGGCCTTGGCCATGTCGTCGCCCAGCGTGTCGCCGAGGCCCTGTGTGGCCAGCTTGTCGGCGTACAGCTTGCGGGTGCCCGGGTGCTTGGCGATCTTCTTGTACATCAGCGGCTGGGTGAGCGAGGGGGTGTCCTGCTCGTTGTGGCCCAGCTTGCGGAAGCAGATGATGTCGACGACCACGTCCTTGTTGAACTCCTGGCGGTAGTCCAGCGCGAGCTGCGTGGCGAACACGACGGCTTCGGGGTCGTCGCCGTTCACGTGCAACACGGGTGCCTCGATCATCTTGACGACGTCGGAGCAGTACAGCGTGGAGCGGGTGTCGCGCGGGTCGCTGGTGGTGAAGCCGATCTGGTTGTTGATGACGATGTGCAGCGTGCCGCCGGTGTAGTAGCCGCGCGTCTGCGCCAGCGCCAGCGTTTCCATCACGACGCCCTGGCCGGCAAAGGCCGCGTCACCGTGCACCAGCACGGGCAGCACGGTGTCGCCTTCCTTGTCGCCACGGCGGTCCAGGCGCGCGCGCACCGAACCCTCGACCACCGGGTTCACGATTTCCAGGTGGGAGGGGTTGAATGCCAGGGTCAGGTGCACCGGACCACCAGGGGTGGAAACATCGGAGCTGAAACCCTGGTGGTACTTCACGTCGCCCGAGGGCAGGTCTTCCGGCGCGGTGTGGTCGAATTCCGCGAACAGGTCCTTGGGCATCTTGCCCAGGGTGTTGACCAGCACGTTCAGGCGGCCACGGTGGGCCATGCCGATCACGACTTCCTGCACGCCGCGCTGACCGGCGAGTTGCACGACCTCGTCCATGGCGGCGATGAAGCTCTCGCCACCTTCGAGCGAGAAGCGCTTCTGACCCACATATTTGGTGTGCAGGTAGCGCTCCAGGCCTTCGGCCGCCGTCAGGCGACCCAGGATGTTCTTCTTCTTCTCGGCATTGAACTGGGGCTTGCTGCGCGAACCCTCCAGCCGCTGCTGCCACCAGCGTTTTTCGTTCTGGTCGGTGGCGTACATGTACTCCGCACCCAGGGTGCCGCAGTAGGTCTCGCGCAGTGCGTTCAGCAGGTCGCGCAAGGACATGGATTCCTTGCCGAAAAACGTGTTGCTGGTGTTGAACACCGTCTCGAGATCGGCGTCGGTGAAACCGTAGAACGCCGGATCAAGTTCGGGAATGGAGGGACGCTCGGTTCGCTTGAGCGGATCGAGATCGGCCCAGCGGGCGCCCACGTTGCGGTAGGCGGCAATGAGCTGCTGGACGGCCGTGCGCTTGCGACCCATTTCGGAGTCGGCGCCGGTGGCCATGACAACCTGGGTGACACCCGCCTTGGCGCGCTCGGCGAAGGCGTTGATGACCGGCTGGTGCGGCACGTCGCGGGCATTGGTGCCGTCGGACGCGGGCACGTTTTGCAGCGCATCGAAATAGGCACGCCACGTGTCGGGCACGCTGGTGGGATCGGCCAGGTAGTTTTCGTACATTTCCTCTACGTACGGCGCGTTGCCGCCGAAAAGGTACGAGTTGCCCTGGTAAGCAACGTAGACGCTGTTCGTCTCGCTCATTGTTCCGCTGACCTCCGCCTCCCTCAGGGAGACATTAGCTGGTTTGAGAAACCTCCCGCGACACGGCTGAACCGGTTGGCGGATGCGACAGTGACTGTGGAAGGACCTGACTGCAGGCGGCATTGTGCCACCGAATGTCCGGGGGCGTCCCGCCGTCCGGCCACCAGTCGGTCAAAAAATACGCGTCAGCGAGGGGGAGCCGTTTCTTTGGTGGAATCCTGCGCAGGCAGCCGCCCGGAGGTGCCCACCGACACCGAGCCGCCACCCACGGAGACACCGACCCCTGTGCCGACACGGCCATCACTGCCCACCGACACCCCTACACCGACATGTCGGCCGAGTGGCACCGAAACACCCAGGTTCACGCCGCTTGAGGCACAAGCGGACAAGCCCATGACAAGGGCCATGGCGGCAAAAAGACGGGACAGTTTCACATCAGGCTCCGAGGCGCGGCGACAGGCGTTCGCTGAGAGGAATGGTCCCAGGCTCGTCCATCTCGATGGCGATCTGGGTGCAGACCGTGCGGCAGAGGTTCACGGCCTTCTCACTCTGAACCCGGTAAATGACCTGGGTTCCCTCCTTGCGCTTGGCCAGCACGCCGGCACGGTACAGCAGGTTGAGGTGCTGCGAGAGGTTGGGCTGGGTGGTCTCGATTTCTGCCAGCAGCTGCGAAACGGATTTTTCCTTGTCGCACAGCGCACTCAGGATGCGCAACCGCATGGGTGTGGCCAGCACGCCGAACAGCTCGGCGGCCAGTTCGAACACCCGTGCGTTTTCGGCGGGCGCTTCGGTTGCGGTCTGCTCGGCCATGTCGCCACCCCAATCTGGCTTACTTATATAAGCAGGCATGATAACGGCTGCGACGCCGCGCGACGCTCAGCGGGCCATGAGGTCGCGGATCTGCTGCAGCGCCGCCGGGTCGTCCATGGTGGTCAGATCGCCAGGGTCGCGGCCTTCGCACACCGCCTGGATGGCACGGCGCAGCAGCTTGCCGCTGCGCGTCTTGGGCAACAGGTTGACGAAGCGCACCCGCGCAGGCCGTGCCACGGCCCCCAACTGCGTGTCGACGACGCGCATGATCTCGCCCTCGAGCTTCATCTGGCCAGCTTCATCGGCCACCAGCGTGGCATCCTTCACGACGGCGAATGCCATGGCCACCTGCCCCTTGAGCTGATCGGCAACGCCCACCACGGCCACCTCGGCCAGGGCCGGGTGGCTGGCGATGCTCTCCTCGATCTCGCGCGTACCCAGCCGGTGCCCGGCCACATTGATCACATCATCGGTGCGTCCGAGGATGAAGTAATAACCATCGGCGTCGCGCTGCGCAAAATCGAAGGTGTTGTAGACCTGCCGGCCCGGCACGCTGGACCAGTACGTCTTGACGAAACGCGCGTCATCGCCCCAGACCGTCTGCATGCAGCCAGGTGGCAGCGGCCCTTCGATGGCCAGCACACCCTTCTGGCCGGCGCCGCTCAGTTCGTCACCGGTGTGTTCGTCGAGCAGCTTGACCTTGTAGCCGTACATGGCCACCCCGGGGCTGCCGAATTTGCTGGCCTTGGGCTCGACGCCATTGGCGATGGTGAGGATGGGCCAGCCGGTCTCCGTCTGCCAGTAGTTGTCGATGATGGGTTTGCCCAAACCCTCGGCGATCCATTGCGCCGTGCTTTCATCCAGCGGTTCACCGGCGAGGAACAGCGCCTTGAGGCTGGACAGGTCGTATCGTGAGAGAAAGGCCGGGTCGTACTTCTTGAGCACCCGCACCGCCGTGGGTGCGCTGAACATCACGCTCACCCGGTACTTCTCGACCAGACTCCACCAGATGCCGGCGTCGGGCCGGATCGGCAGGCCTTCATACATCAGCGTCGCCATGCCAGCAATCAGTGGGCCGTAAATGATGTAGCTGTGCCCCACCACCCAGCCGATGTCGCTGGTGGAGAAGTAGGTCTCGCCCGGTTCGCCCCGGAAGATGTGTTTCATGCTGGCGGCCAGCGCCACGGCATAGCCACCGGTGTCCCGCTGTACGCCCTTGGGTTTGCCGGTGGTGCCGCTGGTATAGAGCGTGTAGCTCGGGTGCGTGGCGTCCACCCATTCGCACGGCACGGCCACGCCCTCCTGTGCGGCGGCAGCGGCGGCATAGTCCACGTCGCGACCCGGCGTGCGCTCCATGGGCGACAACCCCCGGTCCACCAGCAGCACACGTTCGGGTTTGTGGCCCGAAAGGCGCAGGGCCTCGTCCAGCAGCGGCTTGTAAGGCACAACCTTGCCAGCACGTGAACCGGCATCGGCGCTGACCACCACCTTGGGCGTGGCGTCGTCGATGCGGCTGGCCAGACTCACGCTGGCAAAACCGCCGAACACCACCGAATGGATGGCGCCGATGCGGGCACAGGCCAGCATGGCAAACGCGGCCTCGGGAATCATGGGCATGTAGATCAGCACCCGGTCGCCCTTGCCCACCCCCTGCGCCTTGAGCACCGCCGCCATGCGCTGCACCTCGGTGTGCAACTGGCGAAAGCTGTAGGTGCGCTCGGTGTCGGTCTCGGTGGAAACAAAGATCAGCGCGGCCTGGTCGGCGCGATCCTCAAGGTGACGGTCCACCGCGTTGTGGCACAGGTTGATCTGGCCACCTTCGAACCAGTGCACGAACGGCGGCCGGTCCTGCCGACAGACGCTGCTGAACGGCTTGTGCCAGTCGACCAATTGAGCCTGCTCGGCCCAGAAGGCCTCGGGCTGCTCCACGGAACGGCGGTAGAACTCGGCGTAGGACATCTTGTCTCCTCGGCTGGAACGGTTGCCGTAATTATGAATAATGGCCTTGCACGGGCCTGACACCACCGCCCCTGGCCGCCCTACCTGATCAGGGCCAGCGCCTCCCGGAACTTGGGGTGATCGGCCGACCCCAGCCACTCAAAGGCCACCATTTCGGCGCTGACCAGTTCCGCCCCGCTGCCAGCCAGCCGGTCGAAAGCGGCGTCGCGGTCGCGCTCGCTACGGGAGCCACAGGCGTCGGTCACCACCCAGACGTCGAACTCCTCGTCGATCAGGCCCAGCGCGGTCTGCAGCAGACATACATGGGCCTCGACGCCAGCAATCACGACGGTCTGGCGCTGGGGTTCGGGCTTTTTCTGCAGGTGCTTGGGCAGGCTGCGCGCATTGCCGGCTGGTGCGGCAGGTGCCCGCAGCTTGCCCACCAGCCCTTCAGCACACGCGTCGAAATGCATTTTGGGCAGCGTCTGGCCACACAGCGCGCGCAGGGTTTCGTCGTTGAGACCCAGCTTGTCGGGGTTTTGCTCGGTACCCCATACCGGTACCTTGAGCAGCGCCGCCATGCGCGCCAGCAGGCGCGCACGTGCCAGAACACGTTCGCCCTCGTGGATCACCGGCATCAGCCGGGCTTGAAAATCGACCAGCACAAGCTGGCTGTCGTTCACATCGAGCAGCATCTGAATGAGCACCAGACCGGTGCATAATTGTTGTTTTCGGGTGTCAAAACCCAGTGTAACGCTTGACGCGCCGCAACAGCGGCCTTTAGCCTCGCCTTCATGCGCCTGTCCCTGCTCGTCTCCACCGCCTTGCTCGCCGTCTGCGGCCCGCTGGCTGCCGCGCCGGCGGACGACCCCATGCAGGAGCTGCTGGTCAACAAGGGGCTGATGGAACGGGTGACCGAACGCGTGGGTCAGGTCGGCCAGCAGGCGGGCAAGACCGCTTCGGAACTGGTGGTGACCGCCATGGGCTTCCTGGGTGTGCCCTACCGCCGCGGCGGCAACAGTTTCGACACCGGACTGGACTGCAGCGGCTTCGTGCGCGCTATTTACGAACAGACCGTGGGCCTGGTGCTACCGCGCCAGGCGGCCGAGCAGGCCCAGGCGACCAAGACCATATCCAAGGAAGAACTTCAGCCCGGTGACCTCGTGTTCTTCAACACCCTCCGTCGCGCCTACAGCCACGTGGGCATCTATGTCGGTGACGGCAAGTTCATCCACTCGCCCCGGCCCGGCGGCCAGGTGCGTGTCGAGGACATGCAGATCAGCTACTGGAAGACACGCTTCAACGGTGCCCGCCGCGTAGAGGGCGTGCCACCCGAAGCCACACCGTAAACCCGCCCAAAGAAAAACGGCCCGCCATGCGGGCCGTTTTTCTTTTTGTCATGCGCTCAGCGCTTCTGAGGCGGCACGTCGGTGCAGGAGCCGTGGGCAATCTCGGCTGCCATGCCGATGCTCTCGCCCAGCGTGGGGTGCGGGTGTATGGTCTTGCCGATGTCGATGGCGTCGGCCCCCATCTCGATGGCCAGCACGATCTCGCCGATCATGTCACCCGCGTGGGTGCCCACCATGCCGCCGCCCAGGATCTTGCCGTGGCCGTGGGCCTCGGGCGAGTCGTCGAACAGCAGCTTGGTGTAGCCCTCGTCGCGCCCATTGGCAATCGCCCGGCCCGACGCCGTCCACGGGAACAGGCCCTTCTTCACCTTGATGCCCTGGGCCTTGGCCTGGTCTTCGGTCAGGCCCACCCAGGCCACCTCGGGGTCGGTGTAGGCCACGCTGGGGATCACGCGGGCGTTGAAGGCAGCCGAAGCCAACTCCTTGTTGCCCTGCAGTTCACCGGCTGCCACCTCGGCCGCCACATGCGCCTCGTGCACCGCCTTGTGCGCCAGCATGGGCTGGCCCACGATGTCGCCGATGGCGAAGATGTGCGGCACGTTGGTGCGCATCTGGATGTCGACCTCGATGAAGCCGCGGTCCGTCACCGCCACGCCAGCCTTGTCGGCTGCGATCTTCTTGCCGTTGGGCGTGCGGCCCACAGCCTGCAACACCAGGTCGTAGGTGCCTTCGCTCTTGGTGCCGTCCAGCCCCTCGAACTGCACCTTGATGCCGTCCGCCGTGGCCTGTGCACCGACCGTCTTGGTCTTGAGCATGATGTTGTCGAAACGGTGGGCGTTCATCTTCTGCCACACCTTGACCAGGTCGCGGTCGGCGCCCTGCATCAGGCCGTCGAGCATCTCCACCACATCCAGGCGCGCGCCCAGGGTGCTGTACACCGTACCCATCTCCAGGCCGATGATGCCGCCGCCCACGATCAGCATCTTCTTGGGCACATCCTTGAGCGCGAGTGCGCCGGTGCTGTCCACGATGCGGGGGTCGTCCGGCAGGAACGGCAGGCGAACGGCCTGGCTGCCCGCGGCGATGATGGCCTTCTTGAACGACACCACCTTCTTGCCGCCGCTCTTGTCCTGGCCGCTGCCGGAGGTCTCTTCCACCTCCAGGTGGTTCGCACCGGCAAAGCTGCCGTATCCGCGCACCACGGTCACCTTGCGCATCTTGGCCATGGCGGCCAGGCCGCCGGTCAGCTTGCCAATCACCTTTTCCTTGTGGCCCCGCAGCTTGTCGATGTTGACCACCGGGCGGCCGAATTCCACGCCCAGATCGGCCATGTGGCTGACCTCGTCCATGACGGCGGCGACGTGCAGCAGTGCCTTGGACGGGATGCAGCCCACGTTCAGGCACACGCCGCCCAGGGTGGCGTAGCGCTCGACCAGAACGACCTTGAGGCCCAGATCGGCGGCGCGGAAGGCGGCCGAGTAGCCGCCGGGGCCGCCGCCGAGCACGAGCACGTCGCAGTCGAGGTCGGCATTGCCACCGAAACTGGCCGCCGTGGGAGCCACGACGGGCGCAGCAGCGGGGGCGGAAGCAGGAGCTGCAGCCGCTGCCGGGGCCGGGGCCGGGGTGGATACACCCCCTTCAGCCGCCTCCAGCGTGACGATCACACTGCCCTGCTTGACCTTGTCGCCCAGTTGGACCTTGAGCGCCTTGACCACGCCGGCGTGCGACGACGGGATCTCCATCGACGCCTTGTCGCTCTCCACCGTGATCAGGCTCTGTTCGGCCTTGACCGTGTCGCCGGGTTTGACCAGCAGCTCGATGACGGCCACTTCGTCGAAGTCGCCGATGTCTGGAACCTGGATGTCTATCGTTGCCATGTCGCGTGTCTCCTTACAGCAGCACGCGACGGAAGTCGCCGAGGATCTGGCCCAGATAGGCGTTGAAGCGCGCTGCGGCGGCGCCGTCGATCACCCGGTGGTCCCAGGTCAGCGACAGCGGCAGCATCAGGCGCGGCTGGAAAGCCTTGCCGTCCCACACCGGCTCCATGGTGGACTTGCACACCCCCAGGATGGCCACCTCGGGCGCGTTGATGATGGGCGTGAAGTAGCGCCCGCCGATGCCGCCCAGGCTGGAGATGGTGAAGGTCGCCCCCGACATGTCGGCCGGGCTGAGCTTGCCCTCGCGCGCCTTGGCGGCGAGTTCGCTCATTTCCTTGCTGATCTGCAGCACGCCTTTCTTGTCGGCGTCCTTGATGACCGGCACGACCAGGCCGTTGGGCGTGTCGGCGGCAAAGCCGATGTGCCAGTACTGCTTGTAGACCAGCGCGTCGCCGTCCAGGCTGCTGTTGAACTCGGGGAATTTCTTGAGCGCGGCCACGCAGGCCTTGATCAGGAAGGCCAGCATGGTGACCTTGACGCCGGACTTCTCGTTCTCCTTGTTGGTGGAGACACGGAAGGCTTCGAGTTCGGTGATGTCGGCGTCGTCGTGGTTCGTCACCGCCGGGATGACGATGGCGTTGCGCGTGAGGTTGGCGCCGCTGATCTTCTTGATGCGACCCATCTCCTTGCGCTCGATGGGGCCGAACTTGGCGAAATCGACCTTGGGCCAGGGCAGCAGGTCCAGGCCCACGCCGGTCCCGCCGGCCGGCGCTTTCGCAGCCTGGGCCTTGGTCTGGGCGGCACCGGCCATCACGGCCTTGGTGAAGTTCTGCACGTCGTCGGCCGTGATACGGCCCTTGGGGCCGGAGCCCTTGATCTCGTCCAGCGGCACCCCCAGCTCACGGGCGAACTTGCGCACCGAGGGCGACGCGTGCGGCAGGCCGATGGGTGCCGTGGTGGGGTTGTGGGCGGGCACGGCAGCTGGTGCAGAGACCACAGCCGGGGCCGGCACAGCGGCGGCCACGGGAGCGGCGGCCGGTGCCGCGGCAGCCGGGGCCGGCGCAGCCGCCGCGCCCGTGCCTTCCAGCACGGCCAGCAGGTCGCCAATGTTGACCTTGTCGCCGATCTTGACCTTGAGTTCCTTGATCACGCCCGCAGCGCTGGAAGGAATCTCCATCGATGCCTTGTCGCTCTCCACTGTGATCAGCGACTGCTCCACCTTCACGGTGTCGCCCGCCTTCACCAGCACCTCGATCACCGCGACGTCCTTGAAGTCGCCGATGTCGGGAATGCGCACCTCGACCGGGCCAGCTGCGGCCGCCAAAGGTGCCGAAGCCACGGGTGCCGCAGTCGGTGCTGCAGCGGGAGCGGCCGCAGCGGGTGCCGGGGCTGGCGCCGGCGCACCGGCTCCAGCGGCCTCCAGCATCACCACCACCGAGCCCTGTTTGACCTTGTCGCCCAGCTGGACCTTGAGCTCCTTGACCACGCCGGCATGCGACGACGGAATCTCCATCGACGCCTTGTCGCTTTCCACCGTGATCAGGCTTTGCTCGGCCTTGACCATGTCGCCCGGCTTCACCAGCAGCTCGATGACCGCGACCTCGTCGAAATCCCCGATGTCGGGAACCATCACTTCAATCAGTGCCATGTTCTTGTCTCCGTGTGGCTCAGGCGTACAGCGGGTTGATCTTGTCGGCGTTGATGCCGTATTTCTTGATGGCCTCGGCGACCTTGGCCACCGGCACGGTGCCCTCCTCGCTCAGGGCTTTCAGGGCCGCCACCACGATGTAGTGGCGGTTCACCTCGAAGTGCTCGCGCAGCTTGCTGCGGAAGTCGCTGCGGCCAAAGCCGTCGGTGCCCAGCACCTTGTAGGTGCGGCCCTTGGGGAGGAACGGGCGGATCTGCTCCGCGTAGTTCTTCATGTAGTCGGTGGAGGCGATCACCGGACCGGCGTGTTTGTCCAGCTGCTGCGCCACGAACGGAACGCGCGGCGTTTCGGTGGGATGCAGCAGGTTCCAGCGTTCGGCGTCCTGGCCGTCACGTGCCAGCTCGTTGAAGCTGGGGCAGCTCCAGACGCTGGCGGAAACGCCCCAGTCTTTCTCGAGCAGCTCCTGCGCCGCGATGCTTTCGCGCAGGATGGTGCCGGAGCCCAGCAGCTGCACACGCGGGGTCAGCTTGGCACCGTCCTTGCAAAGGTACATGCCCTTGATGATCTGCGCTTCGGTGCCGGGCGTGAGGCCGGGCATGGCGTAGTTCTCGTTGAGCAGGGTGATGTAGTAGAAAACGTTCTCCTGCTGCTCCACCATGCGCTTGAGGCCGTGCTGCATGATCACCGCGACTTCGTGCGCGAAGGTCGGGTCGTAGCTGATGCAGTTGGGGATGGTGCCGGCCAGGATGTGGCTGTGGCCGTCTTCGTGCTGCAGGCCTTCGCCGTTGAGCGTGGTGCGGCCCGAGGTGCCGCCCAGCAGGAAGCCTCGGGCCTGCATGTCGCCCGCTGCCCAGGCCAGGTCACCGATGCGCTGGAAGCCGAACATCGAGTAGTACACGTAGAACGGGATCATGATCCGGTTGTTCGTGCTGTAGCTGGTGGCCGCAGCGATCCAGCTGGCCATGCCGCCGGCTTCGTTGATGCCTTCTTGCAGGATCTGGCCGGCCTTGTCTTCCTTGTAGTACATCACCTGGTCGCGGTCGACCGGGGTGTAGAGCTGACCCTTGGGGTTGTAGATGCCGATCTGGCGGAACAGGCCTTCCATGCCGAAGGTGCGGGCCTCGTCGACCAGGATGGGCACGACGCGTGGACCCAGGGCCTGGTCGCGCAGCAGCTGGGTGATGAAACGCACATAGGCCTGGGTCGTGCTGATCTCGCGGCCTTCGGCCGTGGGTTCGAGCACGGCCTTGAAGGTGTCGAGCGAGGGCACGGTGAAGCTCTCTTCGGCGCGCACCCGGCGCTGAGGCAGATAGCCGCCCAGGGCTTTGCGGCGCTCGTGCAGGTATTTCATCTCCGGCGTGTCGTCGGCCGGCTTGTAGTACGGGATCTTGTGCAGCTCGCCGTCGGGAATGGGGATGTTGAAGCGGTCGCGGATGTACTTGATGTCCTCGTCCGACAGCTTCTTGGTCTGGTGGACAGTGTTCTTGCCCTCGCCGGCCTTGCCCATGCCATAGCCTTTGACGGTCTTGACCAGCAGCACGGTGGGTTGGCCCTTGTGCTCGTTGGCAGCGTGGAAGGCGGCATACACCTTGGCGGGCTCGTGCCCACCGCGACGCAGCTCGAAGACCTCCTCGTCGGTCATGTGCTCCACCAGCTTGAGCGTCTCAGGGTACTTGCCGAAGAAGTTCTTGCGCACGAACGCGCCATCGTTGGCCTTCATGGCCTGGTAGTCGCCGTCGAGCGTCTCCATCATCAGCTGGCGCAGCTTGCCGGTCTTGTCGCGGGCCAGCAGCGCATCCCAACCGTTGCCCCACAGCAGCTTGATCACGTTCCAGCCGCTGCCGCGGAACTCGCTCTCGAGTTCCTGCACGATCTTGCCGTTGCCCCGCACCGGGCCATCGAGGCGCTGCAGGTTGCAGTTGATCACAAAGACCAGGTTGTCGAGGTTCTCACGCGCCGCCAGGCCAATGGCCCCGAGCGATTCGGGCTCATCCATCTCGCCATCACCGCAGAAGACCCAGACCTTGCGGTTGGCGGTATCGGCGATGCCACGGGCGTGCAGGTACTTCAGGAAACGCGCCTGGTAGATGGCCATCAGCGGCCCCAAGCCCATGGACACCGTGGGGAACTGCCAGAACTCCGGCATCAGCTTGGGGTGCGGGTAGCTGGAGAGGCCCTTGCCATCCACCTCCTGGCGGAAATTGTCGAGCTGGTCTTCGGTCAGGCGACCCTCCAGGTAGGCGCGGGCGTAGATGCCGGGGGCGCTGTGGCCCTGGATGTAGAGCAGGTCACCGCCGTGGCCTTCGCTCTCGGCGTGCCAGAAGTGGTTGAAACCGGCACCGAACATGCTGGCCACCGAAGCAAACGAGCCGATGTGGCCGCCCAGATCCCCCCCGTCGGCGGGGTTCAGTCGGTTGGCCCGCACCACCATGGCCATGGCGTTCCAGCGCATGTAGGCCCGCAGGCGCTTTTCGATGGCGATGTTGCCGGGGCAATGCGCTTCCTGCTCGGGTTCGATGGTGTTGACATAACCCGTGTTGGCCGAGAACGGCATGTCGATGCTGCTCTGGCGGGCATGCTCCAGCATCTGCTCCAGCAGGAAATGCGCGCGCTCGGCGCCTTCTTTTTCGATGACGGCGGACAGGGCGTCCAGCCATTCACGGGTTTCCTGCGAATCGGCGTCGGTACCGACGCCCAGGCCCGGCGTGGGATTGGGGTTCGTTGACATGGGTGTCTCCTCTTGACGTTTCAACAAAGCTTACGGCTCCGATCCGGGGGTGTCACGCATTGGGCGCCGCGGTGGCCGGAAGTTTCCCATGATTTTTTTATTTTTTCAATATGCGCACCATGTTTTCTTAATGTGAAATCACGAAGACCATCTGGTGAGTCAACGCTTTAGACTTCAACCAATGGCAGCCGCTCCCGCATCCCCCCCGCCCCGACCCGTCCCCGCCAATACCCCTTGGTGGAAGCGGTGGTGGCGCCGACTTCCCCCGTCCCGGCAGGACCGTTTCGCCACTCTGGGCCCGCTGTTGGCCGTGCTGCTGTTCCTGTCGGCCATCGTGGTGGCCATCGCCTACCTGCGCACCGAGGAGTTCGACCGGGAACAGGAGGCCGTGACCCGCGATGTGGAATATGCGCAACAACGCCTGCGCCTGCGCCTGCTGGAGCGTCAGGAACAGCTGATGCGCCTGGCCCGGGAGGTGGCCGACAAGGCGGTCGACGACAGCGAATTCGTGTTCCAGGCCGAATCGCTGGTCAGCCAGTTCCCCGAGTTGCTGAGCATCTCCTGGGTGGACAGCCGCCGTCGCATCGTCACCACCTACACCTCGCCCAGCGCCACCCCTTCCCAGATGCGCAGCGCCGACCAGGTGCTCGCGCCTGGCGAAACCGACGGCTCGTTCGAGCTGGCGCGCGACCTGCGCCAGCCCATCTACTCCCGACCGCTCACGCCCAACAACGAACCCAGCACACTGATGCTGCAGGTCCCCATGGCCGAACAGGGCCGCTTCATCGGCGTGGTGATGGGTGAATACACCATCGATGGTCTGCTGCGCTACGGAGTGCCGCCCGAGGTGATGGCGCGCTACGCGGTGGCCTTGCTCAACGACAGGCAGGAGGTGCTGGCCGGTGGTCTGCAACCACCCAGCCCGAGGGATTCGGCCGCCTTCTTCTGGCCGCTGACGCCCCATGCCCTGCACCACGAGGTGCCGGTGTCCCCGGTGGGCAACGGCCTGATCCTCAAGGCGCAGGCCTACCGCACCTCGCAGGACATCGTGGGCAGCGGCTTTTTCTGGCTGATCGGCGCCCTGTCGGCGCTGACAGTGTGGATGCTGTTGGCCTCGTGGCGCCACACCCGCCGGCGCGTGCAGGCACAACAGGCCCTGGTGGCCGAGACCAACTTCCGCCGCGCCATGGAGAACTCCATGCTCACTGGCATGCGCGCACTGGACATGCAGGGCCGCATCACCTACGTCAACCCGGCCTTCTGCATGATGACCGGCTGGTCCGAGGGCGAACTGGTGGGCCGCACCGCGCCCTTTCCCTACTGGCCACCCCAGGACCACGAGACGCTGGCGCAGCGGCTGGAAGACGAGCTCAGCGGTCGCTCCACCCCGGGTGGCTTCGAAGTGCGCGTGCAACGCAAGGACGGCAGCATCTTCGATGCCCGCATGTACGTCTCGCCACTGATCGACCCCAACGGCCAGCAGACCGGCTGGATGACCTCCATGACCGACATCACGGAGCCCAAGCGCATCCGCGAGGAGCTGTCGGCTTCCTACGAACGTTTCACCACCGTGCTGGAGAGCCTGGACTCCACCGTGTCGGTGGCGCCACTGGGTAGCGAAGAGGTGCTGTTCGCCAACAAGGCCTACCGCCAGTGGTTTGGAGCGGGTGGGCATGGCCACCGCATGCTGATCGATCTGGGCGGCGAGGTCCAACCGGTGAACAACGACGAACAGGACGCCGTGGATTCGTTTGCAGGGCTGCCCACCGACCCCCTGACCGACGCCAGCTCGGAAAACGCCGAAATCTTCGTCGAGTCCCTGGGCAAATGGCTGGAGGTGCGCTCGCGCTACCTGACCTGGGTGGATGGCCGCCTGGCCCAGCTCGTGATCGCCAGCGACATCACGCCGCGCCGCCTGGCCGAGGAACAGGCCGCGCGCCAGAACGAACGCGCCCAGACCGCGAGCCGACTGATCACCATGGGCGAAATGGCCTCCAGCGTGGCGCATGAGCTGAACCAGCCGCTGACCGCCATCAGCAACTACTGCAACGGCATGATCTCGCGCCTGCAACGCCAGCAGATCAGCGAGGACGACCTGCTCGTGGCCCTGGAAAAGACCGCCCGCCAGGCGCAGCGCGCGGGCCAGATCATCCAGCGCATACGCGCCTTCGTGAAGCGCAGCGAGCCGAACCCGACACCCTCGGATGTCTCCACCATGGTCAACAACGCGCTCGAACTCGCCGAGATCGAGCTGCGGCGCCAGCAGGTGCGCCTCACGCCCTACGTGGCCGCTCGCCTGCCACAGCTGCTGGTTGATCCCATTCTGATCGAGCAGGTGCTGATCAACCTGCTCAAGAACGCGGGCGAGTCCATCCAGCAGGCCAACCGGCCCACCGGCCAGCGCTATGTCGAGCTGCGGGTGGCGCCGCGTCGCGTCGACAACCTCGATGTGGTCGAGTTCAGCATCACCGACTCCGGCCAGGGCGTTCCTGACGAGATGCTGGAGCGCATCTATGAGGCCTTCTACAGCACCAAGAGCGAAGGCATGGGCATCGGCCTGAAGCTGTGCCGCTCCATCGTCGAGTCCCACCACGGCAGGATGCAGGTGCGGAACCTCTACAATGGCGACGATGTGGTGGGCTGCTGCTTCAGCTTCTGGATCCCGGTCCACGCCGCCTTGCAGGCCAGCCCAACGGCGGCCCGGGTATGAGCCCCACTTGCACCAAGTAGAAAGAGCGAGATGAGTCTGATCCCCAAAAAAGGCACCGTCTATGTGGTCGACGACGACGAGGCAGTGCGCGATTCCCTGCAGTGGCTGCTGGAAGGCAAGGACTACCGGGTCCGCTGCTTCGAGTCGTCCGAGGCTTTCCTGAGCCGCTACGACTCCCGCGAGGTCGCCTGCCTGATCGCCGACATCCGCATGGCTGGCATGAGCGGCATGGAACTGCAGGACCGCCTGATCGAGCGCCAGTCGCCGCTGCCCATCGTTTTCATCACCGGCCACGGAGACGTGCCCATGGCGGTCGACTCGATGAAAAAGGGTGCACTCGACTTCATCCAGAAACCTTTCAACGAAAACCAGCTGCTCGACCTGGTCGAACGCATGCTGGAGCGCGCCAAGGAAACCTTTGCCACGCACCAGCAGGCCGCCAGCCGCGATGCCCTGCTGTCCAAGCTGACGTCGCGCGAGAGCCAGGTGCTGGAGCGCATCGTTGCCGGCCGCCTGAACAAGCAGATCGCCGACGACCTGGGCATCAGCATCAAGACGGTGGAGGCGCACCGCGCCAACATCATGGAAAAACTCAACGCCAACACCGTGGCCGACCTGCTCAAGATCGCCCTCGGGCAGCCGGCCAAGGCCTGATCTCCCTCACACCACACAGCGCCCGCCCTCGCGGGCGCTTTGCTTTTGATCCAAGGAACCCGCATGACCGCCCAACTCATCGACGGCAACGCCCTCTCCCGCCAGCTGCGCACGCAGGTCACCGAACGCGTGGCAGCCCTCAAGACCCGTGGTGTGACACCGGGTCTCGCGGTGATCCTCGTGGGCGACAACCCGGCCAGCCAGGTCTATGTGCGCAACAAGGTCAAGGCATGTGAAGACACCGGCATGCATTCGCTGCTGGAAAAACACGAAGCCACTCTCAGCGAAGCCGCGCTGCTGGCACGGGTGGACGCGCTCAACAACGACCCGAGCATCCATGGCATCCTGGTGCAGCTGCCGCTGCCAGCCCACATCGACGCGCAAAAGGTGATCGAAGCCATCTCACCCGAAAAGGACGTCGACGGCTTCCACATCGCCAGCGCCGGCGCGCTCATGACCGGCATGCCTGGCTTCTGGCCCTGCACGCCCTACGGCTGCATGAAAATGCTGGAATCCATCGGCTACGAGCTCAAAGGCAAACATGCGGTGGTGATCGGCCGCAGCAACATCGTGGGCAAACCCATGGCCCTGATGCTGCTGGGCAAGAACGCCACGGTAACCATCTGCCACAGTGCGACCAAAGATCTCAAGGCCCAGACACTGCAGGCCGACGTGATCGTGGCCGCGGTGGGCAAACGCAACGTGCTGACGGCCGACATGGTCAAACCCGGAGCGGTGGTGCTCGACGTGGGCATGAATCGCAACGACGAAGGCAAGCTCTGCGGTGACGTGGACTTCGACGGGGTGAAGGAGGTTGCTGGCTGGATCACGCCGGTGCCCGGCGGCGTGGGCCCCATGACCATCACCATGCTGATGGTCAACACGCTGGAAAGCGCGGAGCGCTCAGCCGGCTGACGCGTGGGCGGGGCGCCCCGCCAGCAGCCACAGCACACGGGTGGCGCACAGCCACTGTGTCACGATCAGTGCGCTGCCCACACCGTGCCAAAGCGCGAGGTTGCCGCCCGTGCTGCGGGCGGTGAGTATCTTGTAAGACACCCCGTACTCCTGCACCAGCATGCACAGCATGGCCAGCAGGATGAACGGCAGCCCCTGGCCAATGGGGCCTTCCCGGTCGGAGCGCCCCAGCAGCAACAGGGCCGCGCCACTGATCACCGTGAGCCAGGCCACCACGGTGAACAGCTTGGCCGCGGCAGGGCCGGCCAGCGTCGGGTTGCCGAAATGCGCGAACAGCACCGGTACGGCCACGAAGGCCAGCATCAGTGAGCCACCCCACCACAGGGCGGCGATGAACAGGGGCAGGCGTTCGCGCAGGCGGCTCATCACTCGTAGCGCACCGCGATGATTTCGTAGCTCTTGGTGCCGCCCGGTGCCTGCACCTCGGCGACGTCGCCCTCTTCCTTGCCGATCAGGGCGCGGGCGATCGGGCTGCTGACATTGACCAGGCCCAGCTTCAGGTCGGCCTCGTCCTCGCCGACGATCTGGTAGGTGACGGTTTCACCGGAGTTCTGCTCTTCGAGCTCGACCGTGGAGCCGAAGACCACGCGGCCACCCGCATCCAGGGTGGCCGGATCGATGATTTGTGCAGCCGACAGCTTGCCCTCGATTTCCGCAATGCGGCCCTCGATGAAGCCCTGGCGGTCCTTGGCCGCGTCGTACTCGGCGTTTTCGCTCAGGTCGCCCTGGGCGCGCGCCTCGGCAATGGCGTTGATGACCCAGGGGCGGTCGACGGTTTTCAGGCGGTGCAGCTCTTCCTTGAGCTTCTCGGCGCCGCGCTTGGTCACGGGAATGGTGGCCATGTGGGTGCTCCAACAAACAAAAGCGAAACCGCCGCCAGTCTCCTGGCGGCGGCTTGATGGGAACCGTTCAGACGGTCTGAGCGGAGTTTAATGCAACTGTGCGTGCAGTTCCTGCACCGAGTACACGTCGAGCTGGTCCAGGTACTTCATGCCCTCCACCGCGGCTTCGGCGCCGAAGATGGTGGTGATGGTGGTCACCCGCGCCAGCAGCGACGAGGTGCGGATGGCCCGCGAGTCGGCGATGGCGTTGCGGCGCTCCTCCACCGTGTTGATGACCAGAACGATCTCGCCGTTCTTGATCATGTCGACGACATGCGGACGGCCTTCCGTCACCTTGTTGACCGTGCCGCAGGCAATGCCCTCGGCCGTGATGGCCGCGGCCGTGCCCTTGGTCGCCACGAGCTCGAAGCCCATGGCAGCCAGTGCACGCGCTACCGCCACCGCGCGCGGCTTGTCGCTGTTCTTCACGGTCAGGAACACCTTGCCCGACGACGTGCCATCGGCCTTGAGCGGACGCGGCAGGTGCGTGCCGGCCCCCAGCTGGCTCTTGACAAAGGCTTCGCCGAAGGTCTTGCCCACCCCCATCACTTCGCCGGTGGACTTCATCTCGGGCCCGAGTATGGTGTCCACGCCCGGGAACTTGACAAAGGGGAACACGGCCTCCTTGACGGAGAAGTACGGGGGCGTGACCTCGGCGGTGATGCCCTGTGCAGCCAGCGACTGGCCCACCATGCAGCGGGCCGCCACCTTGGCCAGCTGGATGCCGGTGGCCTTGGACACGAAAGGTACCGTGCGCGAGGCGCGTGGGTTGACCTCCAGCACGTAGATCACGTCCTTGCCGTCCACCTGCTGGATGGCGAACTGCACGTTCATCAGACCCACCACGTTGAGCGAAGCCGCCATGGCGGCCGTCTGGCGCTTGATCTCGTCGACGGTTTCAGCGGCCAGGCTGTAGGGCGGCAGCGAGCAGGCGGAGTCGCCGCTGTGCACGCCCGCCTGTTCGATGTGCTCCATCACCCCGCCGATGAAGGTCTTGCCCTCGGGGTCGCGCAGACAGTCCACGTCGCACTCGATGGCGTCGTTGAGGAAGCGGTCCAGCAGAACGGGCGAATCGTTGCTGACCTTGACCGCCTCGCGCATGTAGCGTTCCAGGTCGCGCTGCTCGTGCACGATTTCCATCGCACGGCCACCCAGCACGTAGCTGGGACGCACCACCAGCGGGTACCCCAGGGCAGCGGCCTTCTCCAGTGCCTCAGCCTCGGTGCGGGCGGTGGCGTTGGGCGGCTGGCGCAGGTTCAGCTCGTGCAGCAGCTTCTGGAAGCGCTCGCGGTCTTCGGCGGCATCGATCATGTCGGGGCTGGTACCGATGATGGGCACGCCCTCGGCCTCCAGGCCCAGCGCCAGCTTCAAGGGCGTCTGGCCGCCGTACTGGACGATCACGCCAGTGGGTTTTTCCTTGTCCACGATCTCGAGCACGTCTTCCAGCGTCAGCGGCTCGAAGTACAGGCGGTCCGAGGTGTCGTAGTCGGTGGACACGGTCTCGGGGTTGCAGTTGACCATGATGGTCTCGTAGCCATCTTCGCGCATCGCAAGCGCGGCGTGCACGCAGCAGTAGTCGAACTCGATGCCCTGGCCGATACGGTTCGGGCCACCGCCCAGCACCATGATCTTCTTGTTGTTCGTCGGCTCGGCCTCGCACTCGGACTGCTCGGCTTCGTAGCTCGAATACAGGTAGGCGGTATTGGTCGCGAACTCGGCCGCGCAGGTGTCCACCCGCTTGTAGACCGGACGCACGTTCAGGCGCTTGCGCGCCTCGCGCACGGCCTTGTCGGTGGTGCGCAGCAGCTTGGCCAGGCGGCGGTCGGAGAAGCCCTTTTGTTTGAGCGCACGCAGGGTGCGGGCGTCCAGCGACGCCAGCGCGCCATCGCCCTTTTCGGCGGTGAGCTTGTCCATCGCCATCTCGAGCTTGACGATCTCTTCGATCTGGACGAGAAACCACTTGTCGATCTTGGTGATGTCGTGCACCTCGTCCAGCGTCCAGCCGGCCGCGAAGGCATCGCCCACGTACCAGATGCGGTCCGGGCCCGGCTCGCCGAGTTCCTTCTCGAGGATCTCGCGGTCCTGGGTCTTCTCGTTCATGCCGTCAACACCGACTTCCAGACCACGCAGCGCTTTCTGGAACGACTCCTGGAAGGTGCGGCCCATGGCCATCACCTCACCCACGGATTTCATCTGCGTGGTCAGGCGCGAATCGGCCGCCGGGAACTTCTCGAAGGCGAAACGCGGGATCTTGGTGACCACGTAGTCGATCGAGGGCTCGAACGACGCGGGCGTGGCGCCACCCGTGATCTCGTTGCGCAGCTCGTCCAGCGTGTAGCCCACGGCCAGCTTGGCCGCCACCTTGGCGATGGGGAAACCGGTGGCCTTGGACGCCAGCGCGCTTGAGCGCGACACGCGCGGGTTCATCTCGATGACGATCATGCGACCGTCCTTCGGGTTCACCGAGAACTGCACGTTGGAGCCGCCCGTGTCCACGCCGATCTCGCGCAGCACCGCCAGGCTGGCGTTGCGCATGATCTGGTACTCCTTGTCGGTCAGCGTCTGCGCCGGGGCCACGGTGATGGAGTCCCCGGTGTGAACACCCATGGGGTCCAGGTTCTCGATGGAGCAGACGATGATGCAGTTGTCCGCCTTGTCGCGGACCACTTCCATCTCGTACTCCTTCCAGCCCAGCAGCGACTCTTCAATCAGCAGCTCGTTGGTGGGCGAGGCTTCCAGGCCGCGCTTGCAGATGGTCTCGAACTCTTCCGGGTTGTAGGCAATGCCGCCGCCCGTGCCGCCCAGCGTGAAGCTGGGGCGGATGACGGTCGGAAAACCCACGGTCTTCTGCACCGCCCAGGCCTCATCCATGCTGTGGGCAATGCCCGAACGCGCGGAGCCCAGGCCGATGCGGGTCATGGCCTGCTTGAACTTCTGGCGGTCTTCGGCCTTGTCGATGGCCTCGGGCGTGGCACCGATCAGCTCGACCTTGTACTTGTTGAGCACACCGTTGTGCCACAGATCCAGTGCACAGTTCAGTGCGGTCTGGCCGCCCATGGTGGGCAGGATGGCGTCGGGGCGTTCCTTGGCGATGATCTTCTCGACCGTCTGCCAGGTGATGGGCTCGATGTAGGTGACGTCGGCCGTGGCCGGGTCGGTCATGATCGTCGCGGGGTTGCTGTTGATCAGGATGACCTTGTAGCCCTCTTCGCGCAGGGCCTTGCAGGCCTGCACGCCGGAGTAGTCGAATTCGCAGGCCTGACCGATGACGATGGGGCCCGCGCCGATGATGAGGATGCTCTGGATGTCTGTGCGCTTGGGCATTATTTCTTCTCCCCGGCTTGCTGCATGAGCGCGGTGAAGCGGTCGAACAGGTAACCGATGTCGTGCGGGCCGGGCGAGGCCTCCGGGTGGCCCTGGAAGCAGAAGGCCGGCTTGTCGGTGCGGGCAAGGCCCTGCAGCGTGCCATCGAACAGGCTCACGTGCGTGGGGCGCAGGTTGGCCGGCAAGGTCTTCTCGTCGACCGCAAAACCGTGGTTCTGGCTGGTGATGCTCACACGGCCGGTGTCGAGGTCCTTCACGGGGTGGTTGGCACCGTGGTGGCCGAACTTCATCTTGAAGGTCTTGGCGCCGCTGGCCAGGGCCAGTATCTGGTGCCCCAGACAGATGCCGAAGGTGGGGATGCCGGTCTCGATCAGTTCACGCGTGGCGGCAATGGCGTAGTCGCAGGGCTCCGGGTCGCCCGGGCCATTGGACAGGAACACGCCATCGGGGCGGAGTTTGAGCACGTCGGCAGCCGGCGTCTGTGCCGGCACCACGGTGACCTGGCAGCCACGCTCGGCCAGCATGCGAAGGATGTTTTTCTTGACGCCGAAGTCATAGGCCACCACGTGGAAACGCGGCGCCGTCTGCGTGCCATACCCTTCGCCCAGTTTCCATTCGGTCTGGGTCCAGGGGTAGGATTTCTCAGCCGACACGACCTTCGCCAGATCAAGGCCCGCCATGCTGGGCGCACTTTTGGCCTGCGCAATGGCTTCATCGATGACGGCCTGGGTGACGGCCTGGCCAGCCGCCAGTGCCACGATGCAGCCATTCTGGGCGCCGTGGGTGCGCAGCAGACGGGTGAGCTTGCGGGTGTCGATGTCCGCGATCGCGACCGTGTTCTCACGCACCAGGTAGTCGGACAGCGACATCTGGGAGCGGAAATTGGACGCCAGCAGCGGCAGGTTCTTGATGATGAGGCCAGCGGCGTGGACTTTGTCGGCTTCGATGTCTTCCAGGTTGACGCCGTAGTTGCCGATGTGCGGATACGTGAGAGTCACGATCTGCCGGCAGTAGCTGGGGTCGGTGAGGATTTCCTGGTAGCCGGTGATGGCGGTGTTGAACACCACCTCGCCTACCGTGGAGCCGCTGGCTCCGATCGAAGTGCCGAGAAAGACCGTGCCGTCTGCGAGCGCGAGGATGGCTGGGGGCAGGACGGGAAGCACGGGATTCTCCATGGTGGGCGCGCCCGGTTCGCGATCCCTCCTGGCCATCTCCGGCCGCTGGCAAGCTATGGATTCAGGGGACTTCGCGAGGGGTTGCTGCAGGCGCGCGCAGGTTTTGGGTAAACCTCGGAATTATAGCCCGGATAAACCCTGAGACCTCGGCTCAGAACGCCGGGCGCACGAGGCGAACCGGCAGGCGGCTGCGCCGGCTCACGTCGCCAGCGGCCTCACCGCTGGACAGGTTCACTGCCCATCCGTGCAGGAAGTTCAGGCGGTTGGCTTCGTCACCGGCACGCCCCTTCATCACGTTGCCGTAGTTGTAGGGGTTGGCTTGCGCGGTATTGACGGTGGCGGAGCCGCTCCAGTGCCAACCGCCTGGCGCGCCGGGAAAAAGGCGCGCGTCCGGTCCGGGAGGGACAACCTGACGCTGCACCAGCCGCTGCAGCTCGTGGCTGGTCGGTAGGCGCCAGCGCACGTTCTCGGCTTTCCAGCGCGAAGTGGCCAGGGTTTGAGCCTGGGCATGATCCAACAGCTGGGGCTCACCGGTGCAGACGCTGCCGTTCCAGACCATGCCCTCCACGCAGCGCGGCCAGGCGAGGCGGGCCTTGACGTCTATCACGTAGGCACCATCGGGCGATACCTCCCAGTCGGCCGCCGAGGCGAACGTGGAAAACACCACCAGCGCCCACGTCATCAGCCAGGCCTTCATGCCGCCACCGCGCTCGCGTGCAGGCAGATGGCCGCAGCCGCCGCCACGTTGAGCGATTCCTCGCCGCCGGGCTGGGCAATGCGCACCGACTGCGCCGCGCGCGCCTGCAGATCCGCCGACACGCCCTGCCCTTCGTGCCCGAGCACCCAGGCACATGGCCAGGGCAAACGGGCCTGATGCAAAAAGGCCCCCTGGTGTGAACTCGTCACCAGCAGCGGCACACGCAGTGCCTCCAGCGCCTCGCCGGACAGGGACTCCACCAGGTGCAAACCGAAATGGGCACCCATGCCGGATCGCAGCACCTTGGGCGACCAGAGTGCAGCCGTACCCTTCACCGCGAGCACCTGCGAGAAACCGAACGCCGCCGCACTGCGCAGGATGGAGCCCACATTGCCTGCGTCCTGCACCCGGTCCAGCACCACGGTGGGCGCATCGGGTTGCAGAACTGATTCGGCAGGCAGCGTGAGAACAAACCCCATGCGCGCCGGCGATTCCAGCCCGCTCACGCTGGCGAACAGCTCATCGGGCACCACCACGTTGCGCGGTGCGGCCTGCACCCACTCGGCCGGGGCCTGCGGCCACAGCGATTCGGCAAACACCGCCACGGCCGGGCGCAGACCGCGCACCAGTGCCGCGCGGCACAGGTGGTCGCCCTCGAGCCAGACCTTGCCCAGCTTGCGGTAGGCGGCGTTGTCCTGCGAGAGGCGGCGCAGCTCTTTGAGCAACGCGTTGTCGCGCGACTGGATGTGGACCACATCGGCTGTCATGCACCCACCTTGAAGCAGGCAGCCACCGGCGCAAACGAACGGCGGTGGTGAGGGCACGGACCGTGCGTGGTCAGCGCGGCCAGGTGTTCGGCCGTTCCGTAGCCCTTGTGGCCATCAAAACCATAGGCGGGGTAGTCCGCGTGCACGCCCTCGCACCAGCGGTCGCGGTGGACCTTGGCCAGGATGGAGGCCGCCGATATCGAAGCGACCTTGGCATCGCCCTTGACGATGGCCTCGGCCAGCATGGGCAGGGGCGGCAGCCGGTTGCCGTCCACCAGCACCTTGGCCGGTTTGAGGCGCAGACCGTCCACCGCACGTCGCATGGCCAGCATGGTGGCCTGCAGGATGTTGAGGCGGTCGATCTCCTCGACCGTCGCTTCGGCCACCGAGCAGCACAAGGCCTTGGCACGGATCTCGTCGTAGAGGCGCTCGCGCCGTGCCGCACTGAGCTTCTTCGAATCGGCCAGACCCGCAATCGGGTGCAGGTCATCGAGGATCACGGCAGCGGCCACCACCGGCCCCGCCAACGGGCCACGGCCAGCCTCATCGACGCCCGCAATCAGGCCCGGTGTGTCCCAGACCAGGGAGGCCTGTTCAGCTTTCAAGAACGGTTTGGATCGCATCGGTGGCGAGTCGCGTGGTGTCGCGCCGCAGTTCGTGGTGCAGCGCGTCGAATCGGGTTTGTACGGCGGTGATTGTCTCAGGTGCATCCAGCCAACCCGACACGGCAGCGGCGAGCGCCTCGGGCGTTGCCGCATCCTGAAGCAGTTCAGGCACCACGAACTCACCGCACAGGATGTTGGGCAGGCCCACCCAGGGTTGCAGGCGTTTGCGCTGGGTGATGCGCCACGAGAGCCAGGGCATGTGGTACGCGATGACCATGGGGCGCTTGAACAGCGCGGCCTCCAGCGTGGCCGTGCCACTGGCGATCAGGGTGACGTCGCAGGCCGCCAGCACCGTGTGTGACTGGCCGTCCACCACCGTCACACGCCCGCTCATGCCGGTGCGCCGCACCGCGTCGTCGATCGCCGCACGCAACGCAGGCACCGCCGGCAGCACCAGCTGCAGATCAGGCCGTTGCTGCTGCAGCCGCTGTCCGGCCCGCAGGAAACGCTCGGCCAGGTGCGCGATCTCGGCGCGCCGGCTACCCGGAAGCAGCGCCACCACCGTTGCATCCACCGCCAGACCCAGGCGCAGACGTGCAGCGGCACGGTCGGGCGTTTGCGGGATCACGTTCGCCAGCGGATGGCCGACGTAGGTAGCCGCCACACTGTGGCGAGCGAGCAGCTCGGTCTCGAAGGGAAAAATGCACAGCACGTGGTCGCAGCTGCGGCGGATCTTCTCGATGCGCTCAGGCCGCCAGGCCCAGATCGCCGGACAGACGAAGTGCACGGTCTTCACACCCGCGGCCTTCAGCTTGGCCTCCAGGTCCAGGTTGAAGTCGGGGGCGTCCACACCCACAAACAGGTCGGGCGGCTCGCGCAGCAGGCGTTGGCGCAACTGGTCGCGTATGCCCACGATCTCGCGGTAGTGGCGCAGCACCTCGACATAGCCACGCACCGCCAGTTTCTCGCTCGGCCACCAGGCGTCGAACCCCTGTGCGGCCATGGCCGGACCGCCAATACCCGCACTGGAGGCGCCTGGCCAACGGCCTTTGACGCCTTGCAGGAGCAGACCAGCCAGCAGATCGCCGGACGTCTCGCCGGCGACCATGGTAAGACGAGGAGCCCCCACGCTCGGCACTGACGTGTCCTCGCTGCCCCCCAGGGGGGCTCGTTCCGCCCTGGGGCGGCCCGGCGGCGGAACGGTGGCGCTCATGCCGTTAGCGGACGATGCCGCGGTGCGGCGTCAGCTTGTCGAGAAAGTCGGTCATGAGCGCCACATCGGATGCCGCTTCGGGGTGGCTTTGCGTCAGCGCGGCAATGCGGCCACGCGCCTCGTCGAGCGTGAGGCCTTCGCGGTACAGCGCCTTGTGCATGGCCTTCACCGCGGACACCCGCTCGGGCGTGAAGCCGCGCCGACGCAGACCTTCGAAGTTCATGGAACGCGCAGCAGCCGGATGGCCCTCGCTCATCACGAACGGCGGCTGGTCGGCCAGCAGCACCGTGCCCATGCCGGTCATGCCATGGGCCCCGATGCGCACGAACTGGTGCACACAGGTGTAGGCACCCAGAATCACCCAGTCGTCCACCACCACATGGCCGGCGATCTGGGCGTTGTTCGCGAAGATGGTGTGGTTGCCCACCAGGCAGTCGTGGGCCAGGTGGGTGTAGGCCATCATCCAGTTGTCGTTGCCGAGCCGGGTGACACCACCTCCCTGCACCGTACCGATGTGGTAGGTGCTGAACTCGCGGATGGTGTTGCGGTCGCCGATGATCAGCTCGCAGGGCTCGCCCTGGTACTTCTTGTCCTGGTTGATCGCGCCCAGCGAGGTGAACTGGAAAATGCGGTTGTCCCGACCAATCGTGGTGTGACCCTCGATCACCGCATGAGGCCCCACGGCGGTGCCGGCGGCAATTTTCACATGCGGGCCGATCACCGAATACGGCCCCACACGCACCGTGCTGTCGAGTTCGGCGGCCGGATCGACGATGGCGGTGGGGTGGATCAGCGGCGTGGCGTCGGCCATGGCAGCACCCTCAGGCGATGGTGCGCATGGTGCACATGAGCTCGGCCTCGCAGGCCACGTCCTCGCCCACGCGGGTGACACCTTTGAACTTGAAGATGCCGGCCTTCATGCGGTCCAGCGTCACGTCCATCACCAGCTGGTCGCCGGGCTCGACGGGGCGCTTGAAGCGCGCGCCGTCGATACCGGCAAAGTAGTAGACGGTCTTGTCGTCGGGCGTCACACCCAGGGTGTCGAAAGCCAGCAGCGCGGCGGCCTGGGCCATGGCTTCGAGCATCAGCACACCGGGCATCACCGGGCGGTGCGGAAAGTGGCCGGTAAAGAACGGCTCGTTGATCGTGACGTTCTTGAGCGCACGGATGGACTTGCCTTTTTCGATGTCCAGCACACGGTCCACCAGCAGGATGGGGTAACGGTGCGGCAGTTGCTTGAGTATCTGGTGGATGTCCATCATGGCTTGCTGTTCTGTTCCAGTGTCTTCAGTCGTTCACGCAGGCGGTGCAGCTGTTTGAGCGTCGCTGCGTTCTTTTCCCAGGACGCATTGTCGTCGAGCGGAAACACGCCGCTGTACTGTCCGGGCTGGTGGATGGAGCGGGTGACCACCGAAGCGGCCGAGATGTGCACACCGTCGGCCAGCGTCAGGTGCCCCAGCACCACGGCGCCGCCACCCACGGTGCACCCCCGTCCGATACGGGCACTGCCCGCCACGCCGGCGCAGCCGGCCATCGCCGTGTGCGCACCCACGTGCACGTTGTGGCCGATCTGCACCAGGTTGTCCAGCTTGACGCCGTCCTCGATTACGGTGTCGTCCAGCGCCCCGCGGTCGACACAGCTGTTGGCCCCGATCTCGACGTCGTTGCCGATACGCACCGCACCCAGCTGCTCGATCTTGACCCACTGCCCTTCGTGGGGCGCGAATCCGAAACCGTCGGCACCGATCACCACGCCCGGGTGCAGGATGCAGCGCTCGCCCACCACACAGTCGCGCCCGACCGTCACGTGCGCTCCCAGCCGGGTGCCAGCGCCCACACGGGCGCCTGCCTCGACCACGGCAAATGGCCCGACGGACACCCCTTCGCCCACCTGTGCCGCCGGATCGATCCAGGCTGTCGGGTGTATGGCGGGACCACTGGCAGGGGCGTGTTTCGCCCGCCACCATTGCGTCAGGCGCGCAAAATACAGGTAGGGGTTGTCTGAGACGATGCAGGCACCACGCTGGGTCGCAGCCTCTGCCAGCGCTGGCGAGACGATCAGTGCGCCCGCCGCACTGGAGGCCATCAGGCTGGCATACCGCGGGTGGGCAACAAAGGCGATTTCAGTGGACCCCGCCGTCTCCAGCGGAGCCAGGCGGGTGATGGTCAGGTCACCCAGCCCGATCAGCTCACCGCCCAGCGCTGCGACGATGTCGTGCAGACGTGTGGCCACAGGGCGGCGCCGGTTTTACCGGCTGTTGTTCAGCCCGTTGATCACCTTGTCGGTGATGTCGTGCTTGGGGTTGATGTAGACCCATTCCTGAACCACGAGGTCGTACTTCTCGGCTTCAGCAACCTGCTTGATAACGCGGTTGGCACGTTCGATCACGCCCTGGAGTTCTTCGTTGCGGCGCACGCCCAGGTCTTCCTGGAATTCGCGGCGCTTGCGCTGGAACTCGCGGTCCTGCTCGACCAGCTGGCGCTGGCGGGTGGTGCGCTGGCTTTCAGACAGGGTGGGCGCATCACGCTCGAATCGCTCGGAGGCGGTTTTGAGCTGCGTGCCCAGGGTCTCGATCTCCTTCTCGCGGCGCGAGAACTCCTGCTCCAGCTTGGCCGTAGCCGCCTTGGCAGCGTTGGCGTCGCGCAGGATGCGCTCGAGACTCACGGCTCCCACGCGGAAATCCTGCGCAGCAGCCACGGTGAGGGTCAGGGCGGCGGCGGACAGCGCGGCGGCACGACCCAGAAAACGGAAAAACGACATATTCATCAAAACGAAGTACCAATCTGGAACTGAACGGTCTGGATTTTATCCCCAGCCTGCTTGCGTATCGGGCGGGCCAGCGCGATGCGCAGCGGACCCACCGGCGAGATCCAGCTCAGGCCGATACCGGCAGAGGCCCGCAGGTCGCTGAACGACATCCGCTGGTTCTCGGCATACACGTTGCCGATATCGAAGAAACCGAACATGCGCAGGGTCCGGTCGTTGCCGGCGCCGGGGAACGGCGCGATGAACTCGGCATTGAGCAGCATCTTCTTGGTGCCGCCGATGTAGGACAACGTGCTGGTCGGCACGCCGTTGATGTCCAGCAGCGGCGTTTGCCCGCCCAAGGTGCCTTGTTCAAAGCCTCGCACCGAACCCAGGCCACCGCCATAGAAGTTCTTGAACAACGGGAAATCCTTGCCGCCCAAGCCCTTGCCCCAACCCAGTTCGGCGTTCAGTGCAAAAGTGTACTGTCGGCTGATCGGCCAGTACTGCTGGAACTGGTAGTTGGCCTTGACGTAGCGGGTGTCGCCAGCGAAGCCCAGTTCGGAATTGAAACGCTGCA
>CALRLO020000022.1:0-70832 GCA_943368755.1 Synechococcus sp. UW140 | reverse complement strand
GACCTGCTGGCCGACACCGCCCTGCGCAGCGTGCAGGACCGCTTCAACGCGGTGTTCGCCGAGCTTGACGTGCAGATGAGCAGTGTGGATGCACCCACCCGCTCGTTCCTGAGTGATGAAAGCCTGGAGCGCATGGAGGCGCTGGACATCGCCTGGCCTACGCCCCAACGCAAGTCGACTGTCGGAGGTGACGAATGAACTTCTGGCAACGCCTTCGCCGGATGCTGCTGGTCGTGCTGATCGTTGTCTGGTGCTTTGCCGCCGCTACCGCGATCTGGTTCACCGAACCGGCCACGCCCCCCAACCTCCCACCGTCCTGTCTCACCAACTGCCTTTGACCCACCTGGAGATCACCATGAAAACCACCCTGAAAACCGTCCATACCCTGACCCTTGCTGCCCTCACGCTGCTGCTGGCAGGCCAGACGCTGGCCCAGACCACGCCCACCCTGCGCATCGCCACCGGCAAGGCCGGCAAGGGCTTCTCGCGGGTTTTTGCCGACATCAAATCGGTCTGCGGCCAGAAAGTCTCGCTCAGCGAGGTGGAAACCGAAGGCGGCCTGCAAAACCTGACCGTGCTCGCCGCGAACAAGGCCGACCTCGGGTTCGTTCAGATCGACACCATCCAGTCGCTGCAGGACTCCGACCCCAGCATCGCGGCGCTGCAATCGGTGATGCTGATGAACAGCAACCTGCTGCATATCGTTGCACGCACCGGTGGCTACCGGGTGCCCGCCGTTGGTCTGGTTGACACCCTCATGGGGCCCATGAAGAACCGGACCGTTGTCGTGGGTCGCTTCGACGACCTCAAAGGCCTGCCGGTGGCGGTGGTCGGTTCCGCCCGAGCGCTGGGGCGCGAGATGGACCGCGTCTATCAGCTCAAGCTCCAGTTCGTTGACGTCTCCACCGATGAGGACGGTCTGGCTCGGCTCAAGCGTGGTGAGGTGGCCGCGCTGTTCAGCACCAGCGGGTGGCCCAGCGGGCCTATCCAGGCACTCAAACGCAGCGAAGGTCTGCACCTGGTGCGCTTTGAGCACAAACCCCAGGACCCGTACCAGGTTGTCGCCCGCAACTACGACAACCTCGACAGCTTTAGACACCCGTTCCTGTCGGTGCCGAACGCCCTGATGACCCGTCCCTTCACGGCGGAAGGTATTCACGGTAAGGCCGTAGCCGCTTTGCGTGACTGCATCCGGTCCAGCCTGACCCAGCTGCGCGAAGGGGCATATGAGCCGATGTGGAGCGAGGTGCGGCCGGATGTGTTGCCGCCGGGGCTTCCCCTGTTCGGAGGGCGGTTGGCCCAGAAGCCCTGATGCAGGAAAACCGCCGACCCGGGTTTACCCCTGCGTAGCTGTCGCACATCAGCCGCCGCAAACGCAGGGTTCTCCTGTCCTTCCACGCGCCCCAGACTGAACGCCATCAACAAGGAGTGCCTCATGAAACCATGGACTTCCGACGCAACCAACGCCAGAACGTGGCGGCTCATGTTGGCCATGAAGGCCGTGCTGCTCGTTGTGCTGCTGGCTTGGGGTCTGCACCCTTTTGCGATGGTTCCTGCCGGGCATCGTGGCGTGTTGACAACCTGGGGCAAGCCCGCGGAACGGGTGTTCGAAGAAGGGCTGCACCTGATTGTTCCGCTGGCCCAGCGCATGCACCTGATGGACGTTCGCATGCAGCGCAGCGAAGGGCAGGGGGAGGCGGCGTCGCGCGACCTGCAGGCCGTGACCGTGCGGGTCATCGCCAGTTACCACCTGGACCCCAAAGCCGCGATCCAGGTGTTTCGCGACATCGCCCCCAACCTGGCCGAGGTCCAGGTGCGGGTGGTGGAGCCCGCCCGCCCCGAGGCCTTCAAGGCCATCATGGCCCGGTACACGGCGGAGGAACTGATCACCCGGCGCACCGAGGTGAGTGCCCAGATCAGCGCGCTGCTGGGCGAGAAGCTGCGCCGGCACGGCTTGGTGCTGGACGAATTCTCCATCGTCAACTTCGCGTTCTCGCCCACCTTCACCGCAGCGATCGAAGCCAAGGTCAACGCCGAACAGGAAAAGCTCAAGGCGGAGCGCGATCTGCAACGTATCCAGGTGGAGGCCGAACAACGCATTGCCAGCGCCCGAGCCGAGGCCGAGGGACTGCGGCTGCAGCGTCAGGAAGTCACGTCGCTGCTGCTGGAACTGCGCCGGGTCGAGAACGAACGACAAGCCATCGCCAAGTGGAACGGACAGCTGCCCAGCACTTCGGTAGGTGCCGGCGCTCAACCCTTCATCCAACTTCCCGTCAACCGTTGACCACTGCTCAAGGAGTTCACCATGGCAAACACTGTTTTGCGGCGCATACACCGCCTTTTCATTTGCATCGTGGGTGCTATATGGGCATTCACTGCAGCAACCGCAACGGCTCAGATATCCGACGAAACCGCACGCAGGCTGATGCGCGAGTCCGGCTTGTGGAGTCAGCTGGCAGACATGCGTACTCAGGTCAAAGGCGGTCTCGATTCGGGTTTCTCGGGACAACCGCTGTCACCGGCGGCGAAACGGTCCGCACACGCACTGGCAGACAAGGTCTTTGCCCCACAGGTGCTGCGTACACAGGTGGCAACGTCGCTGCGCCGGTACGTCTCGCCTCAAGTCGCTGCATCGGCTCTGCAGTGGTACACATCACCCACCGGGCAGCTCATCACGGGGCTGGAGGTGGCCAGCTCGTCCAGCGTCAAGGAAACACAGCGATTCATCGAGGAGGGCAACCAGGCGTTGACGGGCGCTGGCATCCGGCGAAAGCAGCAATTGATGCGGCTGGTGGATGTCACCCGTTCCGCTGAGCTCATTGTCGAGACGCAGATCCAAGTCGCTGTTGGGATGTTGGCCGGCATGCGGGCGGGCCAGTCCAATGCGCCTGGACCTACCCCCACAACCCTGGAGCGTGAGCTGCGTCGCCATAAGCCCCAGATGGTGGCGGCCAGTTCAGGGTTGGCCATGGCTCTCTATGCTGCCATCTACGCCACCGTGAGCGATACCGAATTCGATCAGTACCTTGAGTTTCTGGGGTCAAACGACGGCATGCGTTTTCACGACGCCGTGTTTCAGTCGTTTGTCGAAATCACCACGCGCCAGGCGACACAATACGGTCGTGAGTTGGCTGATGTCATGCAGTCGCACACGCCAACACACGGATCGTCGAGTAGCAAGAAGCCAGGCGCATGAGCGCTGAAGACCAGCCGTTCAGGCCTCGCTCCCCATCCGTTCGATCAGTCGGCTGGCTTTTTGCAGATCGGATGGCAGCAAACCCGACTGAGGATCGGTCAGCACGAGGTTCTCGCAAAATGGACTGAATAGTCGCTCGCCATCGTCCAGGGCCAGCCAGCGGGAAGTTGGGGTGCGGTGGACGCGCAACCATTCAAGGCACTCGACTTCCCGGGGGAAAGGGTAAATCTCATACGGCACATCATCGATGTGATGAAACGGCGGCGTCAAGCCGGCGATGCGGGTACCGACATCGGGTGCAAACATTCCGCGCAGGGCCTCGAAAGTGTGTTTCTGCCGCCAGGTGCTCGAGATGACAACCTCAAGCTGCGCCGGCTGCTGCCGGATCCATTGTTCGAAGAGGTCAAGACGGCACAGCAGTTGAGTGGAAGGCGAGTGGTCGGGGTGCAATACGCCATCGAAATCAAAAAACAGCGTGATCGACTCACTGCTCATTTGTGACCTTTTCAACCCCTGGCCGATCGGGCTGACCACCAACCTTGAGCCCGTACTCGCGCACCAACATGCCCAGTTCGTGGCTGGAGCCCACATCCATTTTGATGAATATTCGAGCGCGGTGTGAATCAATCGTTCTGGGATCAATAGGCCTGCCATCGCTGAGCGCCATGTCCTTGGCGGACTCCTTTGACGTGAGTCCTTCTGCGATCCGCACCGCCACCTCCTGCTCCCGGCGGGTCAGCCGGTCCCAGCGACCCAGCACCTTTTCCTGGCGTTGGTGCTTTGCGACGGCCTGAACTGACTTTTCCATGGCTTCGGCCACCGCGCCCAGCACCTTGTCGTCGCTGGCACCTTTCTGTATCCAGTCCACTGCCCCCTGCTTCACGGACTCGACCGCTGTGGGCAGCTCACCGTGACCGGAGAGGAACACCGTGCGCAGGAAGCTGCGTTGGCGCCTTAGCGCTTCGAACACCTGCAGCCCACTGAGTCCGTCCATGCGCAAGTCCAGCAGCACGCAGCCAGGGCCCTGATGATCTGCCTCTTGCAGGAACGCGGCGCCGTCGCTGAACTGGCGCACCATGTAGCCACGTGACACCAGTAAGGCACCGTAGCTGTCGAGCATGGCCTTGTCGTCGTCGACCACGTAGAGTTTGGCGCGCGCCCTGAGGGCCTGGTGATCGTTCATTTCGCAACCTCCTCAGTTGAAACAGGCAAGGTCATGGTGAAGACGGCGCCACCGTCATCGCGGTTGGCGGCGACCAGGTGGCCGCCCATGCTTTCCACGATGGTTCGGCAGATGTTCAGACCGAGCCCCAGGCCATGCTCGCGCGTGGTGTAGAAGGGCTCGAAGAGGCGATCCAGGGCGTTCTCTGGCAAGCCGGGGCCTCGGTCACGCACCTGTAGGCTGACACGTTCGCCCTCGATGCTGACCGCCAACGACAACTCCGCGTCGGGCGCAGCTGCTGCCTGCATGGCCTGCAGTGCGTTGTTGCCCAGGTTGATCACCACTTGCTCCAGCAGCACGTGGTCACCGCGGACCCATGCCGGCTCAGGCGCAGGTTCCACCCGCACCGGCACACCCAAGCGGCGGGCCTCGGCCTTCAGCAGCAACGCCAGGGACTGCTGAACCACCTCGTTGAGGTCCAGCGTCTCCCACTGCTCGGGGTGTTGCTTCACCCAATGGCGGATCCGCCCGATGAAATCCGACGCCCTCTGGGCTTGCGCCGACAGCGCGACCAGGCTGTCGTTCATGAGTTCAAAGCGCTGCTGTTCGGCAAATGCACGGGCCGCGGCCGCGTGGTTGACCAAGGCGCCCAGGGGCTGGTTGAGTTCGTGGGCCAGTGTGGAGGCCATCTCGCCGACGGTGACCACGCGTTGCACGCGCTGCAACTGCGAATCGCGCTGCCGCTGGGCATCCTCGGCTTTTCGCTGCTCGGTCACGTCCACCACCGAACTCATCCAGCCCACGTGGTTGCCGCCGCCGTCCACCAGGCGGGCGGTGTAAACCATGGTGACCACGTCGCGCCCGTCCCGGTGGCGCAGGCGCGATTCGAAGCCGGAGGTGGCGGCCTTGCCCGCCAGGGCCAGGTCGCTGTCCTGCCAGTGTTTTTCCAGGTCGTCGGGGTGCCAGTACGGGTAGGGGGGCAAGCGACCGATCAACTCCTCGGCCCGGTAGCCGACCATGTCACAGAACCCCGCATTCACGTAGATGATGCGACCGTCCAGGTCACGCGCGCGCATGCCGACCAGCAGCGAATCCTCCATGGATTGGCGAAACGCGTGCGCCTGCTGCAGTTCGTGGGTACGCTCCTGAACCCGGCGCTCAAGCTCCTGCCGTGCCTGGCGTGTTTCGCGCAGGCGCTGTTCGCGCAGATCCCAATACAGGGTGCCGAGTACCAAAACCGCCGCGGCCAGCGACAGCAGCATCCACGCTTGCCGCCGGGTGGCATCCACCGCTTGCCGGTCCGCCATGACCACCAGGGTCCAGTCGAGGTCGGGCAGCGATTCATGCAGGGCCAGGTATCGCAGGCCGTCCTTGACCCGGATTTCACCTCCCGGCTCACCGTCCAGGCGGTCAGAAGTCCAGGGCAGCGGTTGCGGCATCCATTGTCCGCCGTACTGGTCAACCGCCTGCACGGCGCGCACTTCCGAATCCGTTAGCGGGCGGTTAGTCTTGTAGAGCCAATCGGCTGTGGAGCCGAGGAAGGCGATGCCTTTCTCATCCAGCAGAACCACCGGGTCGCGCAACTGCTTCCAGGTGTCCACGATCGGTTGCAGGCTGACCTTGACCGCCACCACGCCGATCACCTGCTGACCGTCGCGAATCGGCGCGGAGAAGAACAGGCCGGGCTCGCCGGTGGTTTTGCCCACCCCATAAAAACGCCCCGATCGCCCAGCCAGCGCGTCCTGAAAGTAAGGGCGGTTGCCGTAGTTCTGGTCCACAAAACTGCGGGGCGTGGCCCAGTTGCTGGCGGCCAGCGTGGTCCCGTCGGGCGCCATCACGTACAGCGCGTCCGATCCGGCGCGGCGGTTGATACCCTCTAGATAGGCATTGGCTTCAGCGCGGACGGCCGGCGAGCGCGGCTGACGCAGCAGGGCGGTGACCAGCGGCTGCAGCGCCACTGTGTGGGGCAGGTAGTTGTAGCGTGTGGCGACACCACGCAAGGCCAGTACCTGCACTTCACCCGATTGGCGAAGGCTGTCCCACTGGCTATCCAGTTCTTTGCGGGCGGTCCATTCGCCGCCAGCCAGAACTCCCAGGATGCCCAGCGCGATTGCCAGTAGAGGGCGCCAATAGGTGCGGGCACTGGTTGCCGACCCCAACACACGTCCGGTCAAACCTGTCCTATGGACATGGGCGGTGGCTGGCACAGGGACCGAGGAGCGGGTGTTCATGGGCACGGCTCAGGGACGTGATGCGGTGGCCTTGCTGCCAGCCATTGGCATACGGGGTAGACCATATGTTACCGATGTGTCCTTGATTTCCCTCCAGCCTGGCTGGTAGCGCCCTTCCTGCAGCTCGTCCATGTGATGGGTCAGGCACTGACGCAGCGCTGCGACCTGACGACCCTTTTCTCCCTCGGGCTTGAATGGGCGCGTGACCAGCACGTTCGCCACCGCTAGGAAGTTCAAGTTCATCGCATCCAGATTGGGGTAGTTCTTGCGCTCGGTGCGGTAGGGCTGACGCACTTCAAGGTCGAAATCGAGCAGGCTCAGACCACTGTCGACGCCATGAGCGCGAACCGAGGGTAGAGGCCATCCGCCTAGCGTGAAGATAGCCTGGACTTCACCCGACTTGAGCATGCGCACTGCCTGTTCGTCCGAATCGGCCATTTGCAATGACAGGCTTTGTCCATAGTCCCGGTTCAACGTCTGCCCGAGAAGTTGAGCGGACCCCACCACGGCCACGGTCAAACCCTTCAATTCCGAGACCCGCTGCAGGCGTACGGTGGAATAGAGGCCTGGTATCTCGATTCCACCGACCTTCTTGGGTAGCTTCGATCCTTTGCGCAGCGCCAAAACATGCAGCAGGTTGTTGTGCATGGGTAGCACCAGCTGCAGCTCACCGATCTGGCTGTCGGTGGGCACCATTTCCTTGAGCGTGTCGACTTGGACCAAGCCCAGGTCCGCCTCGCTGGCCGACAGGCGCGTGAGGTTCTCGAGACCACCCTTGGACAACACGGCGCAGGTAGGCACCACATTCCCGCATACCGCCGCCACGTCGGCCACCAGGCGCTCGTAGACCTTGCCCTGCGGGCCAGCTGCGATACGCAACTGGCAGGCGCCAGGCGTTTGGGCCAATGCGGCCGAAGCGCCCACGATCAGAAACACGCTGGCCAGTGATGCTTTCAGGGTTTTCATGGTGTTCTCCTGGGGTTCTAGGGTGTCAACGAAGGATGGTTGGGGCAGGGCGGGACGGCACTGATGACGGGGGGGGTGTCTCCGTTGGCGCCGTCAGGAGTGCAAAGATCAGGATGGCCGTGAGCGCAGCGGTCGCTATCCAGCGCAGGACACGCCAGAATTTCATGGCTGCCTCCGTGCAACGTTGTGGGCGGTGGGCCAGTCGGCCTGTCCGACGAGTTCAAAGTCAGGTTTCACCGCAGAGCGGTTCTGCACGATGAGCTGGTGATCGAGCTCCAGGGCTGCAAACGCCTGGTTGAAGCGTTGTTGCACGGCCTGGGTGGCTTCATCGGCCAGCATCTGCTCCAGCATCCGCGTGCTGTCGGAGCCGTGCAGCGCGTGGTTGATCTGTTCCAGCTCCAGTGCGCACTGGTATTCAAAGCGCTTGGCTGCCACGTGCTTGTCGAAATCCTGCAGCGCCGATTCGGCGCAGGCCAGCCGGTCGACATGGGAGGCGTAAACCGACCGCATGCGAGCCAGCACCGACTCCGGTTTGCGCAGGTCATGCCCGGGCGTCTGTTGGCGCCGCGTGTCCAGCATGTCCTGCAGGCCTTCGATCTGAGCCTGAACGCCTGCAAGCGCCGTACGGAACGAGCGGATCTGTTCACTGCGGCGCAGCAACTCGTTCTGCATCTGCTCGATGGGGTTGCGGCGGGCTTCCTTTCGGCGAGCAGCCAGCAGCCGGTTCTCCAGCCGTTGCCCGAGCCAAGGGAGGGCCTGAATCATGGCAAAGGCCGCCAACCCCGTGATACCCAACGCCACCAACCCGGCGCCCGCTACCGCCGCACTCACCACGAGCGGGGCTGCAATGCCGAGCACGACGACAAGGGCTGCGATCGCGCCGATTCGAACAATCCAGGATCGTCCTACCTGGGAGAGTGCAGGTGGGTTTTCTTGGGTACTGCCGGTTTCGTGGGTGGCACTCATGCTGACCTCCGTCTGTATCGATGGAGGCAGTTTCGGATGCTTGCGCATGCGCGTCAGCCTGTGGATTCACAGCGCTGGATTACGACGTGTACGCAAGGGTTTACCCCTAGCGATTGACCCAAAGAGGCGCTGCTGTGCGCTGAGATTCAAAGTGGCTGCAATTGCATCACTCTGTGATGCAAATCAACGGTTTTTGCATCACAGTACGATGCAAAACATGACTCTCACAACTTGAGCCACTCGATTGGCAGCCCGAGGGTGTCTGTTGCTGCAATCCTGAATTAAGTGTGTGTTGGCAGTTCAGTCACCAAACAATGACGCATCAACGCATCTATTCCCGTTTGGCTGGACCAACAGAATGAACCGACTTCCCGATGCTCAGGCTGCATATTTCGCGGCATTCAGTGTTGCACCGCCTGAAGACTTGGGCTTGGATCGGGCCGACTATGGAACACATTCAATGCGGAGGACCAAAGCAACGCTGATATACCGACGAACCAAAAACCTTCGCGCAGTGCAATTGCTACTTGGTCACTCAAAACTGGAATCGACGGTTAGATATCTGGGCATAGAAGTCGATGATGCCCTAGAAATCTCGGAGCAGACGGAGATCTGACGGTGTAATCGGAGCCCGTCAGATTGTCCAGGGCATGACGGGTTCAAAGATGCTTGCGAACGCGGCCATTGATCGACGGAACAACTGAGGCCAAGTAGCCGAGCCCCATTTGAGGAAAGGCCTATTTCGCAGGCAACGTCACGATCAACCTCGTGGACTTTTCCGCATCGCTTGTCTCCATGGAGATGTCCCCGGCTTGCGCCTTGGCGAGCAGCCTGGCGGAATATGTCCCCAACCCCGTGCCGCCCTGTTTGCCTGCGGTGGCGAACTTCTCGAAAAAGGTTTCCCGAATCGGTGCGGGCACGACACCTTCGTTCTCGATCTTGATCTGCCGCTGGGTGCCCGGAAACACCGTGATGGTCACGCGTGTGCCCTCGGGTGCCGCCTCGCAGGCGTTCTTGATCAGGTTCTGGAACAGCGAATAGCACAGCATGGGATCGCCGACGGCCTGCAGGGTGTCGTCGGGAACGCCCCGGGGTGTGGCCACCACCACCTGCAAGTCCTTGCCGGCGAACGCGCGGCGCATCAGCTTGGCGATGCGGCGCACGATGTCCACCACCGCAACGGGCTGGGGCCGCAGGGTGAAGCGGCCGGTCTCGATCTTGAACAGTTCGTTCGACAGGTTGATCATGTCGAGCACCTGCAGTGTGGTCTCTTCGAGCAGCCGCATCTGTTCGACCTGCCCCTCCGTCAGGTTCGCGCTCTCTGCAAGGCCCTGCACCAGGGCGAGCACACCCGCCAGGGGGCCTTTGAGGTCGTGGCGGGTGATCCGCTCCACGTCTTCCTTGAGCCGCTCGGCTGCCATCATCTGGTCGTAGTCCGCCTGCAGCTGCAGGTGCAGCTCCACATAGCGCATGAAGTTGCGGACCCTGACCTTCAACGCGCTGGGGTCTATGGGTTTGGTCACGAAATCCACCGCACCCAGCTCCATGCCGCGCAGCCGCGCGTCCTGGTCGGTCATCGCGGTGACGAAGATCACCGGGATGTGCTCCGAGGCGGGGTGCATGCGAAGCGCCTGCGCCACCTGGAAACCATCCATGCCCGGCATCATGATGTCGAGCAGGATCAGGTCGGGTGGGGTGTCGGACTGGGCAATCTCCAGCGCCTTGCTGCCATTCGTGGCCACCTTGACGCGGTACTCATCCTTGAAAATCGCGGCCAGCAACTCCAGGTTGTCCCGGGTGTCGTCCACCACCAGTATGGTGGGCTTGCGCGCTTCGGCCGCTGCCGGCGGCTGCGGTGCGCGCACCACCGCTGCAGGCGCCTGCGCCGGCGCGCCGGATGGAGGGCTGGGTGTCACGGCGGGCACCACCTCGGCGGCGACGCGTGCCTGGTTGCTGGCAGGTTTCCAGCTCAGGGAACGCTCCACGCGCTCGGCAAAGCGGCCCACCGTGTAGGGCTTGACCAGCATTTCGGACACCCCGGCCTGTATCGCCTGCATCACCCGGTCGCGTTCGGCCTCGGCGGTGATCATCATGAAGGGCAGCGCAAACAGCCTGGGGTGTGAGCGGACCGCGATCAGCAGCTCCAACCCGGACATCACCGGCATGTTCCAGTCGGACAGCACCAGGGTGATGGGCTGCGCGTTCAGGATCTTCAGCGCCTCGGCCCCGTTGACCGCCTCGATGATCTTGCTGGCACCCAGCTGCTTGAGCTGGTTCACATTCACCTTGCGCATGGTGTCGAAGTCGTCCACCACGAGGAAGGTGCCCCGTTTCAAACGTTCCTGGAACGCGATGCCCGACGAGGAGGGGCCTGGAAAAGGGAACTGCATGTGACGCTCCTTGGGTGGTGAGACGCCCGGGTCAGTCGCCCCGGATCAGCTTGAGTTGTGCCGCCTTTTCCTCCATGGTCTCGTCGTCGTCGGCGTACCGGGCGGCAATGGCACGGAATTCCTCGGACAGCACGAAGAACGCGTCGGCGATGTCGGGGTCGAAGTGGCTGCCGCGGCCCTGCATGATGATCTCGACCGCCTTCTCGTGGGGCATGCCCTCCTTGTAGACCCGTCGGCTGATCAGGGCGTCGTAGACATCGGCCACGGCCATCAGCCGGGCTGCAACTGGAATGTCGTCGCCACCAATGCCCTCCGGGTAACCCGATCCGTCCCACTTCTCCTGGTGGGAGTACGCGATGTCCTTGGCCATCTGCAGAAACTCCACCTTCAGGCCCAACTGGTCCTCCGCGTGCTGGATGGCATCGCGCCCCAGGCGGCAATGGGTCTTCATGATCTCGAATTCGTCTGGCGTGAACTTGCCGGGTTTGAGCAGGATCCGGTCGGGTATGCCGACCTTGCCGATGTCGTGCAGAGGTGCCGACTTGAACAGGCTGTCTATGGCCTTTTCGGTCAGGAAGTGCCTGAACCGGGTGTGGTCCGACAGGTGGCGCGCCAGTGTCTTCACGTAGTGCTGGGTGCGCCGGATGTGGTTGCCCGTGTCGTTGTCGCGTGTCTCCGCGAGCGACGCCATCGCCATGATGGTCACGTCCTGGATCGCGGCGAGTTCCTCGGTGCGGCGTTTGACTTCCGATTCCAGGTAGGCGTTCTGGTCGCGCAGAAAATCGGATACGGCCTTGACCTTGAGCTGGGTTGCCACGCGCGACAGCACGATGGGCGGGTTGACCGGTTTGGTGATGAAGTCCACCGCACCCATGTCCAGACCCTTCTTCTCGTCCTGCGTAGCCGACATGGCGGTCAGGAAGATGATGGGGATGTCGCGTGTCGCAGGGTCGGCCTTGACGGCCTCGCAGACGTCGTAGCCCGACAGCCCCGGCATCATGATGTCGAGCAGGATCAGATCGGGCAGCGGTCGCGATTGCAGCAGCTTGAGTGCCTTCTCGCCATTGTTGGCCACCTGCACCCGGTAGAGGTCGCGCAGCAGGCTGGACATCAGCGACAGGTTGTCGGGGGTGTCGTCCACCACCAGCACGGTGGGGCGTTGGGGGGCGGTCGTGTTCATGGGCTCTCCTTGGGGGGCGGCTCAGGGCAGCCGGCGGTAGATGCGGTGGGTGCTGTCGTGGGCCACAAACCCGCGCGGGCTGGCATGTGGCAAGGTCTCGGCGGGGCTGATGATCAGCCAGCCGCCGGGTACCAGGCGGGAATGGAAATCGGCGATCAGCCGTTCCTGAACGGCGGGCTGCAGGTAGATCAGCAGGTTGCGGCAGCTGATCACGTCCCAGGGGCCATCGGGCTGGGTGCTCAGGATCTCCTGCCGCTGCAGCCGCACTTTTTGCCGGATCGCCGGTACCACCTCAAAGCCGTCCGCAACGGCCATGAAGTGGCGCTGCCGCGTGGTTTCGTCCACTTCCTTCATGGCTCGTGCACCGTAGCGGGCTTGTGCCGCGTGGTCCAGGGCCTCGTCGTTGAGGTCGGTGCCCAGCACCTCGATCTCGCCCGACCAGGCGCCGGCGCGGCAGCCATCGGCAAACAGCATGGCCAGGGTGTAGGCCTCTTCACCGGTGGCACAGGCCGGCACCCAGCAGCGCCACGGCCGGCCCGGGTCGGGAGGCTGCTGGCGCCAGGCACGGGCGAGCGCATCGAAAGCGGCGCGGTCACGAAAAAAAGACGAGACGGACACCAGCCACCGCCGCTGCAGGGTGCGGACCTCCCGAACATCGTTATCCAGCAGCGCCAGGTAGGCACCTAGGTCGGGCACCTCCAGTTCTTTCATCCGCTGCACCAGGCGCCGCTCCAGCGTCTCGGTCTTGTAGCCCGAAAAGTCCACACCGCTCACCTCTCGGACCCGGTCCAGCAGCACGCTCAGGCCCACACCCGGCGACCACGGCACGCGCTCGTCCGCTGCTTCCCACCATCCCCAGGCTGCGGGCATGTCCTCGACCCTGAGCACCCGGGCCGCTGGCACGGCGGCCATCACGGCCCGTGGCATGCCATCAAAGCCCGACTGCTCGGGCAACTGTACCCAGACCTGGCTGCCCACTCGCTGAAGCTCGAGCGCTCCCAGGGCGCCGTCGTTGCCCGCGCCCGACAGGATGACCACGGCAGCGCGCTCACGCAGGCCGCTGGCCAGCGATTGCAGCAAGGCATCTACCGAGGGGGTGTAGACAAAAGACGCCAAGGGCGCCCGCAAGGACCAGCGGCCGTGGTCCCAGTACGCATGGCAACCGGCCGGCACCAGGCACACCGTGTCGGGCTGCGGGCGTTGCCCTGACACCATCAGGTGGACCGGCAGGGCACAACTGCGCTGCAACAGCTGGTGGATCAGATCCAGGTGGGCATCGCTGGACAGGTGCTGCACCACCACATAGGCGGTGACGCCATTGGGCCGCAGGCGGGGGAGCAGTTTCTGCAGCGCATCCAGCCCGCCGGCGGACGCGCCCACGACCACCACGCCCGGAGGCAGGGCGCCACCCGTGGCGTGCGGCGCAGGGTGCTCAGGCGCCAGGGCCAGCATGGTTTTCCATCCAACGCTTCAAATGGACCAGCGCCTCATCCAGGTCGTAATCCGCCACCGCCCGTGCCACGGGCACCAGGTGGGCCTCCAGCGGCGTTCCCTTCACGCGGGGCATCAGTTCCTCCAGCACATCGGCGGCCTCGCTGTCACTGTCTTCCAGCAGCGCCTGCAGGCGGACCAAGGCGGGGGTGATGTCCGGGGCAGGGCCGGCTGGCGCTGCGCTGGCAGCTCCCGCCAGGGTGTCGAGGCCGGCCATCACCGGCTGCAGGGCATCCAGCACCCGTTGCAAGGCCACCGGGATCGCCTCTACCGGCCCGGCCAGGCAGGCGGCTTCAAGCTCCCCCGCCGCGGCCTGCACCGCCACGGCGCCGATGTTGCCCGCTGTCCCCTTGAGGGTGTGGGCCACACGGGCGGGCGCGGACAGGTCCTGGCTGGCGCGGGCCTCTTCGAACAGGTCTGCGAAGTTCCGCTGGCCGTCGCGGAACTTGATCAGCAACCGGCGGTACAGCGCGCCGTTGCCCATGGTGGTGGCCAGGCCACGCGTGGTGTCGATGCCGGGCAGTGCCGGGAGGTCGTCGGCCATCCCTGAAGCCCCTGCCGGGACCGCCGCAGCCATGCTGCCGGTCGACACGGGCGCGCCGGGACGCATCCACTTCGCCATGGTGGCGAACATGTTCCCCACGTCCAGCGGCTTGGCAATGTGGTCCAGCATGCCGGCCTCCAGCACCTTCTCGCGATCGCCGCTCATGGCGTTGGCGGTCATGGCCACCACCGGAATGTGGGTCAGCGCCGAGTCGGCGCGGATGCGGCGGGCGGCGGTGTATCCGTCCATCACCGGCATCTGGCAGTCCATCAGCACGCCGTCAAAGCGCACATCCTGAGCCAGGATGTCGAGCGCTTCCTGCCCGTGGTTGGCCACCACCACCTCGACACCGGCCTGGCTCAGCAGCTCCAGCGCCAGCTCCTGGTTCATGTCGTTGTCTTCCACCAGCAGCACCCGGCTGCCGCGCAAGGCCTCCATGTGTTCACGCTGTGCGCCTGCCTTCTGGTGGCCACGGTTTTCCACCACGACACCACGGCCCAAGGCTTCGCCTATCGCTTCAAGCAAAGCATTGGCGGTAACCGGTTTGGTCAGTATGACCTTGGGACGCACACCCTCGGCGCCCGCGTTCTGGAGCGCTTCCTCGCGACCGTGCGAGGTCACCATGATGACCGCCGGCAGCGTGGTCAAGCCGATCTCGGGCAGTTGCTCCAGGGTCTGCAGGCCATCGAGCACCGGCATGCGCCAGTCCAGCAGCACCAGCTCGAACGGCCGGCCCTCGCGCTGCGCCTCCTGCATCCGCTCGAGTGCCTGGCGCCCGTTGTGGGCCAGTTCGGCCCGCATGCCGAACCCCTGCAGCAGGCCGCTGAGGATTTCGCGCGCGCTGGCGTTGTCGTCCACGATCAGGGCGCGGGCCGCCGCGAAGGCCTGGGCGTCGTAGCTGCGGCGCGGCGCTGGCACCGCTTGCAGCCCGAACCGGGCATGGAAATGGAACACCGAGCCCTTGCCCACTTCGCTCTCGACCCAGATGCGGCCGTCCATCAGCTCGACCAGCTTCTTGGAAATCGCCAGACCCAGGCCCGTACCGCCGTACTTTCGGGTGGTGGAGCTGTCGGCCTGGCTGAACGACTGGAACATCCGGCCGCACTGCTCGGGTGTCATGCCTATGCCGGTGTCGCGCACCCAGCCGTGCAGCTCCACCGAGGTGGCGTCCTGCTGCACCACCTCCATGCCCACCACCACCTCGCCCTCGTCGGTGAATTTGACAGCGTTGTTTCCCAGATTGATCAGCACCTGACCCAGGCGCAGCGGATCGCCTACCAGCGCGGTAGGTACGTCCGGACCCAGGTGTATGAGCAGCTCCAGCCCCTTGTCCTCGGCTTTCATGCCCACCAGGCTGGCCAGGTGGTCCATCACGTCCTCGAGGCGGAAATCCACCGCCTCCATACCCATCTTGCCCGCCTCGATCTTGGAGAAGTCGAGGATGTCGTTGATGATGCCCAGCAGGTTCTCGGCCGAGCGGTGCACCTTCTCGATGTAGTTGCGCTGCCGCTTGTCGAGCGGGGTCTGCAGCGCGAGGTGCGACATGCCGATGATGGCGTTCATGGGCGTTCGGATCTCATGGCTCATGTTGGCCAGGAAATCGCTCTTGGCCTTGGTCGCATCCTCGGCTGCCTCCTTGGCCAGGCGCATCTCGTCCTGCAGCCGTTGGCGCTCGGTGATGTCCTGGGCGATTACGCCGATGGCGTAGATGGTGCCCGCAGGGTCACGCAAGGGGAACTTGAACACCTGACGCACTTCGTAACGCCCCGGCCGGTCGACCACGTGTTCGAACTCCATCAGGCGGCCCTGTCCCAGCACCTCGGCGTCCGTGTCCTGGCCCCAGCGGTCCTCTTCCTCACCGATGAACTCGGCTATGCGGTGGCCCAGCAGCGCCTCGGCATCGACGTGGAGCACCCGCTGGAGGTAGGCGCCAAAATGGGCGTTGACCAGCAGGAAGCGGCCCTGCGGGTCCTTGAGGTAGATGTCGGTCGGGGAGTTGTCCAGAACCGCCTGTATCAGGGACTTGGACCGCTGCACCTCGTCCAGCGCGGCCCGCACGCGTTCATCGGCCAGCTTCTGGTCGGTGATGTCCTGGTGTATGCCCACCGCGCGCAGGGCCATGCCATGGGCGTCGTGTTCGGTGGAACGGCCGATTGCCAGCACCCAGCGCCAGTCACCGCCCTTGTGGCGCATGCGGAACTCGGCCCGGTATTCGGGTATTTCGCCCCTCACACATTGGGCAAAACGTTCGTTGGCTGCCGCCATGTCGTCCGGGTGGACCAGGCTTTCCCACAGGGCCAGGGTCTGGTCAGGGCGCTCCATCAGTTCGGCACGGGTGTAGCCCAGGATGTTCGCCCAGCCCTCGTCGAACTCGTTGCGCCCGGTCGAGGCGGTCCAATCCCACATGCCCAGGTTGCCACCGCGCAAGGCCAGGTTCAGCCGCTGCTCGCTTTCGGCCATGGCACGCTCGGATGCCAGGCGCTCCGTCATGTCCGTGGCGATCACACAGATGGCGTAGATGCGCCCATCGGCTTCGCGCAGCGGGATCTTGATGGTGGCGTAGGTGCGCTCGCGCCCATCCAGCATGGTGGTGTCCTCGCTGTGGCGCACCACGCCTTCGTTCAACACCTCCAGGTCGGCGGCGGTGTAGACGTCGGCCGTGGCGGCGTCGAAGATGTCGTGTGCGGTCTTGCCCACGGCGTCCTGGGGTTCCAGGCCGAACAGGTCGCACCAGGCGCGGTTGACGAACAGGTAGCGGGCGTCGGGTCCCTTGAGGTAGATCACCGAGGGCGAGTTGTCCAGTATGGCCTGGTTCAGTTTCTTGGACTGCTCGACCTGCTCCAGCGCGTCGCGCACGCGCTGTTCGCCAGCGCGCCGCTCGGTCACGTCGATGGCCACGCTGCACAGGCCGGTGACCTCGCCGTTCTCGCGCATCGGGACCTTGGTCATCTGGAAGTAACGTGGACCACTGGCCGTCTGCGTCATCGATTCTTCGATGACGACTTCACCCGCAGCCATGGCTTCCAGATCGATCTGGTGAAAACGCTCGCCCTGGCCCATGTGGTTCAGGTCACGGGCCGTACGCCCGATGGCATCCTCGCGGCGCAGACCGGTCGCCTGTTCCCAGTCGCGGTTGACGAAGGTGTAGCGGCCTTCGCGGTCCTTCACGAACACCGCCGAGTTGAAGTTCTCCAGCACCGTCTCCATGAAGGCGCGGGCGTTCTCGATGGCACGCTGGGTCTCGTGGCGCTCGCTCACGTCGCGCACCGATGCACACACGCAGACGCCGCGTCCCCCCAGCGCGGGCAGCCGCGACAGGCCGACATCTACAAAAAACTCGGTGCCGTTCTTGCGGCGCCCGCGCAGGCTGCCGTTGGTGGACGCCATCGCGCGTGACCCGCCGGTCTGCAGGAACCCGTTGCGCAGCGCAGGGTGGCGGGGTCGCACGGCATCGGGCACCAGCACCTCGATGGCCTGTCCGCCCAGCTCGCCCGGCGCGTAGCCAAACATCTGCTCCAGCTGGGGGTTGACCATGATGATGTGGCCTTGCTCGTCGGCCACCAGCATGCCGTCCGGCGCGGCCTCGATGATGCCCCGGTACCAGGCCTCGGTCGCCTTGATCTGCGCCTGCTGGGCCTCCAGTTCGACGGTCTGCTCCTCCAGCTGCGCCGCCTGGCGCTCCATGCTGTCGGCCTGGCGCCGGGTCTCGGCCAGCAGCAGGCGGGTGCGCGCGCTGCGTTCCAGGATTTCCAGGCTCATGGCCAGCAAGGGCAGGGCGGCATCAAGCAAGGTCTGCCGGTCCGCCGTGAGAGGCTCGAAGCCGGCGATTTCCAGCACACCGAGCAGGCGCTCGCCCCGAACAACTGGCATCGCGACGATGACCTCGGGCACCCCGGCTCCCAGCCCGGAGGCTATCCGGACATAGCCTTCGGGCGGCTGATCCCAGGTGATGGTGCGACGCTCCAGCGCGCATTGCCCCACCAGGCCTTCGCCCAGGGCCACCTCCGGTTTCAGCCCGTCGCCGCTTGCCAACGCATAACCCTGCAGCAACGCCATGCGGTCGCGACCCTCTTCCAGAAAGAACAGCGCGCCCTGGCCCATGCGAACCAGCGGCGCGAGCTCGGTCAGAAACTCCCGGGCCAGGTCTTCCAGGCTGTCGGCGGACTGCATGTGCCCCGACAGTGCCGCGAGATGGGTCTTGACCCAGCGCTCGGCTTCGCGCTCGCGCGCACCCTGCTGCATCACGTCGACCGCTCGGGCCAGCGCCCCCACCTCGTTGGGGTAGTCGGTGTGGGGCACGGAGTGCTGGAGCTCGCCGGCCGCCAGGCGCTGCACATGCTGCACCAGCCGCAGTTCGGGGGCGCGAATGGAGCGTGCAATCGCCCAGCCCAGCAGCAGGCTCAGGCCGGTGCCCAGCAGCAGCAGCGTGATCGCCGCCCGGGTGCTGTGCTCGGCCAGCTCGTCGGAATGCTTGGCACCGGCTTCGGCGCTGTCTTCCTTGAGCCGTGTGATCGCTTCCAGGGAGGCCGTCGTGGTCTGGGCGGCCTCCAGGAACGACGGTTGCGACAGGTAGGTGCGCAGGTCGGCCATGCTGCCTTCCTGCAGCATCTGCATGGCGTTGTTGACGTTGCGTTGCAGGGTGCTGTTGTCGGCGTCGAAGCGAGCCATCAGGCGCCGGGCTTCCTCGCGCACCAGGCGTTGGCGCAATTCGGCGATGGCAGCGCCCAGGCGGGCCTGGGCCTCGGTCACCTGCTCGCGGGAGCGCTTGCGCTCCACCACGTCGGTGGCGAGCACCGCCTGACGCACCGATCGCCCCATCTGGGCAATGCGCGTTTCGGCGTCCTTGGCATAGAACACTGCCTGTAGATCGATGTGGTAGAGCTTCTGGACGTCGCGGTTGACGACGTAGAGGTTGTAGAGGCTGTAGCCTCCCGTCACCAGCACCATGATCACCATGCTGGCAAAACCCACGGTGAGCTTGGTCGCCAGCGTGTAGCGCTCCAGGAATCCCATCTCAAACCTCTCCAGATACAAGTGCTTGGGCGTTGGGCCGCTGCGGTGCCGCTCCCGAGTATCTGGGCTTGTGTTCTGTTTGCATCACATTTTTTTGCAATTTGGTAAAAAAGCAACCGACCGCCGGTACAGTGCAGGTCATTCACCATGCCTTTGAACACTTTTCCCCTCTGTCGCGTCCTTGGTGCGCTGCTGACCGGTCTGGCCCTCGCCACTGCGGTACAGGCGCGGACCCTGGTCGACATCCGGGCCACCAACGAGTTGCGCATCTGCGTCGCCGGCTCCAGCGCGTCGTTCTACCGTGACAACGCCGAAGCGTTCGCCCGCCACCTGGGTGTCACGCCCGTGGTGACCATGCTCAAGGCCTGGGACGACCAGTTCCTCAACCGCGAAGGCAAGCTGGAGCGCGACCAGCGCTATGTGGCCAGGCTGCTGGAAAGCGGAGCGTGCGACCTGTTCCCCAACGACCTGCACCTGCTGGACTGGCGCCTGACCAAGATGGATCTGGTGCCCTACTACACCGTGCGCAAGATGGTGGTGGCGCACCAGCGCCTGCGGGCCACCGTCAAGACACCGGCCGACCTGGCAGGCCTTCACGCGGCGGTGCAAAAGGGTACTTCGTACGACAGCTGGCTGGCCCGGGAGAACGAGGTGACTTACCGGGCGAAGCCGGTGCAGGTGGACCACTTTCCCACCGCAGAGAGCGTGCAGCGGGTTTCGCGCGGCCTGGCCGACTTCACCGTCACCGGGTCCGAGGGGGCCTTCAAGTGGGTTCGCAGCGGTGAATACGACAACCTCGACCTGTTGTTCCCGGTCGACGAGACCGTGTCGGTAGGCTGGGGCATCTCGCCCTCCGCGCCCGACCTGCGCGAAGACCTGCAGCGCTACTTTGACGACAGCCTGCGGGTGGGCTCGGAGCTGGACCGCTCGTGGCTGAGGTACTACGGCATCTCGCGCTCGGAGTACCGTTTCTTCGAGCAATCGCTGGATACCGCGGCCGCCGAACGTGCGGCCATACGGGCCTGGGCCTTGCCGGTGGGCACCGGATTTACCGGCGTGCTGGCCACCATGTTGTGGTGGACCGGGCGGCTGCGGCGCGAAGCGCGTGCCCATCGCCAGACCGCCGAACAGTTGAATGCAAGCCGACAGGCGCTGGAACGCGAATCCAGCCGCCGGCTGGTCGTGTCACGGCTGCAGCTGGCCCTGCAGCAGGCCGACACCCGTGAGGCCGTGGCCTGGACGCTGCTGGCCGGCCTGGCGCCACACATCGGGTTCCAGCAAGGTCTGTTGTGCGAGGTGAAGGGAGTGCGCATCCGCGCACTGGCGCGCTATGCCGGCGCTGGAGACAGTGCCGAGGAAGATGTGCATCTGGCACCGGAGCTGGGCCCGCTGCTGGATGAGGCCGTGCGCACGCGCAGCACCCTGGTGTTCGAGCCCCGCAACGGCGCCGGCCTGCTCATCGGCTCGACCACCGGAGACCACCGCCCGGCGACCGTGATGATTCGGCCGCTGCTGCTTGGCGATGAGGTGGTGGCGGTCATCGAGCTGGCCTCGCTGGGACGGCTGGCGGACGACACGCCGGCCCTGCTCGAAGACCTGATGCCGTTTGTGGTGGTGTCCCTGGACCGGCTGCCGCGCTGAAGTCGACCTCATGCGTCGTCGCTGAACACAAACGTTTGTACCCGGGCCTTACCTTAGTCAGCCCATTTGGTATAGCGGGGCCAATGGGTGAACCTCTACGATGCAGATAAGTCTATTAGGGTCGCTGCCTCTGGCAGAAGGCTCTGTGATGTCGATAAAGAACGACCGAAATCTGTGGGCATATCGGTGATCTGCCCGTTTGGCCGCGACTGCGCCCAACGACTCCTTCGGGACTGATAGCGTTAATCCGAGCGGCAATAGGCAAGGACAGCAACCGCTGCATTGCTGCCTCGTGATGTAAGCAAGGCCTGCATCAGGCTGATAGACCACCCAAGCGCCCTCGCCAGCAGGCCTGTAGAGAAAAACGAGGCATGCGGCCGCAGGTCCGGTGCCCAGCTCCAGGATTGGGTGGGTTTTTGCTTCGGGCGAGCAGGTGCACCACCCGAAGACAGGTCGCGCAACTGCGCAAAGGCCTGCGCATCGGTCGTGGACCCGTTGACGCGCTGGAAGGGCGGGGCGGGTGTCGCTGATAGTGACGCTCTGCGCCGGGATCCTGATCGACGGGCTGCTGGCCAGCTTCTGCAGGGCGAGCCGGCGCAGCAAGTTCAGGGCGCCAGCGCGACATTCAGGGCGCTCCTGCATGGCCACGTGGGCGAAGTGCCAGATCCGAACGGAACCCTTTTTTGCCTCGAGGGGGCTCGAGCAGCTCGGACAAAAGCATCCACAGGCCTGTCCAGAGGGTACGTCCCCCACAAAGCGGGTCTCACCCTGGGCGTCAACTGCGGCGAAGATCGAGGTCATGAGTTCATTGTGCCAACGGCACGGCGCAGCTCAGGCGCCCCCAGCACTGAGAGTCAGGCGCGTGCGTCACAGACGGTTGTTCTTGGTGAGCCCTGTGGGTTTGTCCTTTCGAGCGAATATCTGCCCGGGTAGCGGTCGCCCCATGTTGGCCAGGAAATTCTCGAACTGACCCCTGAACCTTGCGTAGACCGTGATTCCGGCGGAGTGGTTGCGGCTTTCGGGGGCGGAATCCACGTGACCGATCTGGCACCACGTCTTGAACGGCCGGGTTTTCCAGCGGCCGACCCATTGAGACGCTGGACGGTAGCCAGAATCATACGGGACACCGTTGCCAGCGCAAGGTTGCAGCCTGACGAACTTACGTTTGTCACGCAGACAAACGAAACCGAGGGGGGCTGATTCGCAGCCTCTTTGGAGTTGAGTCGTTCGCGGTCATGGGCCGCTGCCCCAATAGGCGATTAAGAAGTTCTTCAGCGCACCAAATATTCCGCCCAAGATCCCCGACCAACTTCACTGAGAAACTGGCCACCGTGGTTGCGCTCGACCAGCCTGACTGGTAGACGAAACTTGCTCCCTAGCGGGAAGGCATGGCGCATCGCTCGGGAGCATTGCGCTCGCATTGACGGCGGGAACGCTTGGCCAGGGATGGGGCGTACCCGAAAAACAGCGTTGGATGGTTCGCCTGGGTTAAGAAACGTCTCGACAATCACAAACATCGACTGCTCCTCGTATGAACCACTTTTCAAAGAATGTTGGCGTTGAGGATCACTTCCGAAATGAAGTCAGGCTTCAGGTGCGCATTTTTGACCCCACCATTCGAGGCTGACGCGGCAAGACTTGCCTGTTGGCGGCGCGCCACAGCCTCAGCCAGAACGCGGGCATGATCTTCCCGTTCAAAGATTTCAACGGTTGCCTGTGCCCACAATCTTCCTAGTACCTCACGGGCAGTAGGCGCTTCGGATTCGGCTACATCACCCAAGGCCGATAGTTCCGCCCAGATGGCTTCCCGGAGTTGTTTGGACATAATACTGTTTTGCGCTAATTTAATATTTTTGAAATTGCGGATTTAGTTGAAGCGGGCAATGTCGGTTGAATCCAATTTGTGAATTGAGCGAAAATGTGCCAACATCACTATTTCTGATTTTGATTTGAAATTGCACATGGGGCAAAACCCTCTTCTGGCAATGCTCGATATCTTTCTGGCCATGTCCTTTTTCTGTTTATTCTCTGTCCGTCGCAATTCATTCTTAACCTTTTGCTTCTCCAGACGAGAAATCGCCTGTGGCGAATGCGTATTCATGAAGTGCTTACTTAAGTTTCGCACCTTGATACCGCAAATATCACAAGATTCCAACCGTTGATCAATATGAACTCGTCTAATGTGAGTATCAAGCTTTCTTACCATCGCTCGACACTCAGGACATTCTTCCAGTTTTGGCGTCGACTTGGGTTCTTGTGTTGGTGCGGAAGGTGTATTTGGGGTAATCGGCTTAATTTTTCTTGGACTTCTATTTATGCCTGAGGGCCGACGGGGGTTATTTGACGACCCCATAAGATTGTGCGTTTCAGACTCAAATCTGAAAACACGGAAAGTGTCGGCTTTTATTTCGCCTTTGTCGATGATAATCGTTGACATAAAAAGCATGCCTTCTTCAGATTTTATAAGAAATGGCATACCTTCAGAAAGTCCAACTTTTCTCGCAAAATAAGTTTCTTTGGCATCTCCAAGAAGACCAATAAGCTTGAATACTGACTGATCGGTCTTGATAGCCTGAATGTCTTGACAAAGAAATGGCTGCCAACCACTAGTAACATATTCAGGATTAATGTTATTTGAGGAATTTGAGGGATTAATTAATTGAACGGGCCTGCCTCGATCAGTACAAGGATGCTTGGGCCACGGCGGCCCCAATTCATCAAAAAATACCCGCCCACCAAACGGTGATGCATAGAAAAAAACAGGGTTCCCGCAGACGGGGCAATGGGCATTCGGATTTGTAAACCCAACCAAAAGCTCTCTGTAAGTTTTAAACTTTACCTCTGATTGCATCAGGCTTGAGAAAAGTGTTCGACGACCAGCATGTCCATCGCCACCCCAGCCACATCTACAGTCCTGTGAATGATTCCACGCATTACATCCCATGGACTACCTCTAATGGTTGAATAATTTCCGAGTGATTGTCTGAGGTTATATTCGCGGTTGGCGAGGGCTGAGGGGGTGTTTCATATGAGTCAATGCCCAAAACCATATTAAGTCTGCAATGCCCATTGATGCAACGCATCAGCAATTTTTTTGCCCCCAGCCTCAGAGGGTTCGATGGGTGAAACATTCGAAAAATCCCCCTCATCCTGCAACAAACACCTCAGGTCTAGGATTGGAACCTTAATCTCCAAGGCTGTACGGGTGATGACGTCGTTGAAGATGGACAGCGCGGTCTTCAGTGAGAGCGCCAGACCCGGAACGCTGTCATAGACGGTGCAGACCATCAACGGAATCCCCGTTTGACACACCGATCGAAACGCGCTGCGGTACGACACTTCGAACTGCCTTTGCATCTCACTGAGGATAGCCAGAGCCTGCATGACGTTTTGACAAGGCGCTTCCAGTCGGGTCAAACACTCCAGGGCATCGTTGCCACCCACGCTGAGTGCGACATGCGTGGCATCCCGGGGCATGTGGGCGATCCGTGCCGGCACATCTCGGCTCAAATGCCCATCAACGGCCAGCAGCGTGACTTGCGCAGCAGCGCCCACCCTAGATCGAAGCTGCTCGATGACGCTGTGCCCCGGCAATACATAGGCGCTGTTGTCGAAGATCGAATCTCCGACCAGCACTAGGTGGGTGGCGGTCACGACTGGCTCGCTTTCGCCCGTTGAGGCGTCGGTGTGTCTTCGGCGACATTGACCACTGCATCGGGCCACCGCTCCGAGGTCAGTCCGGACAGCGACTGTTCTATGTACCGCCGGAGGTCGTCGGCCCGTCTACGAGGCGTCGACTTGACCTTGAGGAGCCCCAATGCCTTGGCTACCGTCTGTCGGAACGTGAGGTCGTGAGATAACAGCTGTTCCATGAACAGGCGTATCACCTCGTCTTCTGGATGCCCTTGGGTGATGAGCTGCTCCAGCCAAACCTGAACGCACAACGGTGCTTCCATGAGGATGAAATGGGCGTAGGCAACGCCCACCTGTGGGTTGAGGCGCAGCCATTCGACCACCCCGGCGGGCGTGAGGCCCGCATACTTGTGCAATTCCGATGGGTCGTTCGAGTAGGCGCTCCCATCGTTCCAGAACTCGCCCGTCTTGCGGGGCTCCTGGAGTCCCTTTGCCGTTTCAGTGGATATGGGTCCCGTGTCGATGCTGTCGATGAATGCACGTAGCTTTTCGCTGCGGCTTGGGTGCTTGAGCTTGCGCACCGCCTTGGATTCGATTTGGCGAATGCGGTCGCGCTGAATGTCGTGGAGGACCATTGAGCTTGAAGAATCTTTGCCGAACTGAAGACGGCCTGAGCTGACGGACTCGCGGATGCTGTACGCCATGACAGATCCATGCCCTCCATGTCCAGCCGCCAGCATGCCCTTGACCTTTCGGAGCTGTGGCATCTCTTGGGCTCGCTCGCCATCGGCCCGCTCTTTCACCAGCACCAGACTGGTGTCGTTTGTGACCAACTGGTACCTTTCGGCCAACGCGGGCAGTTGCTGGATCAGTACCGCCGGGACTTCTTCACCCCCTTGGCGCAGTTGGGTGTAGCGTCGATAGGCAGCCAGGCGTGCTAGCGTGTTGTCTTCGTCCGCAATGAACGCGGGCGTGAGTTCGGCCAGCAGCACTTCGCCCTCCACACCATCGAGCCGTCCCCAGAGCTGCACCGGTTGCGTGAGCGATTCGGCTTGATGGGTTTGCAGCCGCGCAAAGACGGTGATGTCGTCACCTTCAAAGAGGCTGCGCGGCAGGTTGGATGCCGCATGCAGGGTGCAACCGCCGGGCCATTGCACCCGAGCGTCGCGCACCGCCGGTGACCGCATGCGGTGGTACAAGCGCAGGACGGCAGCCTCCACCTGTTCCCCTGGTGCGACAAATTCGCCACTACCACCGGTGTCCTCTGCCAAACGGCGCAGCAACCCTTCCGATACGCTCGAACCGATGCCCACAACAAAAAAACGATGCCTCGACTGCCGGGCCGTCTCGAGCACATCGTCGATGGCGTGTATGTCACCATCCGTGACCAGCAGCACGTCGCTGGCATCTGCGCCCGGCAAGGCCAGTGTAGACAGGATGGCGTCGTTCATTCGTGTGCCCCCCATGTCCGCCTCCAGGGCCTCGACCCAGTTCCTGGCCGATGCCAATGCGGCCGGGGCCGCCTTCCACAGGGCTTTGCTTCGGTGTTCCACCTCAGAACCGAATCGGCTCAAGCTGAAGCGATCGCCCTCTTTTAGTCCGGCCAGAATGCCTTGCAATGCCCTTCGGGCGGCCTGGATGCTGTCGCCGTTCATGGAGCCACTGCAATCCACCAGCACTTTCATCGTCACGGGCAGGGTGACGCCCGTAGGCAGTTGAGGCGTAAAGCCGGCCATTACCACGCCCAAACCGTTGTCCAATCGGTCCCAGGCTGCCAGGCCCTGGCTGGCCTGGGGCAGGTCGGTGAACAGCAGCACAAAATCTCGGTCCAACCACGCGCGTGCGGCCAGACGTATGTCAACCACATGGATTTCCTTCATGCCCACGGCCGGTAAGGACCGTATGGCCACCGGGTGGGTGGGTGAGCCGATGTGGGCCAACACGAGTTCCCCCATCACGGTCAACTGAATATCGAAGGGGTATTCCACGCCCAGGTCTACCTCGGGCACGGCATGGGGCTCGTAGCCCCCATCAGCGATTGGGTCGCCATAGCGGGGGGCGAGTGCGGTCGGCAGCATCAAGCGCAGGCTTCCTTGTTCGGGCTGCAACACCTGGGTGTAATGCAATCGCACGACGCAAGACTCTCCGGCCATGAGGTTGCCCAATTCCAGGGTGTAGGTGCCATCGTGGTTGACGGTGAGCAGCACGCCTGTGTCACCCTCCGATAGCGCCTCTTCGTACTGGGCGCGGGCGGTGGAGCGCGCCTTGACCGTGCCCTTGAGGGTTTCGCCGTTGAGCTCGACCTCTAGCCCAAGCAGGACCGCCTGCCAAGGAATCGGGAAGGTGTATACGACCTCGACGTTGGCGGTTTCCGGGTTACGGAAGCGCTGTTCCCAGTGCATGTCGAGCATGCGCCCGGCGATTCGGCCCCTCGCCTTGACCCCTTCGAGGCTCAGGTCCTGACCGTCGACGGTTTGAAAGCAGGCGTTGTTCATGAGCGAAGTCCCTTGGGTTGGTGTGTGACATACGAAATAAGAACACTGACGTGATTCCAGTGACCGGCAGCCAACTGGCAGTCATTCACCCTGCGGCATCTTGAGAGCGCAGGGTGTCGTACAGCCGCATGACTTCGCGACTCAAGACCCGCACCTGCTCGGGCGTGAGCCCGGCGCGGCTGGGTTCGATGACGAGTTCCACCCCGTCATCAATCGTCAGGCGGCTGACCACTTCGAGGGTCCCGCGTCGCTTTGGGCGCTCCGGCACGTCGGGGTCTTGGCCGCTGAGCAGGTCGCGGACGCGGTCGAGCGACAGGCCGGCGGTGGTCCACTTCTTGATAAGGCCCAGTTGTTCGAGTTGACGCTCCCCGTAGCGGGCCGCCCGGGTTTCCCCTTCCGGGCGGTCCACCAAGCCTTGCTGCACGTAGTAGCGCACAGTGCGCACGGGCAAATCGACCAAGGCGCACAGCTCGCTGAGCAGGTAAGTGTGTGACATGCAGTCATATTAGCACAGTATTGCTGTATATATTGATGTCATTTATGCGGCCGCACTGACCCGCTCGCTGGATACCAGCACGTTCGAAGCGGATACCGCCCGGTAGGCCTAAATCGCCCGAAAGGAGCGGCGGGGGCGGGAGCGGTAGTTGGACTGGCTCTTGTCGCGCAGGATGCGACGGTAGCGGTGACCGGTGGTGACGATGTGACCGTCACTGTTGAGGACGGCAAAGGGCAATGGTTGGGCAAACCAGCGGTTGGCCAGACGAGCCTGAACAGTCTTGAAGGAGGGGACGGATCGGCCCCGTGATGGGTTGGGTTTAGGGTGGGCGAATGCTGCCGATGACAGTGAGTGGGTGAAGCGGTTTCATCGCATGGGGTTGGTGGGGTTGTTCGACTCGCCGCGGACCGGTATCTGCCCGGGTAGCGGTCGCCCCATGTTGGCCAGGAAACTCTAGAACTGAGCCCTGAACCTTGCGTAGACCGTGATTCCGACGGAGTGGTTGCGGCTTTCGGGGGCGGAATCCACGTGACCGATCTGGCACCACGTCTTGAACGGCCGGGTTTTCCAGCGGCCGACCCATTGAGACACAGCTGTGCTCTCTGATGCAAAGTGGCGACTTTTGCATCACAGTGCGATGCAAATCAAGGGCCTTTGCATCACAGTGTTATGCAAACTGCAGTTTTTGCATCACAGCGCGATCCAAACCAAGGTGCTCTCTACTTGAGCCCCTGTTCGCCACCGGTTGGAACAGCAGGCGCAATCCGGACTCGTAGGCCGGATATCAGGGGTTTGCTCCAGAGTTTCTTTGGTACGCCGGTTGGGCGCACGTTGCGCAGAAGCAAGAGGCTTTGGCGAGGTTCTACTCACCGTGGGTTGGCTGGTCATTCAGCTCGCAGCGCGAGTGGCACTTACTCGTAATCGCTAACCGACCTGTACATGAGCCGATGCGAGATGTCCGTATCTGCATTGGACACCACTGGTGATCAGTCTTGCCCAGGTCGGCTCAAGGAGCGATGAAACGCCGGCGTTTAACCTAGTCACTGCCGAGCATTCAGGTGCTATGGCATAGCAGTTTGTCGCACGCTGGCCACACGGTCTTTGTGAGCTCTTGGGTCGGAAAACCGAAGCAGAAGTGGTAGCAGAAATGCGCTGAAGTGGTATCACGACAGGGCACAAAATTTGCCTCAAAAGAAAAAAGCACTTAAGTCTTTCGACCTAAGTGCTTGATTCGTTTCGAGTTTTTTGGCTCCCCGACCTGGGCTCGAACCAGGGACCTACGGATTAACAGTCCGGCGCTCTACCGACTGAGCTATCGGGGAACAAGCCTCAAATTATAGCGTCGTTTTGGGCCCTTTCGCCAGGGGGCTCAATTTTCTGCAAAAAAGTTGGGGCGGGCGTTTCGGGCGATGGTGTCCATGAGCTGTCGGGCTTCGGCCTGCGGGTCGGTTGCAGCCACGAGGGCGCGCACCACGGCCACCGATCCGACGCCGCTGGCGAGCACTTCGGGCATGCGCACCGCGTCGATACCGCCGATGGCGACGAGGCTGTGGTGGCGCATGAGGCGCGCATAGGCGGCCAGGCGCGCGGGACCCTGGGGCGCGGTGGCCATGGCCTTGAGTGTGGTGGGGTAGACGGCGCCCATGGCGATGTAGCTGGGGCTCACCGCGTCCACGCGCAGCATCTCGGCGTAGCCGTGGGTGCTCAGGCCCAGGCGCAGGCCGGCCGTGCGGATCGCTTCGAGGTCGGCGGTGTCCAGGTCTTCCTGGCCCAGGTGCACGCCGTAGGCGCCGGCGGCCATGGCTTCGCGCCAGTGGTCGTTGATGAACAGCAGCGCGCCGGTGCCTCGCACCGCCTCGACGGCATCGCGCACTTCGCGGCTCACAGCCACCGGGTCGTCGTGTTTGAAGCGCAGCTGCACGGTGGGCACGCCGGCGCGGGCCATGCGGCCCACCCAATGCGCATCGGGCAGCACCGCATAGAGGCCGAGTGCCCGGGGGCAAGTGGCAAAGGCGTTGTTGCGCGGCCAGGGGGCCAGGCCGAAATCGGCGGGTTCGCCGGGCCACGCGGTGGCGTCGAAATGGCCGGTGCGTTCGGTCTGGCGTTGCCAGGCCTGTGCCAGCGCTTCGGCGTCGGTTTCGATGAAGCCGAGTTCGGTGCAGGCGGTCTTGGCTGCGACGTAGACCGGGTGGTTGCCACGCAGCGTGACGGTGGCCTGTGACGTGGCGGGGCCGAAGCGGCCGAGGTGGGCCGCAACGATGGCGGAGGCGAGGGGTGTGGTCATGCCTGGTGCCAGAAAGGAGTGCCGATGACGGGGGTGCTGGGTTGGGCGCTCTGCTGTTCGGCCATGGCGCCCGCGAGGAAGGCGCTGCGGCCGGCGTTGACGGCACTGGCGAAGGCAGCGGCCATGCGCACGGGGTCTTGCGCCAGTGCCACGGCGGTGTTGAGCAGCACGGCGTCAAAGCCCCATTCCATGACCTGGCAGGCGTGCGAGGGCAGGCCCAGGCCGGCGTCCACGATCAGGGGGACATCGAGGCGCTCGCGCAGGGTGCGCAGTGCCCAGGGGTTGATGGGGCCTTTGCCGGTGCCAATGGGTGCGGCCCAGGGCATCACGGCCTGGCAGCCCACATCCACGAGGCGGCGGCACAGCACCAGGTCGTCGGTGGTGTAGGGCAGCACCTGAAAGCCGTCCTTGATGAGGATCTCGGCGGCCTGCACGAGGTTGAGCGTGTCGGGCTGCAGGTTGTGGTCGTCGCCGATGAGCTCCAGCTTGATCCAGGGGGTGTCGAACACCTCGCGCGCCATCTGTGCGGTGGTGATGGCTTCCTGCACGCTGTGGCAGCCTGCGGTGTTGGGCAGCACGGGCACGGCCAGGTCGCGCAGCTGTTGCCAGAAGCGGTTCTCGCCTTCGGCGGCGCTGGCCTGCTGGCGGCGCAGCGAGGCGGTGAGCATGCAGGGCTGCGAGGCCCTGACGGCATCACTCAGGACCTGGGGCGAGGGGTAGCGCGAGGTGCCCAGCAGCAGACGGCTGGTGAAGCGCTGGCCGTATAGGACGAGATCGTCGCTGGCGGTCGGGTTCGGGGTCATGGTTCAGCCTCCGGTCACGGGGGCGATGATTTCGATGGCATCACCTTCGGCCAGCGCCCGGCTGGCGTAGGTGGTGCGGGGCACGAAGGCGAGGTTCACGGCCACGGCAAACGGCGGCGGCGGGTTGATCACGGCCACGGCGTCGGCCACCGTGGCGCCTTCGGCGAGCACGTGGGGTTTCTGGTTGATGGTGACTTGCATGGGGGCCTTAGGGTAGCAGTTGCCACTGTCGTGCCAGCGCGGCGTCATCGCGCTCGACAAGCGCCAGTGCGGCATCGACCACGGCAGGGGCCACCAGGAAGCCGTGCCGGTACAGGCCATTGAGCGAGAGACGGCCTGGGCCATCGACGCGGATGGCGGGCAGGTTGTCGGGCAGGGCCGGGCGGCACTGGGTGGCCACTTCCAGGATGCGGGCCTCGGCAAAGCCGCTGTGCACGCTGTAGGCGGCGCTCAGCAGTTCCAGGGTGCTGCGCACGCTGGCGGGTGAAAAGTCCTCGGCCTCGATTTCGGTGGCCCCCACCACGAACACGTGGTCGGGCTTGGGTGCGATGTAGAGCGGGTAGCGCGGGTGCAGCAGCCGGGTGGGGCGGCTCAGCGCCACTTCGGGAGCGTACAGGCGCAACACCTCGCCGCGCACGCCTCGCAGGCCGCTCCACTGCTGGCGTGCGCCCAGGCCACGGCAGTCCAGCACCCAATCGGCACGCTGAGGGCCGGGTTCAGCCGGGTGGTTCCAGTGCACCGTCACGCCCAGGTCATCCAGTTCCAGCCGCAGGGCATCGAGCAGTGCGCGGTTGTCGAGCTGGCCCTCATCGGGCAGCAGCAGGCCATGGGTGAAGCGCTGGCCCAACGAGGGCTCCAGCGCGGCGATGCCGTGCGCATCCAGCGTCTGCGCGGCGGGCAGTCCCTCGATGTGGTCGGTGTGCTGCTGCCACACGCGCTTCAGGCGGGTGGCTTCGCCGGCATCCTGCCGGTGCCACAGCACCAGGGTGCCCTCGCGCTGGAAGAACACCGGGCGCGACAGCTCGGCCAGCCACTGCGGCCAGCGCGTCAGCGCGTGCTGGCCCATGCGCACCACGGGTGGCTCGGTGATGGCCGATTCGGCCAGCGGCGCGAGCATGGCGGCGGCCACACGCGCGGCGGCGCCCTGGCCGTCCGGGCCTTGCGCCTCGAACACCTCCACCTGCCAGCCCGTGCGTGCCAGGCGCCAGGCCATCAGCCGGCCCAGCAGACCGGCGCCGAGTACCACGGCCTTCATCAATGTGCTTCCTTCATCGGTTCACCGATAATTTTGCGATGGCCCACACACCCGATTCCCACCACGACTCCGCTTCCATGAACCTGCGTTATGCGCGCGTCCTGTCCATTGCCGGCTCCGACAGCGGTGGCGGTGCGGGCATACAGGCCGACCTCAAAACCTTCAGCGCGCTGGGCTGTTTCGGCATGACAGCCATCACCGCGCTCACCGCGCAGAACACCCAGGGTGTGACAGGCATACATGCGGTGCCGCCCGAGTTCCTCAAGGCCCAGATCCAGGCCGTGGTGGAAGACATTGGTGTCGATGCGGTGAAGATCGGCATGCTGCACGCCCCGGAGATCGTCGAGGTGGTGGCCTGGGCCATTGACCACTACGGCCTGCAGCGCGTGGTGCTGGATCCGGTGATGGTGGCCACCAGCGGCGACCGCCTGATTGCCGAGGCCACGGTGGCCGTACTGGTGCGCGAGCTGTTCCCGCGCGCCACCGTCATCACCCCCAACCTGGACGAGGCCGCGCTGCTGCTGGGCCGCCCACTGACCCAGGCCGATGAGCTGGAATCCGCCGCACGCGACCTGCTGGCCCTGGGTGCGAGGGCTGTGCTGGTCAAGGGCGGCCACCTGCCCGGTGACGAGGTGGTGGACGTGCTGGCCCGCGGCGATCAGCCGTGGCGGCGGTTCAGCGCGCAGCGCATCCGCAGCCACAACGTGCACGGCACGGGTTGCACGCTGTCCTCGGCCATTGCGGCGCACCTGGCGCTGGGCCAGGACCTGCCGCAGGCGGTGGAGTCCGCCCGCGCCTACATCCTGGGCGCCATAGCAGCCGGTGCGCCGGTGCGCACAGGCCAGGGGCACGGGCCGCTCAACCACGGTCACGCCCCGCAGGTCATGCGTTGCCTGCCACGCTGAGGCCACCCAGGCCGGTCTTGGGCCGGGTGGCGTAGGCCAGCAAGAAGGTGAAAGCCAGCGCGGGCAGGGCCGCGCCGAGCGCAGGGGCGTAGAGGCGGCAGCCGTGGTAGACGGCAATGCCCGCGATCCACAGTGCCACCGGCAACACGTTGATGGAGCGCGCGTCTGCCAGCAACTGCGCGGTGGGCGCACCGAAGGCCAGACGGCCAAGGATGACGCCGAACATGGGCACGAACACCGAGCTCAGCAGCAGCAGGAAGGGTTCCAGCGCGTGCATGGGCAGCACCATGGCGCAGGCGGTGCACACCACCACTATGGCCAGACCCCAGCGGCGGATGCTCCAGCGGGGCGCCAGGGCGTGAGCGGACACGGCGCCCGAGTACGAGTCGCCGTAGGCGTTGTCCACTTCATCGATCAGGATCAGCGAGAGCGCGATCAGGCCACCCTGGGCCAGCAGCAGCGCGGTCACCAGGTCTTTGCTCGGCAGCGTCAGCGCCACCAGAACGCCCAGGCTGTAGCACCACATGTTGGCCAGCGCATAGCCCAGCCAGGTGCCACGCAGGGCAGAGCGGCCGTTGCGGCCATGGCGGGCGTAGTCGGCCACCAGCGGCAGCCACGAGATCGGCATGGCGATCACCAGATCCAGCGCCGGGAGCACGCCCATGCCACCGCTGCCCTGGCGGTTCCACAGCGCGCTCCAGCCCTGCGCGTTGGCCAGGGAGAGGAACTGCCAGCTCAGCCACAGCAGCGACAGCACCACCAGCGGCAGCGCAAACCGCGCGATCAGCCGACGCACCAGCGTCACCATGGAGCCGCTGATCATCAGTGCCACGATGGCGCCCCAGAAGATGGCTGCGGCATAGGGCCAGGCGCTGCCCGCCATGGCGCCCGATTCGCGTGCAATGGCGACGGTGGCGTCGCGCATCACCACCAGCTCGAAGCTGCCCCAGCCGATCAGCTGGACGATGTTCAGGACGATGGGCAGGCGTGCGAACTGGCGGCCATAGACCGCGTGCATCAGGCCCGCGCTGGCCAGGCCGCTGTCGCAGCCCAGCTTGGCGACGCAGCCCAGCAAGAAGGCGCCGAGGATGGAGCCGGCCACGATGGCCAGCACGGCCTCCTGGGTGCCCAGGGCGGGCATCAGGTAGGCGCCGACCTGCATGACCAGCAGGCCCACGCCCAGGCTGAACCACAGCGAGGCGTGGTCCAGCGTGCCGAACACGCGGCGGTCGTCGGAGATGGGGGTCAGGGCATCGTTGCCCGCCCCGTTGGAGGTGGTGGATGTCGTTGGTGCCATACGTTTGCTCCTTGCAATACGTGAGGCAGGTGGGCGTGGCTCCGGGGGATTGGACACCTGAGAAGAAAAGGGTGACCGCCCGGAACTGCTTCCCTGCGCGAGGATTACCTCAATCAGGTTCAAAGGGACTCTCTCAGTCGCGGCTTGTCGAGGGCCGCAACACCCCTAGCGGATGCAGACCTTGCGGACTGCGGGCCGGATTTTACCTCTGGCCGGATTCGGGGGGCTGGTCTACACTGAACCGGTCATCGGGTGTCAGTCGTGTGTGCTCATTGTTGGAGACGCTAGATGCGAACCAGCCTGAAACAAGCCTTGCTCATTCTGGGTGTGCTGTCCTGTATCGGGACGGTGGTGGTGGGAGGTGTCGGCCTGCTGGCCACCGATCGCCTGTCGCGACAGCTGGACACGGCCACGGCCATGGGCGACGCCATGCAGAACGCCGCGCTCGCCGACATGATGCACGACGCCATACGCTCCAGCGTGCTGCAAGGCCTGGTGTCTGCGCAGGCTGGCGACAAGGAGGGCCTGGCCGCAGCCGCCAAGGACCTCGACGGGAACGCCGCCGATTTCAACCGCTACCTCACCACCCTGCAGGCCACAGACCTGCCCCCCGAGATCCGCCAGCAGGTGTCCACCGTGGTGCCCAAGGCCCAGGCCTACGCCAGGACGGGCGCGGATCTGGTCCGGCTGATGGACACCGACCTGGAGCGCGCCAAGGCCGGCATGGCGGGCTTCACCGAAGCCTTCGAGGTGCTGGAAGAAGCGCTGGCCGGACCCAGCGAGGCGCTGGAAGCCTACGCCGAGTCCGTGCGGGGTCAGGGCGGCGAGGTCACCCGGCAGGCCCGCACCTGGATCGTCGTGGCCTTGGTGCTGGTGGCTCTGGGCGTGATGACCCTGTGCTGGCGCATCATCGGTCGCGTGATTGCGGGGCTGGTGGCGGCGGGTACGGTGGCCGAGGCCGTGGCCCAGGGTGACCTCACCCGGACGGTGCAGGCCGACAGCGCCTACACCGAGGTGCGCAGCCTGCAAGACAACCTGGGCCGAATGAGTGCCGGCCTGCAGCGTCTGGTGGGCGGCGTGCGCCAGTCGGCCGAGGCGGTGGCCACAGCGGGAGGGCAGATCGCCACGGGCAACGTCGACCTGTCCAGCCGCACCGAATCGCAGGCCAGCAGCCTGGAGGAAACGGCAGCGGGCATACAGCAGCTCACCGAATCGGTGCGCGAAAGCGCGGAGCAGGTGGCCCGTGCCAGCCAGCAGTCGCATCACGCGCGAGACGTGGCGGCCCAGGGTGGTGCCGCTATGACCGACACCGTGGACACCATGCGCCGCATCGAAGCTTCGTCGCGCCAGATCGCAGACATCACCGGCCTGATCGACAGCATCGCCTTCCAGACCAACATACTTGCGCTCAACGCTGCCGTTGAGGCGGCCCGCGCGGGCGAGCAGGGCCGCGGCTTTGCGGTGGTGGCCTCCGAAGTGCGCAACCTGGCCAGCCGTTCGGCCGAGGCTGCACGCGAAATCAAGGCGCTGATTCAGGCCAGCGTGGGCGAGGTGAGTGAAGGCGTGAGGCAGGTGGACAGGGTGGGTGGCACGGTGACCCAGGTGGCCTCGGCCATTGGCGAGGTGGCCGGTCTGATGGAACAGATCGCGGGTGCGATGGGTGAGCAGTCGCGGGGGATTGCCCAGATCAGCGAGGCCATCGCCCAGATCGACCAGGCGACGCAGCAGAACGCCGCGCTGGTGGAAGAAGGTGCTGCTGCCTCACAGAGCCTGCGCGATCAGGCGCAGGCCCTGGTGAACAGCGTATCGATCTTCCGTCTGGCCTGAAGGCCAGGGCGTCCAGCCTCAGTCGAAGACCGGAGACTCGACACCCAGCACCTTGTGCAGCTTGGGGCTGGTGGTGGTGTACTGCAGGAACACTTTCTTCTCGGGGAAGATGAAGGGCACGGCGCCGAAGGCGGCCAGCGCGCATTCGTGGAAGCCCGACAGGATCAGCTTCTTCTTGCCCGGGTAGGTGTTGATGTCCCCGACCGCGAAGATGCCCGGCACGCTGGTGGAGAACTTCTCGGTGTCCACCACCAACTGCTTGCGCTCGATGTCAAGGCCCCATTCCGCGATGGGGCCCAGCTTGGGCGACAGCCCGAAGAACACCAGCAGCACGTCCAGCGGCACCACGCGGGTCACGCCATCGGAGCCGGTCACCTTGGCCGCGGTCAGCTTGCCGTCCTTTTCCTCGTAGCCGGTCACCTGGCCAACGATGAACTGCATCTCGTACTGGTCGCACAGCTCCTTCATCTTGGCCACGCTCGCCGGGGCGGCCTTGAAGCCGTCACGGCGGTGGATCAGGATGACGCTCTCGGCCTTGTTCGGGCCCTCGGCGGCAAAGTTCAGGGTCCAGTCCAGGGCCGAATCACCGCCACCCACGATGACGAGGTTCTTGCCCGCGAAATCGGCCGGGTTCTTCACCCGGTAGAACAGCTGCGAACCATCGAAGTGCTCCAGACCGTCCACCTTGAGGGTGCGGGGCTGGAAGGCGCCCACGCCAGCGGCAATGAAGATGGTCTTGGTCAGGAAGCGGGTGCCCTTGGAGGTCTCGACGAAGAAACGGCCATCGTCCTGCTTCTGCACCGTGGTCACTTCCTGGCCCAGGTGGAAGGTGGCCCCAAACGGCTCGATCTGCTTGAGCAGTGCGTCGGTCAGCTCCTGTCCGGTGCACACCGGAATGGCGGGAATGTCGTAGATCGGCTTGTCGGGGTAGAGCTCCACCGGCTGGCCGCCGGGGTAGGCCAGCGAGTCGATCACGTGGGCCTTGATTTCCAGCAGGCCCAGTTCGAACACCTGGAACAGTCCCACGGGGCCGGCACCGACGATGACGGCATCCGTCTCGATCGGGCCTTCGTGCGCGTTCGCGGTGTCAATGACTTGCTGGTTCAATTTCGGGTCCATAAAGGTTCAGCGATGGTTGGTATTCTGGCGGCAGCTGCTGTCGCGCGCCTTGAGGCGCGTCAAAAGGGCCTGCAGGCTTCAGCGTTGCAGCTCGCCCAGCTTGCCGGTCCTGTCTTTCCAGTCGTCCGCGTCGGGCAACGGGGCCTTGCGCTTGGTGATGCTCTTCCAGCCGGGCAGACGCGCCAGTTCGGCATTGAGGTTGATCATGTGCTGCTGGTCCTTGGGCACATCTTCCTCGGCGTAGATGGCGTTCACCGGGCACTCGGGGATGCACACGGCGCAGTCGATGCACTCATCCGGGTCGATCGTGAGGAAGTTCGGACCTTCACGGAAGCAGTCCACGGGGCAGACGTCGACGCAATCGGTGTATTTGCAACGGATGCAGGCTTCGGTGACAACGTGGGTCATGGTTTTGTTGCGGAATCGGTGAAAACCCGTGATTTTAAAGTTCTATGGGGGTCGTGGCAGCCAATAGCCCTTACAGCAGCATCAGGGCACCGGCGGTGGCGTGGCTGGCGGTGTCCACCAGCACCAGGGCGCCCAGCTGGCGCGACTGGGTGTAGGGCAGTGCGGCAATGGGTTCCTGCAGCAGCAGCTCCACCACGCCGATGGCGTTGGGCGGCAGTTGGCCGGCCTCGGTCTTGTCCAGCGTCTCGATGTGGATCTGGTGCACGATGCGGCGCACCTTGGCCTTGACCCAGCGGTGGCCGTGCAGCGCCCAGTAGACGCGGCCGGGCACCAGGGGCTCGTTGTCCAGCCAGGCCAGGGTGGCGGTCAGCTCCTTGGTGGTGGGGATGGCGGTGGGCGCAGGTTCGCCGAAACCGTCGTCCTCGGTGACCTCGGCCGTCACGGCCAGCAGCCAGTCGCCGCGCGAGACGTCCAGTTCGCGGTCGAGCACGATGCCGGCGCTGTGGCCGGCCAGCACGGCGCGCGGCTGGCGGGTATGGTCCAGCACCTGGGCCACCACGGCCGTCTGCCCCACGCCCTGACCCTGCAGCACGCGCACGGTCTGGCCGGGCTGGACGCCGCCGCTGGCGACCTTGCCCCAGAACACGCGCCGACCCTGCGAGGTGTCGGCCGACGAGGCGAATTTTTCCACCCACTGCACCGCGAAGGAGAACGGCAGGGTGGTTTCGGCCTGGGTGTTGGGCAACTCTTCAAGCAGCTGCAGCAGGCTGGGGCCCTGGTAGCCGGCCCAGCCGGGCTCGGCGGCCACCACGTTGTGGCCCTGCAGGGCCGAGATGGGCACCACCGCCTTGAGGGGTATGTGCGCTTCGGCCGCAAACGCCTGCAATGCCGCGCCGATGTGGGCGAAGGCGACTGCCGGGTCTTCCACCGCGTCGAGCTTGTTGATGGCGACCACGATGGAGGGCACGCGCAGCAGGTGCACCAGCAGGCTGTGGCGGCGGGTCTGGGGCATCAGCTTCAGGGCCGGGTCGCGCCAGTCGAGCTTGGTGGCGTCCACCAGCACCACGGCGGCGTCGGCGCTGCTGGCGGCCGTGACCATGTTGCGCGTGTACTGCTCATGGCCCGGGCTGTCACCGATGATGAACTTGCGTGCCGGGGTGCTGAAGTAGCGCCAGGCCACGTCGATGGTGATGCCTTGCTCGCGTTCGGCGGAGAGTCCATCGGTCAGTGCGGCCAGGTCGACCTGGGCATTGCCCTGGGCGCCGGCTCGGGTGACGCTGGCGAGCTGGTCCTGCAGCACGGCGCGGCTGTCCACGAGCAGGCGGCCGATCAGGGTGCTCTTGCCGTCGTCGACCGAGCCGCAGGTGATGAATTTCAGGGCGTCCATATCAGAAAGTCTCCTGCCGGGCCGTCCCAAAGGAGGCGTACGCCCCCTCGGGGGGCAGCGAATACACGAAGTGATGAGCGTGGGGGTTCATCAGAAATAACCTTCTTTCTTGCGCTTTTCCATGGAGGCGTCGCTGGTGCGGTCGTCCATGCGGGTGGCGCCGCGTTCGCTGACGTTCACGCTCAGCGTCTCGCGCACGATGTCGGCAGCGGTGGCGGCGTCGCTCTCGACCGGGCAGGTGCAGGTGATGTCGCCCACGGTGCGAAAGCGCACGGTGCGCTTGTGCACCACCTCGCCGTCGCGCGGCGGGGTGAGTTCGGTCACAGGCACCAGCAGGCCGCGGCGTTCCACCACATCGCGCTGGTGGGCGTAGTACAGGCCGGGCAGGGCGATCTGCTCGCGCTCGATGTATTGCCAGACGTCGAGTTCGGTCCAGTTGCTGATGGGGAACACGCGGAAGTGTTCGCCGGGCTGCAGCCGGGTGTTGAACAGGCTCCAGAGCTCTGGGCGCTGGGCCTTGGGCTGCCACTGGCCGAAGCTGTCGCGGTGGCTGAAGATGCGTTCCTTGGCGCGGGCCTTTTCCTCGTCACGGCGGGCGCCACCGATCAGCGCGTCGAAGCGGAACTCCTCGATGGCCTCCAGCAGCGTGACCGACTGGTGCGCATTGCGCGATTCGTCGGGGTGCGACAGGCGCACGGTGCCGCGTGCCATGGAGTCTTCCACGCTGCGTACGATCAGACGGGCCTTGAGCTCGTCGGCGCGGAAGTCGCGAAACGCCGTGACCTCGGGAAAGTTGTGCCCGGTGTCGATCATCAGCAGCGGGTAGGGGATGTGACCGGCGCCAAAGGCCTTCTCGGCGCACTTGAGCAGCACCAGCGAATCCTTGCCGCCCGAGAACAGCAGGGCGGGGCGCTCGAAGGCGCCGGCCACCTCGCGCAGGATGAAGATGGTTTCCTCTTCCAGCGCGTCCAGGTGGGACTGCTGCGGACGGTTGGCCAGGTATTGGGTGTCGGTGCGGGCGTTCATGCCGGCTGTCCTTGGTTGTCGTTGTGGGGCAGAGCCTGTACGTCAGCCGCGACGTGCAGGCCACATTCCTTGGCGCTTTCGTTTTCCCACCACCAGCGGCCGGCGCGGAAATCCTCGCCAACGGCGATGGCGCGGGTGCAGGGCGCGCAGCCGATGCTGGGCATGAACTGGTCGTGCAGTTCGTTGTAGTCCAGCTGGTGGGTGGCAATGAAATGCCAGACGTCGCCCCAGGTCCAGTCGGCGAGGGGGTTGACCTTCACGCGGGTGGTTTCCTGCACCAGGTCAGGCACGTCGGCGCGCGCGCCCGACTGCTCGCGGCGCAGGCCGGTGATCCAGCCGCCCTTGCCGGCCAACGCACGCTCGAGCGGCTCCATCTTGCGTATGTGGCAGCAGGCCTTGCGCAGCTCCAGGCTGCGGTACATGGCGTCTTCGCCGTTGGTGCGCACGAAATGCACCACGGCCTCTTCGCGCGGGCGGTAGACGTCAATGGCGATGCCGTAGCGCTGTTCGATCCTGGCCACGAGGGCCAGCGTCTCGGCGTGCAGCTTGCCCGTGTCGAGCACGAACACCGACGCGTTGATGCCCGCCAGCTGGATCAGGTGGGTGACCACCACGTCTTCCGCCCCCAGGCTGGAGGCCTGGGCCAGCGGCGTGTGTTGGGCCGCGGCCTGGCGCAGCAGCGCCAGGCTGTGGGACAGCTTGGCGTCGAAGGTGGCGCTGGGGCGGGCGTATAGGCTGATGGCGGACACGGCAGCTTCCTTGGGCTGTGCTCAGGCCGCGCGGGCGAAATGGGGCCGCGGCGTCAGCAGGTCACCCTGGTAGAAGGCTGCGAAATGGCGCAGCAGCTTCTCGGCGTGCGGGATGTTCTGGTCGGCACGCAGCACGGCTTCGCTGAAGCCGCAGCGCTTCATCTGCAGCACCTGGTCGATCAGCACGTCGCCGGTGGCGACGATGTCGCCGGCAAAGCGGCGGCGGCGGCGCAGCTCCACGGCCTGGCTGAAGGCGCGGCCATCGGTGAACTTGGGGAAGTTCAGCACCACGCGTTGCACGTTTTGCAGGTCGACCCCTTCAACATCCACATCGTTGGGCAGAACCCGGGTGTCGGGTGCGTCGAAGCGGTCGTCCTGGGTGGCAAGGGTGAGTTTCATGGTGTGGGCTTTCAGGCAGCAACGGCAGGGCGTTCGGTGCGGGCGGTGGCCACGCGCACGGCGTTGGCGGCGGCCTTGAAGGGGTCATGGCCCACGCGTTTGAGCGTGGCAATGAAGGTCTCGCCCTCGGTGCGCTGGCTGCGGTAGACATCAAGGATGGCTTCGATCGCTTCGGTGACCTCGTTGGCCGCGAACGACGGACCGACCACCTTGCCGGCCTGCGGTGCGCCGCTCAGTGCCGAGCCGTCGGAGCCGGCCAGCGTGATCTGGTACCACTCCTGGCCGTCCTTGTCGACGCCCAGGATGCCGATGTGGCCGCTGTGGTGGTGGCCGCAGCTGTTGATGCAGCCGCTGATGTGCAGGTCGATCTCGCCCAGGTCGTGCAGCTCGTCCATGTCCTGGAAGCGGGCGGTGATGGCCTCGGCCACCGGCAGCGAGCGGGCGTTGGCCAGGTCGCAGAAATCGCCGCCGGGGCAGGCGATCATGTCGGTCAGCAGGCGGATGTTGGGTTTGGCAAGGCCCAGGCGGCGTGCCTCGCGCCAGAGCTCGGGCAGGGCGTCGCAGCGCACCCAGGGCAGCACCAGGTTCTGGTCGTGGGTCACACGCACCTCGCCGGCACTGAACTGGTCGGCCAGTTCGGCCACGGCGTCCAGCTGGTCGGCGGTGGCGTCGCCGGGCGCCTGGCCCAGGCGCTTGAACGAGAGCGTCACGGCGCGCAGGTCGGGGTTCTTGTGGGCGGCCACGTTCTGCTGCAGCCAGCGGCCGAACTCCACGTCGTCCTCGGCAGCGGCACGCAGGATGTGGGCAATCTTGGCGTCGGCCGTCTTGCGGTCGCAGGCCAGCGACGGCGCCGCGAAATGCACGCTCACGCGTTCCAGCTCGGCGGCGGTGATGGTGTGTGGTGCACCGTCTTCGGTGAGGATGCGGCGGTATTCGGCCTCCACCTCGTCGATGTAGCGCTGGCCTTCGGCCTTCACCAGGATCTTGATGCGCGCCTTGTAGATGTTGTCGCGGCGGCCCCAGCGGTTGTAGACGCGGACCACGGCCTCGAGGTAGTTGAGGATCTGGTCGGCTGCCAGGAACTCGCGCACCGTGGTGGCAATGACCGGCGTGCGGCCCATGCCACCACCCACCAGCACGGTGAAGCCGAGCACACCGGCGTCGTTGCGCACCAGGCGCAGGCCGACGTCGTGCCACGCGGTGGCGGCGCGGTCTTCGCGGGCGCCGGTGATGGCGACCTTGAACTTGCGCGGGAGGAAGGCGAACTCGGGGTGCAGCGTGCTCCACTGGCGCAGGATTTCGGCGTAGGGGCGCGGGTCGGCCACTTCGTCCACCGCAATGCCGGCGCGCTCGTCGCTGGTGATGTTGCGGATGCAGTTGCCGCTGGTCTGGATGCCGTGCAGGTTCACCGAGGCCAGCAGGTCCATCACGTCGGCGGACTTGTCCAGCGGGATCCAGTTGTACTGGACGTTCTGACGGGTGGTGAAGTGGGCGTAGCCCGTGGTCAGGCGGCTGCCGATGGCGCGGCCGTCACGCAGCTGGATGTCGCCCAGACGGTTCTGAGCCTCGATGGCGCCCTGGAACACCGCGGCGCTGGGCTGGTCGTACTCGCGGGCGATGCGGGCCAGCACACGCACCTGCGCGGTGGAGAGCTCGCCGTAGGGCACGGCCACACGCAGCATGGGGGCGTGGCGCTGGATGTACCAGCCGTTCTGCAGACGCAGCGGCTTGAACTCGTCACCGCCCAGCGTGCCGGCCTGGAAACGCTCCAGCTGGTCGCGGTATTGGTCGGCACGGGCCTGCACGAACTGTCGGTCAAAGTCGGTGTACTGGTACATGGTGGGAGTCGTGGAATATCAGAGTGCGATCAGTTTCAGGCCGGCATAGGCCAGCAGCAGCGACAGCAGCGAGCGCACCAGGCGCTCGGGGGTGTGGCGCATCAGGCGCGAGCCCAGCCAGATGCCGGGCAACGAGCCGGCCAGCAGCTTGGCCAGCAGCGGCCAGTCCACCGAGCCCAGCGACGCATGGCCCAGGCCGGCCACCAGCGTGAGCGGCACCGCGTAGGCGATGTCGGCGGCCACGATGCGTGGCAGCGGCAGCAGCGGGAACAGCAGCAGCAGAACGGTCACGCCGATGGCGCCGGCACCCACGGAGGTGAGCGTGACCAGCACCCCGATGGCAGCGCCGAACAGCGGGGGCAGCAGCCAGTGGCGGGCGTGGCTGGCCTGAGCCACATCGGCCTCGGCCAGGCTGCGAGGCAACTGGCGGCCCCGGGCGGCCTTGTAGAGCATGGCGGCGGCCGTGAGCAGCAGGGCCAGACCGAGCGTGGTGGTCATCACGGTCTGCACGCTGGAGCTGGCGGGACCCACGCGGTGCAGCACGTACAGGGTGATCAGCGCGGCGGGCAGGCTGCCGGCGCACAGTTGCAGCACCACACGCCAGGGCACCAGCCGCTGGCGCGCCAGGCTCAGCGTGCCGCCTGCCTTGGTGAAGGCGGCAAACAGCAGGTCGGTGCCGACCGCCAGATAGGGTTTGACGCCGAAGAAGAAGATCAGGATGGGCGTCATGAGTGACCCACCGCCCACGCCGGTCAGGCCGACCACGAGGCCGACAAAAAAACCAGCAAAAACAAAGGCGAGGTCGTGCATGGACCGGGACTGTAAGTGTGCTTCTTAATTTCCCAAACTACATTTTGGTGATGCGCCAATGAGTTCTGGTTATTTGGAAAAGGTGCTCGGCCGATGCCCACTTTGTCGCCTCAGTTACTACGTTTGTTGGACTGACTGTGTACGCTGCAGCCATTGAGTTCGATAGCGATAGTGAAAAGCACGGAGACAGACATGCCGACCGAACGAGTGCGACAGCTGCCCAGGCACATCGAGCCGGGCGACCACCCCTACCTGCAGGGCGCCTGGACGCCGCTGCTCGAAGAGGTGAACGCCACCGGCCTGAAGCTGCTGGAGGGCCGCGTGCCCACCGACATCGACGGTGTGTACCTGCGCAACACGCAGAACCCGGTGTTTCCTGCCCTCGGGCGGTACCACCCGTTCGATGGCGACGGCATGCTGCACATGGTGGCCTTTCGCAACGGCGAGGTCAGCTACCGCAACCGCTTCATCGCCACCAAAGGCCTGGGTGCCGAACTGGAGGCCGGCCAGCGCCTGTGGGCCGGCCTGATGGAAGACCCTGCGCTTTCGCGCCGCCCGGGCTGGGGCGCCCATGGCGGTATCAAGGACGCCTCCAGCACTGACGTGGTGGTGCACGCCGGCAAGGCGCTCACCACCTACTACCAGTGCGGCGAAGGTTACCGGCTGGACCCGCTGACGCTGGAGCAGAAAGGCATTGCGCCCTGGTCGCCGCTGGACGGCATCTCGGCCCACTGCAAGGTGGACGAATCCACGGGCGAGCTGCTGTTCTTCAACTACTCCAAACACGCGCCCTACATGCACTACGGCGTGGTGGACAGGGACGACCGCCTGGTGCACTACGTGCCGGTGCCGCTGCCCGGCCCGCGCCTGCCCCACGACATGGCCTACACCGAGCACTACGCCATCCTGAACGACTTCCCGCTGTTCTGGGACGAGGAACTGCTCAAGGAAGGCAAACACGTGGTGCGCTTCCACCCCGACAAGCCCTCGCGTTTCGCCGTCATCCCGCGCCGGGGTGGCCCGCAGGACATCCGCTGGTTCGAAGCCGCGCCCACCTTCGTGCTGCACTGGCTCAACGCCTATGAAGAGGGCGACGAGATCGTGCTGGACGGCTACTTCCAGGACGAGCCCATGCCGCGCAACTACGACGGCGCGCCGGCCGGCTACGAGCGGATGATGTCCTACCTGGACCAGTACAAGATGGGCACGCGCCTGCACCGCTGGCGTTTCAACCTCAAAACCGGCCAGACCACCGAACAGCGCCTGGACGAGCGCATCCTCGAGTTCGGCATGTTCAACCAGCGCTATGCCACCCGGCCCTACCGCTACGCCTACAGCGCGGTGCAGGTGCCGGGCTGGTTCCTGTTCAACGGCTATGTCAAGCACGACCTGGTCACGGGCGAGTCCTGGCAGATCCAGCTGCCCGAAGGCCAGTACGCCAGCGAGGCGCCGTTTGCGCCCCGAGTGGGCGCGAAGGATGAGGACGACGGCTACCTCGTCACCTTCATCACCAACGAAAACACCCAGCGCTCCGAGGTGCTGCTGATCGACGCCCGACGTTTCGCCGATGGACCGGTCTGCCGCCTGGAACTGCCGCACAAGCTGTGCAGCGGCACCCATTCCTGCTGGGCCAACGGCGCGGACCTGCGCGACGGGCTGCTGGCGGTGCCGACCGCCCCGGGTTGACCCTCTTGTGATCGCGCCGTCGAGGTGCGCCAATGGGTTACGTAAGTTCAATAACAAGAGTTAATTGGAGACGTTGTGAACCAGACACCTTCACCGCTGCTGGGTTGCTGGCACCTGGTGCGCTGGGAAATCGCCTACGGCGATGGCCGGCCCACCAGCTACCCCTTCGGGCCCGACGCCACCGGCCTGATCCAGTACACCCATGACGGTGCCATGGCCGCCTGCATCGCGCGGGCCGGGCGGGGGCGCCTGTCCAGCGACAGCGTGCGCAGCGCCCCCGAGGCCGAGCGGCTGGCCGCTTTCGAGAGCTACTTCCAGTACGCGGGCACCTACGAGGTGCGTGAACAGGGAGGCCGCCAGCAGGTGGTGCACCACGTCAGCCACGCGCTCAACCCCAACTTCGTGGGCACCGACCAGGTACGCCACATGGACTTTTCTGCCGACGGCACCCTCACGCTGTCGGCATCCGACACCGTCCCGGGCTCCGACGTGGCCCGGCACCACCGCCTGATCTGGAGGCGCGCATGAGCCATCTGTTCGAACGCCACCGCGCAGTCTTCGAACGCGCCCGGCTGGCCTGCCAGCAGCGCCACTGCTGGAGCCCGTACCCCGAGATGCCGTCCAAATACCCGGACGCCGCCGCTGCCCAGGCCAAGGGGCTGGCCGCCTTCCAGGCGCAGCTGGGCCAGCCGTTCGCGCTGGAGCAGCCCGGCACCCGCGACGCCGTGGGCGAGGAAGTCTCGCCCTACACCCGCCAGCCGCTGGGCATCACCTACCCCCGTGCCGATGTCGATGTGCTGTTCGACGCCGCCGAAGCCGCCATGCCCGCCTGGGCCGAAGCCGGCATCGAGACGCGCCTGGGCGTGTTGCTGGAAGCGCTGGACGTGATCTACCGCGAGCACCTGTTCGAGGTGCAGCAGGCCGTGATGCACACCGCCGGCCAGAGCGCCAACATGGCCTACGCCGGCTCGGGCGTGAATGCGCTGGACCGGGGCATCGAAGCCCTGGTCTATGCCGAGCAGGCCATGCGCGCCGTGGCGCCCACGGCGCGCTGGGAGCGCAGCTTCGGGCCGTCGAACATCGTGCTCGACAAGACCTACCGGCTGGTGCCGCGTGGCGTGGCCGTGTGTTTCGCCTGCGCCAGCTTTCCCACCTGGAACGCCTGGCCGTCCATGCTGGCCAGCCTGGCCACCGGCAATGCGGTCATCGTCAAGCCACACCCGGCCACGGTGCTGCCCATGGCCGTCAGTGTGCGGGTGTTCCGCCAGGTGCTCGCGGCAGCCGGCTTTGACCCCAACCTGGTCACCCTGGCGCTGGACACGGTCGCCGAGCCCATCGGCAAGCTGCTGGTCAAGCACCCCAAAACCGCCATCGTCGATTTCACCGGCAGCGTGCGCTTCGGCCAGTGGGTGGAGGCCAACGCCCACCCGGCACTGGCCTACACCGAGACCGCCGGCTGCAACACCGTGGTGCTCGAATCCGCTGACGACCTGGATGCCGCGCTGCGCAGCCTGGCCACCACGCTGTGCATGTTCAGTGCCCAGATGTGCACCAGCCCGCAGAACCTCTACGTGCCCGCCCAGGGCGTGCGCACGCCCACCGGCACGGTGCCGTTCGATGAGGTGGCGCAGCGTCTGGCCGATGCGGTGGCAGCGCTGAGCGCCGACCCCAAGAAGGCCGCCATGATCCTGGCCACCATCCAGAGCCCGCAGACGCTGGCGCTGCTCGAGGAGCTGCAGGCCGCGCCCGGAGCGCGCGTGCTGCTGGCGCCCCGGCCCTATGCGCACCCGGAATTCCCTGACGCGCGCACCTCCACGCCGCTGATGCTGCAGGTGGACACCTCGGCCCGCGAGCTGTATGGCGAGGAGCGTTTCGGCCCCATCAGCTTCGTGATCCGTTGCACCGATGCCGCCGATGCGCTGGCGCAGGCGACCACCGACGCGCGCGAGCGCGGCGGCCTCACCGCCTTCCTGTACTCGACCGACGAGGCCTACATCGCCCAGGCCGAGCGCGCCTACGCCCGCGCCGGCGCCCAGCTCACCATCAACCTGACCGGTGCCATGCCGCTGAACTTCGCTGCCGCCTACAGCGACTACCACGTCACCGGCCTCAACCCCGCCGGCAACGCCAGCCTCACCCACCTGGCCTTCGTGGCCAGCCGCTTCTGCATTTCGCAATCCCGCCGCCCGGCACCCGCCGCAGCCACGGCGACCGCCGCAACCTGAAGGAGACACACATGGGCATGAACGAGATTCCCGTCCTGCAGGGGGGCTTTGCCCCCATCGATCAGGAACTGACGCTGGACCTCACCGAGGTCGAAGGCGAGATTCCCAAGGACCTCACCGGTATCTACGTGCGCAACGGGCCCAACCGCCGTTTCGAGGCCAACGGCCGCTACCACTGGTTCGACGGCGACGGCATGCTGCACGCGGTGCGGTTTGAAGGAGGGCGCGCCCAGTACCGCAACCGCTGGGTCATGACCCAGGGCCTGCGCGAGGAAATCGCCGCCGGCGGTGCACTCTGGCAGGGCATCAAGGACCCTCCGCGCAAGGACCGCCCGGACGCCCCGCTGAAGAACACCTCCAACACCGATGTGAAGTTCTACGCCGGCCACCTCATCTCCATGTGGTACCTCGGCGGCTCGGTGTACCAGGTGCGCCCGCACGACCTGTCCACCGTGGGCACCATCGAATTCGACCCCCGCATGAAGCAGCTGCCGGTCTCGGCGCACTCCAAGGTCGACGAGCGCACCGGCGAATTCCTGTTCTTTGCCTACGGCAAGGAAGCGCCCTACATGCACTACGGCGTGATGGACCGCCACGGCGAGCTCAAGACCTTCATGCCGGTGCAGCTGCCCGGCCCGCGCCTGCCACACGACATGGCCATCACCCAGAACTACACGGTGGTGCACGACCTGCCGCTGTTCTACGACATGGACGCCTTCTCGGCCGGCCGCCACAAGCTCAAGTTCTACAACGAGATGCCCGCGCGTTTTGGCGTCATACCGCGCCACGGCACCCCCGAGCAGATCCGCTGGTTCGAGGCCAAGCCCACCTACATGTACCACGTCTCCAACGCCTGGGAGGAAGACGATGGGCAGGGCGGCACCGAGATCGTGATGACGGGCACACCGTTCCGGCTGCCGCGCGACTGGCGCGGCAACGTCGAGGTGGACCGTTTCCCCAAGATGCTGGCCAACCTGGAACACGACTTCATGTTCTACGAGTGGCGCTTCAACCTGCGCACCGGCCAGACCAGAGAGCGCGTGATCGACGACATCGTGAACCAGGAGTTCCCGGTCATCAACTCGTGGATGCAGGGCTTCAAGACCCGGTACTCGTGGAACGTGCTGATGGGCCGCAGCAACCGCGCCGAAGACCCGCGCTTTTGCGGCCTGGTGCGCTACGACCTGGAGCGCGACAGCTGCACCACCTACCACGAGGGCGTGCACAAGTGGTTCAGCGAGGCGCCGTTCGCGCCCAAGGACAACTGGAAGGCCGAGGACGACGGCTACCTGGTCGGCTTCCTGTGGGACGACATCAAGCAGGCGTCCTACGTCACCATCTTCGACGCCCACGACATCACCAAGGGCCCGGTGGCCCGCATCAGGCTGCCCCAGCGTGTGCCCAACGGCTTTCATGCCACCTGGGTCAGTGGCGAACGCCTGAAGCGGGGGTACTGAACATGACCCCCACGCTTGCCACTGCGTGTGCTTCGCTGCCCCCCGAGGGGGCTGCGGCCTCCTTGAGGCGGCTCGGCGGAGGCTGCGCATGATCGTCGTCCCTGAAGAGAAGATTGCACGCTACACCGGGCATGGCTGGTGGGGCACCACCACGCTGTGGGACCTGTTCCAGCGCAACCTGACCCGTCACCCGGACGACGAAGCCGTGGTGGACGCGGCCAACCGTGCCGAGTTTGCCCACGGCGCGGCGCGCCGCCTGAGCTGGCGGGCGCTGGCCGCCGAGGTGGACCGCTTCAGCCTGCTGCTGCTGGACTTGGGGGTGCAGCGCGACCAGATCGTGATGGCGCAGATGCCCAACGGCGTGGAGCAGTACGTGGTGTACCTGGCGTGCGCGCGGCTGGGCGTCATCGTCTCACCAGTGCCGGTGCAGTACCGCGAACACGAGCTGGACCACATCCTGGAGCTGACGCAGGCGGCGGCCGTGGCCACCTTCGAACGCATAGGTCCCGCAGACAAAGGGCACGCAGCCGCCGCCATGTGGCGTGGCCTGCAGACCCACCACGCCGCCCTGCGCCACGTGCTGTCCTGGGGTGGGAGCATCGAGGCGCGCTGGCCCGAGGTGGATGCCGTTGGCCGTGAACGCCTGGCCCGTGCCGAACGCGACGCCGCCGTCACCGCCAACGACGTCTTCACCGTCTGCTGGACCTCGGGCACCGAGGCCAGCCCAAAGGGCGTGCCTCGCAGCCACAACGAATGGCTGGTGGTGGCACCCTCCATCATCGAGGCCGGCAGCATCCGCCCGCGTGCGCGACTGCTCAACCCCTTTCCGCTGATCAACATGGCGGGCTTTTCCACCGCCTTCGCCGCCTGGCTGGTGCTGGGCGCCACCGTGGTGCAGCACCAGCCGTTCAGCCTGCCGGTGTTCCTGCAGCAGCTGCGCGACGAGGCCATCGACTACACGGTCTCGCCGCCGGCCATCCTCAACACGCTGCTGCAGAACGAGGCGCTGCTGCAGGGCATCGATTTCAAGCGCCTCTCGCGCATAGGCTCGGGTTCCGCCCCGCTGTCCGACTGGATGGTGCGTGGGTTCGAGGAACACCACGGCGTGCACATCGTCAACTACTTCGGCTCCAACGAGGGCGCGGCGCTCTCGGGCAACGAGCTGGACATCCCCGACCCGACGCTGCGCGCGCAGTTCTTCCCGCGCGCCGGTGTGCCGGGCTACGAGTGGCACGTGTCCACGACGCGCAAGATTCGCACCCGGCTGGTGGACCCGGAGACCGGTGAAGACATCGAACAGGCCGGCGTGCCCGGTGAACTGCGGTTCGACGGCCCCACCATCTTCAGCGGCTACTTCCGCTCGCCCGAGCTGACCCGTCGCGCCTTCGACGAGCGGGGCTACTACAAGACCGGCGACCTGTTCGAGATCGCAGGAGACCGGTTGCAGTACTACCGCTACGTTGGCCGCTCCAAGGACCTGGTGATACGAGGCGGCATGAACATCTCCTCGGAAGAGGTGGAGAACCTGCTGCTGGCCTGCCCCGGCGTGCGCGAGGCCGCCGTGGTGGCCGTGCCCGACGAGGTGCTGGGCGAGAAGGTCTGTGCCTGTGTGGTGGCCGCGCCCGGCGCGGTGCCCACGCTGGAGGCCGTGGTGCGTTTCCTGCGCGAAGACAGACGCGTGGCCGTCTACAAATGCCCCGAATACCTGATGGTGGTGGATGCGCTGCCGCGCAACCCGGTGGGCAAGATCCTCAAGCGCGAACTGCGCGAACGCGCGAAGGCGCTGGTGCCACAGGGCCTCAGGAAGGAGACCGCATGACACCCGTGCTGCTGCTGCTGCCCGGCATGCTCAACGACGCCCGCGTGTGGGACGGGGTCGCCGCCGCACTGGGGGACGCCGCCGAGATCCGCATCCCTGACCTCACCACGCAGGACACGCTGGCCGAGATGGCCCGCGACGCCTGGGCACTGGTGGCCGACCTGCCGGCCGGCCGCCCGCTGGTGCTGGCCGGTTTCTCCATGGGCGGCTATGTGGCCATGGAGATGCTGGCCCACCCGGTGCGCCGCCTGCAGGGCCTGGCGCTGCTCGACACCAATGGCAGGCCCGAGTCGCCCGAGGGTGCGGCCCAGCGCGAGAAGACCATCGCCGCCATCGAGCGCAAGTTTCCCGCGGTGGTGGATGGCATCGTCACCTTCGGCACCCACGCCGACAGCCAGGGCAACGCCCACCTGCTGGAGAGCCTGCGCCAGATGATGCTGGACGTGGGCGGCCCCACCGCCATCCGGCAGAACCGCGCCATCGCCGCGCGCGCCGACCACCGCGATGTGCTGCGCGCGCTGCGCCTGCCCACGCGCGTGGTCTGTGGCCGTGCCGACCGCGTCACGCCACCCGATCTCGCCCAGGAGCTCGCCGCCACCATCCCCGGCGCGCAACTGGTCTGGATAGAGCAAGCGGGCCACATGGCCCCGATGGAGCGCCCCGCCGACGTAGCGGACGCCCTCAAACCCCTGTTGACACCCACAGAAGGAGACACACCATGAACCGCCGCCACACCCTGAAGGCGCTCAGCGCCCTGGCCGTCGCATCGACCCTGCCGCTGGGCGCGCACGCGCAGGCCCCGGCCTTCCCTGACCGGCCGGTGCGCATCGTCGTGCCGTTCGCGGCCGGCAACACGCTGGACACCGCGCTGCGCGTGGTGGCCGAGGAATTCAAGAAGAACACCGGCCAGCCGCTGCTGATCGACGCCAAACCCGGTGGCAGCGGCATCCTGGCCGCGCAGACCGTGGCCCAGTCCGCACCCGATGGCTACACCCTGCTGCTGAGCAACACCAGCATGATGACCATCAACCCGCACACCTTCGCCAAGCTGCCCTACGACCCCGAGAAAAGCTTCAAGTCGGTCACCAACTTCCTGGGCGCTTCCATGGTGATGGCGGTGCACCCCAGCGTGCCGGCCAACAACGTGAAAGAGTTCGTGGAGTACACCAAGGCCAACAAGGGCAAGGTGTCCTTTGCCTCGTTCACGGCAGGCAACTCCTCGCACTTCGCGGGCGTCATCCTGAACCAGCGTGCCGGCATCGACATGACCCACGTGCCCTTCAACGGCACGCCGCCCGCGGTGCAGAACCTGGTGGGTGGCCAGGTGCAGGCGGCCTTCCTGCCGCTGCTGGCCGTCAAGCCGCACCTGGAGTCCGGCAAGGTCAAGGTGCTGGCCGTCACCAGCCCGCAGCGCTCGCCGCTCATGCCCCAGGTGGGCACCTTCCGCGAGCAGGGCTACGCCGACCTGGACATCTACATCTGGGCTGCCATCAGTGCGCCGGCTGGCACGCCCGATGCAGTGATCTCGCGCCTCAACGCCGAATTCGTCAAGGCGCTCAACGTGCCCGAGGTGAAAGAGAAGTGGCGTGCCTGGGACTTCGAGACCCTGCCGTCCACCCCCGATGAACTGACCCGCTTCATGCAGGCCGACTCGCGCCGCTGGGCCGAGGCGGTGCGCATTTCCGGCTTCAAGGCCGCCGAGTAACCGACCCCTTTCCCATGAAGAAACCGTTTGACCACCCGCTGCGCCTGCCCGTGTTTGCGGCGCCCATGTTCCTGATCTCCGGTCCCGAGCTGGTGCTGGCGGCCTGCCGTGCCGGCATCGTGGGGTCATTCCCCACGCCCAACGCCCGGCCCATCGAGGCGCTGGACGCCTGGATGAAGCAGATCACCGAAGGCCTGGCGGCCGCGCGCGACGAGCTCGGCGCAGACCGTGTCGGCCCGTGGTGCGCCAACCTGGTCACGCATTCGTCCAACACCCGGCTGGCGCAGGATCTGGAGCTGGTGGCCAAGTACAAGCCGCCCATCGTCGTGACGGCGCTGGGCAGCCCCAAGCCCGCCATCGAGGTGGTGCACGCCTACGGCGGCCTGGTGTTTGCGGATGTCATCTCCATCGCGCTGGCGAAAAAGGCGGTGGCGGCGGGCGCCGACGGCCTGGCCTGTGTGTCGGCCGGCGCGGGGGGGCATACCGGCTTCCTCTCGCCGTTCGCCTTCGTGGGTGCCATCCGCGAGTTCTTCGACGGCCACGTGGTCATCGGCGGCGGCATCAGCGACGGTTGGGGCGTGGCGGGTGCGGTGGCGGCCGGGGCCGACTACGTCTACATGGGCACGCGTTTCATACCCACCACCGAGAGCCTGGCGCCCGACGCCTACAAGCAGATGGTGGTGGACAGCAGCGTGGACGATCTGGTCGTGAGCGCCGGCATCACCGGCACGCCGGCGAGCTGGCTCAAACCCTCGCTGCGCGCCAACGGCCTGGACCCTGAGCACATGCCCGACGCGCCCGAGCGGCGCTACGACAGCAGCCAGTCGTTCGCGGGCAAGAAGTGGGTGGATGTGTGGGCAGCCGGCCAGGGCTTGGGCGTGGTGCGCGCGGTGGAGCCTGTGGGCACCGTGGTGGACCGGCTTGAAACCGAGTACCGGCAGGCGACTCAGCGCCTGCGGGCTTTGCCTTACGGAGGTTGACATGACTTCACCGGTTTTCATCCTCGGCGGATTCCAGACCGACTTTGCCAAGGCCTGGTCGCGCCAGGGTCAGGACATCTCCGACATGGTGCGTGAGACGACGCTGGGCGCGCTGGCAGCCAGTGGTGTCGAGCCGTCGGACATCGAGAGCATCCACGTGGGCAACGCCTTCGGCGAGCTGCAGCGCCAGCAGGCCCACCTGGGCAGCATGGTGGCGCAGGTGGTGCCCGAGCTGTGGGGTGTGCCCGCCATGCGCCACGAGGGCGCCTGTGCGTCGTCGTCGCTGGGCGTGCTGGCGGCCATGGCCGAGATCGAGGCCGGCCGCTACGACTGCGTGCTGGTGCTTGGCGTGGAGGAGTTCAAGAACACCGACGGCAACACCGCGTCCGTGAACCAGAACGCCGCGGCCTGGCAGGGGCGTGAAGGTTTCGACTGCACCTTCATGTGGCCAGCCACCTTCGGCCTGCTGGCCCAGGAGTACGAACGCCGCTACGGGCTGGACCGCCGCCACCTCAACCGCATCGCCGAGATCAACTACGCCAACGCCCGGCGCAACCCGCTGGCGCAGACCCGCAAGTGGCAGTTCAGCGAACTGAGCTTCACCGACGACGACGAGGCCAACCCCGTGATCGAACCCGGCACGCGCCGCCAGGACTGCGGCCAGATCACCGACGGCGGCTGCGCCGTGGTGCTGGCCTCGGCCCGTTTTGCGCAGGCCCATGCGCGGCGGCACGGTCGCACGCTCACCGGCACGCCGCACATCGCCGGCTGGGGGCACCGCAACGCCGGTCTGCGCCTGCTCGACAAGATCGAGCGCAGCCAGGGCCAGCCCTACGTGTTTCCCCATGTGCGCCAGACCATAGAAGACGCCTGGCGCCGAGCCGGTGTGGACGGGGTCGGGGCCATGAGCGGCATCGAGACGCACGACTGCTTCACGACCACCGAGTACATGGCCATAGACCACCTCGGTCTCACGCCCCCGGGCCAGAGCTGGCGCGCGGTCGAGGAGGGTGTGATAGCGCCCGGTGGGGCATGCCCGGTCAACATGAGCGGCGGCCTGATCGGCTGTGGACACCCGGTGGGCGCCACCGGCACGCGCATGCTGTTCGACGCAGCGCGCCAGGTGAGCGGCTCGGCAGGCGAATGCCAGATTGAGGGGGCCGAGCGCATCCAGACGCTCAACATCGGTGGCTCCTGCGGCACGGTGGTCAGCTTCGTGGTGGAGCGCTCGGCATGACCGCACTCATCATCGACGCCATCCGCAGCCCGCGTGGGCGCGGCAACGACAAGGGGGCACTCAAGAGCCTCAAGCCGGTGGACCTGCTGGCCCAGCAGCTGCAGGCCCTTCAGGCCCGCACCGGGGTGGACACCGCCGAAGTCTGCGACGGCCTGTTCGGCTGCGTGACACAGACGGCGGAGCAGGGCGCCAACACCGGCAAGCTGGCGCTGGTGCGCGCGGGCTGGAGCGATGCCACCTCGGGCCTCACCCTGAACCGCTACTGCGCTTCAGGCCTCACGGCGGTGCAGTTCGCCGCCGCGCAGGCGCTGGCCAACGACGCGCTGGCGGTGGGTGGCGGCATCGAAATGATGTCGCGCGTGCCCATGGCCAGCGACCAGGGGCCTCTGACCCACGACCTCGATTTCCAGCGCCAGACCACGCTGGTGCCGATAGGCCTGGCGGCCGACGCCATTGCCACCCTGGAAGGCTTCACCCGTGAGCAATGCGACGCCTACGCCGTGGCCTCGCAGCTGCGGGCGGTGGCAGCGCGCGACAGCGGGCGATTCACCTCCGTGGTGCCCGTGACCGGTGCGGCTGGTGACACCCTGCTGGCGCAGGACGAAACCCCGCGAAGCAACACCACGGCCGAAGGCCTGGCCGCCATGGCGCCCGCCTTTGCCGCCATGGGCGAGAAGTACGGCATCGACGCGCTGCTGTGCCAGCGCTACGGGCTGAGCGCCATGGACCATGTGCAGCACGCCGGCAACTCGCCGGCCATGGCCGATGGCGCTTCCGCCGTGCTGGTGGCCAGCCCCGGCGCGGCACAGCGGCTGGGCCTCAAGCCCCGGGCGCGCATCCTCGCCACGGCCGATGCCTCGGTGGATCACACCCTGGCGCTGACCGCCGCCGTGGACGCCACGCGCAAGGCGCTGGACAAAGCCGGTCTATCGGTGGCTGACATCGACCTGTTCGAGGTCAACGAATCGTTTGCCGCGCTGATGCTGCACTACATGAAGCACCTGGGTGTGCCACACGACAGGCTCAACGTGAACGGCGGCGCCATCGCCCTGGGTCACGCGATGGGCTCCACCGGCAGCGCACTGATCGGCACCGCGCTGGACGAGCTGGAGCTGCGCGGCGGTGGCCGTGCGGTGGTGGCCATCTGCGGCGCTGCCGGGGTGGCCGTGGCCATGGTGATCGAGACCGTGACCTGACCATGCCCCACACCCTTGACCGCGACCTGACACGCGACGCGCTGTCCACCAGCACCCTGAGCCACGGGCTCAAGGTGTTCGGCGACCGCTGGACGGCGCAGATCGTGCTCGGCGCCTTCATGGGCGTGCGCCGCTTCGACGACTGGCAGATGCACCTGCGCATACCGCGCCACACGCTGGCCGACCGGCTCAAGGCGCTGGTGCACATGGACGTGCTGCGCCCGCGCCTGTACCAGGAGCGGCCCGAGCGCTACGCCTACCACCTCACCACCAAGGGCCTGGCGCTGTACGACGCAGTGCTCATGGTGTGGGACTGGGAGCACCGCTTCGGCGACCGCGACGTGGCCTTGCCATCGCGCCTGATCCACAAGACCTGCGGGCACGCCTTCTACCCGGAACTGTCGTGCAGCGCCTGTGGCGACGCCGTGACCATGACGGACCTGCGTTTTCACCTCGTGCCCAACCCCAAGCTGCCCCACGACACCGCCTCGCCGCTGCGCACGCCACGCCTGTCCAGCAACAGCGCGCCGGGCATGGCACTGGGCCTGCGGGTGGACCGCTGGAGCCTGCTGATCATCTCGGCGGTGGTGCTGGGCTGCCATCACTTCGACCAGCTGTCGTACGTCCTGCGCATAGGCCCCAGCGTGCTGACCAAACGGCTGGCCAGCATGGTGAAGGCTGGCCTCCTGCTCAACCAGCCCGACCGCCACGACGCGCGCCGCCGCGTGTATCGGCTCACGCCCGCCAGCCGGGGCCTGTTTGGCTACATCGTCTGCCTGTCCACGTGGGCCAGCGCTCACCATTTCCACGAGCCCAGCTCCATCCGCCCCACCCACGCCGGCTGCGGCAAAGGTTTTGTGCCCCGCGTCTCGTGCGGTCACTGCCACCAGCCGCTGCTGCCGTGGGAGGTGGGGTTCGAGCTGCACCAGCCCCCGCAACCATGAACACCAGCCTGCAGGTCTTCGCCCAGCTCACCGCCAACGGCATCGCGGTGGGTGCCATCTACGCCCTCGTTGCCCTGGGCATCGTGCTGATCTACAAGGCCACCGAGGTGCTCAACTTCGCCCACGGCGACCTGCTGGTGGTATCGGCCTTCACCGCCTGGGGCCTGATCACGGTGGTGGGTCTGTCGTTCTGGCTGGCGCTGCCCGTGACGGTGGCGATTGCCGCGCTGCTCGCCTACGGGCTGGACGCACTGGTGATACGCCGCATTGCCGGCCAGCCGCAGTTCGCGGGTGTGATGCTGACCATCGCGCTGGCCTTCATGATCCGTGGCCTGGTGAGCATGGGATTTGGCCCCGAATCGCGCAACTACCCCACGCCCTGGACCAACCAGACCACCCACATCGGCGGTCTGGTGATCACCGATCTGCAGCTGGTCATCCTGGGTTTTGCCCTGGCGGTCACGGCCGTGCTGTTCCTGTTCTTTCGCCACACCCGCCTGGGCGTGGCCATGCAGGCGTCGTCGCAGAACCAGCTGGCCGCCTACCTCAACGGTGTGCGCGTCAAGCGGGTGAACTCGCTGGTATGGGCGCTGGCCGGCGCCACGGCGGCGGTGGCCGGCGTGCTGCTGGCCCCCATCACGCTGGTGGACATCAGCCTGTGGTTCGTCACGCTCAAGGCGCTCGCCGCACTGGTGCTGGGTGGTTTTGGCAGCATCCCCGGGGCCATCGTCGGGGGCCTGCTGATCGGGCTGATCGAGCAGTACGCCGGGGTCTACATGCCCCAGGGCTCCAAGGACATCGTGGCCTACCTGGTGCTGATTGCCGTTCTCATCATCCGCCCACGCGGCCTGCTGGGTGAAGCCCATGGCCGTCGGGTCTGAAATCCCATGAAATTCGACTACCACACCCGCTACCGCGACGGTTTTGCGCTGCTGCGCCATACGGACCAGCGCGTGCTCTACGGCCTGCTGCTGGCGGTGCTGCTGCTGGTGCCACTGGTGGCCACGCCGTTCCTGCTCGGCGAACTGGCCTACGTGTTCATCCTGTGCATCGCCAGCCTGGGCCTGATGGTTCTGACTGGCTACACCGGCCAGGTGTCGCTCGGGCACGCGGCCTTCGTCGCCATCGGTGCCTATGCCCATGCCTATGCCATGAGCCAGGGCATGCCCATGCTGCTGTCGCTGCCGCTGGCAGGGCTCACGGCGGCGATGGCTGGCCTGCTGGTGGGCATACCGGCCATCCGCGTTTCCGGACTGTATCTGGCCATGGTCACGCTGGCTTTTGCCATCATCGTCGAGCAGCTCATCGGCCACTGGGATTCGGTCACGGGCGGCTTCACCGGCCTGGCTGTGGCGGACGCCGCCATCGGCCCCTGGTCGGTGGGTGGTCCCAAGGCGTTCTACTACCTGTGCCTGATCGCCCTGGTGGCTGTGCTGCTGGGCCTGCTCAACCTGCTGCGCTCGGCGGTGGGCCGGGCCTTTGTGGGCGTGCGCGATTCGGAGGCCGCGGCCTATTCGCTGGGCATACATGTCGATGCGGTGAAGGCGGCGGCCTTCGCGCTGTCGGCCGGTGTCACCGGCCTGGCGGGCGCGCTGCTGGCGCACCACATCAAATACCTCACGCCCGACGGTTTCACGTTGCTGCTGTCGCTGGAGCTGGTGCTGATGGTGGTGATCGGCGGGCTGGGCAGCCTGCGCGGCGCCATCCTGGGCGCCATGCTGATCAGCCTGCTGCCCACGGCCATCTCGCGCATCAAGCCGCTGCTGCCCGAACACCTTGCGCGCCAGTTCGGGCTGGAGACCTTCATCTTCGGTCTGGTGCTCGCACTGTTCGTGCTGTTCGAGCCCACCGGGCTCAACGGCCGCTGGCTCAAGCTGCGCGCCCTGATCGAGTCCTTTCCGCTGTACCGGCGTGACACCTTCAAGCGCCAGAAACGCTACATGAAATCGGAGCGCTACCGATGAGCCCTGCTTCCCCAGTGTCCACACCGCTGCTGAGCGTGCGCGACCTGTCGCTGGCCTTTGGCGGCGTGAAAGCCATTGCCGGGCTGAACCTGGAGGTGCGAGCCGGCGAGGTGCTGGCCGTGATCGGCCCCAACGGCGCTGGCAAGACGTCCATGCTCAACACCGTCACGCGGGTGTTCGACCCGTCGGCCGGGCAGATCCTGTTCAAGGGCGAAGACCTGGCCCGGGTGCCGCGCCACCGCATCGCTGCGCATGGCATTGCACGCACCTTCCAGAACATCGAGCTGTTCGAGGCTGCCACCGTGATGGACAACCTGCTGCTGGGCCGCCACCGTTTCCACCACGGTGCCTGGTGGCAGCAGCTGCTGCGCACCCCTGGCGTGACACGGCTCGAGGAAGAGGCCCGGGCCGAGGCCGAATCGGTGATCGAGTTCCTCGATCTCTCCCCCTGGCGGCACGCGCTGATCGCCGGTCTGCCTTATGGCGTGCGCAAGGTGGTGGAGCTGGGGCGCGCACTCTGCACCAAGCCCGAGCTGCTGTTCCTGGACGAGCCAGCCTCCGGTCTGAACCCCGAGGAGACACGCGACCTGGCTTTCTGGATCGACGATATCCGCAGCGAGCTGGGCATCACCGTGGTGATGGTGGAGCACGACATGTCGCTGGTGAGTGCGGTGGCCGACCGCGTGATCTGCATGGCGCAAGGGTCTGTGTTGTCGGAGGGTACACCGGCGCAGGTGCAGAGCGACCCGGCGGTGATCGCCGCCTACCTGGGAGCCTGAAGTGGACCTCTTGCTGCAAGTCAAGAACCTGGAGACCTGGTATGGCCCCATCGTGGCCATGCAGGGTGTGAACCTGGAGGTGCGCCCCGGCCGCATGGTGGCGGTGCTGGGCGCCAACGGTGCCGGCAAGACCACGCTGCTCAACACACTGGCCGGAGTGATCGACCCGTTCAAGGGCCAGGTGCTGTTCGATGGGCAGCCGGTTCAGGGCCTGGACGCCGACGAGGTGTGCCGCCGGGGCCTGGTCCTGGTGCCCGAAGGCCGCCAGGTGTTTCCATTCCTGAGCGTGCGCGACAACCTGGCCATGGGCGCCTACACCCGGCGCGACGCCGACGGCGTGCGCGATGACCTGGCGCGCGTGTTCCAGTGGTTCCCGCGCCTGAAGGAGCGCGAGCAGCAGCACGCGGGCCTGCTGTCGGGTGGCGAGCAGCAGATGCTGGCCATCGGCCGCGCGGTGATGGCCCGGCCGCGCCTGCTGATGCTGGACGAACCGTCGCTGGGCCTGTCGCCGCTGCTGACCAAGGAGATCTTCGCCATCATCGGCCGCATCCGCGACGAGACGCAGACCGCCGTGCTGGTGGTGGAGCAGAACGCGGCCATCGCGCTGGCCCATGCCGACGATGGCTACATCATGGAACTGGGCCGCATCGTGGCTGCCGACACCTGCGAGGCGCTGGCGAGGAAGGCTGACGTGCAGGCCTCGTACCTCGGGGGCGGTGAGCACCACGGGCTCAGTGGCACGGCCCAACGCTGGAAACGCCGCAAGACCTGGCGATGAACACCATGCCAACCTTCATAGAACACGACACGCCCGCGCGCGTGTTCCGTGCCCGCTGCCAGCAGTGGGCCAGCCAGCCCGCATTGCGCCGCAAGCGCCGGGGCTTGTGGCAAAGCACCACCTGGGCCGAGTACTTCGAGCGGGCGCGTGCCATCGGCCTGCGGCTGCAGGCACTGGGCCTGCCGCGCGGGGCAGTGGTCTGCGTGCTGGCCGAGAACCGGCCCGAGTGGCTGTACGTGGACATGGGCGCCCAGTGCATGGGCCTGGTGGGCAATGGCATCTATCCCACGTCGTCTCCCGATCAGGTGCTGCACATCCTGAGTGACAGCGGCGCACAGGCGCTGTTCGTGGAGAACCAGGAGCAGCTCGAGAAGGCCCTGGCCGTGCGCGACCGCTGTCCGGCACTGCGTCTCATCGTGGTGATGGACCGTGAGGGCCTGCGCGGATTCAACGACCCGGGGGTGGTGTTTTTCGACGATTTCCTGGCCGAGGGCCTGGCGCTGGCCGCCCACGGCGCCGAGCGCTTCGATGCCGCCATAGACGCCGGACGGCCCGAAGACCTGGCCTTTCTGGTCTACACCTCGGGCACCACGGGCGCGCCCAAGGGCGCCATGATCCTGAACCGCAACGTGGTGTTCCAGATGTCGCAGGCGCCGCAGTATCTGGATGTGGAGGCGGGCGACAAGTCGCTGTCCTTCCTGCCGCTGTGCCACATCGCCGAGCGCATGGCGACCGTCTTCAACCCGCTGGCGGTCGGTCTGGTCGTGCACTTTCCCGAAAGCGCAGGCACGGTGTTCAACGACCTGCGCGAGGTGGCACCCCACGTGGTGTTTGCGCCACCGCGCTTCTGGGAAAAGATGTACTCGCAGGTGGACCTCTTCATGCGTGACGCCATAGCGCCGGCCCGCTGGGTGTACGAACGTGCCCGTCAGCCGGACGCCTCGCCCCTTTGGCGCAGCCTGGCGTTTCGCAACATCCGCGCCTTCCTGGGGCTGCAGAACGTCAAGAGCGCGCTGACCGGTGCCGCGCCGGTGCCACCGGACCTCATCCGGTGGTTTCTGGGGTGTGGCATCGAGCTGCGCGAGGCTTTTGGCATGACCGAGACATCGGGCTTCTGCACCGCGACACCCAAAGGGGGCATCCAGCTCGGGTGGGCCGGCGTGAAAGGGCCGGGCACCGAGATCCGCATCGGCGCCGAGGGCGAAATCCAGATCCGTGGCCCCAACGTGTTCGGCGGCTACTGGAACCTGCCCGACAAGACTGCCGAGGCGCTGGATGCCGACGGCTGGCTGCACACGGGTGACTGCGGCGAGATCGACAGCCGGGGCTACCTGGCGATACGCGACCGCATCAAGGACATCCTGATCACGTCGGGCGGCAAGAACGTCACGCCCAGCCACATCGAGAGCCTGCTCAAGTTCAGCCCCTACATCACCGACGCGGTGGTGGTGGGCGACGGCCGCAAGTACCTGACCTGTCTGGTGATGATCGACCAGGAGCACGTGGCACGCCACGCGCAGGAGCACCAGGTGCCCTACACCGACTTTGCCAGCCTGACGCGTGCGCCCGAGGTGGTGGCCCTCATACGCGCCGAAATCGAGCGTGTCAACCCGCAACTGGCCCGGGTGGAACAGATCAAGGATTTCCGCATCATCGGCGAACTGCTGACCGCCGAAGACGAAGAGCTGACCCCCACCATGAAGCTCAAACGCAAGGTCATCGCGCGCAAGTACGCGGCCCTGATCGACAGCATGTACGACACCCAGATCACCCAACCAGCCTGACCACAAGGAGACAAGCCATGAAACTCTATCGACGCCATGTGTTGGCAAGCACCGCTGCGGCGGTGGCCATGCTCGCCCTGGGCAGCGCCCAGGCCGCAGGGGTGTCCGACACGGAAATCGTGATCGGCTCGCACCTGGATCTGTCTGGCCCCACCGCGGCCGGCATGCCCATGCTGCGCAATGCGATGCAGATGCGCATTGACGAGGCCAATGCAAAGGGCGTGCACGGACGCAAGATCCGCCTTGTGACCGAGGACAACGGCAGCCAGCCACAGATGGCCGTTCGTGCGGTGCAGAAGCTGATCCGCAGCGATGACGTGTTTGCCATCGTGAACCCGTTTGGCTCCGGCCCCAACGCGGCCACCGTCAAGGCTGCCACCGATGCGGGTGTCGTGGTGTTCGCACCCTGGGCGGCCTCGGCCATCGTGCAGAAGGTGTCGGGCAACAGCCCGCTGCTCTTCACCACCGTGCAGAACTACGACACCACCACCGCCACCGGTCTGGGCTGGGCTATCAGGAACTGGGGGGCCAAGCGCGTGGGCGTGATCTACCAGGAAGGGCCGTTCGGTGACCTCATCCGTGCCGGTGTGAACGCGGCACTGAAGGATGCCGGCCAGACCGTGGCGGCCGAAGCCGCCTACAAGGTGGGTGACATCGACTTCTCGTCGCAGGTGGCACGCATGAAGGCGGCCAACGTGGACCTGATCCTGGCCGGCACGGTGATCCGCGAGACCGTGGGTGTGATGGCCGAGGTCAAAAAGCTCAACTGGACCGATGTGAAGGTGCTGACCGGTATTCCGGGGCGCAGCAGCATCGTGGCCCGCCTGGGCAAGGACGCGGTGGAGGGCCTCTACGGCATCGGTGGCTGGAAGCTGCACGAAGCCGACACCACCGATGCGGCGGCCCGCAAATTCCTGGCCGACTACAAGGCCCGCTTCGGCCACGACGCGGATGAAAACGCGGCCAACGCCTACTCGTACACCGGCTGGTTCATTGCCGGGCTGGAGGCGGCCGGCCGCAACCTCACGGCCGAGTCTTTCGCCAAGGCCATGCAGGGCGTGAAGCACCAGGACTTCACGACCTTCTCCAGCCAGAGCTGGGCCAACAACCACGTGACCCCCGAGCTGGTTTCCATCGACCAGGTGAAAGGCGGCAAGTGGGTGCAGGTGGCGCCACCCACCGGAGCGAGCAAGTAATTTTTAGCGAAACCGGCTGGCGCGCAAATGCCGCGCCAGCCTGTCATCCAGCGGCAGCGGTTCGTGGAACCGCAGGGCCGCTGTCAATTCACCGCACAACAGGGCCAGGCTCAGGCCACGCGCCCCCATGGCGGTGCAGGTCCACAGCCCGGGCAGCGCGGTTTCATCCACCGGCCCCACCAGGGGCACACGGTCAGGCACGGTGCAGCGTACGCCGGACCACGGGCGCAGCGCCTCGGGCGTGGCGCTGTCGGCGCAGGCCAGGCCCAGCTCGGGCAGGAGTTCGCGCAGCTTGGTCAGGTTGGCCGTGTCGTCGGACGTATCGGTTTCGGGCTGTTCGCGGCTGCGGTCGAAGGTGGAGCCACAGAACCAGGCCAGTCCGTCGCCCGTGGGCACGGCGGGTATCAGCGCGCCATGGCCGTTGGTGGCAAAGGGGGGCAGGGCGGGGGTGCCTGCGCCGTGCAGCACGCCAGTGACCTGGCCACGCACGGCGTGCAGTGGCAGCGGTGCTGCAACCAGGTGGCGGGTGGCCGGGCCGGCCGCGAGGATGACCCATTCGGCGCGTTCCAGTTCGTGGCCCTCGCGGTCATCCAGCACCCACACCGTGCCTTCGCGGCGCAGGTGCTGCACCTCCCTGCCGCCACGCCACGTGACGCCGGGCTCGTTCAGCAGGCGGCGCACCAGGTAGGCGGGTTGCGCCCAGCCGGCGCGGGGGTGCCACCACGCGGGCGCATCGGGCGGCAGGCTCGCCTGTGCCAGCGTGTCGGGCGCCGCCGGCTGGGTCCAGTCGGCGCCTTCGGTTGAGGCGGCGTGGGGCCAGTGGCGACCCCGGCCCACCCGGTGTTCAAGCACACCGCTGGCGCCCCAGTGGCGGGTCAGGGCGGGGTCGTCATGCAGTTGTTGCCAGGTGGCACGCACGCCGGCGCGGGTGATCTGCGAGAGCCAGGCGTCATCGGTGGACAGGTGCGGGCCGAACAGGCCAGCTGGCAGGCCGGACGCGCCAGCGGCGGGGTGGTCGGCGCGGTCGAGCACCGTCACCTCGCAGCCCCGACGGGCGAGGCTGGCGGCCACCGCCGCGCCCGACAGGCCGCCACCCACGACCACCACACGCCCGGGCGGTGGGGCTTCGGCGACCGGTTTGTGGCCCGCCCAGGCCGGTGCGAAATGGCCTTGCAGACGGTGGCGTTTGGGAGGCAGGCCCGCGGTCTTTTCCACCTCGAAGCCCTGGTGGGCCAGGCCATCGCGCACGAGGCGGGCTACTGTCCACGTGGCGATGCGGGCTCCTGGGCGGGTGTGGCGGGCCAGCTGTTCCATGAGTGGCTGGCCCCACATGTCGGGGTTGCGCTCGGGGTCGAATCCGTCGAGGAACACCGCATCGGCCAGGAAACGCTGGCTGGTCAGCCAGGCCGTGCTGTCAGCCACACCCAGTGTGAGCAGCACCTGCCCGCCGTCCAGCCGCATGCGGTGTGTGCCTGGCAGAACGCCCCACCAGCGCTCAGCCAGGGCTTCGGCCAGCGGCACCAGTTCGGGCCAAGGGGCGGCGCTGCGGCGCAGGTCATCGGCCGTGACGGGGTAGGCCTCGGTGGCCACGTAGTGCAGCAGGCGGGGGCGGTCCGGGTCGGCGCGCCAGGCGGCCCAGGTGGCCAGAAAGTTCAGGCCCAGGCCAAAGCCGGTTTCCAGCAGGGTGAAAGCGGGGCGGTTGCGCCAGCCCTCGGGCAGCTCACAACCGTGCAGGAAGACGTGGCGGGATTGCTCCAGCCCGCCCAGGCCGTCCAGGCCCCGGGTGCGGTAGACATCGCCGAAACGCGCAGAGTGCGGGGTGCCGTCGTCCGACCAACGGACGTTCTCGGCCATGCCCTTACTGGGTGGGGGGCACGTAGCCGGTGGCGGCGTCCGCGCCATCACCGAAGAAGTGTTTTTCCATCTGTCGCGCCAGGTACTGGCGGGCACGGGCATCGGCCAGGTTCAGGCGGTTCTCGTTGAGCAGCATGGTCTGGTGTTTGAGCCACGCGGCCCAGGCTTCCTTGCTCACGCTCTCAAAGAGGCGTTTGCCCAGCTCACCCGGGTAGGGCGGGAAATCCAGACCTTCGGCTTCCTTGCCGAGCTTGATGCAGTGAACGGTGCGTGCCATGGAGCAATCTTTCGTGGGGTCGGCCATCGTGGCGATGGCCGAGACTGTACCCGAGGCAGGGAAACCCCGAGCTCAGGACACCCACTTGGTGTCGTCGTTCGACACGAAGCCGTTGACGTCACCGATCAGGGTTTCGCGCAGGGACTGGATGTCCAGCAGGGTGTCGAAATCGAACCCCTTGCGGTCACCGCGGTGGTCTTCCGTGAGTTCCTGAAAGTAGTCGCGCAACCGTATCGGGTCGCCGCGCAGGGCGTAGATGCGGTTGACGATGTGGGGAAACCGGGCCACCAGGCTGGCCGGGTAGGTGAGATCTGGCAGGCCGCGCAGAAAAGCGTCGGCCTCGGTTTCCAGAGGAACAGGGTCGTGGCTCATGGTGCCTCCTGTGGCGCGATGGCGGCAGTATCCTCCTGCCGCCCCGCGCACACAAGGGGCTGCCAGCGGCGCGGGCTCAGGCTGCGAGGTTGACGCGTTCCTGGTTGGCCGCAACACCGGCGTGGGCGGCGATCTCGGTGCGGGCGCTTTCCAGGGCGGCGGCTTTGGCGGCGTCACCCATGGCCACGCCCTCGGCGCGCACGAAGCGCACGTCGGTGATGCCGAAGAAGCCGAACACCGTCTGCAGGTAGCTTTCCTGGTGTTCCAGGGCGCGACCCTGCTCGCTGGTGGAGTAGACGCCGCCGCGGGTGGAAGCCACGATCACCGTCTTGCCGGTGGCCAGACCCACCGGCCCCTTGTCGGTGTATTTGAAGGTGCGGCCGACCTGGGCCACGCGGTCGATCCAGGCCTTGAGCTGGCTGGGAATGCTGAAGTTGTACAGCGGAGCACCCACCACGATCACGTCAGCGGCCAGGAACTGGCTCACCAGCGCCTCGGACAGCTCGTTCTCGCGGCGCTGCACATCGCTGAGGTCGGCGTCGGCGCCCAGGCGGAAACCCAGCGCGTCGGCAGACAGGTGGTTGGGGGTGTTCACCGCGAGGTCGAGGTGGTCCACACTGGTGCCAGGATGGTGGGCAGTCCACTCCGCCACGATCTGGCGGGTCAGCTGGCGAGAGACCGAGTTGTCGGCCAGGATGCTGGAATCGATGTGCAAGAGTTTCATGACAGGCTCCTTTTAAGGGTTTCCACCAATCGGTGGCGATGGGTGAATTCTGAATTTGTTGCCAATGATTGATAAGTCGGATAAAACGCTTCAGATCGTCCTGAAAACAGATTCAATATGAAAACCGACCTCAACGACATGCTGTTTTTTGCCGAGGTGGTGGATCACGGCGGCTTCGCGGCGGCCGGCCGGGCGCTGGGGGTGCCCAAGTCGCGCCTGTCGCGGCGCATCGCCGATCTGGAGCTGGGGCTGGGCGTGCGCCTGCTGCAGCGCACCACGCGCAAACTCTCGCTGACGGATGCTGGCGAGGCCTACCTGCGCCACTGCCACAACGTGCGCGATGCAGCCCAGGCGGCCGAGGAGGCGCTGGCCGAGGTGCAGACCGAGCCACGCGGCACGCTGCGCGTGAGCTGCCCGGTGACGCTGGCGCAGACCACCATGGGTGACCTGTTCCCCGAGTTCCTGCGCCGTTACCCGGCCGTGCGGCTGGAGCTGATGGTGAGCAACCGCCCGGTGAACGTGGTGGAGGAAGGTGTGGACGTCGCGCTGCGCGTGCGCGCCTCGGTGGAGGACAGCGGCAGCTTTGTGGTCAAGCGGCTGGACACCACACGCTCGGTGCTGGTGGCCAGTCCGGCGCAGCTGCAGCGCCAGGGCACACCGGCCACGCTGGACGACCTGGCGCGCATGGACAGCCTGTCCATGGGCACGCAGGAAGGGCGGGCCACGGTGCGTCTGGTGGGGCCGGACGGGCGCGAACACGCCATCCAGCACCAGCCGCGTTTTGTGGCCGACGACCTGCTGACCCTGCGCTTCGCCGCCCTGGCTGGCACAGGTTGGGGCTGGATGCCCGACTACATGTGTGTGGAAGATGTGCGTGAAGGCCGGCTGGTGCAGCTGCTGCCCGACTGGGCGCCGGCGCCGGGCATCGTGCATGCCGTGTTTGCCACGCGGCGGGGCATGGTGCCCGCGGTGCGGCGGTTCCTCGACTTCCTGGGTGAGACGCTGCCCGGCCGCAGCACGGTGCCGTGCCGGGAACCAAAACACCTCGCGCACAATCTGCCTGTTGCTCCCGTTTCAGACCCACAGCCCGACCCACAGGATTGACCGTTGCTGACCGTACTGCCTACCCTCCGTCCGAACTTCCTGGCCGCACACGCACGCAAGCTGCTGGCCCTCATCGCGCTAGGCTCACTGGCCCTGCTGGGCTTTGGCCTGTACCTGCAGCATGTGGTGGGGCTGGAGCCGTGCCCCATGTGCATCGTGCAGCGTTATGCGCTGGTGCTGGTGGCCGTGGTGGCCGGGCTGTTCTGCTGGTTCCGGGGGCGGGGGGCGCTCATGGGTGGCGCCTTGGTGGTGCTGCTGCTGGCAGGCTTCGGCGCCTTCGTGGCGGCGCGCCAGAGTTTCCTGCAGTGGTACCCGCCCGAGATGTACTCCTGCGGGCGCGACTTCTACGGAATGATCGAGACCTTCCCGCTCAAGCGCGCCATTCCCATGATCTTCAAAGGCGGTGGCGACTGCACCCAGATCGACTGGACCTTCCTCGGGCTGTCGATCGCCAACTGGTCGTTCCTCAACTTCCTGCTGATCGGCGTGCTGGCGCTGGCCCTGTTTGTCGGGCTGGTTCGCAGCAAGGCCTGAGTCGGCCCCTCAGAGCTTCTTCACCAGCACCTGGGACCGCCGGTCCCAGTTGTACTTGCGCTTGCGGGCCTCGGGCAGCCAGTCCGGGTCCACCTGCACGAAGCCGCGCTTGATGAACCAGTGCATGGTGCGGGTGGTCAGCACGAAGATGCTGTCCAGGCCCAGGGCACGGGCGCGCTGCTCCACGCGCTTGAGGATTTTTTCGCCGTCGCCCTGACCCTGGCTCTGGGGTGATACCGTCAACGCCGCCATCTCGGCCGTGCGGGCCTCGGGGTAGGGGTAGAGCGCCGCGCAGGCGAAGATCACGCCATCGTGCTCGATGATGCTGTAGAGGTCGATGTCGCGTTCGATCTCGGTGCGGTCACGCTTGACCAGCGTGCCGTCCTTCTCGAACGGCTCGATCAGCTGCAGGATGCCGCCCACGTCGTCGGGCGTGGCCTCGCGCAGGCTCTCCAGCTTCTCGTCCACCACCATGGTGCCGATGCCGTCGTGCACGTACACCTCCAGCAGCAGCGAACCGTCCACGGCAAAAGGAATGATGTGGCTGCGCTCCACACCGGCCTTGCAGGCCTTCACGCAGTGCTGCAGGTAGAAGGCGGTGTCGCTGGGTTTTTCGCTCACCGGCACACGCGACAGCAGCAGCTCGGCCTGGGCCAGCGGCAGCTCGGTGTCGATGGGGTTGTCGTCGTCCTCGGGGTCTTCCGGCCGCACGCGTATGCCGGGAATCTCGGTCACGAAGATCAACTTGTCGGCCTGCAGCGCGGTGGCCACGCTGGTGGCCACTTCTTCCATGGTGAGGTTGAAGGCCTCGCCCGTGGGCGAGAAGCCGAACGGCGACAGCAGCACCATGGCGTCCATGTCCAGTGCGCGGCTGATGCCAGCCACGTCGACCTTGCGCACCAGGCCCGAGTGCTGGAAATCGACGCCGTCCATGATGCCCACCGGCCGCGCCGTGATGAAGTTGCCTGAGATCACCCGCACCGTGGCGCCGGCCATGGGCGTGTTGGGCAGGCCCTGGCTGAAGGCGGCTTCGATTTCGTAGCGCAGCTGGCCGGCGGCTTCCTGGGCACAGTCCAGCGCCACCGGGTCGGTGATGCGGATGCCATGGGAGTAGCGCGCCTCATGGCCCTTGGCCTTGAGCTGCTCGTTCACCTGCGGCCGAAAGCCGTGCACCAGCACGATCTTCACGCCCATGCTCTGGATCAGGGCCAGGTCCTGCGCCAGGTTGGGCAGCTTGCCGGCAGCAATGGCCTCGCCACAGATGCCCACCACGAAGGTCTGGTGGCGGAACTTGTGGATGTAGGGCGCGACCGAGCGGAACCAGGGCACGAAGGTGAAATTGAAGACGGTGGACATGGGCTGCGGATGGCAACGGATAATCGCGGGTTGCCCGATTCTGACCGAATTTCCACTCTTGTCCTCAGCACCTTTCACCCTGGAGTTCCCCGACAACCTGCCCGTCAGCGGCAAGCGCGACGAGATCGAGGCTGCGCTGCGCGAGCACCAGGTGGTCATCGTCTGCGGCGAGACCGGCTCGGGCAAGACCACCCAGCTGCCCAAGATCGCGCTGGCGATGGGGCGCGGGCGCTGCAACGCCAGGGCGGGTGAGAAGGGTCGGCTGATCGGCCACACCCAGCCGCGCCGCATCGCGGCCAGCTCGGTGGCCAAGCGCATCGCGGACGAGCTCAAGACCCCGCTGGGCGAGGTGGTGGGCTACAAGGTCCGCTTCAACGACCGCCTGGGCAAGGAGGCTTCGGTCAAGCTGATGACCGACGGCATCCTGCTGGCCGAGACGCAGACCGATCCGCTGCTCAACGCCTACGACACGCTGATCATCGACGAGGCGCACGAGCGCTCGCTCAACATCGACTTCCTGTTGGGCTACCTGCGCCAGATCCTGCCGCGCCGGCCCGACCTCAAGATCATCGTCACCTCGGCCACCATCGACGCCGACCGCTTCGCGCAGCACTTCGCCTCGCGCCGGCGGCTGGCGCCGGGCCGCCCCAAGCCAGACGAAACCCCCTTGGGGGGCAGCGACGACGCGGAGCGCGGAGCGTGGGGGCCCATGGTTCCGGCGCCGGTCATCATGGTGTCAGGACGCACCTACCCGGTCGAAACCCGGTACCGGCCGTTCGAAGACGGCAAGGACTACGACCTCAACGACGCCATTGCCGACGGCGTGGACGAACTCTGGCGCGATCCGCGCCAGGGTGGCGACATCCTGGTGTTCCTGCCGGGCGAGCGCGAGATCCGCGAGGCGGCGGACCACCTGCGCAAGCACCTGAGCCACCAGCCCACGCTGCGCAATGCCGAGGTGCTGCCGCTGTTTGCGCGGCTGTCCCAGGCCGAACAGGACCGGGTGTTCGACAACCACAGCGGCCGGCGCATCGTGCTGGCCACGAACGTGGCCGAGACCTCGCTGACGGTACCCGGCATACGCTACGTGATCGATGCCGGCACCGCACGCGTCAAGCGCTACAGCCTGCGCAGCAAGGTCGAACAGCTGATGGTCGAGCCGGTGAGCCAGGCGGCGGCCAACCAGCGCCAGGGTCGTTGTGGTCGCGTGGCCAACGGCATCTGCATCCGCCTGTACGACGAGACCGATTTCAACGGCCGCCCGCGATTCACCGACCCCGAGATCCTGCGCTCCTCGCTGGCCGGGGTGATCCTGCGCATGAAGGCGCTGCACCTGGGCAACGTGGACGA
>CALRLO020000021.1:0-71707 GCA_943368755.1 Synechococcus sp. UW140 | reverse complement strand
TCAGGTCTTCAGGCTTCTTGTAGTCGGCCAGCAGGTTGGCCAGCAGTTCTTCGGGTACTTCGTGCTTCTTGGATGTCATTGTGTTCACGGACAAGCCGGCTCGCGCCGGCGGTGGATTGTCCGTTTACACAAAATTCTGCACACCCTCGACCATCAATCATTTGACGAAGAAGTCGAGCACTGAAGACTGCTGCCGGAACGCACTCGCGCCCTGTTCGAAGGACTTCTAGTCCTTTGATTACAGTCCTCACAACATTCCAAAGTTGCGCAGACGGCTTTGTCGCCATCAAGACTAACAGTCCTCGAGGAACCGCAATCGATCTAGCCGAAATCTCCAGTCGCCCTTCTTTTAGCTCTGAGATCAATGTAGACAGAATGCTTCGACGGGCTTCTTCAACACCGTTTCTTGCGTGAAACTTCGAGAGCTTGCTTTCCGCCCCGACAAGATAGCGCCTAGCCTCTCTGGAGCCATAGTTAGAGAGTTGCGCAAGGCGGAAGCGAGCCTCAGCTTCGGCGAGTTCTGAACCCTCCGCGATCGCCTGATGTTCAGACAATAGCTCAAGCCCCTCTCTCAGACACTGCGCGTCGCTCGTTTGATCAAACTGTAAGATGAGCAGTTCAAGCCTATAGGTCAGTGTCTCGCGTCTGAGATTCCCGAGCGCCATTGACTCCTGCGAGTATTGAAGTGCCCTTTCGATCGTCGCGCGTGGCAAATCAATCCACCGGCCGATCATTGCGATGGCCGTGGCGTATTTTCCAGTTGCAATCCTTTTTGTGGGGCCTGTAAGTTGCTCACTCTCAATGGCGAATCGAAACTCAGAAATCGCCAAGCGGGCGCCGGCGATCGCCAGATCAATTTCGTCGCCTGCGAAGTACTCCTTCGCTCCTTCGTACAACGCATCAGCCGCCCTGAACGAGACGTTTGCCAGAGACTTCGAGAAGCCAAAGTTGAACCTAGCCAATGAGGCTGCAGCCTGCGATGGATTTTTTCGCAACTGCTCTAGCACTAATAGGAGTGCGGGCGCCGGTAGCGCAATGCCCTCGCGCAGTACTCTGACCCAAATATCAACCGCCGCTGAGCATCCATCCGTCCGAACAGCGAGTTGCAAATCAGAACGCCATTCGGAGTCGTTGATCCACTTTACGGACAAATCTGATCCAAGGCATCCGAGCGCATTGAACAGCTCTTCCAATTCTGGGGCCCACGCGTGAAGTGCTTTCCCAATATCTTCATTCTTCATGAATAATCTCTTCGTTCCTGCCAGGAGCGAAAACTATATCTCGACAGAACGATTTAAGCAGCAATCAACGATTCGGGCCTACCCTGCAAGGCGATTAGCGGTATGCAGAGATCCTAGCGATGGCCGCAGATGCGGCGTACCGCGACTGCTCGGGTAGTAGCGCAGAACCTCACCGAGCGTCGTCAGAGTTCATATGCAGAATGTTCGCCAGTTGCCGCGCTGATGCCTATCCCCTTGGGTACCGTTAGCCCGGCCTGAGGCACGTGGTGCATCATCTCAGGCCGGGCTCACGGCGCTTGCCTCCGCAGGCCGGTTAGCCCGAACGTTGGGCGTCCACTCTCGTGTGACCCGACGCAGTTGCGAATGTCGCCTACGGGTCGGCTCCGCCCACTCGGCCCGCGTCGGACCAGTCGTTCAGTTGCGGATCGAGGCCGCAGGCAGTCGAACGGCCGGTCAGCGATGTGCAGCGGTCATCCGACTTTTTCACCTCCGAACGTCCGGTTTAGGACCGCGCCGACGGTCACAGGCCAAACCTGAACGGCCGCACACAGCCTACAGCAGCCATTTGAGTAAATCAGCTTCCCACCTGATTTACCCGCTCTCCACCGAATCAGGCCTTGCGCTAGATTCCCCCGATGCCCTCCCCAACCGCCCTCCCCGCCCACCCCTCCCTCATCGACTCCCGCCAGGCCGCCTGGCGCCTGCTCATCACGCTGGGCCTGGTGGTGCTGGGCAACAGCAGCATGTATGTGGTGTCGGTGGTGCTGCCGGCGGTGCAGGCCGAGTTTGGTGTGGGGCGGGCGGATGCGTCCCTGCCTTACACGCTGATGATGGTGTGCCTGGGCGTGGGCGGTTTGTGGACGGGGCGGCTGGCAGACAAGCACGGCCTGACGCCGGTGTTGCTGGTGGGCGCGCTGGCGGTGTGTGGCGGCTTTGTGTGGGCGGGGCTGTCGGGCAGCATCCTCGCCTTTGCGCTGGCGCACGGGCTGATGGGGCTGGTGGGCAGTTCGGCCACGTTTGCGCCGCTGATGGCGGACACGGCGCTGTGGTGGAACCGGCGGCGCGGCATTGCGGTGGCGATCTGCGCCAGCGGCAACTACATCGCAGGCGCGCTGTGGCCGCCCATCGTGCAGCACGGCATCGAGACCATTGGCTGGCGCCACACCTATGTGCTGATGGGGCTGGTGTGTGGGGCGGGCATGCTGCTGCTGGCCACGCGCATGCGCCAGCGCCCGCCGCTGGTGTCGGCTGCGCCGGCCGGTGCCAAGGCGAATGCGCCGGTGTTTGACCCCGCCCGGCCGTTTGGCCTGAAGCCCTCGCACGCGCAGTTTCTGCTGTGCCTGGCGGGCGTGGCCTGCTGTGTGGCCATGTCCATGCCGCAGGTGCACATCGTGGCCTATTGCACGGATCTGGGTTTCGGTGCGGCGCGCGGCGCCGAAATGCTGTCTCTGATGCTGGCCTGTGGCATCGTGAGCCGGCTGGTTTTCGGCGTGATCTCGGACCGCATGGGCGGCGTGCGCACGCTGCTGCTGGGCTCGGCGCTGCAAGGCATTGCGCTGCTGCTGTTTCTCCCGTTCGACGGGCTGGTGCCGCTGTACGTCATCTCCGCACTGTTCGGGCTGTTCCAGGGCGGCATCGTGCCGTCTTACGCCATCATCGTGCGCGAGCATTTCGCGCCGGCCGAAGCGGGTGTGCGGGTGGGTGCGGTCATCATGGCCACGCTGCTGGGCATGGCGCTGGGCGGGTGGATGTCGGGCTGGGTGTTCGACCTGACGGGCAGCTACGACGCCGCCTTTGTGAACGGCATCGCCTGGAACCTGCTGAACTTCTCCATCGTGGGCTGGCTGTACTGGCGCCTGCGCAACGGTGCCGGCCGCGCCCCGGTTCAGGCCGCCGCGTAGCGGGTGCGCAGCACGCGGTGCAGTATCTTGCCGGTGGCCGTGCGCGGCATGTCGGCCTCGTCCACGAACACCACTTCGCCGGGACACTTGAAGCCGGCCAGGCGCTGGCGGCACCAGTCCCGCAGTTCGTCGGCACTGGCGCTTTCGCCCTGGTGCAGCACGACCACGGCCTTGGCGGTTTCGCCCCATTTCTCGTGCGGCACGCCGATGACGGCGACATCGCGCACCTTGGGGTGCTGGCCCAGCACGCCCTCCACCTCTGAGGGGTACACGTTCTCGCCGCCGCTGATGATCATGTTGCTCTTGCGGTCCACCAGCCAGATGTAGCCGTCGGCGTCGCGCCGTGCCATGTCGCCCACCGAGCACCACAGCCCATCAAAAGCCTCGGCGGTCTTTTCGGGGTTTTTCCAGTAGCCGGGAAACACATACGCGGTGCGCGAGAAGAGCTCGCCCACCTCGCCGTCGGGCACCTCGTTGCGGTTTTCGTCCAGCAGACGGATGGCACCGCTGCCTGCCCATTCGCGCCCCACCGAGCCGAGTTTGGTGAGTTGCTCGTCGGGCCGCAGCAAAGTGACCCAGCCGGCTTCGGTGGAGCCATACAGCTCGTACAGACGGCCGTTGGGAAACAGCTCCATGATGCCCCGCTTGGTGTCCTGTCGTGCGGGGGCTGACGAGATCATCAGCTTGCCCACGGCGCTGAGGTCGTGGCGGCGTTTCACCGCGTCGGGCAGCGCGAGCATCATGATGTAGTGGGTGGGCACCAGCGAGGTGAACGTCACCTTGTCTTCGGCCAGCGTGCGCAGCAGGGCTTCGGGGTCGAAGCTGCGGCGGTCGTCCACGATGAGGGTGCCACCCATGTGCACGAAGGTGCTGCCAAAGTAGAGCGAGTTGGCGTGGCACAGGGGCATGACGAGCAACGCAGTGTCGTCGCGGCTGAAGCCCATTTCCAGCGCGGTGGCCAGAGCGATGAGCGTGCTGCCGCCGTGCAGGCGCATGGCGCCCTTGGGGCGGCCGGTGGTGCCGGAGGTGTACATCAGCGCGCACATGTCGTCGGGCCCCACCGGTGCGAAGGCGTGTGCGGCGTTGGCGCCCTGCACCAGAGCTTCATAAGCCGCCCAGCCTTCGGGTGCCTCGCCGCCCATGGCGATGTAGCGCCCCGCCGGCACGGGCAGCACGGCGCGTATGCCGTCCACCGTGGCACAGAACTCGTGGCCGGCCACCACCGCGCCCACCTCGGCGTGTTCGAGGATGTAGGCGATCTCGGGGCCGGTGAGGCGAAAGTTCAGCGGCACGGCCACCAGCCCGGCGCGCGCGAGACCGGCGTACAGCTCCATCCACTCCAGGCAGTTGTAGGCCAGCACGGCCACACGGTCACCTTTGGCCAGACCCAGCGCCAGCAGGCCGGCGCCCAGGCGCGAGGCGCGTTCGTCCCACTCGGCGTAGCTCAGGCGGCGGCGCGAATCGCGCACGGCCAGCTTGGCGGGGGTGAGCCGGGCGTGGGTGGCTACAGCATCGGCAATGGTGAGCAACTGGCCCATGGACGGTCTCCTGGTGGATCGTGAATCAGGTGGGAAGAACTTGCGCTTTCCGAATTCTGAATTCAGAATGCAGTCATCGTCAAGTCACCCAGGAGACCCCATGGCCCCACCGCCCATTGGCGAGCAGTCTGCCGCCGCCGTCATTGCCCGTTTCCTCAAAGCGCGTGACGTGCGCCGCGTGTACGCCCTGTGTGGCGGGCACATCATGCCAATGTGGATGCGGCTGGACGCCGAGGGCATACGCATCGTGGACGTGCGCGACGAACGCGCCGCCGTCTACATGGCGCATGCCGACGCCTTGCTGACCGGAGGTCTGGGCGTGGCCCTGGTCACGGCGGGGCCGGGCGTCACCAACGCCATGACGGGTATTGCCAATGCGCATGTGGCGCGTGCACCGGTGCTGGTGCTCTCGGGCCTGCCGCCCACCGCGCAGGAAAACCGGGGCGCGCTGCAGGACATCGTCCACACCGACCTGCTGCGCAGCCTTACCCGCTACGCCCGCACCGTGCGCCACCCCGACCTGGTGCCACAGGAGCTGGCCGAGGCCACCGCGCGTGCCCTGGGCGAAGGCGGCGAGCCTGGCCCGGTGTACCTGGACTTTCCGGTGGACACGCTGCGCGCCGATGTGTCCAAGGCCATGCAGCTGCCCGAAATCTTCAGCCCGCCAGCCAGTCAGCCGCAGCCACCCCACCCGCTGGCGGTGCACGCCGCCGTGCAAAAACTGTGGTCCGCCAAACGCCCGCTGGTCGTCTCGGGCCGTGGCGCACGGGGTGCAGGCCCTGCGCTGGCCGCGCTGCTGGAGCGGGTGGGCGCGGCCTACCTGGACACGGGCGAGAGCCGTGGCCTCATCAGCGACGACCACCCCAGCGTGGTGGCTGCCATGCGTGGCGCCGTCATGGGCCAGGCCGACCTGGTGGTCACGGTCGGGCGGCGGCTGGATTTCCAGCTGGCCTACGGTTCGCCTGCGGTGTTCGGCGAGGCCGAGTTTTTGCGCATCGCCGACTGCACCGCCGAGCTGCGCGACAACCGGCGCGGCGCGGTGGAGATCCACGCCGATGTGGGGCTGACGCTGCAGGCGCTGCTCGATGCCGCGCCCGAGCGGGCATCGGCCGCCGATACCACCTGGCTGAGCGGCCTGCGCGAGCAGCACCTGCAGCGTTCGCGCAAGCTGGCCCAGTCCATGCACACCGCGCCCGCCGGCAGCGACGGGCGCATGCACCCCAACCGCGTGCTGGCCGCGCTGCGCGAGGCCCTGCCGGCCGATGCGGTGGTGGTGGCTGACGGCGGCGACTTCCTGAGTTTTGCCCGCGTGGGCCTGCCCGCCACCACCTACCTGGACCCCGGTTCGCTGGGCTGCATCGGTGTGGGCACGCCATTTGGCGTGGCGGCCAGCCTGGCCTGCCCGGGCCAGACGGTGGTGGTGGCCACGGGCGACGGCGCCTTCGGCTTCAACGCCATGGAGATCGACACCGCCGTGCGCCACCAGGCGCCCGTGCTGGTGGTGGTGGCCAACAACGGCGCGTGGGCCATCGAGGTGCGCGACCAGCAGGAAACCCACGGCAAGGTGGTGGGCACGCGACTGCAGTACGCCGACCATGCGGCCATGGCGCGCGCCTTTGGCATGCACGCCGAACGCGTGACCGCGGCGGAGGACCTGCCTGCCGCCCTGCAACGCGCACTGGCTGAGCTGCGCGCCGGTCGGCCCGCCCTGCTGGATGTGATCGTGACGCCGGAGGCCGCGTCGTCCGATGCGAAATCGGGCCTGGCGTGGGTGCCTGACCTGCAGGCACTGGGCGCATGGGACGAAGCCGAGCTTGAGTGGCGATCCCGGTAAACGGCACGGCGAGCGGGCACGCTAGCATTGCACCCATGAAGACATTGCAAGCCGCTCCCAGCCTGGTGGAGCAGGTGCACAAGGCCATCCTCTCGGAAATCGCCTCGGGCCGCCTGCCACCGGGCGCCCGCATCATCCAGGAGCAGCTGGCGCAGGAGCTGGGCGTGTCGCGCCAACCCATACAGCAGGCGCTCACCCTCCTGCGCAAGGAAGGGGTGCTGTCCGATGCGCCGGGGCGTGGCCTGCAGGTGGCACCGCTCGACCTGGACCACGTGCGCCACATGTACGAGGTGCGCGCTGTCATTGAAGGGCTGGCTTTTCGCATGGCGGCCGAACACAACGCCGCCGAAGCCGCCGCGCGTGGCCCCACGCTGATTCGCGCCGGCCGCAAGGCCGTGGCCGCGAAGTCCTTCGGCGCCATGATCGCCGCCGACATGGCCTTCCACGATTTCATCTACACGCTCTCGGGCAATCCGCTGGTGGCGCCGTCCATGGAAACCCACTGGACGCAGACCCAGCGCGTGATGGGCGAGGTGCTGATGCGCGACGACAAGCCGCGCGACATCTGGGACCAGCACGAGGCCCTGCTGGAAGCCGTGGCCACCGGTGACGGCCCCCGGGCCGAAACGCTGGCGCGCCAGCACATACTGGAAGCGGCCGACTTCATGATCCGCCGGCTTCAGGCGGAACGCGAAAAATCCTGAACCCTTCATGCGCACCGCCCTCTGCCTGCTGCTCACTGGCGTCACGCTCTGTGCGGCCCACGCCGCCGATGACGACATCCTCCTCTCCCAACGGCTGCTGCCCGGGCGTTCGCTGCTCGTGGAATCGAGCACCGAGGCCATCACGCAGATCAGGGTGCTGGAAGACCGGGGCATCGTGGCGCGCCAGGCCGCCCAGGGTGCGCGCTTTCCCGTGCAGCTGCACCTGGTGACGCGCCAGACCGTGCGGCACACCACCACGGCGGCCGGCAGCGATGGGCACTACGCGGCGCGCATGGAATTCCTCCCCAAGACCAGCGCCATCCGGCTGCCCAATGGCGAAGAGCGGCCGGTGCCCGAGCGCCAGTCCCTGGTCGGCTCGGTGGTGAACGCCCAACTGGACCCCGAAGGCCGCCTCAAGCCGCAGACCGTGGTGGTCTCGGGTGGCAGCGAAGAGAGCCGGCAGCTGCTGCAGCCCGTGCTGTCACGCGTGCTCGAACAGGTGGCCTCCATCCCCGACCTGCGGGTCGGGCGCGCAGCCTTCACCCCACAGACGTTGCGCCTGCAGATTCCCGTTGCCGGCATCACCACGCTGGACCTCAACATGGACGTGCTCTACCGCCTGGTAGACCTGAAGGACGGCGAGGCCGAAATCGAGATGCAGTACCGCATGACCTTTGGCGCCCCGGCCGCGCCGCTCGGCATGCAGGCCACCGGCACGGGTGGCGGGCGCATGCGCTACGGCGTGGCCGAGCGGCTCACCCGGCAGCACGAGAGCGGCACGCTGATGACCTTCACCCTGACACTGCCCGACGGCACACTCGAGATGACGCTGAACTCGCGCGAGAAACAGACCACCCGGCCATCCCCGCCCTAGCCTTTGCCTGCCCATGCCCGACCCCGCTTCTGACACCACCCCGTTCCAGCCGGTGGCCCTGCACCACGCCTGCCGCCTCATCAACCACGGCCCCACGGTGCTGGTGACCAGCGCCCACGCAGGCCGACGCAACGTGATGGCAGCCGCATGGTCCATGCCGGTGGAGTCCTCGCCGCCGCGCCTGGCGGTGGTGATCGACAAGCACACCTTCACCAGCGAACTGGTGCTGGCCAGCGGACATTTCGCGCTGTGCCTGCCCGCGCCCGCGCTGGTGGATGTGACCCACGCGGTGGGCAACTGCAGCGGGCGCGAGGGCGACAAGTTCGCCCGTTTCGGCATCGTGGCTCGCCCTGGCCCGGTGGCGGGCATGCCGGTGATCGAGGACGGTTGCATCGCCTGGCTGGAGTGCCGGCGCATACCTGAGCTGCACACCGAGGCGGCCTACGACACCTGTTTTGCCGAGGTGGTGTCGGCCGCGGCGGACCCGCGCGTCTTTGCCGACGGGCGCTGGCGGTTCACCGACGACAACACCGCGCAGCAGACGCTGCACCACCTGGGCGGCGGGCATTTCGTGCGCGCCCACGGCGCCTGGCGGGCGAAAGACCTCTAAGCACCTCACAAAACCCATTTCCAGGGCGGGTAAGCTAGCGCCATGTGGCCGATAACCCTCCTTGCAGCGAGTGTGGCCCTGGCCGCGCTGGTCGCGGGCCTGTGGCTGATCGAATGGCGCCGCCGCCAGGACCGGCGCGGCCGGCTCGCCGCCAGCGTGTTCGAGGCCTGCCACGAGGGCATCATGATCAACGATGCCCGGGGCACCATCATCGACATCAACCCGGCCTTCACCCGCATCACCGGCTTCAGCCGCGCCGAGGCGCTGGGCCGCCAGCCCGACCTGCTGCGCTCGGGCCGCCTGCCGCAGTCCTTCTACGACGCCATGGACGAAGCGCTGCGGCGTGACGGCCGCTGGACCGGCGAGATCTGGGACCGGCGCAAGGACGGCGGCTTCTACGCCGCGCTGCAGTCCACCGTCGCCGTGCACGATGCCGAGGGCCGGCTGTCGCACTACGTCTCGGTGTTCAGCGACATCAGCACGCTCAAGGCCCATCAGGAGGAACTCGACCGCCTGGCCCACTACGACGCGCTCACCGGCATTCCCAACCGCCGCCTGCTGACCGACCGCCTGGCCCAGGCACTCGCCGTGGCCCGGCGCGAACGCGAGCGCGTGGCCGTGTGCATGCTCGACCTCGACGGCTTCAAGCCCATCAACGACCGCCTGGGCCACGAGGCCGGCGACCGCCTGCTGATCGAGGTGGCGCAGCGCCTGTCGGCGGTGCTGCGTTCGGGCGAGACGGTGGCGCGCCTGGGTGGCGACGAGTTCGTGCTGGTGCTGCACCACCCGCGCGACCACGCGGTGTTCGAGCGGGTGCTGGCGGCGGTGCGCCCACCCATCACGCTGGACGGCGAAACCGCCCACGTCACCGCCAGCCTGGGGGTGGCCTACTTCGACCCCGGCACCTCCACCGACGGCGACCAGCTGCTGCGCCAGGCCGACCACGCGATGTACCAGTCCAAGGCCCGGGGGCGCGACCGCTGCACGGTGTTCAGCGAAGCGGCGGCCTGAAGGCCTGGCGCGCCCGCGCCGCCTCCGAGCGGGTCACGCAGCCGCTGGCGTGGTCGTTCACCAGCCCCATGGCCTGCATGAAGGCAAATACCGTGGTCGGGCCCACAAACTTCCAGCCGCGCTTCTTGAGATCCTTGGAAAGCGCCACCGACGCGGCTGTGGTGGACGCGGTCTGCGGCTCGGCCAGCGTGGCCGCAGCGGGCTCGTGGCACCAGAAGTAGGCGGCCAGCGAACCTTCCTGCGCCACCATCTCCACCGCCATGCGCGCGTTGTGGATGACGGCTTCGATCTTGCCCCGGTGGCGCACGATGCCGCTGTCATCCAGCAGGCGCGCCACGTCGCGTTCGTCGAAGCGCGCCACGCGGTGGAAGTCGAACCCGTGAAAGGCGGCGCGGAAGTTCTCGCGTTTGGCCAGGATGGTGCGCCAGCTCAGGCCCGACTGGAAACCCTCCAGGCAGATCTTCTCGAACAGGCGCTGGTCGTCGGCCACCGGAAAGCCCCATTCGGTGTCGTGGTAGGCAAAAAACTCGGGCGCTGCCGCGCACCAGTGGCAGCGGGGCCGGCCATCGGGGCCGGGGATGGTGGTGTTCATTGGCGGGTCTCCTGCTCGGTTGCGCCAGCATGCCATGGATGCTGGCGTGTGCGTTCTATACGCCAGCGCAACGCGGCGGCATCCTGCGGGTCCTCAGAGCAAGGAGTGGACATGGAACTTCGCATCAACGGACAAACCCACCCGGTCGCCCCGGAGTGGCGTGACGAAACCCTGCTGTGGGTGCTGCGCGAACACCTGGGCCTGGTGGGCACCAAGCTGGGCTGCGGCCAGGGCCAGTGTGGCGCCTGTACCGTGTGGCTCGACGGCGAGGCCACCCGCAGCTGCCTGCTGCCGGTGGCCGGCCTGGAGGGGCGCGATCTCACCACCATCGAAGGGCTGGCGAGAGGCGGCGCCCTGCACCCGGTGCAGCAGGCCTGGCTGGCGCACCAGGTGCCGCAGTGCGGCTATTGCCAGAGCGGCCAGATCATGAGCGCCGCTGCGCTGCTGCGGCGCACGCCACGCCCGGATGCCGGGGCCGTGGAAGCCGCCATGGCCGGCAACCTGTGCCGCTGCGGCACGCAGGCACGCATGCGCCAGGCGATTCAGGCCGCAGCGGAGCAGCCGCGATGAGCGCGCCCGTGCCGTCTTCGGGCCACCTGTCGCGCCGGCGTTTCCTGCAGGCCTCGGGAGGCGCGCTCACGGTGGTGCTGCTGCCGGGTTGCGCGCTGCCCGTCATACCCAAGCGCCCGGCCCCCAACCTGGACGACGCGCTGGGCTGGATACGCCACGACAACGGCCGCTACACCCTGTGGATACCGCGTGTGGAGATGGGCCAGAACATCCTGACCGCGCTCAAGCAGATCGCCTGTGCCGAGCTGGACGTGCCCTGGGACCGGGTGGATGCCCGCCTGCCCGGCACGCACGACATCGGCCGGGTGCGCGCCACGGTGGGCAGCGACTCCATCAAGGACTTCGCGCTGCCGCTGGCACAGGCTTGCGCGCTGCTGCGCGAGGCCGTGGCCACCGGCCGCTTCCCGCCGCCTGCCGAACCCCTGCCAACCGCCCAGCTGCGCGCCTTTCGCCCGGGTAGCCGCCTGGGCACCGACCCCACTCCACCGCTCGAACAGGGCGAGGCCATCGTGCGCGGCTTGCCGCTGTACGCCGCCGACGTGCGCCCACCGGGCTGCGTGTACGGCCGCGTGCTGCGCGCACCGGTGACGCAGGAGCGCCCGTCGCGCCTGGTCTCGGCCAGCGAGGCGGCCGCCCGGGCCGTGCCAGGCTTCGTCGCGCTGGTGCGCAGCCCGCTGCTGCTGCAGGGCGAAGCCGAAGGGGTGGGCATCGTGGCCGCCACGCCGGGCGCGCTGGACCGCATCGCCCAGGCGCTGAGCCCGCAGTGGCGGGTGGACACCCCGGCCGAAACGCCGACCTGGAACGAGGCCCTGGACATCGACCGCGCCACCACCCGCCACACCCGCCTGCCCCACGCGGTGCACGACGGCGCGGTGGACAGCACATCGCCCTGGGACATCGACCTGCGCTTCGACATCCCGCCAGCGGCACACGCCGCCATCGAGCCACGCGCCGCCGTGGCCGCGTTCGATGCGCAGGGCCACCTCGACCTGTGGGTGGGCAGCCAGGATGTGTTCTACCAGCGCGACGTGGTGGCCAGGCGACTGGGCCTGGACGACGCGCAGCTCAGAGTGCACGCCTGCCGCGTGGGCGGCGCCTTTGGGGGCAAGACCATCTGCACCGTGGAGCTGGAGGCCGCGGTGCTGGCGCGCGCCTGCGGCCGGCCGGTGAAGGTGCAGTGGACGCGCGCGCAGGAGTTCCGCCAGGCCTTTCACCGCGCCGCCTCCAGCCACCGCGTGCGGGTGCGGCTGAAAGACGGCCGCCTGCACGACTGGTGGCACGGTTTCATGAGCAGCCACATCCTGTTCACCAACGCGGCCATGCCGGCGTGGATGCAGCGCGTGGCCGACTTCATCGGCGACGCCGGTGTGGCACGTGGCGCGGCGCTGCCCTACCGCGCGGCCACCCGCGAGACGCGATTCGGCCTGGCCCGCCTGCCGGTGCTGGCCGGGCCGTGGCGCGGGCTGGGTGCCGCGCCCAACCACTTTGTCACCGAATCGGTGGTGGACGAATGTTCCCGCAAGCTGGCACAGGACCCGGTGGCGTTTCGCCTCGCACACATCGAAGACCCGCGCCTGGCCCGCGTGCTGCGCCGCGTGGCCGAGATCGCACGCTGGGGACAGCCCCCTGCACCGGACCCCCACGGTGGACGCACCGGCCGGGGCGTGGCCTGTGGCATCTACAAGGGCATGAGCTACGCGGCCGTGGTGGCCGATGTGGTGGTCTCGCCCGAGGGCCAGGTGCGCGTGGTGCACCTGTGGTGCGCCCACGACTGCGGCCGCGTCATCAACCCGCAGCAGGTGCGCGCGCAGTGCGAGGGCAACCTGGTGTGGGGCGTGGGCATGGCCCTGGTGGAGCAGCTGCGTTTCGAGAACGACGGCGTGAGCGCTGCCAGCTTTGCGGATTCCCCCATCCCGCGCTGGCCCGACATCCCACAGACCACCGTGGACCTGGTGGACCACGGTGAAGCGCCCACGGGTGTGGGTGAGACGGCCATCGTCGCATCGGTGGCGGCCATTGCCAACGCGCTGCGCGATGCCACCGGCCAGCGCCTGCTGAGCCTGCCGTACCGGACAATGCCAGCCACATGACACCACCCGCCACGCGCCCCCGCCCAACCGCCGGCGACTTTGCCAGCGCCGCCATGGTGCGCGTGCTGCGCCAGGGCCTGCACGACCGCGGCCTGCTGCCCGCGCCGCCGGCACTGCCCCCACACAGGGGGGCATCGGTCAGCCTGGCCAGCAAGCGCGAGCTGCTGCAACAGGCCATCGCCGCCGGTGGCGTGGCCTGCCTGGCGCCGCTGGGGCGCGCGGTGCTGCACTTCTCGCACGAGCCCACACACGGCGCACTGGCCGCGGCACGCAGCGCGCCCGAGCTGCTGCAGCGCTGGGGTCGGCTGGAGCGCTACATCCACTCGCGCCACCGCACACAGGTGCTGGCGGTGCAGGCCCACCACATCGAGGTGCGCCACGTGTCGCTGCGCGCAGACGCCCCGCCGCTGGCGGCCGAGAGCCTGGTGGTGCTGGGCGTGATCGCGGGTTTTCTGGAGGCCACCGGGCACCGGGACGTGTGCGCCTTCGCGGGAGACGCGCGGGTCTACCCCGAGGCCGACGCGGCGGCGCTGGCGCGGGCCTGTGCCCAGGGACAGACCGACCACTGGCGCCTGGCCTGGCAGCAGGCACCGGCCGATCGCGCCGCGGCTGCGCCCGATGAGGTGCAGCCCGATGACCACTGGCCCGCCGGGGTACAACAGGCCTTCGCCGCACTGGCAGGCCGGCTCACGGCCCCACCCACGCTGGCCGAACTGGCGCACCGGCTGGACACCTCACCGCGTTCGCTGCAGCGCGCGTTGCAACAGGCCGGCCTGGGATTCCGCCAGCTGCTGGCCGAGGCCCGCTACCGCACCGCCGGCCAGTGGCTGCTGCACAGCGCCGTGCCGCTGGCGGAGGTGGGCTTTCTGGGCGGCTACGCCGACCAGTCGCACTTCACGCGCGAGTTCCGCCAGCGCAGCGGTCTCACGCCGGCGGCCTACCGGGCCGAGTTCCAGCTGGCAGGCCACCGCACCTGAGCGGTCTGGCAAGGGGCTGTGGAACAATCCGTCGCCATGCAAACCTTCGCCACCTGGAACGTCAACTCCCTCAACGTGCGCCTGCCCCAGGTGCTGGACTGGCTGCGCAGCCGGCCGGTGGATGTGCTGGCACTGCAGGAGCTCAAGCTCACCGACGACAAGTTTCCGCACGCCGCCTTTGCGGACCTGGGCTACCAGGCCCAGGTGTTCGGCCAGAAGACCTACAACGGCGTGGCGCTGCTCACCCGCGAGCCGGTGGCGGACGTGGTGAAGAACATCCCCGGTTTCGACGACGACCAGTCGCGTGTGGTGTGTGCCACGGTGGCGGGCACGCGGGTGATCGGGGCTTACTTCCCCAACGGGCAGGAGCCGGGCAGCGAGAAGTTCGAATACAAGATGCACTGGCTCAAGGCCCTGCGCGAGTGGGTCAAGGACGAGATGACGCGCCACCCGCAGCTGCTGCTGATGGGCGACTACAACATCACCTTCGACGACGCCGACGTATGGGACCCCGAGGGCCTGCGCGACACCATCCACTGCACCGAGGAAGAGCGCTACCACCTGCGCGCGCTCATCGCATTGGGCCTGCACGATGCGCTTCGGCTGTTTCCACAGCCCGACAAGAGCTTCTCGTGGTGGGACTACCGCGACGCCGGCTTTCGCCGCAACCGCGGGCTGCGCATCGACCACATCCTGGTCACCGATGCGCTCAAGGCCGTCGCGAGCGCCTGCGAGATTGACAAGGGCCCGCGCAAGAACGAACGCCCGAGCGACCACGCTCCGGTGGTGCTGACGCTGGGCTGACCTGCGCTCAGGCGATGCCGAGCCTGGCGCGCAGGCCGGCGAAGCCCGCCTCGAACACCTGCAGGGCACGCTCGCGCATGGCTTCGGGCTGGTCGGTGCCGAAGTCGGCCGACCACTCCAGCTCGCAGGCCTGCTGAGGTCGGTGGGGGTCGGGGCGCACCACCATGCGAGCGCGGTAGTCGCGCAAACCCATGGGAGTGGGCTGCGGCCCGCCGACGATGCGGTACTGCAGCACCCGGTCCTCGTCGGACAGACCCGTCAGGCGGTGGGTCCAGACGCCGCCGGCGCCGAAATCCAGCACCCGCAGACAACCCACGCGATCAGCGGGGCCGTCTTCGATGCGCGAGCTGAGCACGCTGGCATTCCATGCCGGCATGGCGTCGAAGTCGCGGACCAGCGCCCAGACGCGGTCCGCCGCCGCCTCCAGCGTGGTTCGGCCGGTGACACCGACGTCATGACTTTCAGGTCTTTGCATATAGCCTCAGGCTGGGTTATTTGTCTTAACATCCGGAGCACCTGTGCAGCGCCCCCGCTGCTGCCGATTGTCCACACCCCACCCCTTTCCGGAGCCCCCATGAAGACACTCATGCACCGCCTGACCCTCAGTCTCATTGGCGCCGCATCGCTGACACTCGCCGCCCATGCGAACGAGCTGCGGTTCAACAACCCGCTGCCCGAGACCCGGCCCGAAACCAAGGAACTCACCCGCTTTGCCGAAGACGTCGGCAAGAACAGCAACGGCGCCGTCACCATCAAGCTGCACAACGGCGGTTCGCTGGGCATCAAGGACGCCGACGTGCTGCAGGTGCTGCCGCGCGGCGCGGTGGACATGAGCCTGATCTGGGCCAACTACGTCTCGCGCGATGCGCCGGCACTGGGCACGCTGCTGGTGCAGGGCGCGATCGGTTCGGTCGACGAACTCAAGCGCGCGCTGCCGGTGCTGCGCCAGATCCAGGACGCGGAGTTCAAGGACTGGGGCATCACCGCCGTGGGCTACCTGGCCATTCCCATGCTGGAAGCCTCCATCTTCTGCCGCGACACGCCGGTGAAGACGCTGGCCGATCTCAAGAGCAAGAAGCTGCGCGTCTGGGCCAAGGAGCAGGTGGCCGCCTTCCGCCGTCTGGGCGTGGCCGCGCAGATCATTGGCCAGGCCGACATGTACGTGGCTCTCAAGACCGGCGTGGTGGATTGCGCCGTCTACCCCGCGCTGTACGCCCACACGGTGAACATGCACGAAGTGGCCAAGTACGGTGCCTTCCTGTACCCCATGCCGTCGGCGCCCTACGCGCTGGGCATTGCCACCACCAAGTGGAACGCCCTGCCCGCCGCACAGCGCCAGGCCATCACCAAGGCGGCCGACGACACCTGGAACCGCACCAACGAATACTCCAGCGACCACCAGCGTGAACTCGCGGCCCGCGAGGAGCTGAAGAAAAAAGGCCTGAACTGGCTGGGCGACTTCCCCGAGGCCGACCGCAAGCAGTTCCTGGAAGCCATGTCGCAGACCTGGGCCGAACTGGCCAAGGAGGCGGGTGGCAAGGCCCCGGCCAACCGCGAGGCCGTGCTGAAAGCCATGGGACGCTGAGCGCATGCGAAGCCTTGCGCTCAAGCTGGAGCAACTGCTGGGCCTCTTGGCCCGGCTTTTTTTTGGGGCGTCGGGGCTGGCCCTGGCCGCCATCGTCGGCATCATCGTTGTCAGCGTGGTGATGCGCCGGGTGGTGGGCTCGCCGCTCTACTACACCGAAGAACTGGTGGGCCTGCTGCTGTGTGCCTCGCTGTTCCTGGCACTGCCCATGGTGACCGTGAAAGCCCAGCACGTGCGGGTGACCTTCCTCGCCAGCGCGCTGGGTCCGGGCGGCCGCGCCGTGCTGGCGGTGCTGGCCAGCGCGGTCACGCTCGCCTTTTGCGCCTGGTACCTGATCGAGGCCCTGCCGTGGCTGGAGTTCGCCTTCAAGCGCAACATCCGCACCGAAGCGGCCAGCCTGCGCCTGGCGCCCTGGATGGCGGTGCCACCCGTGTCGGTGGCGCTGTGCGCGCTGCTGGTGCTGGTGCGCACGACCTCGGGCAGCGAACGCGCGGCCCTCGGCAACCCCACGTCCACCGAGTGACCCGATGTTCCTGACTGCTTTTTCCTCGCTGCTGGTCGTGACGGCCGCCTCGGGCGCCGCGCTGGGTGCCGCGCTGGGCCTCACGGGCTTTGTGCTGCTGCACTTCTTTGCGAACGGTGCCACCTCGCTCGCCGTCAACGCCATCTGGAACGTCTTCAACTCGTTCACGCTGAGCGCGATCCCGCTGTTCATCCTGCTGGGCGAAATCCTGCTGCACAGCGGCATCAGCCAGCGTGCCTACACGGCCTTCAAGCCGGCGTTTGCGCGTGTGCCGGGTGGCCTGCTGCACACCAACATCGCGGTATGCGCGCTGTTCGGTGCGGTCAGCGGCTCCAGCATGTCCACGGCGGCGGCCGTGGGTTCGGTGGCCTACCCCGAGATGGCCCGCCGCGGTTACGACAAGGCCACCGTGGTGGGCAGCCTGGCGGGCGGCGGCACGCTGGGCCTGCTGATACCGCCCAGCCTGTCCTTCCTGATCTACGGTGCGCTCACCGACACCTCCATCGGCAAGCTGTTCATCTCGGGCATCGTGCCCGGCATCATGGTGACGGTGATGTTCATGGCCTACATCCTGGTGCTGTGCCTGCGCAACCCGTCGCTGTATCCGCACGAGCACGAACGCACGCCGTGGCGCGACATCCTCATCGGCAGCCTGCGCATCTGGCCGGTGATCCTGCTGATCCTGGCCATCATGGGCAGCATCGTGTTCGGCTACGCCACGCCCACCGAATCGGCCGGCGTGGGCGTGCTGGTGGCGATGGTGATCGCGTTCGTCTGGGGTGACCTGACACCACGCAAGCTGGTGGAGAGCGTGATGCGCTCGGCGCTGGTGTTCTCCTCCATCGGCTTCGTGGTGCTGGGTGCCACGGTGCTGGCGCAGTCGGCCAGCGTGCTGGGTGTGCCACAGGCACTGCTCGAATCGACGCTGGCCGGGGGCCTGGGCAAGTACGAGGTGCTGCTGATCGTCGTCATTGCCTACCTGGTGCTGGGCTGCTTCTTCGACGGCCTGTCGCTGATGGTGATGACGCTGCCCGTGGTGTTCCCGCTGATGACGCAGCTGGGCTTCGATCCGATCTGGCTGGGCGTGGTGATCACCATCCTGATCGAGATCGGGCAGCTCACGCCGCCTGTGGGGCTGAACCTGTCGGTGCTGACCGTGATGACCAACGGCGAGATCACCCTGGGTCGCGCGGCCGTGGCGGCCACTCCCTACTGGCTGCTGCTGCTGCTGGCCATCCTGGTGCTGACGCTGTTCCCGGCGATCGCCACCTTTTTGCCCGATCTGCTGATGTGAGGAAGACCCCATGCAGGTGAAACTCAAGCCCAAGACCTATGGACCGCTGGTGGTGGCTTCTCCCAGCACCGAATCCATCACCTTCACCACCGAGGCCGGCCACCAGGGCGCGGGCGCGCTGTCGCCACAGGCGCAGGGCATGTCGCCGTCCGACCTGCTGCTGGCCTCGGTGGCGACATGCATCTCCATCTCCATGCGCATGGCGGCCCAGCAGATGGGGCTGACACTGGGGGCGCTGACGACCACGGCCGGCGCCACCAAGGCGACCGACCTGCCCAACCGCTTCGCGCGTGTGGACGTGCAGGTGCACAGCGCCGACACGCTGGAGCCGGCGCAGGCCGAGGAACTGGCCCGACGCACCAAGGCCTTGTGCACCGTCAGCAACACGCTGGGTGCGCAGGTGGTGCTGAGCCTCAGAACAGGTTCAGCTGGCCCGGCGCACCCGGCGGCCTGAACAGCGACAGGTCCAGCCGCTCGCGCTGGCGGTTGAAACCCAGGCGGCGGCAGGCCTTCTCGAAGCGCTGGCGTATCAGGTCGGCCCACAGGCCGCTGCCTTTCATGCGGGTGGCAAAGTCGGCGTCGTAGTCCTTGCCACCGCGCATCTCGCGGATGCGCGCCATCACACGCTCGGCCCGCAACGGGTGGTGCGCCTGCAGCCATTCCCTGAACAGCGGCGCCACCTCCCACGGCAGGCGTATCACCTGGTAAAAGGCCGTGCGCGCGCCGGCGTCCCATGCGGCTTGCAGCACCTGTTCCATGTCCTCGTTGATGAACGGGATCTGCGGCGACACGCTCACGCCCACCGGCACACCGGCGTCGGCCAGGGTGCGGATGGTGCGCAGCCGCCGGTGGGGTGCGGCGGCGCGCGGCTCCAGCGTGCGGGCCAGTTCGCCATCGAGCGTGGTGATGGTGATGTACACGGCGGCCAGGCGCTGCGCGGCCAGCGGTGCCAGCAGGTCGAGGTCGCGCTCCACGCCGCTGGACTTGGTGACCAGACCGAAAGGGTTCCGCGCCTCGCCCAGCACCTCGATCACGCCACGCGTGAGGCGCAGTTCGCGCTCGATGGGCTGGTAGCAGTCGGTCACGGTGCCGATGGCGAGCTGGCTGGGGCGGTAGCTGGAGCGGTTGAGCTCCTCGCGCAGCACGGCGGCGATGTTGCGTTTGGCCACCAGCCGGGTTTCGAAGTCCAGCCCCGGTGAGAGGTTGAGGTAGCTGTGCGTGGGCCGCGCGTAGCAGTAGATGCAGCCGTGCTCGCAGCCGCGGTAGGGGTTGAGCGAGTACTCGAACGAAATGTCGGGCGAGTCGTTGTGGGTGATGACGCTGCGGGCCTCCTCGAAGCTCACCTCGGTGCTCAGCGGCGCCGGAGTTCCCGCCTGCGTCTCGTCCAGCGTGCCCCAGCCGTCGTCAAAGGCGGCGCGGGTGTCGCGCTCGAAACGGTGGGCGATGTGCGAGACCGCACCACGGCCCTTGAGGGCGGACAGGGGGATGTGTACGTCGGTCATGGCGGCTGTGTGGCGCTTTTGTGGCGGGTCTGTGAATACCGTATTTTCATACAGTATTTCCCCTTGGCTTCGTGTTGAATTTTCAGTAATTACTGAAAATTCAGGATTTGCAGGACACAATCACCGTCCATGAACACACCCGCCGCCCTCCCCCCACTCAACCGCCAGTTCGTCGCCCACTTCGGCGAGATGGGCAGCCGCTGGGGCATCAACCGCACCGTGGGGCAGATCTACGCCCTGCTCTTCATCTCGCAGCACCCGCTGAACGCCGACGACATCGCCGAGGCGCTGGCCTTCTCGCGCTCGAACGTGAGCATGGGGCTCAAGGAACTGCAGTCGTGGCGGCTGGTGCGCCTCAAGCACCAGCCGGGCGACCGGCGCGAATACTTTGAAGCACCGGCCGACGTGTGGGAAATCTTCCGGGTGCTGGCCGAGGAGCGCCGCCGCCGCGAGATCGAGCCCACGCTGTCCATGTTGCGCATGGCGCTGCTGGAGGAACCCCAGAGCGAGGAGGAACGCCACGCGCAGGAGCGCATGCGTGCCATGCACGACCTGATCGACCGACTGATGACCTGGTTCGACGACGTGCAGCGCCTCGCACCCGAGACCGCCATGCAGCTCATGGGCATGGGCGCGGCCGTGACCAAGGTGCTGGAGTTCAAGGACCGGCTCACGGGCACGCGAAAAGGAACTTAAGCCATGGACACGCTCATGCTCGCGCGCATCCAGTTCGCGGCCAACATCAGCTTCCACATCCTGTTTCCCACCATCACCATCGCGCTGGGCTGGTTCCTGCTGTACTTCCGCTGGCGCCATTCGCGCGCGGTGGGCACGCCCGAAGCCGATGGCTGGGAAGCCGCCTACTACTTCTGGACCAAGGTGTTCGCGCTGACTTTCGCACTGGGCGTGGTCTCGGGCATCACCATGAGTTTCCAGTTCGGCACCAACTGGCCGGGCTTCATGGAGAAGACCGGCAACATCTCGGGCCCGCTGCTGGGCTACGAGGTGCTGACCGCGTTTTTCCTGGAAGCCACCTTCCTGGGTGTGATGCTGTTCGGCCGCGGGCGCGTGTCGGAGCGGGTACACCTGATCGCCACCACGCTGGTGGCCGTGGGCACCACGCTGTCGGCGTTCTGGATCCTGAGCCTGAACTCGTGGATGCAGACCCCGGCGGGCTACGAGATCATCAACGGCGAGTTTCACCCGACCGACTGGTGGGCCATCGTGTTCAACCCGTCCTTTCCCTACCGGCTGGGGCACAAGCTGCTGGCTTCGGCGCTCACGGCGTCGTTCCTGATCGCGGGCCTGAGCGCCTGGCAGCTCATCAGGCGCAGCCCCCACGCCGGCACACGCCGCGCGCTGCGCACCGCCGTGGTGGTGGCCGCCGCAGCCATTCCGCTGCAGATCTTCATGGGTGACCTGCACGGCCTCAACACGCTCAAGCACCAGCCGGCCAAGATAGCGGCCATCGAAGGCATCTGGCACACCGAAAAAGGCGCTCCCCTCACGCTGTTCGGCTGGCCCAGCGAGGCCGAGGGCCGCACGCTCTACGCGCTGCAGATCCCCAAGGCCGCGAGCCTGGTGCTGGCGCACGACCTGGACGCCGAGCTCAAGGGGCTGAACGAATTTCCGAACGCACACCCACCGGTGGCGCCGGTGTTCTGGGGATTCCGGGTGATGGTGGGTGTGGGCCTGCTGATGCTAGCCGTGGCGTGGTGGGCCGCATGGGCCACGCGGCGCGGCCAGGCACCCACGCCTCGGCTGCTGTGGACGCTGGCGGGCATGAGCTTCTCGGGCTGGGTGGCCACGCTGGCCGGCTGGTACGTCACCGAGATCGGTCGCCAGCCTTTCATCGTCAATGGCCTGCTGCGCACCGCCGACGTGGTGGCACCCCACCCGCCCCCGCTGGTGGGTACCACGCTGGCGGCCTACCTGGCGCTGTACGCGCTGCTGCTGGTGAGCTACGTGGCCGTGCTCAAGTACATGGCCGAACACCCCACACAACCCGCCCCGCAAACCCCACCAGCGCCCACAAACCCCGAGGTGCCCGCATGAACGCCGCCACGACCCTGCCCCTGCTGTTCATGGCCGTGATGGGCCTGGCCCTGCTGGCCTATGTGGTGCTGGACGGCTACGACCTCGGCGTCGGCCTGCTGCTGCCATGGGCGTCCGATAGCGAAAAAGACGTGATGGTCTCCAGCATCGGTCCGTTCTGGGATGCCAACGAGACCTGGCTGGTGCTGGGCGTGGGCGTGCTGCTGGTGGCCTTTCCCAAGGCCCACGGCCTGGTTCTGACCGCCATGTACCTGCCGGTGGCGGTGATGCTGATCGGCCTGATGCTGCGCGGCGTGGCCTTCGATTTCCGCGTGAAGGCGCGCGCAGCGCACAAAGGCCTGTGGAACACGCTCTTCGCGCTGGGCTCGCTGCTGGCCAGCCTTGCCCAGGGCTGGATGCTGGGCAGCTACCTCACCGGCTTTCGCGCCGACGGCCTGTCGCTGCTGTTTGCGGCCGGCATCGCGCTCACGCTGCCCACGGCCTATGCACTGCTGGGCGCGGGCTGGCTCATCATGAAAACCGAGGGCGAGCTGCAGCACAAGGCTGTTGCCTGGGGCAGGCGCGTGTTCTGGCCCATGGTGCTGGCGCTGGTGGCCATTTCGCTGGCCACGCCGCTGGTCAGCCCCACGGTGTTTGCCAAGTGGTTCGTGCTGCCGGAGTTCTTCGCGCTGCTGCCCATTCCGCTGGCCAGCGCAGCCGCGCTGGCCGCCGCCTGGCTGGTGCTGCACCGCCCGCGCGTGGTGGACGCCGGCTACGGCTGGGTGGTGTTCGTGTCCACCGTGATCGTGTTCGTGCTGGCCTTCTTCGGCCTGGCCTACAGCCTCTACCCCTACATCGTGATCGATCGCCTCAACGTGTGGGAGGCTGCCAGCGCCACCGGCTCGCTGTGGATACTGCTGGTGGGTGTGGCCATCACGCTGCCGGCCATCGTGGGCTACACCGTCTTCATGTACCGGGTGTTCTGGGGCAAGGCGCGCGAGCTGAGCTACGGGCCATGAAAAAGGCCGCCCGAAGGCGGCCTTTTCGTCCAACGGACTGGCTCACACGAGTGGCAGCGGCAGACCCGCCAGGCGCTCGCGCGCCGCGATGTACTCGCGCTTGAAGCGGGCCACCAGGTCGGCCGCCGGTACGACCTCGCGAATGGCGCCAATGCCCTGGCCGCAGCCCCAGATGTCTTTCCAGGCCTTGGCCGAGTTGGCGCCTTCGCCGGTGCTGAAGTTCATCTTGCTCGGGTCGCTGTCGGGCAGGTTGTCCGGGTCCATGCCGGCGTTGCGGATGCTGCCCTTGAGGTAGTTGCCATGCACGCCGGTGTAGAAGTTGCTGTAGACGATGTCGTCCGAGTTGCTGGCGGTGATCATCTGCTTGTAGCCGTCCACCGCACGTGCCTCTTCGGTGGCGATGAAGGCCGAGCCGATGTAGGCGAAGTCGGCCCCCATGGCCTGCGCGGCCAGGATGGCGCCGCCGGAGGCGATGGAGCCCGACAGCGCGACCGGGCCGTCGAACCACTCGCGGATTTCCTGGATCATGGCAAACGGGCTCTTGACGCTGGCGTGTCCTCCCGCGCCGGCCGCCACCGGAATCAGGCCATCGGCGCCCTTGTCGATGGCCTTGTGCGCAAACACGTTGTTGATGACGTCGTGCAGCACCACGCCGCCCCAGCTGTGCACGGCCTGGTTCACGTCCTCGCGTGCGCCCAGGCTGGTGATGATGATGGGCACCTTGTACTTGGCGCACAGCTGCAGGTCGTGCTCCAGCCGGTCGTTGCTCTTGTGCACGATCTGGTTGATGGCAAACGGCGCTGCGGGCGAGTCGGGGTTGGCCTTGTCATGGGCGGCCAGGGCCTCGGTGATCTCGGCCAGCCACTCGTCCAGCTGCGACGCCGGGCGCGCATTGAGCGCCGGCATGGAGCCCACCACGCCCGCCTTGCACTGGGCGATCACCAGCTTGGGGTTGCTGATGATGAACAGCGGCGAGCCGATGACGGGAAACCTGATCTTCTGCAGGACCGGGGGCAGTTTGGACATGTTGTCTCCGAGGTTGTGGTTGTCGGGAATCAGAAGGCTTCCAGCGCCATCGCGGTGACGCCGTCGGCACCGTCCACGATGCTGTCGCGCACACCGCTGGCCCGGCTCAGGATGTGGTCGGCGTAGAAACGCGCGGTGGTGATCTTGGCCTGCATGAATGGCGCGTCGTTGCCGGCGGCCAGCTCACGCTCGGCCACCAGCAGCGAGCGGGCCAGTTGCCAGCCCGCCATCAGGTTGCCGGCCAGCATCAGGTAGGGCACGCTGCCGGCAAAGGCCGCGTTGGGGTTGCCCTTGGTGTTGGCCGCGATGAAGTCCACCACCTCCAGGAAAGCCTGGCGGGCCGCCGACAGCCGTCTGGCCACCGCCAGCGCCGCAGCGCTGCCGCTGGCTTTGAGGTCGGATTCCGTGCCTTCGATCTGCCGGGCGATCGCCTTGGCGGTCTGGCCACCGTCGCGGGCGGTCTTGCGCCCCACGAGGTCGTTGGCCTGGATGGCGGTCGTGCCTTCGTAGATGGTCAGGATCTTGGCGTCACGGTAGTGCTGCGCGGCACCGGTCTCCTCGATGAAGCCCATGCCGCCGTGCACCTGCACGCCCAGGCTGGTCACCTCCAGGCTCATCTCGGTGCTGTAGCCCTTGACCAGCGGCACCATGAATTCGTAGAAAGCCTGGTTCTGCCTGCGCACATCCGCATCGGGGTGGTGGTGGGCGGCGTCGTAGGCCGCGGCGGCCGTGATGGCCATGGCGCGGCAGCCTTCGGTGGAGGCGCGCATGGTCATCAGCATGCGCTTCACATCGGGGTGGTGGATGATGGGCGCGGCGGTGTTCAGGCTGCCGTCCACCGGGCGGCTCTGCACGCGGTCGCGGGCATAGGACACCGCCTGCTGGTACGAGCGCTCGGCCACCGCAATGCCCTGCACACCCACGGCGTAGCGGGCAGCGTTCATCATGATGAACATGTATTCGAGGCCACGGTTTTCCTCACCCACGAGGTAACCCACGGCGCCACCGTTGTCGCCGTACTGCAGCACGGCGGTGGGGCTGGCCTTGATGCCCATCTTGTGCTCGATGGAGACGCAGTGCACGTCGTTGCGGGCGCCCAGCGAACCGTCCTGGTTGACCAGGAACTTGGGCGCAACAAACAGGCTGATGCCCTTCACGCCTTCGGGCGCGCCGCTCACGCGGGCCAGCACCAGGTGGACGATGTTGTCCGCCATGTCGTGCTCGCCGTAGGTGATGAAGATCTTGGTGCCGAACAGCTTGTAGGTGCCGTCGGGCTGGGGTTCGGCGCGGGTGCGCACCAGCGAGAGGTCGGAGCCGGCCTGCGGCTCGGTCAGGTTCATGGTGCCGGTCCACTCGCCGCTGATGAGCTTCTCGAGGTAAGTGGCCTTGAGTTCGTCGCTGCCTGCCGTCAGCAGGGCTTCGATGGCGCCGTCTGTGAGCAGCGGGCACAGCGCGAAGCTGAGGTTGGCGCTGTTGAGCATTTCGCCACACGCCGCGCCAATGGTCTTGGGCAGGCCCTGGCCACCGAAATCGGCCGGGTGCTGCAGGCCTTGCCAGCCGCCTTCGGCGTACTGCTTGTAGGCGTCCTTGAAGCCGGGTGTGGTCGTGACCGCGCCGTCTTTCCAGGCCGAGGGGTTGGTGTCACCGGCCACGTTCAGTGGCGCGATCACACCTTCATTGAGCTTGGCACATTCCTCCAGCACCGCCTGCGCGGTTTCCAGACCGGCATCCTCGAAGCCCGGCAGCTGCGAAACCTGGGCGATGTTGGCCAGGTGCTCGATGTCGAACAGCATGTCCTTGATGGGCGCGACGTAACTCATGACTTGTCTCCAAAAACAGAAAGGGCGTCAAGAGAACCTTGACGCCCGCGAGCACGGCTTACAGGCTCTTGACCAGTTCCGGCACCGCCGTGAACAGGTCGGCCTCCAGGCCGTAGTCGGCCACGCTGAAGATCGGGGCTTCGGGGTCCTTGTTGATCGCCACGATCACCTTGGAGTCCTTCATGCCCGCCAGGTGCTGGATGGCGCCCGAGATGCCGGCGGCGATGTAGAGCTGCGGCGCCACGATCTTGCCGGTCTGGCCCACCTGCAGGTCGTTGGGGGCGTAGCCCGCGTCCACCGCCGCACGGCTGGCACCGATGGCCGCGCCCAGCTTGTCGGCCAGCGGCGTCATCACTTCGTTGAACTTCTCGCTGGAGCCCAGTGCCCGGCCACCCGAGACAATGATCTTGGCGGCGGTGAGTTCGGGGCGGTCGTTCTTGGCGATCTCGCTGCCCACGAAGCTGCTCTTGCCGCTGGCGGCCACGGCGTCGATCTTCTCCACGGCGGCGCTGCCACCCAGGGCTGCGGCGTCAAAGCCGGTGGTGCGCACGGTGATCACCTTGGTGGCGTCGCTGCTCTGCACCGTGGCAATCGCGTTGCCGGCGTAGATGGGGCGCTCGAAGGTGTCGGCGGCATCGACCTTGGTGATGTCGCTGATCTGCGCCACGTCCAGCTTGGCGGCCACGCGCGGGGCGATGTTCTTGCCGCTGGCGGTGGCCGGGAACAGGATGTGGCTGTAGCTGCCGGCCAGTGCGAGCACTTGGGCGGCCACGTTCTCGGCCAGTCCGTGGGCAAAACCCTCGGCGTCGGCGTGGATGACCTTGGCGACACCGGCGATCTGGGCGGCGGTCGCCGCAGCGGCGGCGGCGTTGTGGCCGGCCACCAGCACGTGCACGTCACCGCCACACTGGGCGGCGGCGGTCACGGTGTTGAGGGTTGCGCCCTTGATGGTGGCGTTGTCGTGTTCGGCGATGACAAGTGCGGTCATGATCAGATCACCTTCGCTTCGTTTTTCAGTTTGTCCACCAGCGTGGCCACATCCGCCACCTTGATGCCGGCCTTGCGCCCGGCGGGCTCGGCCACCTTCAAAATCTTGAGGCGCGGCGTCACGTCCACCCCGAGGTCTTCGGGCTTGACGGTCTCCAGCGGCTTTTTCTTGGCCTTCATGATGTTGGGCAGCGTCACGTAACGCGGCTCGTTCAGGCGCAGGTCGGTGGTGACCACGGCGGGGATGCTCAGGGAGACGGTTTCCAGACCACCATCCACCTCGCGGGTGACGTTCACTTTGTCACCGGCGACTTCCACCTTGGAGGCGAAGGTGCCCTGGGGCAGGTCGGCAAGGGCTGCCAGCATCTGGCCGGTCTGGTTGGCGTCGTCGTCGATCGCCTGCTTGCCCAGGATGATGAGACCCGGCTGTTCCTTGTCGACCAGGGCCTTGAGCAGCTTGGCAACGGCCAGGGGCTGGAGTTCGGCGTCGGTTTCCACGTGGATGGCGCGGTCGGCGCCGATGGCCATGGCCGTGCGCAGGGTTTCCTGGCACTGGGTGACGCCGCAGGACACGGCGATCACCTCGGTGGCCGCGCCCTTTTCCTTCAGGCGAACGGCCTCTTCCACCGCGATCTCGTCGAACGGGTTCATGCTCATCTTCACGTTCGCGATGTCCACGCCCGTGCCATCCGATTTCACCCGGACCTTCACGTTGTAGTCCACCACCCGTTTCACGGGGACCAAGATCTTCATGCGCGCTGCTCCTACGGTTGCTGAATTGACGTAAACGTAAACCTCGGCATTTTATGCGGTGCAACATGGCCCGCAGCCGAAAAACGAACGATCGTGCTTTTTTGCATTATAGGCGCAGCCAGCCCTGCACCGGATCACCCAAGCGACGCGGGGCGACCGAAGGCGCTCCAACCCCGTCAGCGCCGGGCCAGGCCGAGGTAGGTTTCGATGACCTTGGGGTCGGTGGCGAGTTGCGCCGAAGGGCCGGACAGCATCACGTCGCCGGTCTCCAGCACATAGGCCTGGTCGGACACCTGCAGCGCGGCGCGTGCGTTCTGCTCCACCAGCAGGATGGTGACGCCGGTCTCCCTGAGCCGGCGGATGATCTGGAAGATCTCCTTGACGATCAGCGGTGCGAGGCCCAGGCTGGGCTCGTCCAGCATCAGCAGGCGCGGTTTGGCCATGAGCGCGCGGCCGATGGCCAGCATCTGCCGCTCGCCACCCGAGAGCGTGGCGGCCAGCTGGGTGCGGCGCTCGCGCAGGCGCGGAAACAGGTCGTACACCGGCTCGAGCTGGTCGGCGTAGTCACGCTCGCCCAGGCGGTAGCGGCGGTAGCTGCCCAGCACCAGGTTGTCCTGCACCGACATGCTGCCGAACAGCTCGCGCTTTTCAGGCACCAGCGACAGGCCCAGGGCCACGCGCCGGGCCACCGGCATGTCGGCCATCGGCTCGCCCAGGAAACGCACGCCGCCCGACACCTGCCCGTTGAGCGGCAGCGCGCCACCCAGCGCGTTGAGCAGTGTGGATTTACCCGCGCCGTTCGGGCCGATCACGGTGACGATGCTGCCGGCATCGGCGCGCAGGTTCACGCCGTGCAGGGCCTCGACCTTGCCGTAGCGCACGTGCAGGTCGTCCACCTGCAGCAGGGGCTCACTCATCGACGCCTCCCAGGTAGGCTTCCAGCACCGCGGGGTCGCGCTGCACCGCCTCGGGCACACCTTCGGCGATCTTGGTGCCGAACTCCATCACCACCAGCCGGTCGGTCAGGTTCATCACGAAATCCATGTCGTGTTCCACGATGAGGATGCTCATGCCCTCGTCACGCAGGCGCGAGAGCAGCTCGGCCAGTGCCTGCTTTTCCTTGTAGCGCAGGCCGGCGGCAGGTTCGTCCAGCAGCAGCAGCGTGGGGTCGCAGCACAGCGCGCGCGCGATCTCCAGGACGCGCTGCTGGCCCAGCGCCAGGCTGCCCGCCGCTTCGTCGAGCAGGCCGCCCATGCCCACGCGCTCGAGCTGGCGGCGGGCCTCGTTGAGCAGGCGGGCCTCTTCACCCCGGTTCAGGCGCAGCAGGCTGCGCAACACGCCGGCCTGGCCACGCAGGTGGGCCCCCAGCGCCACGTTCTCCAGCACGCTCATGCCGGGCAACAGCTTCACATGCTGGAAGGTGCGCGCAATGCCGCGCTGCGCGATCTGCCGCGACGACAGCCCTTCGATGGACTCACCCCGAAAACGCACCTGACCGCTGGTGACCGGCAACACGCCGGTGATGAGGTTGAACATCGTGGACTTGCCCGCGCCGTTGGGGCCGATCAGGCCCACGATCTCGCCAGCGCGCAGCGCGAAGCTGACGTCGTTGACGGCCACCAGGCCACCGAACTGCTTGCGCGCCACGTTCACCTGCAGCAGCTCGCTCCCAGGCTCGGGGCGTGCACGGCGAGGCAGCTCGGGGGCATCACGCAGCACGCGCGGGCCAGCCCCCGCCAGCCGGCGCAGACCGCGTGGGGTGAACTGCACCACGTAGGGCCACAGGCCGTCGCGTGCGTGCTGCAGCAGCAGCACCAGCAGGATGCCGAACACCACGATCTCGAAACTGCCGGCCGTGCCCAGCAAATGGGGCAGCAGCGACTGCAGCTGGTCTTTCATCAGCGTGAGCAGCGTGGCACCGAACAGCGCCCCCCACACATGTCCGGCACCACCCACCACCGCCATGAACAGGTATTCGATACCGGCGTTGAGCCCGAACGGCGTGGGGTTGACCGCGCGCTGCATGTGCGCATACAGCCAGCCCGACAGGCCGGCGAGCACGGCCGCGAAGACGAAACACACGAGCTTGAGCCAGGCCGTGTTGGCGCCCATGGATTCGGCCATCACCGCGCCGCCCTTGAGTGCACGGATGGCCCGGCCGGGCCGCGAGTCGAGCAGGTTCTGCGTGACCAGCACCGCAAGCACCACCACCAGCCAGATCAGGTAGAAGATCTCGCGTCCGGCCTGCAGCGTGAAGCCAAACACGCCGATGGCGGGAATGCCGTTGATGCCGTCGAAGCGGCCCAGGAACTCCATGTTGCCGAACAGGAAGAAGAACGACAGCCCCCAGGCGATGGTGCCCAGCGGCAGGTAGTGCCCCGACAGCCGCATGGTGACCGCGCCCAGCACAAAGGCCACGGCCATGGTGAGCGCCACGCCGGCCAGCAGCCCAACCCAGGGCGACAAACCCGCCGCCGTGCTGAGCCAGGCCGAGGCGTAGGCGCCCAGCCCCACGAAAGCGGCCTGGCCAAAAGAGGTCATGCCCCCCACGCCGGTGAGCAGCACCAGGCCGATGGCAACGATGGCGTACAGGCCGATGTAGTTGGCCAGCGTGATCCAGTACTCGGGCGTGGGCAGCAGCGGCAACAGCGCCAGCGCGGCAACAAAAAGAATGAAGAGGCGGTTCATGCGTCGTCCTCCTCGTCGTGGTGGCGTGTGGTGAGCGAGCGCCACAGCAGCACCGGGATGATGAGGGTGAAGACGATGACCTCCTTGTAGGCGCTGGCCCAGAAGGAGGCGTAGGACTCGATCAGCCCCACCAGCAGCGCACCGGCTGCCGCAATGGGGTAGCTGACCAGGCCACCGATGATGGCACCCACGAAACCCTTGAGGCCGATCAGGAAACCGCTGTCGTAATAGACCGTGGTGAACGGCGCGATCAGGATGCCGCACAGCGCCCCCATGGCCGCCGCCAGCAGAAAGGACAGCCGCCCCGCCTGCGTGATACCGATGCCCACGATCTGCGCGCCCATGCGGTTGACCGCCGTGGCGCGCAGGGCCTTGCCCGACAGCGTGCGTTCGAAGTAGAGGTAGAGCATGAGGATGAGCACCAGCGCGGCCGCAATCACCAGCAGGCTCTGCAACGAGACCGACAGCGCACCCACATCGAAGCGCACGCCTGTGAACGGCTCGGTGCGCGCGCCCTCGGCGCCGAACACCAGCAGGCCGATGCCCATGAGCGCGTAGTGCACGCCAACGGAGACAATCAGCAGCACCAGCGTGGATGCACTGGCCAGTGGCTCATAGGCCACGCGGTAGACCAGCGGCCCCATGGGCACCACGATGAGCAGCGTGAGCGCGATCTGCAGCAGCATGGGCAGGCCTTGCAGCGGCATGAGGTGCACGCCCACGCAGACCACCACCGGCAATGCCAGCGTCTGCAGCGCAGCACGCGCGCCTTCGCGCAGCGCCTGCTGGCGACGCACGGACGACAGGGCAATGGCGCCCCACTCCATCAGGCAGGCCGCCAAGCCCAGACCCAGCAGCAGCCAGACCGCCAGCGGGAACTGGCCCAGCTGCAATGCCGCCAGCGTGAGCGCGCCAAAGGCCACGAACTCGCCCTGAGGGATGAAGATCACACGGGTGACCGAGAACACCAGTACCAGGGCCAGTGCAAGCAGCGCGTAGATCGCGCCGGAAGTCAGGCCGTCCTGCGCGAGGATCGCCGCTATCGAGAAGTCCATCCACCTATCCCGTCAGGTCAAAAAAAAGGGCGCGACGAGGGCGCGCCCTTTTCCATCCAGAGCACCCGGTGTGCCCTTACTTGGCGTCGCCCACCAGCTTCCACTTGCCGTCGACGATCTGCACCATCACCCGCGCACGCTGGTCGAAGCCCAGGTGGTCGGTGGCGCTCATGTTCATCACGCCGTGCGAGACCGTGAGGTTGCGGGTCTTTTCCATCGCATCGCGCAGCGCCGCACGGAAGGCTGGCGTGCCGGGCTGAGCGACCTTGAGCGCCTCGGGAATGGCGTTCTGCAGGAGCAGGCCCGCGTCCCAGGCGTGGCCACCAAAGGTGGAGAACGTGCCGGCACCAAAAGCCTTCTCGTAGCGGCCAATGTAGTCCAGCGCGGTCTTGCGGATGGGGTTGGCGGCGGGCAGCTGGTCGGCCACCAGGATGGGGCCAGCCGGCAGGAAGGTGCCTTCACAGTCCTTGCCGCAGACGCGCAGGAAGTCGGGGTTGGCCACACCGTGGGTCTGGTAGATCTTGCCCTTGTAGCCGCGCTCCTTCAGCGTCTTCTGCGGCAGCGCGGCGGGGGTGCCGGAACCGGCGATCAGCACCGCATCGGGGTTGGCGGCCATGATCTTGAGGATCTGGCCGGTGACGGCCGTGTCGTTGCGGGCAAAGCGCTCGTTGGCCACGATGTTGAGCTTGCGCAGACCCGCGAACTTCACCATCTCGTCGTACCAGCCGGCACCGTAGGCGTCGTTGAAGCCGATGAAGGCCACGGTGCGGATGCCGTTGTCGGCCATGTGGCCGGAGATGGCACTGGCCATGTGCGAGTCGTTCTGCGGCGTCTTGAAGACCCAGCGCCGCTTGTCGTCCATGGGCTCGATGATGCGCGAAGAGGCCGCCATCGAGATGATGGGCGTGGTGGTCTCGGCCGCCACGTCCACCAGCGCCAGCGCGTTGGGCGTGACGGTGGAGCCCACGATCACGTCGACCTTGTCCTCGGATGTCAGCTTGCGCGCGTTCTTCACCGCCGTGGTGGTGTCGGAGGCGTCGTCAAGCACGATGTACTCCACCGTCTTGCCCGCGATGGTCTTGGGCATGATGGTGAAGGTGTTGCGCTCGGGGATGCCCAGCGAAGCGGCCGGCCCGGTGGCCGAGACCGTCACGCCGACCTTGATCTGGGCCTGCGCCGAGCCTGCGGCCATCAGTGCGGCGGCCAGCAAGGCGGCCAGCGGGAATCGCTTGATCATCCGGTTGTCTCCTGTGTGAGGTGCGCCACCTTGGATGGGACGCGTGGAGACATTATGAATTCACCGACCGATCGGTCGGTAATAGGGTTTTCCCCCGGCTCAGGCGTCGATGGCACCGCCCTTGACCTGCACCACTCGCTGCGGGTAAGGGATCTCGATGCCGTTTTCGCGGAAGGCGCGCAGGATGGCCAGGTTGACGTCCGAGCGCAGCGCACCCGTGCCATTCTCCGGGTCGGCGATCCAGAAATGGAGCGTGAACTCCAGCCCGTCGGCACCGAAGGCCGACAGCGCCACCGAAGGTTCGGGGCTGGCCAGCACACGCGGCTGCGCACGCGCGGCCGCCAGCATCAGGCGGCTGACCAGGTCCACGTCGCTGTCGTAGCCGACCGATGTCACGGTCGATACCGAGACCCGGGAGTCGTTGAGCGAGAGGTTCTCCACGATGTTGGTGATCATCATTTCGTTGGGCACGATGGACTCGCGCCCGCCCAGCGAACGGATCACGGTGTAGCGGGTGGTGATGTCGGAGATGCGGCCCTCGAAGCCGTTGAGCTTGACGGTGTCGCCGATGCGCATGCTGCGCTCGGCCAGAATCACGAAGCCGCTGACGTAGTTGGCGGCCAGCTTCTGCAGGCCAAAGCCTATGCCCACGCCGATGGCACCACCCAGCACCGACAGCGCGGTGAGGTCTATGCCCACCGTGGTCAGCGCCACCAGAAGGCCCACGAACATCAGCAGCGCGCGCGTGGCATTGCTGATGGCCTTGCGCACCGACAGGTCGCCACCGGTGGCCGAGCGCAGCAGCCGGGCCTCGATGGCAGCAGAAATCCACAGCGTGACGATCAGCACCGCGCCGGCCGTGACCGCGCCTTCGAGCAGCGTGCGCAGCGACAGCGTGCTGCCACCCACCTTCCAGGTGATCTGCTCCATCTCGTTGAGGATGATGGGCAGCAGGTCGATGACCCACAGCACCATCACGATCCAGACCACCCACGAGAGCGTGCGTTCGATCAGCCGCACCCAGCGCGATTCCTCGAACGCGGCCTGCATCACCTTCACGCCCACGCGTATCACCACCAGCGCCATCAGCACCGGAATGGCAATGCGCAGCAAGGCCGGCGTGAGGAACTGCAACAGGATGGCACGCGCCGCATAGGTCGACAGCAGCAGCAGCAGCGGGAACAGCACACCATCGAACAGGTTGCGGCCAAACCAGATCGAGCGTCTGGTTTCCTCGGCCGCCAGACCGCGGCGCAGCAGCGCCACAATGCCCAGCGCCAGGGCCACACACAGGGCCAGCGCCCCCAGCTCCACCAGCACGGTGGGCTGCGAGAAGGCGGTCAGCCATTCAGAAAAATCGTCGATGGGTCGGGTGCTCATTTCGCGGTTCATGGCCCGATTGTCTTACGGACGTTCCCGCCACACCCGTAACGCATGCTTCAACCCCAACCAGGGATGCCGCCGGTCCGGCTCTGCCGGTCGGCAGGGCATCGCCCCCTGGGGGGTGACGCCGAAGGCGGCGCGGGGGGGGAGATCAGACCTCGGCCAGCACCCGCAGGTGGGCTTCCACGCTGCGTGCCAGCGCGCTGAGGTTGTAGCCCCCCTCAAGGCAGCTGACGATGCGGCCCTTGGCGTGGCGCCTGGCCACATCCTTGATGCGCTGGGTCAGCCAGGCGTAGTCCTGTTCCACCAGGCCGAGCTGGCCGAGGTCGTCCTCGCGGTGGGCGTCGAAGCCGGCGCTCACGAACACCATCTGCGGCCTGAAGGCCTCCAGCCGGGGCATCCACATCATCTCGACCAGCTCGCGGATGTCCATGCCTCGTGTGTAGGCCGGCACCGGCAGGTTGACCAGGTTGGACGCGTTCGACCACTCACCCTCGGGGTAGGGGTAGAACGGGTGCTGGTAGAAGCTGCACATGAGGATGCGGTCGTCACCGGCCACGATGTCCTCGGTGCCGTTGCCGTGGTGCACGTCGAAGTCGACGATGGCCACACGTTTGAGGCCATGGCGCTCCAGTGCGTATTTGGCAGCGACCGCCACGTTGTTGAAGAAGCAGAACCCCATGGCCCTGGTCCGCCCTGCGTGGTGGCCCGGCGGGCGCACGGCGCAAAAGGCGTTCTCCAGCTCGCCGGCCAGCACGGCGTCAGTGGCGTCTATGGCCGCACCTGCGGCCACCAGTGCGGCGTCCCAGGTGTGTTCGTTGATCGATGTGTCGGGGTCGACGGCGGCATGCGTGGGGCCGCCGGCGCGCTGGTCGTCGCGCAGGTTGTCGCTGAGTCCGCGCAAGGCGGCCAGGTGCATGCGGTCATGGCCCAACTCCAGATCAGCCAGCGCAGCCGGTGTCGCCTCGCGGCGCTCCAGCGCGTCGGCCACGCCGGTGATCAGCAGCCGGTCTTCAATGGCGTCCAGCCGTTCGGGGCATTCCGGGTGGCCTTGCCCCATCTCGTGGCGCCAGCAGGCCTTGTGGGTGAAATAACCGGTGGGCTTCATGGAATGACTTTTGCGCTATGGTTGCGCCACCATGGACGCACGCAAGAAAATTCACAACCTTCTGGCCCAGCTTAACACGGTGATCGTGGGCAAACCGGACCAGGTGCGCGACGGCGTGGCCTGCCTGCTGGCAGGTGGCCACCTGCTGATCGAGGACGTGCCCGGTGTGGGCAAGACCACGCTCGCCCACGCGCTGGCACGGGTGTTCGGACTGCATTTCTCGCGCGTGCAGTTCACCGCCGACCTGATGCCCAGCGACCTGACCGGGGTCTCGATCTACGACCGCAACCGCCAGGATTTCATCTTCCACCCCGGCCCCGTGTTCGCCCAGGTGCTGCTGGCCGACGAGATCAACCGCGCCAGCCCGAAGACGCAAAGCGCGCTGCTGGAGGCCATGGAGGAAAAACAGGTCACGGCCGAAGGCGAGACCCGCCCGCTGCCCGTGCCTTTTTTCGTGATCGCGACACAGAACCCGCACGACCAGCTGGGTACCTTTGCCCTGCCCGAGTCGCAGCTGGACCGCTTCCATATGCGCATCTCGCTGGGTTACCCGGACCGCGCCGCCGAGCGCGAGCTGCTCAAGGGCCAGGACCGGCGCGACATGCTGCTCAACCTGCAGCCCGTGATGGACACCGCCGAACTGCTGCGCACCCAGCAGGCCGTGATGCAGGTGCACACGGCCGATCCGGTGCTGCATTTCCTGCAAGACCTAGTGGACGCCACACGCTCGGGCCGCTGGTTCGTGCAGGGTCTGAGCCCACGCGCTGCACTGGCGGTGGTGCGTGCGGCCAAGGCCCAGGCCTGGCTCAGCGAGCGCGACTACGTGGCGCCCGACGACCTCCTGGCCGTGCTGCCGCAGACCATCGCCCACCGGCTCATCGTCACCGGCGACGCGGGGCGCGGACCCACGGAGCAGGTACGCGCGATGATGGACTCCATCCCGCTTCCATGACACGCCCCCACGCTGCGCCGCTGCGCGGGTCGCTGCCCCCCGAGGGGGCCGGACCGCCTTGGGAGCGGCCCGGCGGCGGTCCATGGAATCTGCGCGCTCGCTGGAACAACTGGTGGGCCGCGCGCCTGCGCCCCACCGACAGCCTGCTGCTGACCCAGCGCAACGTCTACATCCTGCCCACCCGCGCCGGTCTGATGCTGGCGCTGACGCTGCTGATCCTGCTGATCGGCAGCATCAACTACCAGCTCAACCTGGGGTACCTGCTGACGTTTTTGCTGGCCGGCAGCGCGGTGGTGGGCATGCACGTGTGCCACGCCAACCTGCGCGGCCTGCACCTGCACCTGCTGCCGCCCGACGACAGCTTTGCCGGGCAGACCGCCGTGTTCGAGGTGCGGCTGGGCAGCGCCAAGGCGCGCACCCGCTACGCCATCGCGATGAGCGTGCGTGACGCCCGCCAGTGGGCCTGGACGGACGTGCCCGCACGCGGCAGCAGCCAGGTACAGCTGGGCTGGCGCCCGCCCGGCCGGGGCCGTCACACGCTGCCGGTGCTGGTGGCTCAGACCCACTTTCCGCTCGGCACCTTCCGCGTCTGGACCTACTGGCGTCCGGCCGCGCAGGTGCTGGTCTACCCCGCCCCCGAATCCCCGGCCCCGCCCCTGCCGCCCGGTGAGCCCCGCCCGGGCCACGCGCGTTCGCATGCGGTCGCGCCCGGCGGCGAGTTCGAGGGCCTTCGCGCCTACCGCGCGGGCGACCCGCTCAAGACCGTGGCCTGGAAAAAGGTGGCCCAGCAGTGGGCCGGCGGGCGCGATGACCTGATCAGCCGCGACAGCCCCAGCCACCAGGACCACGAGCTCTGGCTCGATTTCGGTCACTGTGGCGGCGTCGGCACCGAAGCCCGGCTGTCGCGCCTGTGCGCCTGGGTGCTGCAGGCCGACCGCATCGGCGCCCGCTACGGCCTGCGCCTGCCTGGCCGCGAGATTGCGCCCGATGAAGGACCCAACCACCGCCAGCGCTGCCTGGAGGCATTGGCCGCATGCTGAGCCTGCCTCGCCTGCCCTTGCTGACCCGGCTGGACGGTCTGCCCCGGGACTCGCGCGACACGCTGTTCCTGCTCGCCGTCATCGGCTGGGTGGTGGCGCTGCAGGGGGAACACATCCCGCTGTGGTGCTCGCTCACGACCCTGGCCTTGCTGCTGGTCCGCGCCTGGATCACCGTCACGCAGCGCCCGCTGCCGGGCCGGCTGGTGCGCGTGGGCCTGCTGCTGGCCACGCTGGGCGGCACCTTCCTGAGCCACGGCACCATCGTGGGGCGCGATGCGGGGGTGACCCTGATCGTCGTGCTGCTCGCGCTCAAGACCCTGGAGCTGCGTGCGCGGCGCGACGCCTTCGTGGTGTTCTTCCTCGCCTTCTTCACGCTGCTCACGCACTTCTTCTATTCGCAGTCGCTGGCCACGGCGGCCGGCATCCTGGTGGCGCTGCTGGGCCTGCTGACCGCGCTGGTCAATGCCCACATGCCGGTGGGGCGGCCGCCCCTGGTCCGCGCTGCGGGCTGGGCCGCCGGCATGGCGCTGCTGGGGGCGCCCATCATGCTGGTGATGTTCCTGCTGTTCCCACGCATGGCACCACTTTGGGGCATTCCGAGCGACAGCCCCACCGGGCGTACCGGCCTCTCAGGCACCATGCAGGTTGGCACCATCGCCGAGCTGGCGCTGGACGACAGCATCGCCTTGCGCATCCGCTTCGAGGGCCAGACCCCGCGCCAGTCGGACCTGTACTTCCGTGGCCCGGTGCTGACCCGCTTCGACGGCCGCGAATGGCGCCCCTTCTATGCCGATTACGAAGCCTTCGTGGCGCAAGGGCGGGCGCGGCTGGAGGTGGACGGCCCCCCGGTGCGCTACCAGGTGACGCAGGAGCCCCACAGCCGGCCCTGGCTGTTCGTGCTCGACGCCACGGTTGAAGCCCCACGCCTGCCCGGCGGCCAGGCGGTGTTCATGTCCGACGAGCTGCAATGGCGTACCCGCCGCCCTCTGACCGACCTGATGCGCTACGACGTGGTGAGCCACACCACCTACCGCCACGGGCCCCTGCGGCGCGGCCCCGAGCTGCAGCCCAGCCTGGAGCTGCCCGCCGGCTTCAACCCGCGCACGCTGGCGCTCGCGCTGGAGCTGCAGCGGACCACCCGCGACCCCGAAGCGCTGGTGGAAGCCGCCCTGCAGCGCCTGCGCACCGGCGGCTACACCTACACGCTGGAGCCGGGCGTCTACGGCCAGCACACCGCCGACGAGTTCTGGTTCGACCGCAAGAGCGGATTCTGCGAACACATCGCGTCGAGCTTCGTGATCCTGATGCGCGCACTCGACATCCCGGCTCGGCTGGTCACCGGCTACCAGGGCGGCGAGGTCAACCCGGTGGACCGCTACTGGACCATACGCCAGCGCGACGCCCACGCCTGGGCCGAGGTCTGGCTGTCGGGCCAAGGCTGGGTGCGGGTGGATCCGACCTCCGCCGTGATGCCCGGGCGCACCGGCACCTTCGAGCGCCTGCGCGCGCCTCAGGGCGTGGTGGCCGAAGCCCTGCTCACGCTCAACCCCACGCTGGTGGCCCAGATGCGCGCGGTCTGGGAGGCCATGAACAACCGCTGGAACCAGTGGGTGCTCAACTACACCCAGAGCCGCCAGCTCGACCTGCTGCGCGACCTCGGCTTCGAATCGCCCGACTGGCACACCCTGGCCTACGCGCTGATCGCCGTGGTGGTGGCCGCCAGCCTGCTGGGCGCGGCCTGGACGCTTTGGGAACGCCGCCGCCAGGACCCCTGGCTTCGCCTGCTGCAGCGCGCGCGGCTTCGGCTGCGCCGCGCGGGCCTGGACGTGTCGGAAAACGCCACCCCACGCCAGCTCGCCGCGCAGCTCACCTTGCCTGAGCTCGTGGACTGGCTGATGAGGCTGGAGGCGCAGCGCTATGCAGCCGGATCCGGGCCCACACTCGCTACACTGGAGCGCGAATTCCGACAGCTCCCATGGCCCCCCCGATCCGCCTTCTCCTTGCCACCAGCCTGAGCCTGGCTCTGCTGGCCCTGACGGCTCTGCCCGCACACGCCAGCCGCGCCAAAGACAACCCGCCGCGCTACGCCCGCCACGCCGAGGCCATGCGCTTCGCCGATGCCGTGGCACAACGGCAGGATCTGTCCCCCGCCTGGGTGCGCAAGCAGATCGGCCAGGCTGTGAAACTCGCTTCGGTGCAGCGCCTGATGCTGCCCGCGCCCACACCCAGTGCCAAGAACTGGGCTGCCTACCGTGAGCGTTTCATCGAGCCGGTGCGGGTGGCAGCCGGTGTGCGTTTCTGGCAGGAGCACCGCGCCACCCTGGAGCGCGCCGAGGCGCGCTGGGGCGTGCCGGCCCACATCGTGGTGGGCATCATCGGCGTGGAGACGCTCTACGGCCAGCACACCGGCAACTTCCGCGTGCTGGACGCCCTGGCCACGCTGGCCTTCGACTTCCCCACAGCTCACCCGCGTGCCGCCGTGCGCACCGAGTACTTCCGTGGCGAGCTCGAGCAGTTCCTGCTCATCACCCACCGCGAGGGCGCCGACCCCACCCAATGGCGCGGCAGCTACGCCGGCGCCAGCGGCCTGCCGCAGTTCATGCCCACCAGCATCGAGAAGTACGCGGTCGATTTCGACGGCGATGGCCACATCAACCTGCTGCGCAGCCCGGTCGATGCGATCGGCTCGGTGGCCAACTACCTGCACGCCTTCGGCTGGAAAGCCGGCATGCCCACACGCTACGAAGCCCGTTTCGACACCGCCACCCTGGACCTGCCCACCCTGCTGGGGCCCGACATCCTGCCCACCTTCAGTGCCGAGACGCTGGCGGCCAAGGGCCTGGTGCTGGACGACCGGTCACGCGCCCACGCCGGGCCGCTGGCGCTGGTCGAGCTCTTCAACGGCGACGCCGCGCCCAGCTACGTGGTGGGCACCGAAAACTTCTACGCCATCACGCGCTACAACTGGAGCAGCTACTACGCCCTCGCCGTGATCGAACTCGGCGAGGCGGTGGCAAAGCAGCTCAGTTCGGAACCAAAAAGTCCTGGCTGATACGCCAGCCCAGTTCGTTGACGCGGTCCAGGAACTGGGTCAGGTAGGCGTGCAGGCCAGTCGCCAGGATCTCGTCGATGCGGCCGAACTGCAGCTCGGCGCGCAGCTTGCCGGCGCGGCGCTCGGTTTCCTGTGAATGGTCGTTGGTGACCACGCTCAGGTTGTTGACCACTTCGTTCACGCTCGCCAGCAGGCTGCGCGGCATGTCGGGACGCAGGATCAGCAGCTCGGCCACGCGCTCGGGTTTGATGACGTCTCGGTAGACCTTGCGGTAGACCTCGAACGCACTGACCGAGCGCAGGATGGAGCTCCAGTGGTAGAAGTCGTACTCCTGGTCGAGCTCGCTGGCGGCGCCAAAAAAATCGCTCTGCACCGCGTGGAACTTCACGTCCAGCAACCGCGCGGTGTTGTCCGCACGCTCCAGGAACGTGCCCATGCGGTAGAAGTGAAAGGCCTCGTCCTGCAGCATGGTGCCGATGGCCACGCCACGCGAGAGGTGGGAGCGGAACTTCACCCATTCGAAGAACTGGCTGGGGTCGCGCTCGAACTCCTTGTTCTTGAGCACGCGGCCCAGCTCCAGCCAGGTCTGGTTCTCGGTCTCCCAGAGCTCGGTGGTGAGCACGCCCCGCACGGCGCGGGCGTTCTCGCGCGCCGCGCGCAGGCAGGACACGATGGACGAGGGGTTGTTTTCGTCGCGCACCATGAAGTCCATGACCTTGCGCGGCTCGACAGCGCCGTACTTGTCGCGGTAGTGGTGGGTGAGCTCGCTGATGGACAGCAGACCTTCCCAGCCCACCTGTGCCACAGCGGCAGACTGGGGCAGCAGCGAGGTCTGGTAATTGACGTCCAGCATGCGGGCGGTGTTCTCGGCGCGCTCGGTGTAGCGCGACATCCAGAACAGGTGATCGGCGGTGCGGCTCAACATGGTGTCGTCCTCTTCAGTCTTCCAGAATCCAGGTGTCTTTGGTACCGCCACCCTGTGACGAATTGACGACGAGCGAGCCTTCCTTGAGCGCCACCCGGGTGAGGCCACCAGCGACCATCTGCACCTCCTTGCCCGACAGCACGAAAGGCCGCAGGTCGATGTGGCGCGGCGCCACGCCGCTCTGCACGTAGGTGGGGCAGGTGGACAGCGACAGCGTGGGCTGTGCGATGTAGCCGCTGGGGTTGGCCAGCAGCGCCTGACGGAACTCCTCGATCTCGGCCTGGGTGGACGCAGGGCCGACCAGCATGCCGTAGCCGCCCGCGCCGTGGACCTCCTTGACCACCAGGTCCTTGAGGTTGGCGAGGATGTACTTCAGGTCGTCGGCCTTGCGGCCCATGAAGGTGGGCACGTTCTGCAGTATGGGCTTCTCGCCGAGGTAGAACTCGATCATGGCCGGCACGTAGGGGTAGATGGACTTGTCATCCGCCACGCCGGTGCCCACCGCGTTGCAGATGGTGACGTTGCCCCTGCGGTAGGCGTCGATCAGACCGGCACAGCCCAGCGTGCTGGTGGGGCGGAACACCAGCGGGTCGAGGAAGTCGTCGTCCACGCGGCGGTAGATCACGTCCACCCGCACCGGTCCGCGTGTGGTGCGCATGTAGACGAAGTGGTCCTTGACAAACAGGTCCTGGCCTTCGACCAGCTCCACGCCCATCTGCTGGGCCAGGAAGGCATGCTCGAAGTAGGCGCTGTTGTACATGCCTGGCGTGAGCACCACCACGGTGGGCTCGGCGGTGGCAGGTGGGGCCACGGCGCGCAGGGTCTCGAGCAGCAGGTCGGGGTAGTGGGCCACGGGCGCCACGCGGTTCTGCGCGAACAGCTCGGGGAACAGCCGCATCATCATCTTGCGGTCTTCCAGCATGTAGCTCACGCCGCTGGGCACGCGCAGGTTGTCTTCCAGCACGTAGTACACGCCCTCTCCCGAGGTATCGGGCGCGCGCACGATGTCCACGCCCGCGATGTGCGAGTAGATGCCCTGCGGCACGTCCACACCCACCATCTCGGGCCGGAACTGGGCGTTGCCCACCAGCTGTTCGGCAGGCACCAGGCCGGCACGGATGATGTCCTGGTCGTGGTAGACGTCGTGGATGAACCGGTTGAGTGCCGTGACACGCTGTGCCAGCCCCTTTTCCATGGTGGACCACTCGTGCGCCGGGATGACGCGGGGAATCAGGTCGAAGGGAATCAGGCGCTCGGTGCCGGAGCCGTCCTCGTCTTTGGCGCCGTAGACGGCAAAGGTGATGCCGACGCGCCGGAAGATGACTTCGGCCTCCTCGCGCCGGGCCGCCATCAGCTCGGGCGGCTGCTCCGCCAGCCAGCGTGCGTAGTTTTCGTAGTGGGCGCGCACCCGGTCGGTGCCGGCGTGCATTTCGTCAAACATGGCCGGTTTCATGCGGTTCTCCTGTCCCCCACAGCATAGCAATTAGCGAGCCAGCTTCCGGCGCGGCGCAGCCCATGACAAACCCGGATTCGGGGTTCCAGGGGTGGTCAGGGTGTTCTTTCGGCCACCCGCGCGTGCCAGTAGCGCCGGCTGCTCTCGCGCTCGCAGACCAGCTCGTGGGGCGCCTCGCTGCGCCAGCTGACCGCCCCGCAGGCGGGTGAGCTGCGCCAGCGGATGCCACGCTCGGCGTAGCGCTGCAGCACCACGGGCGCCGGGTGGCCAAAGCGGTTGTGGTGGCCAGACTGGACGATGACCCATCGCGGCACCAGGGTGTTGAGCCAGGCGGGCGACGAGGACGAGGCGCTGCCGTGGTGGGGCGCCACCAGCAGGTCGGCCTTCAGCTGCGGGTGGGCCAGCGCCAGACCGAGCTCCTGCTCCGCGCCGATGTCGCCGGCCAGCAGCACGCTGTGGGTGCCGTTGTCCACCCGCAGCACACACGATTGCGCGTTGCTGGGGCCCACAGTGCCCGCTGACGGGTGCAACAGCTCGAACTGCACGCCATCCCAGCTCCAGCGCTGCCCGGCCTGGCAACGGCGGCCCAGACCGGGCAACCCGGGTCGCTGCGCCGCCACACTGCCGGGCTCGGGGTCGTAGGAGGCGAGAAAGGCCGCCTGCGGCTGGCTCTGCAGCACCGCCTGCGTGCCGCCCGCGTGGTCGCCGTCGCGGTGGCTCACCAGCAGCAGGTCCAGGCGCTCGCCCTGGCGGCGCAACAGCGGCACCAGCACGCGCTCGCCGGCGTCACCACCGCCAAAGTAAGCCGGACCGGCGTCGTACAGCAGGCTGTGGTGGGCGGTGCGCACGAGCACGGCACCGCCCTGCCCCACGTCCGGCGCCAGCAGATCGAACGCGCCCGGTGGTGGCCGGGGCGGCTGGTAGGCCAGGGCTGGCCACAGCAGCACCAGCCCCTGCAGGCGCAGCGCCCAGGGCAGGCGCATCACCAGCAGCACCCCACCGGCGACCGCCACGAGTGCCAGCGGCCAGGGGGCCACCGCCCGGTGCCACACCGCCCAGGGCCAGATGGCCAGGTGCTCCAGCCCCGCCGAGAGCACCGCCACGCCCCAGGCTGCCGGTGTCCACAGCACGGGCAGCACCACACCCAGCAGGGCCAGCGGCGTCACCACCAGCGTGACCCACGGAATGGCGACCAGGTTGGCCAGCAGCCCGACGACGGACACCTGCCCGAACAGCAGCAGCGTGAGCGGAGAAAGTGCCACTGTGACCACCGCCTGCTCCCGCAGCAGCGCCCGCAGCCGCCCGCCCGTTGGCGTAGCCGTGCCTGAGCTGGCAAACAGCACGCCCACCGCCACGAAGCTGAGCCAGAACCCGGGCTGCAGCAACGCCCACGGGTCCAGCAACACCACAGCGGCCATGGCCCAGAGCCAGACCAGTGGCCACGGCCAGTGCACACCACGCAGGCGCAGCACGGCCACCACGGCCAGCATGAGCACGGTGCGCTGGGCCGGCACGCCCCAGCCTGCAAACACCGCATAGGCCGTGGCCAGCAGCAGCCCGCCCACCGTGCCGGCGTGGCTGGCAGGCCAGCGCAGCAGCCACGAGGGGGTCCAGCGGGCCGAACGTCGCCACAGGGCGGTGACCGCCCTCATCGCCAGCCAGGCAAACAGCGTGACATGCAGACCCGATATGGCCATGAGGTGGGCCACACCGGTGGCGCGGAACAGGTCCCAGTCGTCGCGGTCGATGGCGCTCTGGTCTCCCGCCACCAGGGCCACCAGCACCCCGGCCGCGCGGGGGTCGCTCACACGTTCGCGCAGCGCCTCGGCCACCGCGTGCCGTGCGCGGGCCACCGGAGCGCTCCAACCGGCGCCCTGCAACCGTTCGGGCTCACCCCGCACCGTGCCCGTGGCTGCCACACCCTGCTGCCAGAGCCAGAGCTCGCGGTCAAAGCCATGGGGGTTGAACAGCCCATGCGGCGCGCGCAGACGGGCGTGGAACTGCCAGCGCTCGCCCGGCGCCAGCGGGGGCGGTGCAGTGCCCGGCGCCACGAACCCGTTCATCAGCACCGGCGCCACCAGGTCAACCGGGGCGCCGTCCAGCCGCGCGGAATCGACCTCGAACAGAAACCGGACCCCGGCGTCCAGACGGGTCGGAAGACCCGCCACCCGGCCAGTGAGTGTGAGCACGCGGTTGTCGAGTTCGGGCGGCAGTTGCCGGGCCAGTCGCACGTCGGCACGCCAGCCCGTCAGCGAAAACCCCAGCAGCAAGGCCGCCATCACCCAGGCCCACCGGAGCCGGACCGGCACGAGCACCAGGCCCAGCAACACCCCGGCCGCATAGGCCGGCCACGGCCACAGAGCGGCCTGCTGCAGCTGCAGCCCCGCGCCGGCCACCCAGGCCCACAGCACCACCACCATGCCGTCAGCCCCCCGAAAGGGGGCTTGTCATGGCGTATGGCTCGGTACTTGCTACGATGGTTCTCGGCAACGCTTGGCGCTTCATTGGCGCATCCTCCCTGCTGAAAGCTTATCGCATGGCCATCCACGTCGCGCTCAACCACGTCACCCACTACCGCTACGACCGCCTGGTCAAACTCGGCCCGCAGGTGGTGCGCCTGCGCCCGGCGCCCCACAGCCGCACGCGCGTGCTGTCGTACTCCCAGCGCATCGAGCCCGCCCAGCATTTCATCAACTGGCAGCAGGACCCGTTTGCGAACTACCAGGCGCGGCTGGTGTTTCCCGAGCCCACGCGCGAGTTCAAGGTCACGATCGATCTCGTCGTCGAAATGGCGGTCTACAACCCGTTCGACTTCTTCCTCGAACCCCACGCCGAGCAGTTCCCGTTCAAGTACGACGCCTCTCAGCAGCAGGAGCTGACGCCCTACCTCAGCACCGGCGAGCTGACCCCACGCTTCAAGGCCTACCTCGATGGCATCGATCGCACGCCCCGGCGCACCATCGACTTCCTGGTCGACATCAACCAGCGCCTGCAAAAAGACATCGGCTACCTGATTCGCATGGAGCCCGGCGTCCAGACGCCCGAGGAAACGCTGACCAAGGCCAGCGGCTCGTGCCGCGATTCCGGCTGGCTGCTGGTGCAGCTGCTGCGCCACATGGGCCTGGCCGCGCGTTTCGTCTCGGGCTACCTGATCCAGCTCGCCCCCGACGTGAAGGCGGTGGACGGCCCCAGTGGCCCCGAGGCCGATTTCACCGACCTGCACGCGTGGTGCGAGGTCTTCCTGCCCGGCGCCGGCTGGATCGGCCTGGACCCCACCTCCGGCCTGCTGGCCGGCGAAGGACACGTGCCGCTGGCCTGCACGCCGCAGCCCTCCAGCGCCGCGCCCATCGAAGGCGCACTGGACGAGGCCGAGGTCGAGTTCAGCCACCACATGGCCGTGACACGCGTGTACGAATCGCCGCGCGTGACCAAGCCCTACACCGACGACCAGTGGGCCGCCATCGACGCTCTCGGCAAAAAGGTGGATGACGACCTGGTGGCCGGCGACGTGCGCCTGACCATGGGCGGTGAGCCCACCTATGTGGCCACGCGCGACCGCGACGCCGCCGAATGGAACACCGACGCGCTGGGCCCGACCAAACGCAACTACGCCACCGAGCTGCTGCACCGCCTGCGCGCACAGTACGGCGACGGTGGTTTCGTGCACCTGGGCCAGGGCAAGTGGTACCCGGGCGAACAGCTGCCGCGCTGGGCGCTGTCGCTGTTCTGGCGCGCCGACGGCCAGCCCACCTGGCACAACCCCGCGCTGTTTGCCGACGAGCGCGACGAAGCCCACTACACCGCCGATGACGCCCAGCGTTTCACCCAGACGCTGGCACGCAAGCTGGGCCTGTCCACCCAGTACATCACGCCCGGCTACGAGGACACCTGGTACTTCCTCTGGCGCGAGCGCCGGCTGCCGGTCAACGTCGACCCGTTCGATGCCAAGCTGGACGACGAGATGGAACGCCAGCGCCTGCGCCGCGTGTTCGGCCAGGGGCTGGACAGCGTGGTGGGCTACGTGCTGCCGCTGCAGGCCGGCGCCCAGCCCGGCCCCAACGACACCAAGGGCCAGCGCACCAGCGCCCACCGGCTGGGCGGCACACGCTGGAGCACCGGCCCCTGGTTCTTCCGCGACGAGCGCATGTACCTGTTCCCCGGCGATTCGCCCATGGGCTACCGTCTGCCGCTCGACTCGCTGCCCTGGGTCAGCAAGGCCGACTACCCCTACCTCATCGAGCAGGACCCGCTGGGCGCGCGCGACGCCCTGCCCGAAGGCAGCGCCTACAAGCAGCAGTACGCACCCCACCAGGTGGGTGGCGGTTTTGCCGAAGGGGGTGTGGTCTCGCTGCAAGGCAGCGGCTTCGAGCAGAGCGGCAGCAGCGCACCCGCGTGGCAGCAGGGCACCGCGCCCGGTGCGGCGCCGGCACAGCCTATGAGCGCGCGTTACCCCGCACGCGGCGAATCGGCCGCCTGGCTCACCCGCACCGCGCTGTGTGTGGAGGCCCGCGACCCGCAGCGCGCCAACGGCCCCAAGGCCGAACGCACCCAGGGCGGCAAGAGCTCGCACCTCTACATCTTCATGCCGCCGCTGGCTCAGCTGGAGGACTACCTCGACCTGCTCGCCGCCATCGAAGCCACGGCCGAGAAACTGGGCGTCAAGGTCGTGCTCGAAGGCTACCCGCCGCCGCGTGATCCGCGTCTGAAGATGCTGCAGGTCACGCCCGACCCCGGCGTGATCGAGGTCAACATCCACCCCGCGCACAACTGGGGCGAGCTGGTGGAGCACACCGAGTTCCTCTACGAGTCCGCGCACCAGACGCACCTGTGTGCCGAGAAGTTCATGACCGACGGGCGCCACACCGGCACCGGCGGCGGCAACCACTTCGTGCTGGGCGGTGCCACGCCGGCCGACTCCCCCTTCCTGCGCAAGCCCGAGCTGCTGGGCAGCCTGGTGGCCTACTGGCACAACCACCCTTCGCTGAGCTATCTGTTCAGCGGCCTGTTCATCGGCCCCACCAGCCAGGCGCCGCGCGTGGACGAGGCCCGCAACGACCAGCTCTACGAACTGGAAATCGCGCTGGAGCAGATCGAGAAGAACCGGCAGGTCTACGGCCAGAACATGCCACCCTGGCTGGTGGACCGCACGCTGCGCAACATCCTGATCGACGTCACCGGCAACACCCACCGCAGCGAGTTCTGCATCGACAAGCTCTACTCGCCTGACAGCAGCACCGGTCGTCTGGGCCTGCTGGAACTGCGCGCCTTCGAGATGCCGCCTCACGCCCGCATGAGCATCGCCCAGCAGCTGCTGCTGCGTGCGCTGGTGGCGCGTTTCTGGAAACAGCCGTGGCGTGGCCCGCTCACCCGCTGGGGCACCGAGCTGCACGACCGATTCCTGCTGCCCACCTTCATCCGCATGGACTTCGAGGACGTGATCGAAGACCTGAACCGCGAGGGTTACTCGTTCGAGAAGGCCTGGTTCGAGCCGCACTTCGAGTTCCGCTTCCCGCTGGTCGGCCAGGTGGCCGTTCGCGGCATGGAACTCACCCTGCGCAACGCCCTGGAGCCCTGGCACGTGATGGGCGAAGAAGGCGCCGTAGGCGGCACCGTGCGCTACGTCGACTCGTCGCTGGAGCGCCTGGAGGTTCACCTCAGTGGCCACAACGACAGCCGCTACGTCGTCACCGTCAATGGCCGCAGCCTGCCGCTGCAGCCGACCGGCATTGCCGGCCAGTACGTGGCGGGCGTGCGCTACAAGGCCTGGAACCCGCCCTCGGCCCTGCACCCCACCATAGCCGGCCACGCACCGCTCACCTTCGACATCGTGGACACCTGGATGCAACGCTCACTGGGCGGCTGCCAGTACCACGTGGTGCACCCCGGCGGCCGCAGCTACGACAACTTCCCCGTCAACGCCTACGAAGCCGAGAGCCGGCGCCTGGCGCGCTTCTTCCGCCTGGGCCACACGCCGGGCACGCTGCGGCCGCAGCCGGTGGTGGTGAACCGGGAGTTTCCGTTCACGCTGGACATGCGGGCATAAAGCCGCGCCAAACAGGGCTGTATCGGATTTTTGCTTCCACTCCACCCCATTCATCCTGCAGGAATGCCAGCTCGGACACCGACCCTTCCCGTTGATCGACACCTGTTCAGACCTAACCGCGCCTCCATAGGCGCTTGAGCCAAGCTACCCAGACCCTCGGAGCCGCAAATGGTGCCGCCAACGGAATGGCGACCTCGCTCCAACGATCGTGGATAAGAGCCGTCGATGTGCCTCTATCTCGTGTGGCATTCCCCTGCTCGTCATACAACCCACTCAAACTCCCACCTATGTAGTCGTGTGGCCCCGCGAACGCCTCGATCAGCTTGTCCTGCCCGTTGCCGACCTTATGGCTCACGAAAGTCCGATCCCGGAACAAATTGGTAACCGACCTGACTCATGCAGATAGCCAATGCCTGTCTCTTTTTGCGATCAGCAGAAAAAATCATTTCATTGCTGGATCTAGAAGGTGCGTCATCAAAATATCCTCCGTCAGCCATTCCCCCACACCCCACCCAATCCCGACGCCATTCCTCCTGGCTCGCTCCGGGCTTGACCCAATGAGCGCCGTAGGGGCGAGGATGCAGCAGGCGCTCGCGTTGTGCCTGACTCATGCCACATGTTCCCGTTCCGGCCTGACAAAGCAATTCGCAACCCGAAATCAACACACCCAGCGCTATAGCTATAAATGCCCTAATTGCTCTCATCGTCCAGCCCCCAGCAGTATTGAAATCGCAAGCCATACATCCCTTGGCAGCACCTGTGCTGCGGCAAACGGGGTCGCCGGCACTAGCGCACCAGGTGAGACGACGTTGTCGTACAACCGTCGCTCAGCATCTGTCATTCCGCGCCGAGCATTCCCCTGCTCGTCATACAACCCACTCAAACTCCCACCGATGTAGTCGTGTGGCCCCGCGAACGCCTCGATCAGCTTGTCCTGCCAACTGCCCGCTTCGTAGGGAAAACCAAACAAGGTGCCTTTCATACCTTGGATGCCGCCGGTTGGGCCAATCATCTTTTTACCTTCAGGGGTCTTCAGGAAATCAGCGAGATCGCCTGCGGTAAAAACCACTTGACCTTGATCATTCAACGCTAGGCTTCCGTCCGGATTTTTTCTGCACCGCTCATTGCTGGAACCACACAACGCATCCAGATCCACCCGCGTACCGCCCAGTTTGACGGCGTCACCTTCGACTCCCTCACTCTCGCCCGAGATGTTGTCCAGCGTTCTTCCACTACTGTCCACCACGCCCGCGAACGTCCTCGAATCCTCGATCATGAGTTGTCGCATCTGATCGGCTGCTGCAGCCAGTCCTTCCTGCGCCACAGCGCTGATACCCAGGCCCGCCACCGCGCTGATGAGCAGGTTGATCACGCGGTCTTGCTGGTCTAGTGACTTGAGCTGCGCTTCGATTTCGGCGCGTTCTTCGTCGGTGGTGGCCTGCTCGGCACGCGCCTTGAGCTTTTCCCGCTCCTGGTCGCCGTGGTTTTTCAAGGCCGCGCGCGACTCCTGCACAAAGGCGGCGGTGATGGTGACCTGGGCGTTGATGTCGTCCTTGACCCGCTCCTTGTCGAAGATGGTTGCAATGCCGGTCTCTGCGTCGCCCGTGCGCGCGCCCTGGTTACCTGCCAGACCCGAGATCGCGGCCTGCGTGGTCGATTGGGCGTCTCCCTTGTCGGAGCCCACGCCTAGGCTGCCGGTCAATTTTCCATTGGTGACGCCGATACCTACTTGATAGCCATTTGCCTTGTAGTGCGCCGTGTTGCTCAGGTCGCTGGTGCTCAGGCTGCCGCTCTCGAAGCGGTTCTTGCCGTCCTGCACCGCCGGCTCGGTGCTGGTGATGGCGCCGCCCTTCAGGTCGGTGTGGCCATTGACCACGACCTGGAAGCCGCCATCTCCGGCCTTGAGGCCGCTTCGCTCGGTGACGCTGCGGTAGTCGCTGTCGATCTTTGTCTTGCCCGCACTGATGGAGCCGCCCGGGCTCGGTCCGAACGTGACGCTCACGCCGGCGTTCTTGCTGCGTTCGTTGTAGGTGGCGCTGTCTTGCAGGCTCTCGATGCTGAGGTTGCCGCCCACGTTGGCGATGATCTGTTCGGCCTGGGCGGTGGCGCCCTTCAAGGTGGTGTCGGCGCCGCTGTCGATCACCACCAGGTTGCCGGCGTTGACGTGGGTGTTGGTGTAGGTGGTCTCGAACCCGTCGCCCTGGCCTTTGCCCTGGCTGGCGCTCACGGTCACGCCGGTTGGGCCTGCGGCGCTGACACTGACGCCCACGCTGGCGCTGCTGGACTTCTGGCGGCTGTGCTCCTCGCGGTCGTTGCGCGCGGCCTGCAGGGTGATGTCGCCGTCGGCCATCAGGCGGGCGGTGTCACCGGCCGTGATGGCGCTGCCGCGCACGAGGATGCCGCTGTCCTGTGCCGCGCCGCTGGCGATCAGGTTGACGCTGCCACCGGCCAGCACGGTGCTGCCCTTGGCGCTGTCAGAGCGGGTTTCGGTGAGGCTTTCGCTCTTGGAGGAGCCCAGGCTGATGCTGATGGAGCCGGCTTGGCTGAGGTCGCCGTTGGCCAGCGCCTTGGCTGCCTTGCCGATCTCGTCGGCGCTGTTGTAAATGTTCAGGCCCGCCGCCGCCACACCCAGCGCCTGCATGCGGCCATCGTCCGTTTTCTGGATCGCGCTGGCCATCTGCGTGGTCGTTTGCGCGGCGCTCAGTATCGGGCTGCCCACGCTCACGCTGATGCCGCTGCTCTTGAACCTCTCCTCGGTGCGGCTGGACTGGGTTTCGCGCGCCTCCACGATGGCGATGTCTTTGGCCAGGATGTTCACATCCCCACCCGGGGCCAGCACGTCCGAGCCGCTCTGGCGGTAGCTCTGCCCCGCCACCAGCGTCACGTCGCCCGCGATGGCGCCCACGGTGCTGGCCTGGCTGGCGGTCTGCACCACCTGCTGATCGGTGCTGTGCTGGCTCTTGCCGTAGCTCAGGCCCCCCATGGCGCCCAGGCCGCTCTTGCTGGTTTCCTGGAAGTGGCTTTCGCTGTGCCGGGTCTGCGCCGCTTGCAGTTCGATGTCGCGCCCGGCCACCACGGTGGTGCCCGCGTCGCTGATGAGCTGGCTGCCGGTGAGCTTGACGTCCTGCCCGGCCTGCACGCTCACCGTGCGCCCGCCCAGCTCGCTGGCCTGCGCGAAGGTGTCGTGCCGGCTGTCGCGGGTGGTGGTGGTCTGGCTGCTCAGGAACCCGCTGCTCTCGATGCGGTGCGCTTCGTCGTAGCCCTGGCTGGCCTGGCCGGCCTCCAGCCCGATGTCGCGCCCGGCGCTCAGGCGCAGCTCACCTTGTGCCTGCACGCTGGCCGCTCGGGCCTGGATGTCCTGCCCGGCCATGACCGTGAGGTCGCCCTGGCTCTGGATTCGGGTGCCCACTTCCTGGCTCTGGCTCAGACCGAGCCGGTTGTGCGCGTCCCACACCATGGTGTCGCGGCTGTCGGTACGCACGGTCTGCAGCCTCACGTCACCTGCGGCGATGAGCTGGGTGGTGCCCTGGCTGTCGATCAGCGCGCCGCTGAGGTTCATGTCGCCCCCGGCGCTGGCCACCAGCACGCCATCGGGTTGGCTCACGTACAGCGCGGCCACGCGGTCCACTGTCGTGCGGGTGCTGGTGCCCGTGTCGGTGCTCGCTGTCGTCGTGACCAGGTTCAGGTCGCGCCCGGCCTGCAGCACCAGCCGGTCCTGGGCGGCCAGTGTCCCGCCGACGTTGGCGAGGTCCAGGCGGGCCTGCAGCCGGGTGTCCTGAGCGCTGATGGTGCCGCCGAGGTTGTGCAGGTTCTCGGCGCTGATGCGGGTGATCTGGCGGCCAGCGATGGTGCCGCTGTTGACGAGATCGCCGCTCAGCTGGATGTCGATGGCCTGGGCAGCGATCAGGGTGCCGCTGCCGTTGAGGTCGCCCGCACGCGGCACCACGTAGACCTGCGGCACCAGTGCCTTGACCGTGCGGCCGTCGCCCAGGCTCACCTCGCGCTCGACCAGCCACACGATGTCGCTGGTCAGTGCGGCAACCTGGTCTGCCGTCAGTGCCACGCCGGGGCGCAGCGGGTGAGCCTGCGCGAAGGTCACGCCCGCGTCCATCAGCGCGCGGTACTGTGCGTCGTCGTTGGTGTGGTCGCCCAGAAAGCGCTGGCCGGTGAGCTGCGCCACCTGTTCGCGTATGAGTTGCTGTTCGTAGAAGCCGTCGCCCAGGCGCTTGTGGACGCTGGCGGGATCGTAGGAGAGCGCCGCGAGCAGGTAGTCACTGCCCAGCCACTGGCGGCGGTCGGTGAAGCGCGGATCGGTCTCGATGAGGTAGCCGCTGGTGCTGGCAGGGTTGAGCGTGAACAGGCTGCTGCTGGCCAGGTCTTGCACCGCAAGGGGCGGTGGCACGATGGTGGATGACCCGATGATCGCGCCCGTGTTGGACTGGGCGGTGTGGGCCCCGGCGTTGGCTCCCGAGCCGGCGCCGACCTGGGTCTGGAAGCGCGTGATGGGGACCGTGACCGTGCGCGTGGTGTCGGCGGCGTAGGCGGTGAACTCGTAGTAGCGGTCGTCGTCGCAGAAGTCGCAGTCTTCGTGGTAATACGAGTACACGCTGTTGCCGCGCACCGCGGTGAGCTCGGTGCCCTGGGCTTCGATGTTCTGCAGCGCAGCGCCCGTGAGGCTGGCGGTGCCGCCGACGAGTATCTGGCTCTTGTCGTTGAGCGCCTGGGTTTCAAAGTGCGCCTTGAGGTTGCCGCCGACGCGAATCTGCGCGGGCGCGCTCTGGCTCACGACCGGGGTGTAGACCGTCTGGCTGGCGTCGATGACGGTCCAGTTGATCAGGGTGCGGGCCTGCACGCTGGCGTTGTAGGCGTCGATGTGCTGGTTCAGCGTTTGCACCGCGGCGCTGTGCTGGGTGTTGTAGACGGCCATGTCCGCCTGATGCTCGTTGTACTGGCCCCACTGTGTGGCGTTGCAGTAGACATGCTCGCTCCCGCACTGCGGGCCGCTGTAGGCCGGCTGCGCCGGTGGTGGCGCCACGCCAAAGCGCCCCCAGATGCCGTGGTCGCGCGGATAGGGGTGAGGGATGGTGTAGGCCTCCTTGCCGCTGCCGACGCGGGTGTAGGAGTGGTTGATGTCGACCGTGAACCTGCCGAACCAGGTGGGTCGCGCCCAGCTGGACACGTCGGCGGGGAAGCGGGAGAACGGGTACTGGGCCGAGGGCAGCAGCACGCTCCATCCGGCCTGGTCCTCGTACTGGTTGAGCGCGGGGAAGTTCAGCCCGAGCTGGTCCTGGGTGTAGGCCACACCGTCGTGCAGCAGGTAAAGCACCGGGGTGGGCGCCCCGGGCTCCAGCTGCATGGCGTAGTGGTCGTTGAGGTTGTGCAGCTCCCGGGTATCGAGAACCATGTTGCCCAGGCTTTCGATGACGGCGCTGCGGTTGTGCAGGCTCTGGGCGCTGCCGCTGGCCTGGTGCTGGCTGTCCAGCGTTGCACCCACATGCAGGGAGCCGGCGCTGAACAGCAGCGCGCCATCGCGGTTGACGATGTGCTGGGCGCCGATGTCCAGGCGTTCGCGCGCGGCTATGACGGCATCGTGGCGGGCTGCGTTCACCGTCTCGCTGTCGTTGAGCAGGTGCGTGGCCTGGATGCCGATGTGGTCGCCGTAGACACGGCCTGTGCCCGTGTTGTGCACGCTGGTGGCACGGATGCGGGTGTCGCCCCCGCCATCGATGACGCCCCGGTTGGTCAGGGTTCCAGAGACGGTGACCTCCAGCGCATGCCCGGCCAGGAGCTGACCGCTGGCGTCCACGGTGTGGTCGCCGGCCAGCGTCAGGTTCGCGTCGTGGCCAGCGGCGATGAGTCCGTCCAGACCCAGCTGTCGGGTGTGCACATTCACGTCCTGCTCGGCCACCAGCACACCGCCGGTGTTGGCGATCTGGCCGCCGTCGCTCAGGGTGAGCGTCTGGGCGGCGCGCAGCACACCGCCCTGGTTGTGCAACGTGCCGGCGCGCAGATCGAGCACCAGATTGCCGAGCGCATGCACCTGCCCTTGGCGGTTGTCCAGGCCACCGGTCCGCATGTCGAGGTGGGACTGCGCCAGCATGTGCCCGGCCTGGCTGTTATCCACCCAGTCGCTGTCGATGCTCAGCTCGTTTGCCAGCAGGGTGCCGCCACGGTTGTCCAGGGCATTGGCGTGCAGTGCGAGCTCGGGCGCCCGCATGTCGCCGCTGTTGCGGATGTCTGGCGCGCTCAGGGACAAATCCGTGGCCGAGGCGACGGTGCCGTGGTTGACGATGGTGTCAACGCCGGCGACGTGCACCGCCGCGTTGGCCAACACCTCGCCGCTGTTGTGCACCTGCTGACCCTGCAGGCTCACGTCGCCCAGGGCGTTGATGCGCCCCTGGTGGCCGAGCACCCCGGCGGCATGGACGGTGAGGCTTTGCCCCGCATGGGTGTTGCCCGACAGGGTCGCGTCGCCCTGGATCTGGACCGCCAAGCTGCCGCTGGCCTGCATGACGCCTGTGTGGCTCAGGTGGCCGTTGGCATCGAGCACCAGGTTGCCCGCCGTGGCGGCCATGACACCCCGGTTGTTCACCCCCACCCCGGCTTCGGTGCCGATCAGGTGGATCTGCCCGGCGTACATGCCGCCCAGCTGCGCCACGTCCAGCGCGAAGGCAGGCGTGGAGCCTGAGGGTGTGGCCGTGCCGGTGGGCGCCTGGGTGGTGGCATCCACCCCGTTGGCGCCGGTGACGACGTTCAGGCGGTTGGCCCACAGCCCGGCGTTGACTTCGACCGCCCGAGCGAGGATGGCGGTGTGGTCCGCGCTGCGGGTGTCCAGCCCGTTGCCGCTGATCTGCACCTGCCCGCCCTGCACGCGGTAGCTCTCCAGGCTGCCACCGTTGAACACCGGAGCGCCGGTGGTCAGCGTCACGCCGGCGGCGTTGATGAAGCCCGCGCCGCTGACCTGGATGCCCGCCGGGTTGGCGATCACGACCTCGGCGCGCTGGCCGGCCACTTCCACCCAGCCTCTGAGCTGGCTGGGGTGGGCGCTGTGGACCTCGTTGAGGATGACGCGGGCGCTGCCCGTGGCCAGCCACGGGTTGCCCTGCACCCAGCCGCCCAGCTGGGTCTGGGCATCGGTGCGGCTGTTGTTGAGGATGGCGCCGTTGGCGTTGACATCGAACTGGCCGTAGGTGTTGCGCGACACCCCGGCAGCGCTGGGGGTCTGGATGTTGACCAGGGGCACGCCGTTGGGCGCCAGCAGCACCGTGGGGCGCTGGTTCGCCGGGGCGTTGGGGTCGGCCACGATCTGCGCCTGGCTGCCCCCTGCGAGCAGCAAGGTGGCCATCACCACCGCAGCACCACCCTGCCCGCTGGCGCTCTTGCGCACGCTGCGCGCCCCCTCGCCCACCGCCATCAGCGCACCGCGCGCACGGTTGAACACCAGCCGGTAGCTGTTGCTGTTCATGTTGTTCTCTCCCTGTTCTCTACAAGCCCGCGCGGGATGCTAAACCGCCAAGATGTTAAAAATGTCGAGCTTGCAAAACTTCACGTTTGACGGCCAGCCACCGCCTGAAGACGTCGGTGGTCCACCCCGACAAACCGCTCTACGGGCATACTTGACGGCAGTGAATTCCCCCGATCGCACCCTTTTCGACGACCCGCACGAGAGCCCGCAGTCGCTGGCAATGGCCCTTGCCGCGCCCGCCAATGCCGGGCACCTGGACGAGTTGCGCCGGCCCGATGGCGAAGGCCTGAGCGAGCCCTGGGACCGGTTCTTCGGCCACATCGGCTTCGACGGGCTGGGCGACCTGAACCGCCGCGCGCACAACCTGGCCCGCCAGCTGCGCGACAACGGCGTGACCTACAACGTCTACGCCGACGAAGGCGGTGTGCGCAGGCCCTGGGCGCTCGACCTGCTCCCCACCATCGTCACACCCGAGCAGTGGGCGACCATCGAGGCCGGGGTGCTGCAGCGCACCCGGTTGCTCAACGCGGTGATGGCCGACATCTACGGCGAGCGACGACTGTTGAAAGACGCGCTGCTGCCACCCGCGCTGGTGCAGGGCCACCCGGGCTACCTGCGCGCCATGCACGGCGTGCGCCCGGCCAGCGACACCTGGCTGCACATCACCGCCTTCGACCTCGCCCGCGGCCCGGACGGCCGCTGGTGGGTGGTGTCGCAGCGCACCCAGGCGCCTTCGGGCCTGGGTTACCTGCTGGAAAACCGCATCGCCATCAGCCGCCAGTTCCCCAAGGCCTTCAGCGGCCTCAAGGTGCAGCGCCTGGCCGCCAGCTACCGCGCGCTGATGCAGGGCATCCAGAGCCTGACGCCCCAGGGTGCCAACGCGCGCATCGCGCTGCTCACGCCCGGCCCGTACAACGAAACCTATTTCGAGCACGCCTACCTGGCGCGCTACCTGGGCCTCACGCTGGTCGAGGGCAGCGACCTCACCGTGCGCGACCAGCGCGTGTACCTCAAGACGCTGCAGGGCCTGGAGCCGGTGCACGCGCTGATCAAGCGCCTGGACGACCAGTGGCTGGACCCGCTGGAACTGCGCAGCGATTCCGCGCTGGGCGTGCCCGGCCTGCTGCAGGCACTGCGTGCGGGCAACGTGCTGCTGGCCAACATGCCGGGCTCGGCGCCGCTGGAATCGAGCGCGCTGCTGGGCTTTTTGCCCGCACTGTCCGAACGCCTGCTGGGCGAGCCGCTGGCCCTGCCCTCGCTCGACACCTGGTGGTGCGGCGAGCCGGCCGCGCTGCAGCGCGTGCTGCCGCTGCTCAAACAGGGCGTGATCAAGTCCACCTACCCGGATTCGGGCCTGGAAACCGTCATCGGCCAGAAGCTGTCAGCCGACGAGCTGGACCGCCTCACCGGCCGCATGGTGCGCCACAGCGCCGACTACACGGTGCAGACCTGGATGCCGCTGTCGCAGACGCCCACCTGGATGGGCGACCGCATCGCACCGCGCTCGGCCATGCTGCGCGTGTTTGCGCTGTGCGATGGCCCACAGTCCTGGCGCGTGCTGCCCGGCGGCATGGTGCGGCTGGCGCCGCCAGGGCGGCTGATTGCCTCCATGCAGCGCGGCGGCAGCAGCGCCGACTGCTGGGTGCTCACCGATGGCGAGGTGGACCGAACCACGCTGCTGCGCGGCGCCACGCTCAACCCCGAAGCCGCACCGCACAAGCGCCCGGTCACCAGCCGCGCGGCCGAAAACCTGTTCTGGCTGGGCCGCTACACCGAACGCGCCGAGAACACCGTGCGTCTGGCGCAGATTGCGTTGCGCTGCCTGCACGGCGAAGACGAACGCTCGCTCGCCCTGCTGCAGTGGCTGACCGAATGCGCGCAGGCCAATGGCCTGGTGCTCGACGACGTGCCCTCGGCCCAGCAGGCGCCGCGCGTGTTCGAGCGCGCGCTGATTGCCATGCTGGGTGCCGATGCAGAGGCCACCAGCGTGGGCTTCAACCTGCGCTCGCTGGGTTTCTCGGCCGCCAATGTGCGCGAACGCCTGGCGCAGGAGCAGCGCAACCTGATCGAGCGCGTCTCGGCCGAATTCGAGGAAGCCTGTGGCCAGATGAGCGCCGATGCCGAATACGCGCCGCAGGAGGCCCTGAACGCGCTGGAGCAGACCAGCGAGTTGCTGGCCGCCATCACCGGCGCCCAGACCGACCGCATGGTGCGCGACGACGGCTGGCGCCTGCTCAGCATCGGCCGCCACATCGAACGCCTGGGCACGCTGTCGCACGCGCTGGCGCTGGGCCTGTCGACCGGCAGCGTGAACGAGGACGGCGGCTTCGAGGCCGTGGTGGCGCTGTTCGACAGCACCATCACCTTTCACGCGCGCTACCAGCAACGGCGCGACCTTTACGCCCTGACCGAACTGCTGGTGCTCGACCGAGACAACCCGCGTTCGCTGGGCTGGGTGCTGGGCACCCTGCGCTCGCGCCTGGCCAAGCTCGAATCGAGCGCACCCGGCAGCGTCAGCACGCTGGCAACCAGCCTGCCCGATCCGGCCGAATGGCAAGTGGCCACGCTGTGCCCCGAGAGCGGGGACACCTCGGCCCTGCTCAACCTGCTGACGGCCTGTCAGTACGCCGCGCAGCAGCTGTCGGACGACATCAACCGCCGGCACTTCAGCCACGCCGACCGCAGCAACCGCTCGCTGCTCATCTAGGGCCTGGTCATGCAGCTGCGCATCGTTCACGAAACCCGCTACAGCTACAGCGCACCGGTCTTGCTGTCGCAGCACATGTCGCACCTGCAACCGCTGGATGACCCGCAGGGCGACAGCGGCCAACGCCTGCTGGCCCACGCGCTGCGCGTGAACCCCGAGCCCACCCAGACCGGTGAGGGCAGCGACAGCTTTGGCAACCGCCGCGCCTTCTTCGCGCTGCAAGAAGCCCACGACCAGCTGGAAGTGACAGCCGACAGCCTGGTCGACACGCGCGCGCCACGCCCACTGCCGGCATCGCCTAGCTGGCAGGCGGTGCACGACCATTTTGTCTACCACGCAGGCGCGGCCTACGAAGCGGCCAGCGAGTTCGGCTTTGCCTCGCCCTACGTGCCGGTGCACGATGCGCTGGCCGACTACGCCCGGGACCTTTTCACGGCCGACACGCCACTGCTGGAAGCCTGCGAGGCCCTGATGGCCCGCATCCACCGCGACTTCATCTACCGCAGCGGCAGCACCGAGATCAACACCCCCGTGCTGGAAGCGCTGGAGCGCCGCGAGGGCGTATGCCAGGATTTCGCCCACGTGATGATCGGCTGCCTGCGCAGCCTGGGCCTGCCCGCCCGCTACGTGAGCGGCTACCTGCTCACGGTGGTGCCCGAGGGGCAGCAACGCCTGGTCGGTGCCGATGCCTCCCACGCCTGGGTGTCGGTGTACTGCCCGGCACTGAACGGTGTGGGGCCGGGCGCCTGGTGCGACTTCGACCCCACCAACGACCGCTGTGGCTGGGGCAGCCCCGGCGAGGACTACGTGACGCTCGCCCACGGGCGCGATTTCGGCGATGTCTCGCCTCTGCGCGGCGTGATCCAGGGTGGCGGCAGCCACAGCCTGCATGTGGGCGTGACGGTGGCCCCTCCCGACGAACACGAAGCGCTGGCCCCGGCGGTCTGACCACGCCGGCCTAGAATCTGCGCACCCCACCGGCCCACACGGTCCGGATGCAACCTGTTGGAGATGCCATGTCCGTCTACGCCCAGCTCAAAGCCCTGAACATCACCCTGCCCCCGGTCGCCGTGCCAGCCGCCGCCTACGTGCCCTTTGTGCAGACGGGCAAGCTGGTCTTCATCAGTGGCCACATCGCCCGCAAGGACGGCAAGCCCTGGGTCGGCCAGCTGGGCCTGACCACCAACACCGAAGAAGGCCAGGCCGCAGCACGCGCCATCGCCATCGACCTCATGGGCACGCTGGAGGCAGCCTGCCGCGCCGCCGGCACCGATCTGGATGGCGTCAAACGCATCGTCAAGGTCATGAGCCTGGTCAACTCCACCCCCACCTTCACCGAGCAGCACCTGGTCACCAACGGCTGCTCCGAACTGCTGGCCCAGGTGTTTGGCGACAAGGGCGCGCATGCGCGCAGCGCGTTCGGCGTGGCCCAGATTCCGCTGGGCGCGTGTGTGGAGATCGAGCTGATCGCCGAGCTGGCCTGATACCGGCTGACCGCTCGCCCGTCAAGCGAGCAGCAGAGGCGCTGAGGGCGATCTGCCGGACCCCTCGCCCAGGCGGAACACCCCCACGACCTCGGCCAGCGAGGCCGCCTGGACCTTCAGCAATGCGGTCGCAGCGGTCGCCTGTTCAACCAGCGCTGCGTTCTGCTGCGTGACCTGATCCATCTGCGCGATGGCCTGGCTCACCTGATGGATCCCGGCGCTCTGCTCGGCACTGGCGGTACTGATCTCCGTCATGATCTGGGCCACTTGCTGGATGCTCTGGACCACCGATGCCACGGTGCGTCCCGCTTCAGTCACCTGGCGGTTGCCTTCGTCCACACGCGCCACCGAATCGGCAATCAGGGACTTGATGTCCTTGGCCGCCTCGGCAGAGCGCTGCGCCAGGCTTCGTACCTCGCCGGCCACCACCGCGAAACCCCGCCCCTGTTCGCCAGCGCGTGCCGCCTCGACAGCGGCGTTCAGGGCCAGGATGTTGGTCTGGAAAGCGATGCCATCGATCAGGGCGATGATGTCCGCAATGCGCCGCGAGGCAGAGTCGATCGCCGCCATGGTTTGCACCACCTGATCCACCGCGCGGCCACCCTCGACCGCGACCTGCGAGGCCCTGGATGCGAGCTGACTGGCCTCGGATGCGCTGCCGGCATTCTGGCGAACAGCGCTGGCAAGCTGCTCGATGGATGAGGCCGTCTGCTCCAGGGCGCCGGCCTGCTCCTCGGTGCGCGCCGACAGGTCCTGGTTGCCGGCGTCTATCTCTCCGGAGGCGACCAGGATGCGGTCGGCTCCCTGACGCACCTGCCCCGTGATTCGGGCCAGGTTGTCGTTCATCTGGCCAAGCGCGGCCAGCAGCTGACCGGTCTCGTCCTTGCTGTCGACGGTGACCACGGAGGACAGGTCGTTGTCCGCCACCGCCTGGGCCACACGCACCGATGCCGTCAATGGGCGGGTGATGCTGCGCGTGATCCACCAGGCACCCACCGCCCCGAGCAGCAGCACCACCAACGTGGCCAGCACGATGGACAGGCGTGTCGCGGCGTACTCCGACTCGATGGCTGCCGCGGCTTCGTCGATGCTCTTGCGCTGCAGCGCCAGCAGACGCTGGACGGCATCGACATAACGCGCCGTCGCCGGGGTGAAGCTTTCATTGAAGATCCGCTCCGCCTCGTCGGGCTGCCCGTCGGCCTTGGCCTTGGTGACCGCATCGCGCGCCTTCAGGTACCCGAGGCGGGCCGCCTTGACCTCGTCCCAGACCGATTTTTCCTCGCCCTCGCGTATCAGTTCCTCGATGCGGTTCTGCAACTCGGTACCTTGTCGCGTGGACTGCGCGGCGTCGTCGGCGAAGAAACGGGCCAGCGAGGGGTCGCTGCTCTTGGCAATGGCGGTCGTTCGTCGAATGCCGGCGGTGATGTTGCGGTACCAGTCACTGACCAGCCGCTCTTTCATGAGTGACTCCCTGGCCATGGACTGCACCGACTCGACGATGGTGCCCATTCCCGTGAGCCCTCTGACGCTCATCGCCAGCATGGCGATCAGAAGCACCAGAAAACCCGCGCCCAGGCGCGTGCCGATCTTCAGATTTTTCATACCACTCCCTGTTGCTTTCCAGCTGGCACCGTTTTTGGGATCGGCGTCCAGTGCGTGGCATGTTCCGCGTTACCGGCGAGGAAGGCAATGGAGGTTAACCCGTCCGTACCGCCGGGTTGCGCCCACGGGACAGGCTGATGCCGGCCTCAGGCGTAGCCGCCGAGGAACACCTCGACGCGGCCCAGTTCGTCGTCCAGCGCCCGACGGAAAGCCGGGTCGCGCGGACGGCCATCCACAAAACCGACCTCATGCCTCAGCCGGCCTTTTTCAAGCCGCAGGTTGGCCCAACCGGGCATGTGTTCGCCCCACAACACGGGCAGTGCGTAGTGGCCCATGGTGCGTTGCGGCGCCGGCACATAGGCCTCGAAGCGGTAGGCCCAGCCCCACAGCAGCTCAAAGCGGCGGCGGTCCCATACCACCGGGTCAAACGGCGCCAGCAGGCGCACACCTTCAACCGGCGTGTGGCGTTTCGATACCGGGTTTTCGTCGGCCGGCCAGAACCAGGTGACACCCTCCACCACCGCGTGACCGTACCGCGTCTTCGCCGCCTTGATCACCCCACGCGCCTCTGCCATGAGCTGCGGTGCGCCATAGCGCAGCAGCGTGACCAGGTAACCCAGGCTGGGCGCGGGCAGCGGCGCATAGAGCGAGACGATCAGGTCCACCAGGCCTTCAGCCCGGGCACGCCGGGCGGCGGGGCTGCTGTCCTGCTCGGGGTGGGTCATGGCCTCGTACACCCGGGTGCCCGACTCGCGCCGGCGCACGCGCAACCAGCCGTGGTGGTGCATGTCGTCCAGCAGCCGGGTGCTGGCGTTGAGCTCTCCGCCCCAGTAACCGGCCACACGGCCGTGGTGGGCAAAGGCCTCGTTCACCTCGCGCGGGTGCACCACACCGCGCTCGCGCACGAAGTCCAGCACCTCGCTGGCGCGGCGTCGGGTGGTGGCGTCCCACGGGCGGCGCGGGGTACGCGGGTGCAGCAGGGCCAGCGTCTCGCGCGGCACGAAACCGTAGTTGACGAACGCGTCCTCCTCGATGCCGAGCCGTTCGTAGCGGCGTTCCAGATCACCGGCCCGGTAGCCCTTGACGCGCTGGTACAGGATCAGGTCCTGCGCGCGCGCCGGTGCCCGCATGGGGTCGGCCTGCACAAAACCCAGCTTGCGCACCGCCGCCGGCAACGTGACCGGCTTGAACAGGCTGCGAGCAATCGCGTAGCGGCGCAGGTCGTCCAGCGTCGGGGCGCGGGGCATGGGCTTACTCCACGCGGTTGATGCGGTTTGGCTTGAAGCCCAGATCGGCCGCCTTGCCCTTGCGCGCACGGGCGGCACGGGCGTTGTTCAGGCTGCGGATCTCCAGCGTCTCTTCGCGCTCCTTGCCACCTCGGCCCACGCCTTCGATCTTCACGCTGCGGGTGTAGGCCGCGGCGCCGGCCAGGGTGTCCTTGGCTTCGAGGTCGATCAGCGTGAGGCCCCGACCCCCTTTTTCCATCAGCTTGAGTTCGCCGAGCTCGAAGGTGAGGATGCGCCCTCCGGTGGACGCGCAGCACACATGCGTGGCGCCCTCCGCCAGCGACGGCGCACACACCGTTTCGCCCTCACCCAGGCTGATGAAGGTCTTGCCGCCGCGCTGGCGCGACACCAGGTTCTCGATCTTGGCCAGGAAACCGAAACCGCCCGATCCGCTCAGCAGCAGCGTCACCCCCGCTGCGCCGGCAAAGTAGTGCACCGGCTGTGTGCCGGATTCGAGGTCGATGAGTGTGGTGATGGGCTGGCCGTCACCGCGCGCGCCGGGCAGTGCCGACACCGCCACCGAGTACACACGGCCGTTGCTGCCAAACACCACCAGCGTATCCACCGTGCGGCATTCGAATGTGCCGTAGAGGCCATCGCCGGCCTTGAAGGCAAAACCGGTGGCGTCGTGTCCGTGGCCGGTGCGGGCGCGCACCCAGCCTTTGCTGGAAACCACCACGGTCACCGGCTCGTCGATCACCTTCACTTCGGCCACGGCTTTCTTCTCGGCCTGGATCAGCGTGCGGCGCGGGTCGGCAAAGGTTTTGGCATCGGCCTCGATCTCCCTGACCATGAGGCGGCGCAGCGCGCTCTCGCTGCCCAGGATTTCTTCGAGCTTGCCCTGCTCCTCGCGCAGCTCTTTGAGCTCCTGTTCGATCTTGATGGCCTCCAGCCGCGCCAGCTGGCGCAGGCGGATCTCCAGGATGTCCTCGGCCTGGCGGTCCGAGAGATTGAAGCGGGCGATCAGCGCAGCCTTGGGCTCGTCGCTCTGGCGGATGATGGCAATCACCTCGTCGATGTTGAGCAGCACCAGCTGCCGGCCTTCGAGGATGTGGATGCGGTCGAGCACCTTCTGCAACCGGTGCTGGCTGCGGCGGGTGATGGTGGACTGGCGAAAGGCGATCCACTCGACCAGCATCTGGCGCATCGACTTCTGCACCGGCCGGCCGTCCAGCCCCACCATGGTGAGGTTGATGGACGACGAGGTCTCCAGGCTGGTGTGGGCCAGCAGCGTGGTGATGAGCTCCTGCTGCTCGATACGGCTGGTCTTGGGCTCGAACACCAGTCGCACCGGTGCGTCCTTGCTCGACTCGTCGCGCACCACGTCCAGCACAGCCAGCACGGTCTGCTTGAGCTGGGTCTGGTCGGCCGTCAGGGCCTTCTTGCCGGCCTTGACCTTGGGGTTGGTCAGCTCCTCGATTTCCTCCAGCACGCGCTGGGAGCTCACACCCGGCGGCAGCTCGGTCACCACCAGCTGCCACTGGCCGCGCGCGAGGTCTTCGATCTTCCAGCGGGCGCGCACCTTGAGGCTGCCACGGCCGGTGCGGTAGGCGTCGGCGATGTCGCTGGCCGCGCTGATGATCTGGCCGCCGCCCGGGTAGTCGGGGCCGGGCAGGATCTGCAGCAGGTCCTCGTCGCTGATCTTCGGCGTCTTGATCAGTGCCACGCAGGCGTCGGCCACCTCGCGCAGGTTGTGGCTGGGGATCTCGGTGGCCAGGCCCACGGCAATGCCGCTGGCCCCGTTGAGCAGCACGAAGGGCAGTCGTGCGGGCAGCTGCCTGGGCTCATCGGTGGAGCCATCGTAGTTGGGGATGAAGTCCACCGTGCCCTGATCGATCTCGTCGAGCAGCAGGCCGGTGATTTTCGACAACCGCGCCTCGGTGTAGCGCATCGCGGCCGCGCCATCGCCATCGCGGCTGCCGAAGTTGCCCTGCCCGTCGATCAGCGGGTAACGCTGGCTGAAATCCTGGGCCATGCGCACCAGCGCGTCGTAGGCGGCCTGGTCGCCATGCGGGTGGAAGCGGCCCAGCACGTCACCCACCACGCGTGCGCTCTTGACCGGCTTGGCACCCGTGTTGCCATTGAAGCCCAGCCCCATGCGCTCCATGCTGTAGAGGATGCGGCGTTGCACCGGCTTCTGTCCATCGCACACGTCGGGCAGTGCGCGGCCCTTGACGACGCTGAGCGCGTATTCGAGGTAGGCACGCTGCGCGTAGCCGGCCAGGCTGTCGGCGTCGGGCACCGCCTCCTGGGGTTCGGGGGTGAAGAGGTCGTCCATGGGGTTTTGATAAAAGTCAGTGCGCCTGGGCCTGCAGGCGCTGGTAGAGCTGCATGACCGTGCTCACGTAGTGGCGGGTCTCGACTATGTCGGGCACCTGGCGGCCAGCGCGCAGCACCGTGCCTTCGCCCGCGTTGTAGGCGGCCAGGGCCAGGCTGAGGTTGCCGTCGAACAGGCGGATCAGGTCGGCCAGGTAACGCGTGCCCGCCACCAGGTTGGCGCGCGGATCCAGCAGGTTCTCGCGGGCCTTGAGGCCATAGCGTTCACCGGTGGCGGGCATGATCTGCATCAGCCCCACGGCGCCGCGCGGGCTAACGGCCGCGGGGTCAAACCCGGACTCGGTCGCGATCACGGCCTTGATCAGGTCGTAGTCCACACCATGGACCTTGGCGGCGTCGCGCATCCACGGCCGCAGGGCCTTGTACGAGGAGGAAACCTCGAACGCGGCCAGCCACTGCCACTCGCTGGCGTGGGCGCTGCCGACCGCCAGCAGCAGGGCCAGCATTGCAGGCCGCAGCGGCTTCATCAGATGTCCACCTCGACGCTGTCGCCGTGCAATTCCATGAGCTCGCGGCGAGCAGCGGCCTCGCCCTTGCCCATGAGCTTGGTGATCTCGGCCTCGGTCTGCGCGAAGTCGAACCCGCCCAGCGTCACCGGCAGCAGGCGACGGGTGTCGGGGTTGAGCGTGGTGTCCCACAGCTGCTCGGCGCTCATCTCGCCCAGGCCCTTGAAACGGCTGATCTGGCATTTTTCACGCGCCACGCCATCCTTGACGGCCTTGTCCAGGATGGCGGTCAGCTCGCCGTCGTCCAGCGCGTAGGCCTTGATGGCGGGCTTCTTTCCGCGTGCAGGCACATCCACGCGAAACAGCGGCGGGCGCGCCACGTAGACGTTGCCGGCCTCGATCAGCTTGGGGAAATGGCGGAAGAACAGCGTGAGCAGCAGCACCTGGATGTGGGAGCCGTCCACGTCGGCATCGGACAGGATGCAGACCTTGCCATAACGCAGGCCGGAGAGGTCGGGCGTGTCGTTGGGGCCGTGCGGGTCGACGCCGATGGCGACCGAAATGTCGTGGATCTCGGTGTTGGCGAACAGGCGGTCGCGCTCCACCTCCCAGGTGTTGAGCACCTTGCCGCGCAGCGGCAGCACCGCCTGGCTTTCCTTGTCACGGCCCATCTTGGCGCTGCCGCCGGCCGAGTCGCCCTCGACCAGGAACAGCTCGTTGTGGCTGAGGTCGCGGCTTTCGCAATCGGTGAGTTTGCCGGGCAGCACCGCCACACCCGAACCCTTGCGTTTTTCCACCTTCTGGCCGGCGCGCTGGCGCGTCTGCGCCGCCTTGATGGCAAGTTCGGCCAGCTTCTTGCCGTAGTCCACGTGCTGGTTGAGCCACAGCTCCAGCGCGGGCTTGACGAAACTGGAGACCAGCCGCACCGCATCGCGCGAGTTCAGGCGTTCCTTGATCTGGCCCTGGAACTGCGGGTCCAGCACCTTGGCGCTGAGCACGTAGGAGGCGCGTGCGTACACGTCCTCGGGCAGCAGCTTCACCCCTTTGGGCGCCAGCGCGTGCAGCTCGATGAAGCCCTTGACCGCCTGGAACAGGCCGTCGCGCAGGCCGCTGTCGTGGGTGCCACCGGCGCTGGTGGGAATCAGGTTGACATAACTTTCGCGCACCGGCGCGCCGTCTTCGGTGAACGCCACGCACCAGCTCGCGCCCTCACCCTCGGCAAAGCTCTCGCTACCGGCATCGGCATAGCCTTCGCCATCGAACAGCGGAATCACCGGCTCGCCGTTGAGCGTCTGCTGCAGGTAGTCGGTCAGGCCGCCCTTGTACTGCCAGGTCTGGGTCTCGCGGGTCTTCTCGTTGGTCAGCGAGACGCTCACGCCCGGCATCAGCACCGCCTTGCTGCGCAGCAGGTGGGTCAGCTCGCCCTGCGGCAGCGTGGCGGCCTCGAAATACTTGGCATCGGGCCACACGCGCACGGTGGTGCCCTGCTTGCGCTCGCCGTCGGCCAGCGGGCGCACCGCCAGCGGTTCGATGACATCGCCGCCCGAAAACACCAGACGCGCGACCTGCCCCTCGCGGTGGCTGGACACCTCCATCCGTTTCGACAGCGCGTTGGTGACCGACACGCCCACGCCGTGCAGGCCGCCCGAGAAGCTGTAGGCACCGCCCTTGCCCTTGTCGAACTTGCCTCCGGCGTGCAGGCGGGTGAACACCAGTTCGACCACTGGGGCCTTTTCCTCGGGGTGCAGGCCGAACGGGATGCCCCGGCCGTCGTCCTCCACGCTGACCGAACCGTCGGCGTGCTGTATCACCTTGATCTTCTTGCCGAAACCCGCAAGTGCCTCGTCGGCAGCGTTGTCCAGCACCTCCTGCACGATGTGCAGGGGGTTGTCGGTGCGGGTGTACATGCCCGGGCGCTGCTTGACGGGCTCCAGGCCCTTGAGCACCCGGATGGAGCTTTCTGCGTAATCCGAAGGGGGTTTGACTGCCATGGAACGGGATTGTAGAGAGCACGGATTCCCCAAATTCGCTACAGTCTGCGGATGAATTCCGCGCCCCCCCGCCTCTCCATGTTCCAGGTGCTGCTGTGCGGCGCTGCCATCGTGACCCTGTCCATGGGCATACGCCACGGCTTCGGTCTGTGGCTTCAGCCCATCACCACCGCCCAGGGCTGGACGCGCGAGACCTTCGCGTTCGCTCTTGCCATCCAGAACCTCGCCTGGGGCCTGTTCGGCATCTTCGCGGGCATACTGGCCGACCGTTTTGGCGCTTTCAGGGTGCTGGTGGGTGGCGCAGTGCTCTACGGGCTGGGTCTGGCGGGCATGGCGCTGTCCACCAGCTCGCTGCTGTTCGCGCTCACGGCAGGCGTGCTGATCGGCGCGGCCCAGGCCGGTACCACCTACGCGGTCATCTACGGCGTCATCGGCCGCCAGATTGCGCCCGAAAAACGCTCGTGGGCCATGGGTGTGGCGGCGGCGGCCGGCTCGTTCGGCCAGTTCCTCATGGTGCCGGTCGAAGGCTTCCTGATCTCTACCTTCGGCTGGCAGGAAGCGCTGCTGGCGCTGGCGCTGTTCGTTCTGCTGGTGGCACCGCTGGCCCTGGGCCTGCGCGAACCCGGCTTTTCGGGCGGCGCAGCCCCGCAGCGTGAACAGACCATTGGCCAGGCGTTGCGCGAGGCTTTCGGCTACCGCAGCTTCCAGCTGCTGATGGCGGGCTATTTCGTGTGTGGCTTCCAGGTGGTTTTCATCGGCGTGCACATGCCCAGCTACCTGAAGGACAACGGCCTGTCGCCCCAGGTGGCCAGCTACGCGCTGGCGCTGATCGGGCTGTTCAACGTGTTCGGCACCTACGCGGCGGGCGCGCTGGGCCAGCGCATGCTCAAGAAGAACATCCTGGCGTTCATCTACTTTGCCCGGGCAGTTGCCATCGCGGTCTTCCTGTGGGCGCCGCTCACGCCCATGAGCGTCTACATCTTCAGCGCGGTCATGGGCCTGCTGTGGCTGTCCACCGTGCCGCCCACCAACGCCACCGTGGCGCAGATTTTCGGGGTGGCCCATCTGTCCATGCTGGGCGGCTTTGTGTTCTTCAGCCACCAGATCGGCAGCTTCATGGGCGTGTGGCTGGGCGGCTTCCTGTACGACCGGACCGGCAGCTATGACATCGTCTGGTACATCTCCATCGCGCTGGGCGTGTTTGCCGCGCTGATCAACCTGCCGGTGCGCGAGGCTCCTATCGCCCGCGGCCCGCAGCGTGTGGGAGTGGCCGCGTGAAACATGGCGCCGTCGCTCGGCACGCACTGGCCTGGCTGGCGGCCACGCTGTTGCTGCTGGCTGTCTTCGGGCTCTACACGCGACCCGACTTCCTGGTCTCGCTGGCCGACCAGCTCTGGGCCTGTTTCTGATGGTGGCGCCCCACTCCGGGCTGGCTCCCTCGGCCTGGGTAGAGCGGTGGGTGCCGCTGATCGCCCCCGGCGCTCGCGTGCTGGACCTGGCCTGCGGCAGCGGCCGTCACCTTCATCTCCTGGCAGGTCGTGGCCTGCGCCTGACCGGGCTGGACCATGACACCGAAGCGCTGGGCCGGCTGCCTGCGGAGGCCGAAGCGATCGCCGCCGACATCGAGAACGGGCCCTGGCCACTGGCGGCCCGCCGGTTCGACGCCGTCATCGTGACGAACTACCTCTGGCGCCCGTTGTGGCCCCAGATCCTGGATAGTCTGGCACCCGGCGGCGTGCTCATCTATGAGACCTTTGCCCACGGCAATGCCAGCGTGGGCAAGCCGTCGCGTCCCGATTTCCTGCTGCAGCCGGGGGAATTGCTGCGGGTGTGCCGGGATCTGCGCGTAGTGGCCTTCGAGGACGGCTTCTGCCGGGCGCCCGATCGCTACGTACAGCGCATTGCCGCCGTTCGTGAAGGGGCCGCGGCGGGGGACCCGCCCCCGCGTTTTCCCTTGGACGCCTCTGGGTAGAATGGCACTTTGCGCCCGCACGGGGCGCGCCGACACCCCTACCGCCTTTATGACCCCGATTACCGGCAGCATCGTGGCCCTGGCCACACCCATGTTGGACGATGGCAGCGTGGACTACCCCACCCTGCGCAAGCTGATCGACTGGCACATCGCCGAAGGCACCGACTGCATTGGCGTGGTCGGCACCACCGGCGAATCGCCCACCGTCAATGTCGAAGAGCACTGCGAGATCATCCGCGTCTCCGTCGAACAGGCCAAGGGTCGCGTGCCCATCATGGCCGGCTGTGGCGCCAATTCCACCGCCGAAGCCATCGAGTTGACCCGCTTCGCCCAGAAGGTGGGGGCCGACTGCCAGCTGCAGGTCGTGCCCTACTACAACAAGCCCACCCAGGAAGGGCAGTACCTGCACTTCAAGGCCATCGCCGAAGCGGTGGACCTGCCCATGGTGCTCTACAACGTGCCCGGCCGCAGCGTCGCCGACATGGCCCACGACACCGTGCTGCGTCTGGCCCAGGTGCCCGGCATCATCGGCATCAAGGAAGCCACCGGCAACATCGAGCGCGCCCAGTGGCTCATCAAGGACGCCCCGCAAGGTTTCTCCATCTACTCGGGCGACGACGCCACCGCCGTGGCGCTGATGCTCTGCGGCGGCCACGGCAACGTGAGCGTCACCGCCAACATCGCGCCGCGCCTGATGCACGAGCTGTGCAAGGCCGCAGTGGCCGGCGACCGCCAGACCGCGATGGCGCTGCAAAAGCGCCTGTTGCCGCTGCACCGCCACCTGTTCGTTGAAGCCAACCCGATCCCGGTCAAGTGGGCCATGGCCCGCCTGGGCCTGTGCGGTGGTACGCTGCGCCTGCCCATGACGCCGCTGTCGGCCGGTGCGCAACCCACTGTCGAGCAAGCGCTGCGCGACAGCGGCCTGCTGGCATCCTCCTGACCCTGTTCCGATTCCTCCAACCGCCGTCACCATGCAAGCTGACCGTCAACGCCTTCGCACCATGACCTCCACCCCCACCCGCTGGGTCGTTGCCGCCGCCGTGCTGACGCTGGCCAGCGGCTGCTCGGTCCTTGAAGAAGACAAGATCGACTACAAATCGGCCAAGCAGGGCAACACGCTGGAGGTCCCGCCCGACCTGTCGCAACTGAACCGCGAAAACCGTTACGTGGTGCCTGGCGCCACGGTCACGGCCAGCGGCTACCAGACGGCCCAGCCTGCGCGCGTGAGCACCACGGCGGCGAACCAGGTTGCCGATGTGCGCATCGAACGTGCCGGCAACCAGCGCTGGCTGGTGGTGGACCGCCCGCCCGAGCAGTTGTGGACCGCCGTGCGCGACTTCTGGCAGGAAAACGGTTTCCTGCTGGTGCTCGACCAGCAAGGCCTGGGCATCCTCGAGACCGATTGGGCCGAGAACCGCGCCAAGCTGCCGCAGGACATCATCCGCAGCACCATAGGCAAGGTGTTTGACAGCCTCTACTCCACCGGCGAACGCGACAAGTTCCGCACCCGGCTCGAACGCAACCCCAAAGGTGGCACGGAGATCTTCATCAGCCACCGCGGCATGGTGGAGGTCTACACCAACGACAAAAAAGACAGCACCGTCTGGCAGCCCCGTCCGGCCGACACCGAGCTGGAAACAGAATTCCTGCGCCGCCTGATGGTCAAGCTGGGCGTCACCCAGGAACAGGCCAAGGCTGAAGCCGCCCGCCCGGTGGCCGCGCTGAGCACGCGTGTCGACACCGTCAACGGCCGCCCGGTGCTGACGGTCAATGAGGACTTCGACCGCGCCTGGCGCCGCGTGGGCCTGGCCCTGGACCGCACTGGCTTCACCGTCGAAGACCGAGACCGCACGCAGGGCACCTACTTCGTGCGCTACGTGGCACCCGATGCACCCAAACCCAAGGAACCCGGGTTCTTCGGCCGCCTGTTCGGCAGCAGCGGCACGCCCGCCGCGGAGCCCCTGCGCTACCGCGTGCAAGTCCGCGAAGCGAGCGGCAGCAGCACGGTGATGGTGCTCAACGCCGCAGGCCAGCCGGAAACCTCGGCCAATGCGCAGCGCATCGTCCAGGTGCTGGCTGCCGACATGAAGTAAGCAGCTGCGCCCATGAAAAAAGCCACCCGAGGGTGGCTTTTTGCTTTCCAGCCTGCAGCGTATTACTGCTTGGCGGGAGCGGCTTGCTCGGCCGGCTTG
>CALRLO020000020.1:0-71815 GCA_943368755.1 Synechococcus sp. UW140 | reverse complement strand
CTTCAGCGTCGATGTCGGTGTCGAGCGGCAAGCCCAGCTGCCACAGGACCAGCCAGGCGGCTTCGTCGTGGGCGTTGGTGGTGCCGTGACCAAAGGCGACGCCGGCGGCGTCCAGGCGGTGGGCTGCCTCGGTGATGAGGTCGGCGAGCTTCATCGGGCCAGGTTTTCCAGCACCCGCCGGTAGATGTTCTTGAGCGGCTCGATGTCGGCCACCGCCACGTGTTCGTCGATCTTGTGGATGCTGGCGTTAGGGGGGCCCAGCTCGATGACCTGGGGGCAGACCTGGGCGATGAAACGGCCATCGCTGGTGCCGCCGGTGGTGGAGAGTTCCGTTTCCAGGCCGGTTTCGGCGCGGATGGCATCGCGCACGGCGTCCACCAGGGTGCCGGGGGTGGTCAGGAAGGGGCGTCCACCCAGGGTCCAGGCGAGGTCGTAGTCGGCGCCTTCGTTCAGGCCGTGACGGGCCAGGGTGTCGGCCACGCGCTGGCGCAGGCCTTCGGGTGTGGATTCGGTGCAGAAGCGGAAGTTGAAGTCCACCACCACGGTGCCGGGAATCACGTTGCTGGCGCCGGTGCCGCCATGGATGTTGCTGACCTGCCAGCTGGTGGGCGGGAAGAAGGCGTTGCCGGAGTCCCACGCGGTGGCTGCCAGCTCGGCCAGGGCGGGCGCGAGCATGTGGATGGGGTTCCTGGCCAGGTGAGGGTAGGCGATGTGCCCCTGCACGCCCTTGACCGTGAGCTTGCCGCTCATCGTGCCCCGGCGGCCGTTCTTGATCATGTCACCGGTGCGCTCCACCGAGGTGGGCTCGCCCACGATGCAGTGGTCCAGCCGCTGGCCGCGAGCCTGAAGCACCTCGCAGACCTTGATGGTGCCGTCCAGCGCCGGGCCTTCCTCGTCGCTGGTGAGCAAGAAGGCGATGGCCAGGGCAGGGTTGGGGTTCCGGGCCAGGTATTCCTCACAGGCCACCACCATCGCGGCCAGCGAGGCTTTCATGTCGCTGGCGCCACGGCCATAGAGCTTGCCATTGCGGTGGCTGGGCACGAAGGGGTCGCTGCCCCACTGGTCCAGCGGGCCGGTGGGCACCACGTCGGTGTGGCCGGCGAACACCAGCACAGGCGCATCCGGGGTGGCTCCCGGGCGCAGCGCCCAGAGGTTGGTGACGCGAAAGTCGGTCGGTCCGCTCTCGATGGTTTCGCAGCGGAATCCCAGCGGCGTCAGGCGCTGGGCGATCAGGGTCTGGCAGCCGGCGTCGTCGGGTGTGACCGAGGGGCGGGCAATGAGGGCTTCGGCGAGTTGAAGGGTGGCTGTCATCAGCTCTTGACGTCGAGGGTGAATTCGGTGAACGACGGCCCCGGGGTCTCTTCTTCGGGCGCAGCGGCCTGCTGGCCCTTCTTGACGCCGCCGGCGAAGTCGTTCTGCAGGCGCCACATCAGGTTGGTGGGCGAATCGGCGTAGACCAGGCCTTCCTTGCGGTCGATGCGGCCATCCACGATCAGGCGGGCGATGTCTTCCTCGAAGGTCTGCGAGCCTTCGGCCATGGATTTTTCCATCGCCTCCTTCACACCCGAGAAATCGCCTTTTTCGATCAGCTCCTGCACCAGCTTGGTGTTGACCATGACCTCCACCGCCGGCACACGGCCGCCGTCCACCGTGCGCAGCAGGCGCTGGCTGATGATGCCGCGCAGCGCCGAGGCCAGGTCGCCCAGCATGGTGGCGCGCACCTCCACCGGGTAGAAGCTCAGGATGCGGTTGAGCGCCTGGTAGCTGTTGTTGGCGTGCATGGTGGCCAGGCACAGGTGGCCCGACTGGGCGTAGGCGATGGCCGCCGACATGGTTTCGCGGTCGCGGATTTCGCCGATCAGGATCACGTCAGGCGCCTGGCGCAGCGCGTTCTTCAGGGCGATGTGCAACGAGGCGGTGTCGCTGCCGATCTCCCGCTGGTTGACGATGGACTTCTTGTTCTTGAACAGGTACTCGACCGGATCCTCGATGGTGAGGATGTGGCCGGAGGCGTTCTCGTTGCGGTGGTCCAGCATCGCGGCCAGCGTGGTGCTCTTGCCGGCGCCGGTGGCGCCCACCACCAGCATCAGGCCACGTTTGGCCAGGATCATCTCGCCCAGGATCATGGGCACACTCAGCGAGGCCAGTGGCGGGATTTCGGTGGCGATGAAGCGGATCACCACCGCCACGGTGCCGCGCTGTCGCATGGCGCTGACGCGGAAACGCCCGACGCCCGCCAGCGGAAACGCGGTGTTGAGCTCACCCGTTTCCTCCAGCTCGCGGATGCGGTCGGGCGCCAGGATCTCGGCCAGCAGGTTGCGCGGTGCATCCACTGGCAGGTTCTGGTTGTTGACCGGGACGCAGACCCCGTTGATCTTGATCTGCACCGGCGAGGCCGCCGACATGTAGAGGTCCGAGGCCTTCTTCTCCGCCATCAGGCGAAGGAGCTTTTCCATCGTGCCGGTGCTCATGTGGGGGTCTCCGGTGCAGGGTTGGCGGGAAGGGTTACGGGCGCAGCAGGTCGTTCAGGCTGGTCTTGGCGCGAGTCTGTGCGTCCACGCGCTTGACGATGATGGCCGCGTACAGGCTGTACTTGCCGCCATCCTTGGGCAGGCTGCCGCTGATGACCACCGAGCCGGCGGGCACCCGGCCGTAGCTCACCTCGCCGGTGGCGCGGTCGTAGATGGGGGTGCTCTGGCCGATGTACACACCCATGGAGATGACCGAGTTCTCTTCCACGATCACGCCCTCGACCACCTCGGAGCGCGCGCCGATGAAGCAGTTGTCTTCGATGATGGTGGGGTTGGCCTGCAGGGGCTCGAGCACGCCGCCCAGACCCACGCCGCCCGAGAGGTGCACGTTCTTGCCCACCTGGGCGCAGGAACCCACGGTGGCCCAGGTGTCGACCATGGTGCCTTCGTCCACGTAGGCGCCGATGTTGACGTAGCTGGGCATCAGGATGGCGCCCTTGGCGATGAAGCTGCCGCGGCGGGCAACGGCCGGCGGCACCACGCGCACGCCGGTGGCTTTCATCTGTTCTTCGCTCAGGTGGGCGAACTTGGTCTGCACCTTGTCGTAGAAGCCCAGGTCACCGGCCTTGACGATCTCGTTGTCTTTCAGGCGGAAGGACAGCAGCACGGCCTTCTTGATCCACTGGTGCACGGTCCACTGGCCCACGCCTTCGCGGGTGGCCACGCGCAGTTTGCCGTTGTTCAGTTCGGCGATCACGTGCTCGACCGCGTCGGTCACTTCCTTGGGGGCCGAGGCGGGCGACAGGTTGGCGCGGTTGTCCCAGGCGGAGTCGATGATTTGCTGCAGTTGTTGGGTCATGGAAGGCTCAGGAGATGAGAGTCGAGGGAATCAGGATGAACGGGAAGCGATGAAAGACACGATGCGCTCGGCGGCTTCGACGCATTCGGCGGTTTCGGCCACCAGGGCCATGCGCACACGGCCGGCGCCGGGGTTGGTGCCGTTCGCCTCGCGGGCCAGGTAGCTGCCGGGCAGGACGGTCACATTGTATTGAGCGTACAGGTCGCGGGCGAACAATTCGTCGGGGGTCAGGCCGCTGGCCGGCTGGTGGAAAGCAGCAGGCACGCCGGCCCACAGGTAGAAGCTCGCATCGGGCAGGCGCACGTCCATCACGCGCTCCAGCAGGGGCGTGACGGCGGCGAACTTGGCGCGGTACTGCGCGCGGTTGTCCACCACGTGTGCCTCGTCGGCCCAGGCCACCGCGCTGGCGGTCTGCACCACCGGGCTCATGGCGCAGCCGTGGTAGGTGCGGTAGAGCGTGAAAGCCTTGATGAGTGCGGCGTCACCGGCGACGAAGCCGCTGCGCAGGCCGGGTACGTTGCTGCGTTTGGACAGGCTGGTCAGCGCGATCAGGCGCCGGAAGTCGCTGCGGCCCAGCTGGACCGCAGCCTCCAGGCCGCTCAGCGGGGCTTCCTCGCGGAAGTAGATCTCGCTGTAGCACTCGTCGGAGGCGATCACGAAACCGTGGCGGTCGCTCAGCTCGAACAGGCGGGCCCATTCCTCCAGTGGCATCACGGCACCGGTGGGGTTGCCGGGCGAGCAGACGTACACCAGCTGAGTGCGGCGCCACACCTCCTCGGGCACGGTCTCCCAGGCGCAGGCGAAATTGCGCGCCGGGTCGCTGTTCACGTAGTAGGGTTCAGCACCGCTCAGGAAGGCCGCGCCTTCGTAGATCTGATAGAACGGGTTGGGGCTGATGACGATGGGGGTGCCGTGTTCATGGCGCGTCGGGTCCACCAACGTCTGTGCCAACGCGAACAGTGCCTCACGCGAACCGTTCACCGGCAGTATCTGGGTGGCGGCATCCACCTTCAGACCGCCGTAGCGGCGTTCCAGCCAGCTGGCGCAGGCCCCGCGCAGGGCCGGTGTGCCGGCGGTGGCGGGGTAGGCGGCAAGGCCACCGTCCGGGTCCTGGATGGAGCGGCACAGCGCGTCGATCACCAGCGGCGGGGTGGCATGTTTGGGCTCGCCGATGCCCAGGCTGATGGGGCGGTGGGCGGGCGAGGGTTTCACGTCCGCGAACAGGCGGCGCAGCCGCTCGAACGGGTAGGGCTGCAGGCGGGAGAGCAGGGGGTTCATGGCGAGGGATTATCGGGTAAGGGGCTCAGGTAACATCCCGAAGCGTCTGCGTGCGCGAGTTGGCACGCGGCAGGGTTAAAAGTAGAACAGAATCAAGGGGTTAAAGCCCAAACTTCATCTGCAGGGTTTTTCGTGCGCCTCAACTCCATCAAGCTATCCGGGTTCAAATCCTTCGCCGAGCCGACCAACTTCATGCTGCCAGGGCAACTGGTGGGCGTGGTCGGCCCCAACGGCTGCGGCAAGTCCAACATCATGGATGCGGTGCGCTGGGTGCTGGGTGAAAGCAAGGCCAGCGAGCTGCGCGGCGAGTCCATGCAGGACGTGATCTTCAACGGCACCACGGTCCGCAAGCCGGCCAGCCGCTCCAGTGTCGAACTGGTGTTTGACAACGCCGAGCACCGGGCCGGCGGCCAGTGGAGCCAGTTCGCCGAGATCGCCGTCAAGCGCGTGCTCACGCGCGACGGCACCAGCAGCTATTACATCAACAACCAGCCGGTACGCCGCCGCGACGTGCAGGACGTGTTCCTGGGAACGGGTCTCGGCCCGCGTGCCTACGCGATCATCGGCCAGGGCACCATCAGCCGCATCATCGAGAGCAAGCCCGAAGAACTGCGGCTCTACCTCGAAGAAGCGGCCGGTGTTTCCAAATACAAGGAACGCCGCCGCGAGACGGCCAACCGCCTCAACGACACGCGCGAGAACCTCACGCGGGTGGAAGACATCCTGCGCGAGCTCAATGCCAACCTGGAAAAGCTGGAGAAACAGGCCGAGGTGGCGGCACGCTACAACGCCCTGCAGGCCCAGGTGACCCTGCGCCAGCAGCAGCTGTGGTTCTTGAAGCGCGCCGACGCCGAGGCCGAACTGTCGCGAGTGCAGGCCGAGGGCCTGAAAAGCGTCAACGAGCTTGAAGGCCGCATGGCCGACCTGCGCCGCATCGAGTCCGAATTGGAGACCCTGCGCCAGGCCCACTACGCGGCCGGTGACCAGGTGAACCAGGCCCAGGGCAAGCTCTACGAAGCCAGCGCCGAGGTGGGCCGTCTGGAAGCCGAGATCCGCTACGTGGTCGAAGGCCGCCAGCGTGTGGAGCAGCGCCTGGCCCAGCTGGCCGAGCAGATCGCCCAGTGGCAGTCACGCCAGGAAGACGCCACCGCGGAGCTGGAAAACCTGGCCGGCGCCGGTGTGCAGGCCGAGGAGCAGGCCGAAATTCTCGCTGCGCAGCTGGAAGATGAAGCCCAGCGCCTGCCCGCGCTCGAAGACGCGCTGCGCACCACCCAGGCCCGCAGCAACGAGCAGCGCCAGAGCGTGACACAGGTGCAGCAGCAGATCCAGGTGCTCGCTGCCGAGCAGCGCGCGATCGAAGACCAGTCGCGCCAGCTCAACAACCGCCGCGAACGCCTGGTGGCCGACCGCAACGCGCTGGCTGCGCCCGACGAAGCCCGCCTGCTCAACCTGGAAGGCCAGTTCACCGCCGCCCAGGCGCAGCAGGAAGAGGCCGAGGCCCGGCTGCACGAGCTGCAGGACACCGCGCCCCAACTGGACGAAGACCGCCGCACCCGGCAAGTGGCGATGAACACCGAATCGGCGCGCCTGGCCGAACTCTCGGCCAAGCTCGAAGCCCTTCGCACGCTGCAGGAAAAGGTCAAGACCGATGGCAAGCTGCAGCCCTGGCTGGCCCAGCACGGCATGGACGGCATGGCCGGCCTGTGGAGCCGGCTGCACATCGAGACCGGCTGGGAAAACGCCCTGGAAGCTGCGTTGCGCGAGCGCATGGGCGCGCTGGAAATATCGCGCCTGGAGATGGCGCGTGGCTTTCTGGGCCACCAGGGCCACGACGCGCCGCCGGCCAAGCTGGTGTTCTACAGCCCACCTTCGGGCGCAGCGCCCGAAGCCATTGGTCCGGCCGGCCTCACGCCGCTGGCCGCCCGCCTGCGCCTGAACGACGCCGGCCTGCAGGCCCTGCTGGGCGAGTGGCTGCACGGCTGCTTCACCGCCGACTCGCTCGACGCTGCGCTGGCCTCGCGCAACCAGCTCAAACCCGGACAGCAGGTGTTTGTGGCCAGCGGCCATGTGGTCGGCGCACACAGCGTGGGCTTTTATGCCCCCGATTCCGAGCAGTCGGGCCTGCTGGCCCGCGCACAAGAGATCGAAAACCTGGAAAAGCAGCTGCGCGCGCAGTCGCTCATCCAGGAAGAGGCCCGCGCCGCGCTGGTGCGCGCCGAAGCCGCCTACGCGGATGTGTCGCAGCGTCTGGTCACTGCCCGCAGCGAGGCAAGCGCTGGCCAGGGCCGGGTGCACGAGCTGCAGGTCGAGGTGCTGCGCCTGCGCCAGCTGACCGAGCAGGCCCGTGCCCGCAGCGAGCAGATCGCCGGCGACATGGCCGAGATCGACGCCCAGCTCGAGGAAATGCAGGAGAAGCGCGTCGCTGCCGAAGCCCGCTTCGAGGAACTGGACATGCAGCTGGCCGACAGCCAGGAGCGCCACAGCCAGCTCGACGATGCGGTGATCGAGGCCGAACGCCAGCTGAACCAGGCGCGCGAACAGCTGCGCGCCCTGGAGCGCCAAGCGCAGGAGGCCACGTTCTCGCAGCGCAGCCTGCAGGCCCGCCGCGCCGAGCTGGAACGCGCCCAGGCCACCGCCGCGCAGCAGAGCCAGGCACTGGCCGACGAACAGCTGCGTGCCAGCGAAGAGCTTGCCCGCCTGTCCGACGCTGCGGCCCAGGGGGGTCTGCAGGATGCGCTGGCTGCCAAGCTGGAGCGCGAGCAGGCGCTGGCCGCCCAGCGCAGCCAGTACGACGACCTGACCGCCAAGCTGCGTGCCGCCGACGAGCGCCGCCTGCAGTTGGAGCGCGAGCTCGAACCCATGCGCAGCCGCATCACCGAGTTCCAGCTGAAAGAACAGGCCGCGCGCCTCGGCATCGAGCAATATGCCCAGCTGCTGGCCGAAGCCAACGCCGACGCGCAAGCCATCGCGGCCTCGATCGAGGCCGAGAACGTGCGCCTGGCCGGGCTGCAGGGTGAGATCGACCGCCACCACCGCGACATCGCGGCTCTGGGCGCGGTCAACCTGGCCGCTCTGGACGAATTGACCAGCGCACGCGAACGCAAGACCTTCCTCGACTCGCAGTCGCAGGACCTGAACGATGCCATCAACACGCTGGAAGACGCGATCAAGAAGATCGACGGCGAGACCCGCGAGCTGCTGGGCAGCACCTTCGCCACCGTCAACGAGCACTTCGGCCGCATGTTCCCCGAGCTGTTCGGTGGGGGCAACGCCAAACTGGTGATGACCGGCGAGGAGATCCTGGACGCCGGCGTGCAGGTGATGGCCCAGCCGCCGGGCAAGAAGAACCAGACCATCCACCTGCTCTCGGGCGGCGAGAAGGCGCTTACCGCCATTGCCCTGGTGTTCGCCATCTTCCAGCTCAACCCCGCGCCGTTCTGTCTGCTGGATGAGGTGGACGCGCCGCTGGATGACGCCAACACCGAACGTTACGCCAAGCTGGTGACCGCCATGAGCGCCAGCACCCAGTTCCTGTTCATCAGCCACAACAAGATCGCGATGGAAATGGCCGAACAGCTGATCGGCGTGACCATGCAGGAGCAGGGTGTCTCCCGCATCGTGGCGGTGGACATGGAGGCGGCCCACGGGCTGATGGAATCCTGAAGGTGACCCTGTGAGCAACCTGCAACTCAGCCTCATCATCATCGGCGCGCTGGTCATGGCCGGCGTCATGGCCTACAACGCCTGGGTGTTGCGCCAGAGTGGCGCACGCAAGCTCAAGCACCGGGAAGATGCCGCACCCGTGCCCCCGCGCGAACCGCGGGACGACAGCGCCGAACGTCAGGAGCCCAGCCTGGACGGTCTGTCGGCCGACGCAGAACCGGGCTCGGAGCCGGCGCTGGTTCCGCCACTGCCGGTGACATCGGTTGAAAAGCGCCCTGGACTTGACCCTCTGATCGACGCCATCGCCCCGCTGTTGCTGGACAGCATGGTCTCCGGCGACGCCGTGCTGGCCGCGTTGCCTGGCAGCCGCCGCGTGGGCACCAAGCCGTTCGCGGTGGAGGGCCAGAACGCCGCGACGCAGGAGTGGGAACCCCCCCGCGCCGGCCAGCGCTACCTGGCGCTGCAAGCTGGCGTGCAGCTGGCCAACCGGTCAGGGGCGCTCAACGAGATCGAATTCTCCGAATTCGTGGTCAAGGCACAGGCCTTCGCCGACACCCTGGGCGCCGCACCCGAATTCCCCGAAATGCGCCACGAGGTCGCCCGCGCCCGCGAACTCGACCAGTTCGCCAGCTCGCACGATGCCCAGCTGGGTTTCACGCTGCGTGCGCGGCGCACCGCCTGGAGCCCGGGCTATGTGGCCCAGAGTGCCAAGGCGCAGGGCTTCGTGGCCGGCGCGCTGCCGGGCCGCATGGTGCTGGTGGACAGCCAGGGCCAGTTCCCTGTGGTGAGCCTGCAGTTCGACACCCAGGCCGCCCTGGCCGAAGACCCCGAGCAGAGCGCGCTGCGCGACATCAGCCTGTCGCTGGACGTGGCCCAGGTCGCCCGCAGCGAACGGCCCTACCAGCGCCTGCGCGAAAGTGCCCAGGCGCTGGCCCAGAGCATGGATGGCGTGGTGACCGACGACAACGGCCACCCGCTGCCCCCCGAGGTGATGGACCGCATCGGCGCCGACCTCGAGTCGCTATACGACGCGCTGGATGCGCACGACCTCTCCGCCGGTTCACCCCAGGCCCGCCGCCTGTTTTCCTGAAGTCCATGCAAGACGACCTGTTTGCGGCCCAGCCCACGCCGGCTGCTCGGGCCGCCGCGCTGCGTGCCCAGCTGCAGCACCACGCCCACCGCTACTACGTGCTCGATGCGCCCGAGATTCCCGACTCGGAGTACGACCGCCTGTTCCGTGAACTGCAGGCACTGGAGGCCGAACACCCCGAGCTGCTCACGCCCGATTCGCCGACCCAGCGCGTGCTGGGCCAGGTGCTGGACGGCCTCACCCCGGTGCGTCACGCGGTGCCCATGCTGAGCATCGACACCGAGACCGATACCACCCCCGAGGGTGCGCGGCAGTTCGACAGCCGCGTGCGCAACGCGCTCAGGCTGCCCGACGATGCACCGCCCGTGGAGTACGCCGCCGAGCTCAAGTTCGATGGCCTGGCCATGAGCCTGCGCTACGAATACGGCGTGCTGGTGCAGGCGGCCACGCGGGGCGATGGCGAAACCGGCGAGGACGTGACGCAGAACGTGCGCACCATCAACCAGATCCCACTGCGCTTGCAAGGTGTCGACGCCGAGGTGATCGAGGTTCGTGGCGAGGTTTATATGCGCCGCGACGATTTCGAGGCGCTCAACGAGAGACAGCGCGAGAAGGGCGACAAGACCTTCATCAACCCGCGCAACACCGCCGCCGGAGCCATCCGCCAGCTCGACCCGGCGCTGGTGGCCCAGCGGCCTCTGAGCTTTTTTGTCTACGGGCTGGGCGAGGTGCGCGGCTGGGCCTTGCCGCCCACCCACGGTGCGTTGCTGGATGCCTTCGTGGCAATGGGCCTGCCGGTCTGCGCAGACCGTGCGGTGGTGGCGGGCGCCGACGGCCTGGTGGCCTTCCATGCCGCCATGGGCGCGAAGCGCGACGCGTTGCCGTTCGATATCGACGGCGTGGTCTACAAGGTCAACCGCCTCGATCTGCAGCAGCAGCTGGGTTTCAAGACCCGTGAGCCGCGCTGGGCCGTGGCCCACAAATACCCGGCGCAGGAACAGCTCACCACCGTGCTCGCCATCGACGTGCAGGTGGGGCGCACTGGCAAGCTCACGCCGGTGGCCAAGCTGGCCCCCGTGTTCGTGGGCGGTGTGACGGTGACCAACGCCACGCTGCACAACGAGCTGGAGGCACGCCGCAAGGATGTGCGGGTGGGCGACACCGTGACGGTGCGCCGCGCGGGCGATGTCATCCCCGAGGTGGTGGGGGTGCTGACCGACAGGCGCGTGCCCGGTGCCACCGAATTCACCATGCCGACACATTGCCCGGTGTGTGGCAGCGAGGCCGTGCGCGAAGAGGGCGAGGCCGACCACCGCTGCACCGGGGGCCTGTTCTGCAGCGCGCAGCGCAAGCAGGCGCTGCTGCATTTCGCCCAGCGCCGTGCCATGGACATCGAGGGCCTAGGCGACAAGCTGGTGGATCAGCTCATCGATGGCGATGTGGTCAAGACGCTGCCCGACCTCTACCGCCTGGGCCTCACCTCGCTGAGCGCGCTGGACCGCATGGCCGACAAGTCCGCGCAGAACGTGGTGGACGCACTGGAGAAAAGCAAGCAGACCACACTGCCGCGGTTCCTGTTCGGGCTGGGCATACGCCATGTGGGTGAAGCCACGGCCAAGGAGCTGGCGCGCCACTTCGGCACCCTGGACGGCATCATGGCCGCCAGCGCCGAGCAGCTGCTGGAGGTCAACGACATCGGCCCGGTGGTGGCGCAGAGCATCCACACCTTCTTCCAGCAGCCGCACAACCGCGAGGTGGTGGAACAGCTGCGCGCCTGCGGCGTGACCTGGCCCGAGGGCCCGCCCGCGCCGCGTGCGCTGCTGCCACTGGCCGGCAAGACCTTTGTCATCACCGGCACCTTGCCCACCCTGGGTCGCGAGGACGCCAAGGCGATGCTTGAAGCCGCCGGTGCCAAGGTGGCCGGTTCGGTCAGCAAGAAGACCGACTACCTGGTGGCTGGCGCCGAAGCCGGCAGCAAACTGGCCAAGGCCCAGGAACTGGGCATCGCCATCCTCGATGAAGCGGGCATGCTGGCGCTGCTCGCTGAACCCGCCGCAAACACGACCGGGACCTCGCCATGACCGTACACACCATCCTCAAGATGGGCGACCCGCGCCTGCTGCGCGTGGCCCAGCCCGTCACCGCTTTCGACACGCCCGAGCTGCACCGGCTGATCGCCGACATGGAAGACACCATGGCAGCGGCCAACGGTGCGGGCCTGGCGGCGCCGCAGATCGGTGTGGACCTGCAGCTGGTGATTTTCGGCACCGGCCAGGTGAACCCGCGTTACCCGCAGTACGAACCGGTGCCGAAAACGGTGCTGATCAACCCCGTCATCACGCCGCTGGGCGATGAAGAGGTGAGCGACTGGGAAGGCTGTCTCTCGGTGCCGGGTCTGCGTGGGCAGGTGCCGCGCTGGCGGCGCATCCGCTACACCGGCTACGACGCCAAGGGCCAGCCCATCGATCGCGTGGCCGAAGATTTCCATGCGCGAGTGGTGCAGCATGAGTGCGACCACCTGATCGGCAAGCTCTACCCCATGCGCGTGAGAGATTTCGCACTTTTCGGGTTTAATGACGTCCTGTTCCCCGGCCTACCGGTCGAGGACGACTGACCCCGGCGCGCGAACCCGGCGCGCCTTCGTTTTTTCTGCCCCATCCATGGCATTGTCCAGACCTTCGCGGCCATTGCTGCTGGCCACCGCGCTGCTGCTCAGCGCGTGCAGCATCACCAGACCCCCGGTGGACCGCTCGCCCGAGCCGCCTGCCGCCTGGTTCGCACCCACCCTGCCACACCAAGGCCAGGCCCAGGTCCTGAGCCGCTGGTGGGCGCGTTTCGACGATCCGTTGCTGGACGAATGGATTGACCGCGCGCAGCGGCTGAGCCCCAGCGTGGCCGCCGCGCGTGCGCAGGTGTTCTCAGCCCGCACCGGCTTGCTCGATGCCCGCGAGCAGGGCCGTCCGCAGGTTGCGGCCGTGGCCAGTGCCAACCGCGGCTTCACAGACCCCACCGTACCCACCGGCACCACGCTGAGTGCCGGGCTGCAGGCGTCCTGGGCAATTGCCCTGTGGGGTGAGGACACCGCCCGCACCAGCGCAGCCCAGGCCCGCCAGGATGCTGCGGGCGCCGGCTGGCACGAGGCCCGCGTGCTGGTGGCGGCCGAGGTGGCGCAGCTGTATTGGGGTCAGCGTGTCTGCCGCGAGCAACTGCGCGTGGCACAGGCCGACCGCGACTCGCGCCGCGTGACGGCCGACAGCACGGCCGTCACCGAGCGTGCGGGCCTGACCGCGCCTGCGGTGGCCGCGCTGGCGCGCGCCAGCGCGGCTGACAGCGCGGGGCGCTACCAGCAACAGGCCGAACAGTGCGAGCGCCAGATCAAGGCGCTGGCGGCGCTGACCGGCGTGGACGAACCCGCGCTGCGCGCCGGGCTGGACAGGCCTCACGTGTGGCCGACGAGTCTGGACGGCCTGCTGAATGTGCCTGCAGTGCCGGCCGAGGTGCTGCGCCAGCGCCCCGACGTGTACCGCGCCCAGCGCGAACTGGTGGCTGCCGCCGACGGCGTGGGCATTGCCCGCGCGGCGCTGCGGCCCAGCCTCTCGTTCTCGGGGCAGGTGCTGCTCAACCGCTTCCGCGGAGGCGGCGTGGCGGTGGACGGGACCACCTGGTCCATAGGCCCTCTGAGCCTGAGCCTGCCGCTGCTGGGTCGGGACCGCCTGAATGCCAACGCCGACGCGGCCATTGCCCAGTACGAAGCCGCTGGCAGCGCCTACGCGGCCACATTGCGACAGGCTGTGGCCGAGGTGGAGCAGTCCCTGGTGTCGCTGGCGGCGCTGCGCGAACGCACCGCGGCGGCCGAGGTCGCTGTGGCGGGCTACCGGCGCTCGCTGGCGGGCACCGAATCGCGCTGGCGCGTGGGCCTGGCCAGCCTGTCTGAACTGGAGGAGGCACGTCGCGTGCTGCTGGCCGCAGAAAGCGGCGCGGTTGCGCTGCGGCAGGAACGTCTCCTGGCCTGGATCAACCTCTATGTCGCGCTGGGTGGTGGTTTCGAGCCCGCCCAGGCCACCCCGGACGCCCTGAAGGACGCCTCATGAAAGCCGTTTACCTCGCCACCCTGGCGACCCTGACCCTGATCGCCGGTTGTGGCCCTGCAGCTGAAGCCCAACCCGAGGCCCAGGCCGGTTCGGCCAGCGCCCCCAAACCTGCGCTGACCGTGACCCTGGCCCAGCCGGGCAGCGCCAGCCTGCCCAACACCCTGCAGGCCAATGGCAACGTGGCCGCCTGGCAGGAAGCGAGCGTGGGGGCCGAAGTCAATGGCCTGCGCCTGGCGGCGGTCAACGTGAACGTGGGCGATGTGGTCAGGCGCGGCCAGGAACTCGCCCGCTTTGCCAGCGAGACCAGCCAGGCGGACACCCTGCAGGCCCAGGCGGCCGTCGTTCAGGCCCAGGCCGCCTACGAGAACGCCAAGGCCGAGGCCGACCGGGCACGCTCCATCCAGGACAGCGGGGCGCTCTCCGGGTCGCAGCTCGCGCAGTACTTCACCCAGGAAAAGGTGGCCAAGGCCCAGTGGGAGGCCGCCCAGGCCACGCTGGCGGCCACCCGCGTGCGGCTGGACAACACCCGCGTGCTGGCACCTGATGACGGCGTGATTTCCGCTCGCACTGCCACCGTGGGTGCGGTGGTGGGTGCCGGGCAGGAACTGTTCCGCCTGGTGCGCCAGGGCCGCATGGAGTGGCGCGCCGAAATCACGCCCGTTGAAATCGGCCGGGTGCAGCGCGGGCAGAAGGCCGAAGTCACCGTGGCCAGCGGCCAGACCGTGACAGGCACCGTACGCGCCATCGCGCCCACCGCCGACCCGCAGACGCGCAACATCCTGGTGTTTGTCGACCTGCCTCGGCACGCCGAGCTCAAGGCCAACACCTTTGCACGCGGCCGCTTCGTGATGCCCGCGAGCAACGGCCTGACCGTGCCGGCCCAGGCCGTGGTGCTGCGTGATGGCCACACCTACGTGTTCGTGGTCGATGCGCAGAGCAAGGTGGCCCAGCGCAAGGTGGAGACCGGGCGGCGGGTGAACGACCAGGTCGAGGTGCTGCAGGGCCTCAAGTCCGACGAGAAGGTGGCGGTGCAGGGCGCCGGCTTCCTCAACGAGGGCGACCTCGTCAAAGTGGTCCAGTAAGCGACGGGACGCACCATGAACGTTTCTGCGTGGTCCATACGCAACCCCATCCCGGCGGCGATGCTGTTCGTCATGCTCACGCTGGCGGGCCTGTTTTCGTTCCAGTCCATGAAGGTGCAGAACTTTCCGGATCTGGATGTGCCGAACATCACCATCGTGGCCAATCTGCCCGGTGCCGCGCCCAACCAGCTCGAAAACGACGTGGCGCGCAAGATCGAGAACAGCCTGGCGTCGCTGCAGGGACTCAAGCACATCTACACCAAGGTGCAGGACGGCGCGGTGTCCATCACGGCCGAGTTCCGCATCGAGAAGAACACCCAGGAAGCACTCGACGACGTGCGCTCCGCCGTGGCCAAGGTGCGCGGCGATCTGCCCGGCGACCTGCGGGACCCCATCATCAACAAGCTGGAGCTGGCCGGCGGCGCGGTGCTGGCCTACACGGTGGCGTCCGACAAGATGGACGACGAGGCGATCTCGTGGTTCGTGGACAACGACGTATCCAAGCTGCTGCTGTCGGTGCGTGGCGTGGGCGCCATCAACCGTGTGGGTGGTGTCTCGCGCGAGGTGCAGGTGCAGCTCGACCCGCTGCGGCTGCAGTCGCTGGGCGCCACGGCGGCGGATGTGTCGCGCCAGCTGGCACGGGTGCAGATCGAAAGCGCGGGCGGCAAGGCCGAACTGGGGGGCAGCCAGCAGCCGTTGCGCACGCTGTCGGCCCTGGGCACCGCTCAGGAACTGGCCGGCATGCAGATTGCGCTGTCGGATGGCCGCAGCGTGCGGCTGGACCAGATCGCCACCGTGAAGGACACCATTGCCGACCCGACGGCTGCCGCCTTCCTGGATGGCAAGCCGGTCGTGGGCTTTGAGGTGGCGCGCAGCAAGGGCGCCAGCGAGGTGGAGGTGGGCCGCGGCGTGCGCCAGAACCTGGCCGAGCTGCGCGAGGCCCGGCCCGACCTGCGCATCACCGAATCCTTCGATTTCGTGACCCCGGTGGAGGACGAGTTCAACGCCTCCATGACGCTGCTCTACGAAGGCGCGCTTCTGGCCGTGCTGGTGGTTTGGCTGTTCCTGCGGGATTTTCGCGCCACCGTGGTCTCGGCCGTGGCTCTGCCGCTGTCGGCCATTCCCGCCTTCATCGGCATGCACTACATGGGCTTCACCATCAACGTGGTGACGCTGCTGGCGCTGTCGCTGGTGATCGGCATCCTGGTCGACGATGCGATCGTCGAGGTGGAGAACATCGTGCGCCACATGCGCATGGGCAAGACGCCTTACCAGGCGGCCATGGAAGCGGCCGACGAGATCGGCCTGGCGGTGATCGCCACCACCTTCACGCTGATCGCGGTGTTCCTGCCCACGGCTTTCATGGCCGGCATACCGGGCAAGTTCTTCAAGCAGTTCGGCTGGACGGCCTCGTTCGCAGTGTTCGCCTCGCTGGTGGTGGCGCGCGCGCTCACGCCCATGATGGCCGCCTACCTGATGCGGCCCGTGGTGATGGCGACCGAAAAACCGGGCTGGGCACACAACCGGCTGCTGGGTGGCGTGTGGAACTGGATGCACAGTCATGAGGAGCCGGCCTGGCTGGACCGCTACCAGGGCTGGGCCGCGTGGTGCATACGCCACCGCTGGGTCACCATGATCGGCGCTGGCGTGTTCTTCTTCGGCTCGCTCGCGCTGATTCCGCTGCTGCCACAGGGGTTCATTCCTCCGGATGACAACTCGCAGACGCAGGTCTACCTGGAGCTGCCGCCGGGCGCCACGCTGGCTCAGACGGTGGACACCTCTGAGCGCGCGCGCCAGCTGGTGGCGGCCGTGCCACACGTCCGATCGATCTACACCACCATAGGCTCGGGCTCGGCCGGTACCGACCCGTTCGCGCCGCAGGGCACGGCCGAATCGCGCAAGGCGGCGCTGACCATACAGCTCGACCCTCGCGGCACCCGCCCGCGCAAGCAGGTGATCGAAAACCAGATCCGCGAGGCCATGTCCAACCTGCCGGGCGTGCGCAGCAAGGTGGGCCTGGGCGGCTCGGGCGAGAAGTACATCCTCTCGCTCACCGGCAACGACGGTCACGCCATGGGCGAGGCGGCACGTGCCATCGAGCGCGACCTGCGCACGATACCCGGCGTGGGCAGCATCCAGTCCACCGCCGCGCTGGTGCGCACCGAGATCATCGTGACGCCGGACCTGGCGCGTGCGGCCGATCTGGGTGTGACCAGCAGCGCCATAGCCGAGACGCTGCGCATCGCCACCGTGGGCGACTACGACACCGCGCTGCCCAAGCTCAACCTGCCGCAGCGCCAGATTCCCATCGTGGTCAAGCTCGACGAGGCGGCGCGCCACGACCTGTCGCTGCTGGGCCGGCTGGCAGTGCCGGGCGCCAAAGGGCCGGTGATGCTGGAGCAGGTCGCCACGCTGAGCTTTGGTGGTGGCCCGGCCGTGATCGACCGCTACGACCGCTCGCGCAACATCAACTTCGAGGTGGAGCTGGCCGGTATCGCGCTGGGCGACATGAAGGCCGCCGTGGAGAAACTGCCCAGCGTGGGCAACCTGCCGGCTGGCGTGAAGGTGATCGAGATCGGCGACGCCGAGGTGCAGGGCGAGCTGTTCGCCAGCTTCGGGCTGGCCATGCTGACCGGCGTGCTGTGCATCTACATCGTGCTGGTGCTGCTGTTCAAGGCCTTCCTGCACCCGTTCACCATCCTGGCGGCGCTGCCGCTGTCGCTGGGCGGAGCCTTTGTGGCGCTGCTGCTGGCCAACAAGAGCTTCTCCATGCCCTCGCTGATCGGGCTGATCATGCTGATGGGGGTGGCCACCAAGAACTCCATCCTGCTGGTGGAGTACGCCATCGAGGCGCGGCGCCAGCACGGCATGAACCGCCTGGACGCCATCCTGGACGCGTGCCACAAGCGCGCCCGACCCATCGTGATGACCACCATCGCCATGGGTGCGGGCATGTTGCCCATCGCCATCGGCTGGGGGGAGGCCGATGCGAGCTTTCGCTCGCCCATGGCCATTGCGGTGATCGGCGGGCTGATCACCTCCACCTTCCTGAGCCTGCTGGTGATCCCTGCGGTGTTCACGCTGGTGGACGACATCTCGCTGTGGTTCGGGCGCCTGTTCAGGCGCAGGGCTCACTGACCCTCCAGCACCTCCAGCAGCTCGGTCTCGATCTCGATCTGCGTGCGGTTGTGCTGCAGCTGCGGGCCGCTGACCAGGAAGGTGTCTTCCACCCGCTCGCCCAGGGTGGTGACCTTGGCCAGCTGAAGGCTGATGCCGTGGCGCGCCAGTATGCGGGCGATGCTGTAGAGCAGACCGGTGCGGTCGCTGGCCGAGACGTTGAGCAGCCAGCGCTGGCCTTTTTCGTCGGGGCGCAGATCCACCCGCGGCAGGATGGGGAAACTCTTGACCCGGCGCGACAGGCGGCCCTTGCTGGGCGGCGGCAACGGGCCGTCGCTGTCGATGGCCTGGGCCAGGCGGGCTTCCACCATGGCGATCAGCTCGCGGTAGTGCTCCGACAGCGTGGGCGCCACCACCTGGAAGGTGTCCAGTGCGTGGCCGTCCAGCGTGGTGTGCACCTTGGCGTCCAGGATGCTGAAGCCGGCATGGTCGAAGTAGCCGCAGATGCGCACGAACAGATCGGCCTGGTCGCGGGCGTACACCAGCACCTGCAGGCCTTCGCCCGCCGGTGAGATGCGGGCCTTGACGATGGCGTGCTCGGGCCGGTCGCCCTCGGCGCCACGGGCGAGCTCGCGCGAGAGCATGCGGGTGTGCCAGGCGATGTCGCCGGCGTCGTGGCGCATGAAATAGCTCACGTCCAGTTTGTCCCACAGCACCTTGTGGGCCTGGTGGGGCAGGGCGTGCAGCGCCAGCTGGGTCAGGGCCTCGCGCTTGCGGGCCTCGATCACGGCGTCGGGGTCGGGTGCGCGGCCGCCCAGGGCGCGCAGGGTGTAGCGGTACAGGTCTTCCAGCAGCCGCGCCTTCCAGGCATTCCAGACCTTGGGTGAGGTGCCTCGGATGTCGGCCACCGTGAGCAGGTAGAGCGCGGTCAGCCGCCGTTCGTTGCCCACACGCTCGGCAAACGCGCGAATCACCTCGGGATCGCTCAGGTCTTCCTTCTGGGCGATGCGGCTCATGGTCAGGTGTTCGCCCACCAGGAACTCGATCAGCTCGGCGTCTTCGCGGGCGATCTGGTGCTGGCGGCAGAAGGTGCGCACATCATGGGCGCCCAGCTCGGAGTGGTCGCCCCCCCGGCCCTTGGCGATGTCGTGGAACAGCGCGGCCACATAGAAGATCCAGGGCTTGTCCCAGCCGGCAGCGAGCTGCGAACAGAAGGGGTACTCGTGCGAGTGCTCGGCGATGAAGAAGCGGCGCACATTGCGCAGCACCATCAGGATGTGCTGGTCCACCGTGTAGACGTGGAACAGGTCGTGCTGCATCTGGCCGACGATGTGGCGGAACACCCAGAGGTAGCGGCCCAGCACCGAGGTCTGGTTCATCAGCCGCATGGCGTGGGTGATGCCCTCGGGCTCCATCAGGATGCGGCGGAAGGTGGCGCGGTTGACCGGATCGGCGCGGAACTTCGCGTTCATCACGTGCCGGGCGTTGTAGAGCGCGCGCAGCGTGCGGGCCGACAGCCCCTTGACGCCGATGGTGGTCTGGTAGAGCAGGAAGGTCTCGAGGATGGCGTGCGGCTGCTGGATGTACAGGTTGTCGCTGGCCACTTCCAGCATGCCGCCCTTGTCGAAGAAGCGCTCGTTGATGGGCCGCAGCGGCTTGGGGCCGGCCTCGTCCTGGCCCAGTCGTTCCTCGATGTTGAGCATCAGGATCTGGTTGAGCTGCGTCACGGCCTTGGCGGCCCAGTAGTAGCGGCGCATCAGCGCCTCGCTGGCCCGCCGCGCGCCACGGGCATTGCCACTGCCCTCGGCGGACATCTGCGGCTTGAGGCCGAAGCTGTCGGCCACCGCGGTCTGCAGGTCAAACACCAGCCGGTCTTCCCGGCGGTGCGCCAGCAGGTGCAGCCGCGCGCGGATCAGGCTGAGCAGGGCCTCGTTCGCCTTGATCTGGCGCGCCTCCAGCGGGGTGGCCAGGCCGCGGCGGGCGAGTTCGTCCCAGCTGCGGCCCAGGCCCGCCGCCTTGGCCACCCACAGCACGGCTTGCAGGTCGCGCAGGCCACCGGGGGATTCCTTGCAGTTGGGTTCCAGCGCGTAGGGCGTGTTCTCGAACTTCTGGTGGCGCTGGCGCATCTCCAGCGTCTTGGCCACGAAGAAAGCCTTGGGGTCCATCAGGTCGGCCAGCCGCTGAGACAGGGCCACGAAACGCGGGCGCCGCCCGGCGATCAGGCGGCATTCGAGCAGCGCGGTCTGCACCGTCACGTCGTGGCTGGCCTGCTCCACGCATTCGGCCACGGTGCGCACGCTGGAGCCGATTTCCAGCCCGAGGTCCCAGCAGGCGCCGATGAACCCCTCGATGCGGTTCTTGAGCTCGGCGTCGGTATCGGGCTGGGCGCCGTCGGGCAGCAGCACCAGCACATCGACATCGGAGTGGGGGAACAGCTCGCCGCGTCCGTAGCCGCCCACGGCCACCAGCGCGACATCGGGTGCGAAGCCGGCGCGCTCCCACAGGCGGCGCAGCACGCCATCGGTGAGACGGGCGAGGTCTTGCAGGGTCTTGCGCACGCCGCGCGTGCTGCTGCCGGTGTTCAGCAGGCGTTCGAGCAGGTCAGCCTTGTCGGCGCGGTAGCGCTCGCGCAGGTCGGCCAGCCCGGGGTCGGCGACGGGGGCCAGGCTCATGGGGTGTCAGGCGGTCGCGGTCTGGGCGGACGTCACGAAAGCCGGCGGCGGTGGGGTGCCGGCCGAGAGGGTCATGATCTCGTAGCCGGTTTCCGTGACGAGCACGGTGTGCTCCCACTGGGCCGAGAGCGAACGGTCCTTGGTGACGATGGTCCAGCCGTCGTTGCCGAATTCCTTCACCTCGCGCCGGCCGAGGTTGATCATGGGCTCGATGGTGAACGTCATGCCCGGACGCAGCTCCACCCCCGTGCCCGGACGGCCATAGTGCAGCACCTGGGGGTCTTCATGGAAGTTCTGGCCGATGCCGTGGCCGCAGAACTCGCGCACCACCGAGAAGCCGTGGCCTTCTGCAAAGGTCTGGATGGCGTGGCCGATGTCGCCCAGGCGCACACCGGGGCGCACCATCTGTATGCCTTTCCACATGGCGTCGTAGGTCAGGGCGCACAGGCGTTTGGCCGCGATGGAGCATTCACCCACGAGGAACATGCGGCTGTTGTCGCCGTACCAGCCATCCTTGATGACGGTCACGTCCACGTTGACGATGTCGCCTTTCTTGAGCGGCTTGTCGTTGGGGATGCCGTGGCAGACCACGTGATTGACCGAGGTGCACAGGTGGCCAGGGTAGGGCGGGTAGCCGCCCGGCTGGTAGCCGATGGTGGCCGACTTGGAACCCTGGCGGGCCATGCACTCTGCGGCCAGGCGGTCGATCTCCAGCGTGGTGATGCCCGGCTGGATGAACGGGGTGATGTAGTCCAGCACTTCGGCCGCGAGGCGACCGGCCACACGCATGCCGGCAATGCCCGCTTCATCTTTGTAGGTGATGTTCATGGGGCGGAATTATCCCATCGGGTCGGCCCTCCGTGCCGGGATGGTGGAGGCGGCCCGGCTAAAATTGCGGTCTTTGCGGCGCGGACCGGACGGCGGTTCGCACACCCACACCCAGGCCACCACCGTGACCCTCCACATCTCCCCCTTCGAAGGCGGCAACGCCCTCAGCGGTTTTCGCGTCCAGCAACTGCTTCCCCGCCTGCAAGGCATACACGAGCGCATCACGGGCATTTCGGCCCGTTTTGTCCATCTGGTGGCCACCCCGGCGCCGCTGGACGACGCGACAGCCCGCCGCCTGGGCGCGCTGCTGACCTACGGTGATCCCTACACGGGCACCAGCGACGGCCCGCTGATCGTGGTGACGCCACGTTTCGGCACCGTCTCGCCCTGGGCGTCCAAAGCCACCGATATTGCCCACAACTGCGGATTTGCCCTCAAACGCGTGGAGCGCATCACCGAGTACCGGCTGACGCTCAAGGACCCCTTGCTGGGGAAAGCCATTCTGAGCGACGCCCAGCTGGCCGCCGTGGCCGCGCTGCTGCACGACCGCATGACGGAGAGCGTGGTGGCCAGCCGCGAGGCTGCGCAGGCGCTGTTCACCGAGCTGCAGCCCGCGCCCATGGACCATGTGGATGTACTGGGCGGGGGCCGGGCGGCGCTGGAAAAAGCCAACACGGCGTGGGGCCTGGCCCTGGCCGACGACGAGATCGACTACCTGGTCAATGCCTTCAACGGCCTGGGGCGCAACCCCACCGACGTGGAGCTGATGATGTTCGCGCAGGCCAACAGCGAACACTGCCGCCACAAGATCTTCAACGCCCAGTTCACCATCGACGGCCAGCCGCAGGACAAGAGCCTGTTCGGCATGATCCGCCACACCCACCAGAGCAGCCCGCAGCACACGGTGGTGGCCTATTCGGACAACGCCTCCATCATGGAAGGCCACGCCATCGAGCGCTTCATTGCCCGCGATGGCGGCGCCTACACGGCCGAGGCCGCCACCCACCACGTGCTCATGAAGGTGGAAACCCACAACCACCCGACGGCCATTTCGCCGTTCCCCGGAGCCTCCACCGGCGCGGGCGGCGAGATCCGCGACGAAGGCGCCACCGGCCGTGGCTCCAAGCCGAAAGCCGGGCTCACGGGATTCACCGTGTCCAAGCTGTGGGGTGGCCTGAGCGACCAGCCTGGCGGCAAGCCCGAGCACATCGCCAGCCCATTACAGATCATGACCGAGGGCCCCCTGGGCGGCGCGGCCTTCAACAACGAGTTCGGCCGGCCCAACCTGCTGGGCTACTTCCGCGAGTACGAACAGGTCGCAGGCGGTGTGCAGCGCGGCTACCACAAGCCCATCATGATCGCGGGTGGCGTGGGCCAGATCGAGGCCGGCCAGACGAAGAAGATCGACTTTCCTGCCGGCACGCTGCTGATCCAGCTGGGCGGTCCCGGCATGCGCATCGGCATGGGGGGGGGCGCGGCCAGCTCCATGGCCACCGGCGCCAACGCGGCCGAGCTCGATTTCGATTCCGTGCAACGCGGCAACCCCGAGATCGAACGCCGCGCACAGGAAGTCATCAACCACTGCTGGGCACAGGGCGACAAGAACCCGGTGCTGTTCATCCACGACGTCGGCGCGGGCGGCCTGTCCAACGCCTTCCCTGAACTGACCAACGATGCTGGTCGGGGAGCGCGTTTCGACCTGCGCGCCGTGCCGCTGGAAGAATCCGGCCTCGCACCCAAGGAAATCTGGTGCAACGAGAGCCAGGAACGCTACGTGCTGGCCATCGCGCCCGAGTCGCTGCCCCAGTTCAAGGCCTTTTGCGAGCGCGAGCGCTGCCCCTTTGCCGTCGTCGGTGTCGCCACGCACGAGCGGCATCTGTCTCTGGTGGACGAAGGCAACGAATCGCCTGTGGACATGCCTATGGATGTTCTTCTGGGTAAACCGCCCAAGATGCACCGCGACGTGAAGACGGTGCAGCGCGAGTTCGCCCCGCTGGACCTGACCGGCGTGGACCTACAGAAAGCCGTCATCGATGTGCTGAGCCACCCCACGGTGGCGTCCAAGCGTTTTCTCGTCACCATCGGCGACCGCACCGTGGGTGGCTTGAGCCACCGCGACCAGATGGTCGGCCCCTGGCAGGTGCCGGTTGCCGACTGCGCGGTGACGCTGGCCGACTACGCCGGGTTTGCCGGCGAAGCGATGAGCATGGGTGAGCGCACGCCGCTGGCCGCGCTGGACGCACCGGCCTCGGGCCGCATGGCTGTGGCGGAAGCCATCACCAACCTGCTCGCCGCTCCGATCGAGCTGCCGCGTGTGAAGCTGTCCGCCAACTGGATGGCCGCCTGTGGCGAGCCTGGCGAAGACGCCGCGCTATACGCGACAGTCAAAGCCGTGGGCATGGAGCTGTGCCCGGCGCTGGACGTGAGCATCCCCGTGGGCAAGGACTCGTTGTCCATGCGCACGCAGTGGACAGCCGATGGCGAGCAGAAAAAGGTGACTGCGCCGGTCAGCCTGATCGTGAGCGCATTCGCCAGCGTGGCCGACGTGCGCGGCACGCTCACGCCCCAGCTCGACAACCAGCTCGACGACACCACGCTGGTGCTGGTGGACCTGGGCAAGGGCAACAGCCGCATGGGCGGCAGCATCCTGGCGCAGACGCTGGGCCAGACCGGCAACGAGGTGCCCGACCTCGACGATGCCCAAGACCTGGTGAGGCTGGTCAACGCCGTGAACGCATTGCGCACTCAGGGCCGCATCCTGGCCTACCACGACCGCAGCGATGGCGGCCTGCTGGCGGCCGTGGCCGAGATGGCCTTTGCCGGTCACGTGGGCGTCGCGCTCAACATCGACCAGCTGGTGACCGAGGGTGACGGCATCGCCGACAGCCGCATGGAAACCGGGGACGCCAAGAACTGGGCCCAGCAGGTGGGCGCGCGGCGCGAGGAGCTGACCCTCAAGGCGCTGTTCAACGAAGAGCTGGGCGTGGTGCTGCAGGTGCGCACCGCGGAACGCAACGACGTGATGCAGGTCTTGCGCGAACACGGCCTGAGCAAGCACAGCCACTTTGTCGGCAAGACCCGCCCGGCCGTGTCCGCCATGGACGCCGGCAAGGGCCGGCTGCAGATCTGGCGCGACACCAAGGCGGTGTTCGATGCCAGCCTGTTCGACCTGCACCAGGTCTGGGACAGCGTGAGCTGGAAGATCAACCAGCAGCGAGACAACCCGGCCTGCGCCGATGCCGAGCACGCTGCCGCCGGACTGCCGGACGACCCGGGCCTGCACGTCGCGCTCACCTTCGACCCGGCCGACGACGTGGCCGCGCCGTTCCTGAACCTGGCCCGACCCAGGGTCGCCATCCTGCGCGAGCAGGGCGTCAACTCGCATGTGGAAATGGCCTACGCCTTCACCCAGGCCGGTTTCGAGGCACACGACGTGCACATGACCGACCTGCAGAGCGGCCGCACCTCGCTGGCCGACTTCAAGGGCGTGGTCGCCTGCGGCGGCTTCAGTTACGGCGACACGCTGGGCGCCGGCATCGGCTGGGCCCGCAGCGTCACATTCAACCCGGTGCTGTCCGAGCAATTCCAGGGTTTTTTCGGCCGTACCGACACCTTTGGCCTGGGCGTTTGCAACGGCTGCCAGATGTTTGCCGAGCTGGCCGACATCATCCCCGGTGCCGATGCCTGGCCGCGTTTCACCACCAACCAGAGCGAGCGTTTCGAGGCCCGCCTGTCGCTGGTGGAGGTGCTGGAGTCGCCCAGCCTGTTCCTGCAGGGCATGGCCGGCAGCCGGCTGCCCATCGCGGTGGCACATGGCGAGGGCTACGCCAACTTCAGATACCGGGGTGACGCCAGCCGTGCCATCGTGGCCATGCGGTTCGTCGACCACCACGGCCAGGCCACCGAACAGTACCCGTTCAACCCCAACGGCAGCCCGGCCGGCCTCACGGCCGTGACCACCGCCGACGGCCGTTTCACGGCGATGATGCCGCACCCCGAACGGGTGTTCCGCAACATCCAGATGAGCTGGACCCCCGAAGACCGGTCTCAGCCCAGCCCCTGGATGCGCATCTGGCGCAATGCGCGCCGTTGGGTGGACTGAAAACCGTCGCGTGGCAATGGCATGATGCGGCCATGCCACGCGAATTCACCCTCGACGCCGACACCATTGCCGCCTACGCCCGAGACGGGGCCGTGGTCATACGCGGCGCCTTCAACGCCGACGATCTCGCCTTGCTGGAGCGTGGCATTGAACACAACCTCGCGAACCTGAGCCCCCTGGCCCTGGTGGCCAGCGAGCCCGATGACCCCGGTCGCTTCGTCGAGGACTTCTGCACCTGGCAGGCCAACGAGGCCTACCAGCGCATCCTCACCGAATCCGCGCTGCCGCACATCGCCGTGCAGCTGATGCAGAGCACCACGGCCCGCCTCTACCACGACCACCTGCTGGTGAAGGAGCCGGGCACGCGCCAGCCCACCCCCTGGCACCAGGACCAGCCCTACTACAACGTGGAGGGGCGCCAGAACGTGAGCTTCTGGATACCGGTAGACCCCGTGCCGCTGGCGAGCACGCTGCGTTTTGTGGCAGGCTCGCACGCCGGGACCTGGTTCATGCCCCGTACCTTCCGTGACCAGCAGGCCAAGTGGTTCCCTGAGGGCACACTGGCCGAGCTGCCGGCCATAGACGCCGAACCCGAGACCCACCGGCAACTGGCGTGGGCCCTGGAGCCTGGCGATTTCGTGGCGTTCCAGATGCTCACGCTGCACGCCTCCAGCGGCGTGGGGCCCGGACAGCGTCGGCGGGTGTTTTCTGCCCGCTACCTGGGTGACGACAGCCGCCACGCACCGCGCCGCTGGCGCACGTCACCGCCATTTCCCGGGCTGGAGCAGGCGCTGCCCGAAGGCGCCGTGATGGACCATCCGCTGTTCCCGACCGTGTGGCCAGCCTCCCACTGAAACCAACGAAAGCCTTTGCATGGCCAGCAGCCTGTTCCTGTTGCTCGACGACATCGCCACCGTGCTCGACGACGTGTCGGTGATGACCAAGGTGGCCGCCAAGAAAACGGCCGGCGTGCTGGGTGACGACCTCGCACTCAATGCCCAGCAGGTCACCGGTGTCACGGCCGACCGCGAGCTGCCAGTGGTCTGGGCCGTGGCCAAGGGGTCGGCCATCAACAAGGCCATCCTGGTGCCGGCGGCCCTGGCCATCAGTGCCTGGCTGCCGTGGCTGATCACGCCGCTGCTGATGCTCGGTGGCGCCTTCCTGTGTTTCGAGGGCGTGGAGAAGCTGCTGCACAAGTGGCTGCATGGCGCCGAGCAGACCCAAGCCGAGCACGACCAGCACCTGGCCGCGTTGGCCAACGAGGCGGTGGACATGGTGGCTTTCGAGCGCGACAAGGTGAAGGGCGCGGTGCGCACCGACTTCATCCTCTCCGCCGAGATCATCGTGATCTCGCTGGGCACCGTGGCCGGCGCCACCTTTGGTCAGCAGGTGGGCGTGCTGGTGGGCATTTCCATCCTGATGACGGTGGGGGTCTATGGCCTGGTGGCCGGCATCGTCAAGCTCGACGACCTGGGCCTGCGCCTGACCCGCGCGGCCAGCGCGGGTGTGCAGGCACTGGGCCGGGGCATCCTGGTGGCGGCGCCCTGGCTCATGAAGGGTCTGTCCATCGCGGGCACCGCGGCCATGTTCCTTGTGGGCGGCGGCATCCTCACCCACGGTGTGCCTCTGCTGCACCACATCAACGAAGGCCTGGGTTTTCCGCTGTCCATGGCCTTCGATGCCGTGGTGGGCATCGCGGCCGGTGCAGTCGTGGTGGGGGTGGTGACACTGGTCGGCAAGCTGCGCAAGGCCCGCTGACCGCCCAGCCTCAGTGTGGCGCCTGGGCTGGCCGGGTGCGGTAGAACCTGAGCGGGCTCTCGGGCGTGGCGTTCAGCACCGAGCGCTTGATCTTGCCCACCACGTGCATTTCGCAGGGCTTGCAGTCGAAGCGCAGGGTCAACTTTTCCTTGCCGTTGATGAGCTGCAGCGGCTCGGCGCGCACCGTGCCCTGCACGCCCGTCACCCCCTTGGCCTGCTTGGGGCACAGGCTGAGCGAAAAGCGCACGCAGTGTTTGGTGATCATCAGGCTGACTTCCCCTTCCTCCTCCTGCGCTTCGTAGGCCGCCGCGATCACCTTCACGCCGTGTTTGGCATAGAAGTCACGTGCCTTCCGGTTGAAGACGTTGGCGAGGTAGGTGAGCGTGTCTTCCGGGTAGCTCACCGGTGGCTCCACGGCTGCGGCGCGCCTCAGGGGCTGCAGCGATTGCACCCTTACGGTCTGCAGCGCGGCCACGGCGTCGCGGCGCAGGTGGTTCAGCAGGGACGCGGGCACGAACCAGGGGCGCGGCAATGCCAGCGTGGCATCGAGCAGCTCGAACTCGGTATCGCCCAGGCGCGCCAGACCGTTGCGCAACTGGATGTCGGCCTGGCTGGCGTCTTTGGGTGCCTGCCACTCGCAGGGCAGGGTGGCGCTGGCCATGTGGCTGTCCGCATCGGTCAGCTGCAACTCCAGCCCGCCGGGCACCTCACCCAGGCGCGCCCACAGGCCGATGCGGCGGTCGGCGGATTTTTTCTCCAGCGTGCGCACCCAGTCCATGTCGCGGTTGCGGTTGATTTCGGTGCCGCGCTTCAAGTCCTTGAAACCGGCCATGGGGTCCTTGGGGAACACCTTCCAGCGGCCCACGGCACCTGGTACCGGCTCACACCGGTTGGTCTGCAGGCCCACCAGTTCCTTTTGAAGATCCAGGTAGCACAGGCCGTCGCCGTTGTGCAGCACGGTGTCGGGCGATGAGGTCTCGATCTCGACGTGGTCGGCCGCCACGCGCGTGACCCAGCCGATGGAGCGGCCCGGGTTCTTGGGCGTGTCGAACGCGCCGATGTCGTCCTGGCGCCCGTTGACGAAGTAGTCGGTGAACTCGCGGTTGAAGTTCTGGTCGGGGTCGGGCGTGAAGCTGAAGGTGGAGTGGCCGCTGCTGGTGCGGGCCAGCTCGGGGCGCTCCTCCAGGATCTGGTCGAACAGCTGGCGGTAGTGGGCGGTGATGTTCTTCACGTAGCCCAGGTCCTTGTAGCGGCCCTCGACCTTGAAGCTGCGCACACCGGCGTCGATCAGCGCGCGCAGGTTCTCGCTCTGGTTGTTGTCCTTCATCGAGAGCACATGCTTGTCGTGCGCGACGAAACGGCCCTGGCTGTCCACGACCTGGTAGGGCAGACGGCAGGCCTGGGAGCAGTCGCCCCGGTTGGCGCTGCGGCCGGTGTGGGCATGGCTGATGTAGCACTGGCCGCTGTAGGCCACACACAGCGCACCGTGGATGAAGAACTCGACCACCGTGCGCTCCACATCGGTGGCGGCGCGGATGGCCGCAATCTGCGCCAGCGTGAGTTCGCGCGCCAGCACGATCTGCGACAGGCCGGCATCCTGCAGGAAACGCGCCTTTTCGGGCGTTCGGATGTCGCACTGTGTGCTGGCGTGCAACTGGATGGGGGGAATGTCCAGCTCCAGGATGCCCATGTCCTGGATGATCAGCGCGTCCACGCCGATGTCGTACAGCTGGTGGATGAGCCGGCGAGCCGGCTCCAGCTCGTCGTCGCGCAAGATGGTGTTGACGGTGCAGAAGATGCGGCTGTGGAAGCGGTGCGCGTGTTTCACCAGCCGCTCCAGGTCGGCAATCGGGTTGTCGGCACTGGTGCGGGCGCCGAACGACGGCCCGCCGATGTAGACGGCATCGGCGCCGTGGTTGATGGCCTCGATGCCGATGTCGGCGGTGCGCGCGGGGGACAGCAGTTCCAGCTGGTGGGGCAACATAATCGTTCTTTTCTGGCTAACCCCGAATTGTCCATGAAACGCTCGGATTTCCGTTGTTTCCACCGCCTGCGCGTGCGCTGGGCCGAGGTGGACATGCAGAAGATCGTCTTCAACGCGCACTACCTGATGTACTTCGACACGGCCGTGACGGACTACTGGCGCGCGCTCGGCCTGCCCTACGAAGAGGCCATGGTGTCGCTGGGCGGCGACCTGTACGTGAAAAAGGCCACGGTGGAGTTCAACGCCTCGGCACGCATGGACGACATCATTGACGTCGGCATGCGCTGCGCGCGCATCGGCAACTCGTCCATACAGATTGCCGGCGGCATCTTCCGGGGCGACGAGCACCTGATCAGCGGCGACCTGCTCTACGTGTTTGCCGACCCGGCAACGCAGACGTCAAAACCGGTGCCGCAGGCGCTGCGCGACATCATGAACGGTTTCGAGGCAGGCGATGCCATGACCACCACCCGCGTGGGTGACTGGGCCCATCTGGGGGCAGACGCCGCCGCGCTGCGCCACGAGGTGTTCGTGGTGGAGCAGAAGATCCCCAAGGAGCTGGAGACCGATCCGGCCGACGCCGATGCGGTGCACGCGGTCGTGCGCAACCGGCTTGGCCAGACGCTCGCCACCGGGCGATACCTGCCCCAGGGCGAGGGTGTGGTGAAGATAGGGCGCATGGCGGTCAAGCGCGCCATGCGTGGCACCGGTGTGGGGCGCGAGGTGCTGGGTGCGCTGATGGCCCATGCCCGGGCCGCCGGCCACACGCGGGTGGTGCTGCACGCCCAGAGCAGCGCCGAAGGGTTCTACCGCCGTCTGGGCTTTTCACCCGTGGGAAAGCCCTTCGACGAGGCTGGCATTCCTCACCTGGAGATGAGCATCCGCCTGTAGTGGCTGCGGGCCAGCGGCCAATGGCCGCGGTCCGGTTCGGGCGCCAGCGGCTCGGGGCGCTCGTGGGTCCACTCCTCCAGCTCCAGGCCCTGCGCCGACAGGTTGACCAGCGTGCTGCTGCGGGTGCCGTAGCGGCGCTCGGCATAGTCCACGAAGGGGCTGGAGAGTGCCAGTTCCCAGGCGCGTGGAGCGCCGGTCTGTGGCAGGTCCTGCGCAGCGGCGCGGGTTTCGTCGAGCAGGGCGTCCAGCAGCGGCTGGCGCCAGTCTTGGCCTGCCAGTGCTTGGCGCATCGCGCTCTTGAGCTGCAGCGTCTTGGGCCAGGGCGCGTCCAGCGAAGCGTTCGAGAGCCCGTAGACGCCGCTGCCCAGCGCCTGTGTCACCAGGGCACCGGGTTCGCTGCCGCCCCGGTTGCTGAGCCAGGCCCATTGGCCGCTGGCCAGGTCGCCCACCACCAGGTTGAAGCCGTTGTAGCGCGTGCCATCGGTGGCTTGTGCAAAGCTGGACCAGTCCATCTGGCTGTCCAGCCAGCCTGTGACCAGTTCGCCCCGGCTCAGGCCAGCCTCTCCACCCGCCACGGGCCATTCGCGCACGTTGGTCAGCATGGCGATGCGTCCGCCGGGTGTGGCGCCCAGCCAGGTGCCGCCCGCGTGGCGGTCGCGCCCGGCCACCACCGGTGTGCCGGCGGGGAGGCGCCAGCCATGCAAGGGCTGGGTGGGGCGGTCCAGGTGTTCGTCGCGGTTGGCCGCTATGAGCAGCGGCACATCCGGGTGGGCGTTCAGCGCGAACGCGATCAGGCACATCGGGTGCGGCTCACAGGTCGTCGAGCAAGGGGTATGGCAGCGGCAGCAGTGTGAGGCCCTGGCCGTTCACGGTGAGGGCCTGGCCATCAGCCGATGCGGTCGTCATGGAGACGATGGCGTCGAAGCCGCCAGAAGGTGCGGACGCGGCCTGCACCACCAGGCCGCAGGGCTGCTCGGTATCACTGGCATGAAAGACTTCCTGGCCTGCGACCATGGGCGCGTCGGCGTGCACGATGTAGGCCCGGCGCTTGAGCGTGCCGCGGAACTGGCTGCGCGCCACCACCTCCTGCCCGGGGTAGCAGCCTTTCTTGAAGTTCACCCCACCCACCGATTCGTAGTTCAGCATCTGGGGCACGAAGGCCTCCACCACCGGGGCACCGATCATGGCAACGCCGCCCCGCACCGACAGCCAGGCCCAGAGCCCGTCGGGCAAGGGCGGCCCCACGGGTCCGGGTGCGCTGGCAGGTGCGCACCACAGCTCGCGCACCTGGCCTTCGGCCTCGGGCAGGCGCACCACGCTGGCATCACCTTCGTCGCTCTTGCTCCAGGTCTTGCCCGGGGTGGTGGGGGCCACCCGCCCCCATACGGCCACCTCGTCACTGGCGTCGCTGAGTTTGGCCTTGGCTCGCAGCACGAACATGGACAGGCGCTTGAGCGTGGGCGCCAGCAGGTCGCGCGAGCAGACCAGCCAGATTTCCTCGTGGCTTCGCTTGAAGCCCACGAAGGTGGCCAGCATGCGGCCCTTGGCGTTGCACCAGGCGGCCAGTCGGGCTTCGGACAGGCCCAGCAGCGCAAAATCGTTGGTCAGCTGGCCTTGCAGGAAACTCGCGGCATCGGCGCCCACCACGCGGATCACGCCCAGGTAGCCCAGGCGGGTGACGCCCTGTCCGGCAGAAACGGTCATTCGAAGTCCTCTTATATGATTCGTTGCCTGTATTGTCCCAAAGCTGCCTGAACCATGCTCCGACTGTTGAAATGGATGGTGCTGGCCGCCGCCATGCTCGGGGCTGCCGCCGCGTGGTGGCTGCACCAGCCACTCTCCTTGAAGACCAACGCCGAAGGCGTGGTCGATCTGCCCATACCCGCCGGCGCATCCGCACGGGGTGCCGCACAGGCGGCCGTCAGGTCGGGCGTCGACACCGACGAGCGCCTGCTCTACGCCTGGTTCCGGCTGTCCGGCCAGTCGCGCCAGATCAAGGCGGGCAGCTACGAAGTCAAGCCCGGGTCCACCCCACGCGACCTGCTCGAGCAGCTGGTGCGGGGTGAGCAGGCTTTGCGGCAGGTGACGCTGGTCGAAGGCTGGACGTTTCGCCAGGTGCTGGCCGCGCTGCAGAAGGCCGAGCACCTGACCGACGACCTGCAGGGACTTGACGTGGCGGCGCTGATGGCACGCATCGGTCGCCCCGGTGTGCACCCGGAAGGCCGTTTTTTTCCCGATACCTACCGCTACCCCAAACGTTCGCCTGCCTCGGGCGTGCTGCAGCAGGCTGCGCTGGCCATGCAGCGGGAGCTGGAGCAGGCCTGGGCGGGACGCGACCCGTCGGTGCCCCTCAAGTCGCCCGACGAGGCCCTCATCCTGGCCAGCATCGTCGAAAAGGAAACCGGGCAGGCTGCCGACCGCGCACAGATCGCGGGCGTGTTTGCCAACCGGCTGCGCATCGGCATGCGGCTGCAGACCGACCCCACCGTGATCTACGGCCTGGGCGCGCGCTTCGATGGCAACCTGCGCCGCAGCGACCTGGACACCGACACCCCCTACAACACCTACACCCGCACCGGCCTGCCGCCCACGCCCATTGCCATGCCCGGCCGTGATGCGCTGGTGGCCGCCGTGCGCCCCGCCCAGACCCGTGCGTTGTATTTCGTGGCGCGGGGGGATGGCTCCAGCGAGTTCAGCGCGACGCTGGACGAGCACAACCGGGCGGTGCGCCGCTTCATCCTGGGAAGATGAGACCAACCCGCGTCGCCTTCGGCGTCACCCCTCAAGGGGCGAAACCAGCCGTCCGGCAAAGCCGGCCCGGCGGTATCCCCGACACTGCTGCGCCATGCGGATCGGGTGTCGCTGCGACACCATTGGAATTGACATGAATCACGGTCTGTTCATCACTTTCGAGGGCATAGACGGCGCGGGCAAGTCCACCCACATCGCCGCGCTGGCCGATGCACTGCGCCAGCAGGGCCGCTCCGTGGTGCTGACGCGCGAGCCAGGGGGCACGCCGCTGTCCGAACGCCTGCGCGAGCTGCTGCTGCACGAAGCCATGGACCCGCTGACCGAAGCCTTGCTGATGTTTGCCGCCCGGCGCGAACACGTGGCCCAGGTCATCGCCCCGGCACTCGCGCGTGGCGAGGCCGTGCTGTGTGACCGGTTCACCGACGCCACCTTTGCCTACCAGGGGCATGGTCGCGGTTTCGACCTGTCCGTGCTGGCCACATTGGAGCGCTGGGTGCAAGGGCAGGGTGACGGCAGCGTGCTGCAGCCCGACCTGACGCTGTGGTTCGACCTGCCGGCCGAAACCGCTGCAGTGCGGCTGGCTGGGGCCCGGGCACCGGACCGTTTCGAGGCCTTGCCCACCGAGTTCTTCCGGCGCGTGTCGGCTGGCTACGCCGCCCGCTGCGCTGCCGACGCGGCACGTTTCGAGCGCGTCATGGCCGATCAGACCCCCGAGGCCGTGTGGCAGGAGGTGCTGCAGGCCTGCCGACGCCGGCCCTGGTGGAAGGACATGGCATGAGCGACGCCCTGGCGCCCTGGCTGCAGACGCAGCTTGAAACCCTGCTGCACCAGCGTGGGCATGCCTTGCTGCTCGCCGGGCCATCGGGCCTGGGCCAGTACCCGCTGGCGCTGGCGCTGGCGCGTGCCTGGCTGTGCGAACACCCCACACCACAAGGGGCCTGCGGCACCTGCTCCAGCTGCCACGCGGTGGACGTGCGCACCCACCCCGACCTGTGCGTGCTGCTGCCCGAGACGCTGTCGATCGAACTCGGCTGGCCGCTGGACGAAAAAACGCAGGACCGCATCGACAAGAAGGAAATCAAGGCCAGCAAGCAGATCCGCGTGGAGGCAACGCGCGAGGCGGTCGCGTTCACCCAGTTCACCCGCTCGCGTGGCGACACCCAGGTGGTGCTGATCTACCCGGCCGAACGCATGAACACCGAGGCCGCCAACACCTTGCTCAAGACGCTGGAGGAACCGGTGGGAGCGGTGCGCTTCATCCTCGCCAGCGAAGCGGCCCACCAGCTGCTGCCCACCATACGCAGCCGCTGCCTCACCCACACGCTGGCCTGGCCGCGGGAGGACACGGCGCTGGCCTGGCTGCGCATGGCCACCAACACCGATGAAGCCTGCGCCCGCGTGTGGCTGGCTGCCGCCGGTGGCCGGCCGGAAGACGCCCTGGCCTGGGCCCAGGCCGGGCTGGATGCCAAGGCCTGGGACGGCCTGCCCGCCGCCGTGGCGCGGGGTGATCTATCGACGCTGGCCGAATGGACGCCAGACCGCCAGCTCGATGTGCTGCAGAAGCTCTGCCACGACCTCATGGTCGTGCGTGCCGGTGGCGAACCGCGCTTCTTTGCGCGCGACCGGCTGCCGCGCCCACCCGGTCTGCGGGTGCTGTCGCAGTGGGCCAAGGACCTCGCGGCCAGTGCGCGCCACGTCGAACACCCGTTCAACGCCGGCCTGATGCTGCAGGCCTGGGGCGCGCGCTCGCGCGAGGTGCTGGCCATGGCACACGGCCGTAACAACCCGTAAACTCCAACGTCATGAGTTCTGCGGCCGCGAATTCCGTTCCCCCTGCCTCCTCCAGCGATCTGCCCAATGGCAGTGCGGGCGCTCGGCCCACCGTCATACAGCTGGCGATCAAGGAAAAGGCCGCGCTCTACGCGGCCTACATCACGCTGTTCGCCGAGGGCGGCATCTTCGTGCCGTCCACCAAGGAGTACCGACTGGGCATGGACGTCTACGTGCTGCTCACGCTGCCCGATGACGTGACGCGTTACCCCATCGCCGGAAAGGTCGCGTGGATCACGCCGGCCAACTCGCATGGCGGGCGCACGCAAGGCATAGGCGTTCGGTTCCCCAACGACGAAAAGTCGCGCCTGCTCAAGACGCGCATTGAAGAAATCCTCGGCGCCCACCTGGGCTCCGACCGAAGCACCCAGACCGTCTGAGGCCCGGCGGACGTGGTCCGCTGCCAGCTCAGCCTTTTCGCATGTTCACCGACTCCCATTGCCACCTCAATTTCCCGGACTTCCAGGGTCAGATTCCGGCCATCCGCGCCGCCATGGCCGAGGCCCAGGTCGACCGTGCGCTGTGCATCTGCACCACGCTGGAGGAATTTGCCGACGTGCACGCGCTGGCCACCGGCTACGACAACTTCTGGGCCACGGTAGGCGTGCACCCGGACAACGAAGGCATCCTGGAGCCCACGCTGGACGATCTGCTGCAGAGCGCCGCGCTGCCACGCGTGGTGGGCATAGGCGAGACCGGGCTGGACTACTACCGGCTCAACGGCCGCAGCGTCGCCGACATGGAATGGCAACGGCAACGCTACCGCGTGCACATCCGCGCCGCTCACCAGACCGGGCTGCCGCTGGTGATCCACACCCGCAGCGCTTCCGACGACACGCTGGCCATCCTGCGGGAGGAGGGCGCAGGCACCCGGGGGGTGTTCCACTGCTTCACCGAAACCCAGGCCGTGGCACGCGCTGCGCTTGACCTGGGCTTCTACATTTCGTTTTCCGGCATCCTGACCTTCCGCAACGCCGCCGATCTGCGAGAAGTGGCAGCGTTTGTGCCCATGGACCGCATCCTGATCGAGACCGACAGCCCGTACCTGGCGCCTGTGCCGTACCGGGGAAAGACCAACAACCCGTCCTATGTGCCTCATGTGGCGGGGCAGATTGCGCAGACCAAAGGGCTGGCGGTCGAGGCTGTCGCCGAGGCGACGACGGCCAATTTCCTGCGGCTGTTTGACCGCGTGGGGGCGCTACCGGCACCCGGAGAAAAATAGGTGAAACCCACATGGGCGCTGCGGGATAAAGGCGCTCAGAATCCACGGGTTGCGAAAACCAGAGGAGATTGATTGTGTTGATCAAGAGTCAGAAAGACTTCTTTGCCGGCCTGATGTTCGCCGTGATTGGCGTGTCCTTTGCGATCGGTGCCTGGGATTATTCCCTTGGCACCGCTGCCCGCATGGGACCTGGCTACTTTCCCTTCATGTTGGGTTTGATCCTTTGCGGGATCGGCATCATCATCTCCGTGCTGTCGTTCCGTTCGACCGCACCCGATGGCGACAAGATCGGCAAATGGGCCTTCAAGCCACTGGTGCTGATCCTGGGCGCCAACCTCGTTTTCGGGGCGTTGCTGGTCGGTGTGCCGGCGCTGGGCATTCCCCAGTTCGGCCTGATCGTCGGCATCTACGGTCTGGTGATCGTTGCGAGTTTCGCGGGCGACTCCTTCAAGCCCAAGGAAGTGCTGATCCTGGCAACCATTCTTGCCATTGGCAGCTACCTCGCCTTTGTCAAGCTGCTCAACCTGCAGTTCCCCGTGTGGCCTGCCTTCCTGACCCAATAACAACCTAATACCCACGGGGACACCTGTCATGGAACTGTTTGAAAACCTGGCTTTGGGTTTCGGCGTCGCCTTCACGATGCAGAACCTGATCTATGCCTTCATCGGCTGCCTGCTGGGCACGCTGATCGGCGTGCTTCCGGGCATCGGCCCGCTGGCGACCATCGCCATGCTGCTGCCGGCCACCTATGCGCTGCCTCCCGTGGCCGCGCTCATCATGCTGGCCGGCATCTATTACGGTGCGCAGTACGGTGGCTCCACCACCGCCATCCTGGTCAACCTGCCGGGCGAATCGTCGTCGGTGGTGACCGTGATCGATGGTCACCAGATGGCCCGCAAGGGCAGGGCGGGGCCCGCGCTGGCAGCTGCCGGCCTGGGGTCGTTTTTCGCGGGCTGCGTGGGTACGCTGGTGCTGGCCGCCTTTGCGCCGCCGCTGACCGAACTGGCCTTCAAGTTCGGCCCCGCCGAGTACTTCTCGCTGATGGTGCTGGGCCTGATCGGGGCCGTGGTGCTGGCATCCGGCTCGATCATCAAAGCCGTCGGCATGATCATCCTGGGCCTGCTGTTCGGCCTGGTGGGCACCGATGTGAACTCGGGCGTGGCCCGCTTCTCCTTCAACGTTCCCGAGCTGATCGACGGCATCAACTTCATCGTGATCGCGATGGGCGTGTTCGGCTACGGCGAGATCATCAACAACCTGTCTCACTCCGAGGAAAAGCGCGAGGTCTTCACCAGCAAGATCGAAGGCCTGTTCCCCACCGCCACCGACCTGAAGCGCATGTTCCCGGCCGTGCTGCGCGGCACCGCGCTCGGTGCCATGCTGGGCATCCTGCCCGGTGGCGGCGCGCTGCTGTCGTCGTTCGCCGCCTACACCATCGAGAAGAAGACCAAACTGCGCGCCGGCGAGGTGCCGTTCGGCCAGGGCAACATCCGTGGCGTTGCGGCTCCCGAGGCTGCCAACAACGCCGGTTCGCAGACCTCCTTCATCCCGCTGCTCACCCTGGGCATTCCGCCCAACCCCGTGATGGCGCTGATGGTGGGTGCCATGACCATCCACAACATCCAGCCCGGCCCGCAGGTGATGACCAGCAACCCGGAACTGTTCTGGGGCCTGATCGCCTCGATGTGGATCGGCAACCTGATGCTGGTGGTCCTGAACCTGCCGCTGATCGGCATCTGGGTCAAGCTGCTGAGCGTGCCCTATCGCTGGCTGTTCCCCTCCATCGTGCTGTTCTGCGCCATCGGCGTGTACTCCACGAACAACAACGTCTTTGACGTCTGGATGGTGGCGCTGTTCGGTCTGATCGGCTACATCTTCATCAAGCTCGGTTGTGAACCCGCTCCGCTGCTGCTGGGCCTGATCCTGGGGCCGCTGATGGAGGAGAACCTGCGCCGCAGCCTGCTGCTGTCGCGCGGCGACTGGACGGTGTTTGTCACCCGTCCGCTGTCCGCCGGTCTGCTGGCTGCAGCTGTGCTGCTGCTGCTGATCGTGCTGTCTCCCTCGATCAAGAAGAAACGGGAAGAAGCGTTTGTCGAAGACTGACCTGTCTCGCCTTCCACAAACAACCAGGTCGCCCAAGGCGGGCTGGTTTTTTGCGTTATGGGCTTTGTGCGTGGCGCTGCTGCTGGCTGCCGGGCCGGCGCGCGCCCAAGGGTCGTTCGACCAGTTCTTCCAGGCGCTGAAGTTGAACCAAGTGTCCACGTTCGAGAACCTCAAGGCGCGTGGTTTTGATCTCAACACCCGCAACGAGTCTGGCGAACCACCGCTGGTGATGGCCCTGCGGGAGGGCTCGCTGAAGGTGGCCGACTACCTGATCGCCCAACCTGAGGTGCAGCTGGACGTCCGCAACGACAAGGACGAAAACGCGCTGATGCTTGCGGCCATCAAGGGCAATCTGGAACAGGTGCAGGCGCTGATACGCCGCAAGGCCCAGGTCAACAAGCCGGGCTGGACGCCGCTGCATTACGCGGCCTCCAGCACCAGCGACCGCTCGCCGGCCATCGTGTCGCTGCTGCTGGAGCACCACGCCTACATCGATGCATCCTCGCCCAATGGATCCACACCCCTGATGCTGGCTGCCATGTATGGCGATGCCCGCTCGACCGACATCCTGCTGGAGGCGGGCGCGGACCCGCGCCTGGTCAACCAGATCGGCCTCAACGCCATCGACTTCGCCCAGAGAGCAGGGCGTCCGGCGGTGGCAGAAAAGATCGCAGCCGCCATCCGTGCGCTGCAACCCAAAGGGCAGTGGTGACGCGGTTTCTGTGCTGGGTGGCCCTGTGGTGGCTGATGGCTCTGCCGGGCGCCGGCGCTCAGGAAGCGGCTCGGGCGGTCAAAGCGGTTCAGGTCAGTGAGCGAGCCTGGTACGTCGAGGGTGTGTCGGCACTGGGCTCTGGGGCGAACCGCAATTTCATTTCCAACGCCGGGTTTGTCGTCACACCCGCCGGCGTTGTCGTGGTGGATGCTTTGGGATCGCCCGCGCTGGCGCGCGAGCTGATCGAGCAGATCCGCGCCATCACCCCGCTTCCCATCACCGATCTGGTGCTGACGCACTACCACGCCGACCACATCTATGGTTTGCAGGTGTTCAAAGAGCAGGGCACGCGCATCTGGGCGCACCGCGGTGGTCTGGCCTACCTGCACTCCGACACCGCCCGGCTGCGCCTGCAGGCCTCGCGCGAAGAGCTGAGCCCCTGGATAGACGCGCAGACCCGGCTGGTGGAGGCCGACGAGTGGCTGGACGGCCCTCGCCAGCTGGTGAGGGGTGGTATCACGCTGCAGATCCAGCCCGTCGGTCCTTCACACACGCCGGAGGACCTTGTGGTTTTCCTGCCGGGCGAGCGTGTGCTGTTCGCTGGCGACCTGGTGTTCCGGGGCCGCATCCCGTTTGTGGGGCAAGCCAACAGCCGTCAATGGATAGCCTCACTGGAGCGGTTGCTGGCTTTCGACGCACAGACGGTGGTGCCGGGACACGGCCCAGCTTCTGTGTCGGCGCGCGCCGACATGGAGCTCACCCGGGACTACCTGGTCTACCTGCGCCAGACCATGGGCCGTGCCGCCCGGGAGCTCGAACCGTTTGAATCTGCCTACCAGGCCACCGACTGGTCGCGCTTTGACCACCTGCCGCTGTTCCGGGCCGCCAACCGCATGAACGCCTACAACACGTATCTGCTCATGGAAACCGAAGGGGTGAAGGACTGAGCCAGCAGGTTCCGTGGGCAGTGTTTGCCGCTCATTGATATTCTACGATGTATATCGTGAATTCGATTTCATCATAGCGTAATTCTTTCGCTTGCTGAGTTAATTAAATACCGCTTTCAAGGCGCGAATTGCCTTTTGTAGCTGTACCTAAGTTACTGCCGCGAGTTAAATCCGCTCAGGCCACCACCGGTCTCAATTCGACCTTTGTTGGCGTTGGCCCCCATGGGTTGGTCGGGCGCTCTAGCGCCCGACGCTTCCGCTCCGCTGCGCTTCGCTACCATGGGGGCCACGGCCCCCATACCCCCTATCGCGGTGGCCTTCGCGCCGGTGGCCTTCTGCAGGTCCCGGAGGTGGGGAATTGCATGCTCATGGACGGCATCCATGTAGGCTTTGAACTTGTCTTCAAGGTCGTTGACGCGAGTCCAGAGGAGGGCGAGCCAATCGGGGGGATCATTGGGGTTGATCGAGTCACAGACGCGCATAAGCAAAGCCAGGTCGATCATGGCAAATTCAGCTTCGCCGCGTGCCTTCGTGATAATGTCAATACCAGCCATTTCGTAACTCCATTACAGTTCGATTTCGGTCAGCAAGGCCCGGAGGTGCAATCTCTGGGCTTTGCGCTTTGTGGACGCCTGCTAGAGGGCTTTGGGTACTGCCCCCCATACAGTGGCCAGGAGCAACGCGCACGAGAGCAGCCAGAACTCAAGGGCGCTCATGCGGCCCCCTTGGCGCGTTGTCAAAACTGGAGGCAGCGTCACTAGCTGCCGCCGCCTGTCGGCTTGCGCGGCGTCTAGTGGACGCTGCCGCCGTCTGCGGAACCGCCAGGAGAGGGCGCTTTGCCCTTCTTGCGGTCTCGCTTGTTGATGGCCTGCTGCCTGCGCTGCATGGTGGATTCGAACTCGTCAACGAGCGCGCCGTACTCTTCATCGCTGACCGGCTTGGCATCTGGACCGAGGCACTCCTCGTACAGGTCGAGGTCGTAGAAGTCCTCCATTCCGGGCGGGATGCCGAGGCGTCGGGCGCGTTCTGCGTCGGGGTGTTCTGCCTGCTGCTGGGCTGGCTTGACCTTGTGCCGCTTGGGCTGCTTTGACCGCCCCGCAGGGGCGGCTGAGGGCTTCCCTGGTGGCTTGGCTGCGGGAGCTGCAGGCAGGCCCCGGAAGTAGGCGTCAAGGGCAACGGCGATAAGCGCGTTGAGGCTGATGCCGAGTCGCTGGGCTTGCTGTCGGGCTTGGGCGTCGAGTTCAGGCGGAAGGCGTAGCGGGTAGGACACTGTGATATCACTCCGTGATCAAATTGATGCCATGCCCGCGCATACGTGATATCACGCGCAAGCCCTTGATTTCCTTCGGGTTTCAACGCTTCAGCGTCTGCGCTGTATGCGTTGTTAAAACTAGGGACAAGCCCGGAGCCAGCGCGGAGCGACTGGCGCTCGTAGAGGACGCTGAACATCGCAGCGCGGCGAGCCAGGAGCGACCACCAGGAGAAGTCCGCCGGAGCCAGCTCGTGGCCCTCGGGCGTGTACAGCCGGCCGGCGCTGATCGTCCAGCCGTTCCAGGCATCACCGGGCAGCTCGTAGCGCAGCTGGAGCCGCAGCAGCTTGTAGGCCGCGTACGGCACCCGGACCGAGCCAGCGCACCAGAGCTGGACCGTGCGCACCGACACCTGCAGAAACTTCGCCACGTCAGCCGTCGACCAGCCCAGGCTGGTGAACATGCGACGAAAGCGGAGGCCAGTCTTCATGCGGGTTTCAGCGTCGCAGCGTGCCTTTTCAGGTTTCTCTTTGATCTTCCACGATGTATATTATGTTTAATTTCTGATGAGGCAACCCAATGCCAAACCCGCCTGTTTCAATCCCGCTTCTTGAAGTACCCCGGCCGCTGCTCCACCAATTCATTGGCGCCTGCTCCCGATGGTTGCAGCTCGAGCAACTGCTCGGGTGTCGGCTCTTGCGCCTGGTCTTCCGAACAAGCGGCCGGTGAGGCAACCAGCATCACCATCAACCACCCGATCAACACCGCGACGTACCGCATGGAACCGTCCTCCGAACCCCGGGATGGGGTTTCGAAGGTGCAGTCTAAAAGACAGACGGTCTAATTTCAACGATAAACGGTACTTATTGATCAAATCGGCAGCCTCAAGAGTCTGGTTGCCCGAGGTTGAAAAGCCACTCCCGCCAGATCGCCACCAGAAGCGCCATCAACACCGGCCCGACAAAAAGGCCAACGATGCCCATGGTCTTGACACCTCCGACGAGGCCAAAAAACGTGGGCAGGAAAGGCAACTTCACCGGCCCACCCACCAGGCGCGGGCGCAGGGTCTTGTCGACGATGAACAGCTCGATGGACCCCCACGCAAACAGGCCGACCCCCGCTAGCAGGTGGCCTGACCCCACCAGGTACAGCGACACCAGGGTGAACGACAACGGCGCGCCACCCGGGATCAGCGCCATGAATCCGGTCACCACACCCAGCAACACCGGCGACGGCACACCAGCCACCCAGTAGGCCACCCCCAGCACAACCCCCTCGCCAATGGCAATGAGGGTCAGGCCCGTGACCGTGGCACTGACCGTGGCGGGCACCACGCGGGAAAACCGCTGCCAGCGCTCGGGCAGCACGTGTTCGCCCACGGTGTCGATTTGCGCGGCTATGCGACTGCCGTCCTTGTAGACAAAAAACAGCGTGATCAACATGAACAGCCCGGTCAGGGCGAGGTTGACCACATCGCCGGTGGCTGATAGCAAGGTACGGTAGATGTTGCCGAGGTGCTGGCCGCTGAGCAGCTGTATCCAGTGCCCGAGCGCATGCGGCTCGCCCAGGTGCTCGCGCCAGTACGCGGCCAGCGTAGCCCCGACCCAGGGCAAGGCTTCAATCCATGCAGGCACCGGCGCACCGCTGCGGTTGGCCTCGATCAGCCAGGCGATGAAGGCGCTGGCCTCTTTGATGGCGTAGTGCAACGCCAGTGTCAGCGGCACGACCAGAACCACCAGAACCACCAGCAGCGCCAGACTGGCCGCCAGCGTGGTTTGCTCCTTGCAACGCCGCACGAGTCGGCGGTACAGCGGCCAGCTGGCAAACCCGATGATGAGAGCCGCCAGCACCGGCACCAGAAAGCCACGGAAGAAGTAGACGCCGGAAGCGAGTACCAGAATGAGCAGGGCGCGGGCAATCAGTGGTGCATTCAGGACGGGCGGCATGGCGGGCAATATACCCGAGCACCCTTCCCTCACCCTGCCCCAATCCGGGGCACCGGCGGACCGTTCCACCCCAGCGCGCGCGCCTCATGGAGTAGTGGAAACACCCAAAAGCGGCATCGCTCAATGCGCTTTTGCGCTCCTACAATGGTTGCCTGGCCTGGCGACTGGCGCGAGGCCCCATTCTTCATTTCTTGTCATGACCAAGTACCTCATTGCTCTCGGTCTCGCGGCTTCGACTTCCCTGGTGGCCGCCCAGGATCTCAAGGTGGCGATCGACGCTTCCTACGAACCCTTCACCTACAAGACGCCCGATGGCAAGCCCACCGGCTTCGACGTGGATATCGCCCAGGCCATCTGCGACCAGCTCAAGCGCAAGTGCGTGTTCGTCGAGCAGGTGTGGGACAGCATGATCCCCGGCCTGCAGGCGCGCAAGTACGACGTGATCATCAGCTCGATGTCCATCACCGACGACCGCCTGAAGGTCGTGGACTTCAGCGACAAGTACTACAACACGCCCAGCACCACCGTCGTCAAGACGGGTACCGCGTACACCGGCCCCGCTTCGCTCAAGGGCAAGAAGATCGGTGTGCTCAAGGGCAGCACCCAGGAGAAGTACGCCATGGGCGAGCTCAAGCCCGCTGGCGTGACGGTCGTGCCTTACGAAGCCCAAGACCAGGTCTACCTGGATATCAAGGCTGGCCGTCTGGATGGCACCATCGCCGACCGCGTGGAAGTCAAGGGCGGTTTCCTGGACAAGCCGGACGGCAAGGGCTACGCCATGGTGGGTCCCGAGCTGCGCGAGGTCAAGTACTTTGGCCACGGCGTCGGCGTTGCCATGCGCAAGGGCCAGGACAAGCTCAAGGCCGACGTGAACGGCGCCATCAAGGCCATCCGTGCCGATGGCCGCTACGAAAAGATCTCGAAGAAATACTTCGATTTCGACGTCTACGGTAAGTAAAATCCGCCGTCCAAACCCGGGCCCAGCGCCCGGGTTCTGTTTTCTGAAGCCTGCATGCAGAGTTATTTCTTCTCCATCCTGCAGGGCGCGCTGCTGACGGTGGGTGTATCGCTGTCCGCACTGGTGCTCGCCATCGTTCTCGGGCTTGCGGGCGCCACCGCCAAGCTGTCGAGCCACCGGCCGCTGGCCTGGACGGCCACTGTCTACACCACCCTGATACGCGGCATTCCCGAGCTGGTGCTGATGCTGCTGATTTTCTATGGTGGCACCATAGGGCTCAACAACCTGCTCGAAGCCCTGGGCAGCAGCGAGGCGGTTGACATCAACCCCTTCCTGGCCGGCGTCATCACCATCGGTTTCATCTACGGCGCCTACATGACGGAAACCTTCCGGGGCGCCATTCTGGCCATTCCCAAAGGGCAGGCCGAAGCCGCATGGGCCTTCGGCATGGGCCGGCTCCAGACATTCACCCGCATCACCCTGCCCCAGATGGTGCGATACGCCCTGCCCGGCTTCACCAACAACTGGCTGGTGCTGATCAAGTCCACGGCGCTCGTCAGCCTGATCGGCCTCAAGGACATGACCTTCCTGGCCAAACAGGCCAGCGCCGCCACGCGCGAACCCTTCATGTTCCTGCTGTTCACGGCGGGCCTGTTCCTGATCTACACCACGCTGTCGCTGTGGGCGCTGCGCTGGCTCAATGCCCGCTACAGCCTGGGTGTGAAGAGGGCTGCGACATGAGCTGGGCCGTGATTTTCGAGCCAGCCAATCTGGCGCTGTATGGCCAGGGTCTGGTCACCACGCTGTGGCTGCTGTCGTCCTCGCTGGTCGTAGGGGCAATCCTCGCCCTGCTGATGGCGCTGGCGCTCACCAGCTCGGTGAACTGGCTGCGCTGGGGCGTTGGCGCCTATACCTATTTCATCCGGGGCACGCCGCTGCTGATTCAGGTGTATCTCATCTACTACGGCCTGGCCCAGCTCGAATGGATTCAGGCCCGCTGGGACGATGTCTGGCCCTGGACCCACTTCAAGGAACCGTTTTTCTGCGCGTTGCTGGCCTTTGCGCTCAACACGGCCGGCTATACCGCCGAGATGCTGGCTGGCTCCATACGCGAAACCAGCGCCGGCGAGCTGGAAGCCGCCAACGCCATGGGCATGAGCCGCTGGCAGACGATGCGGCGCGTGATCCTGCCCAGTGCCATCCGCCGCACCCTGCCCGCCTACAGCAACGAGGTGGTGATGATGCTGCATGCCACCAGTCTGGCCAGTACGGTACCCGCGATGATGGACGTGACCGCAGCCGCCAGCCGCATCTACTCCGACTTCTACCTGCCGTTCGAGGCCTACCTGTTCGCAGCCTGCATCTACCTGTGCATCACCTTTTCGCTGGTGGGCCTGTTCAAGCTGGCTGAACGCCGCTACCTGGCCTATCTGGCCCCAAGGACACACTGATGCGCCGGGAAACCCACCACCTGCTCAGCGCCAGCCTCGGGTCGCAGAGGCTGCTGCACAGCCTGCATTTCGGCGCCGATTCCGCCAGGCCCAAGGTCTACATCCAGGGCAGCCTGCACGCCGAGGAGCTGCCAGGCATGCTCACGGCCCACCACCTGCGCGCCCTTCTGGAAGCGGCCGAGGCGCGCGGTGAGCTGCGCGGCCAGGTGGTTCTGGTGCCCATGGCCAACCCCATCGGCCTGGGGCAGCGCCTGGACCACAAGCCCATGGGCCGGTTCGAACTGGACTCGAGCGAGAACTTCAACCGGCACTACCCCGACATGGCCGCCGCCGTGTTCGAGCAGGTGCGCGGCCGCGTGGGTGCGGACGCGCAAGCCAACGTGTCCACGGTGCGCGCCGCCGTGGGCGATCACCTGCGGGCCTGGGAACCTGCCACCGAACTGGACAGCCAGCGCCGCGCGCTGCTGCTGCTCGCCCACGACGCCGACGTGGTGCTGGACCTGCACTGCGACTGCGAAGCCGTGATGCACCTCTACAGCGAGGTGGCCTGCTGGCCCCCGCTGGAGCCGCTTGCCCGGCTGCTGGGTTGCCGGGCCGTGCTGCTGGCCCATGAATCGGGCGGCGGGCCGTTCGACGAACGCCTCTCGGGTCTGTGGTGGCAGCTGGCCGAACGCCTGAAAGCGGCCGGCATCGATGCCCCCTTGCCCCAGGCCTGTGCCAGCACCACGGTCGAGCTGCGTGGCGAGGCCGACGTGCACCACGACCTGGCCCGCCAGGACGCGCAGGCCCTGTTCCACTACCTGCAGCACCTGGGCGTGTTGCAGGCCGATGCCCCTCCTGCCCTGCCGCCGCCCGCCTGCGAACCCACGCCGCTGGCCGGCTCCGAAACCCTGCGCAGCCCGGTGCCGGGGGTGCTGGTGTTCCACGCCGAGCCTGGCCAGCACCTGCGGGCCGGCGACGCGGTGGCCGACGTCATAGACCCTGTCACCAACCGCGTGCACGTGGTGCGCGCCGGTGTGGCCGGCGTGCTGTATGCCCGGGTGAAAGACCGCTACCTGCACGCAGGTGGCGAGGTCGGCAAGATCGCCGGCGCCGTTCCCTTCCGTTCCGGCAACCTGCTGGGCGCCTGATCATGAACCAGACAACGAACTACAAACTCCAGGTCACCGACATCCACAAGAGCTACGGTGGCCATGAGGTGATCAAGGGCGTGTCGCTGGCCGCATGCGCCGGCGACGTCATCAGCATCATCGGCAGCTCCGGTTCGGGCAAGAGCACGCTGCTGCGCTGCATCAACCTGCTGGAGCGCCCCCAGCAGGGCCGCATCGTGGTGGCCGGCGAGGAGTTGCAGCTCATCCCCGGCAAGAACGGCGAATTGCAACCCGTACACCCCGCGCAGCTGCAGCGCCTGCGCACCCGGCTGGCCATGGTGTTCCAGCACTTCAACCTCTGGGCGCACATGACGGTGCTGCAGAACATCATTGAAGTGCCGGTCAACGTGCTGGGCGTGCCGCGCGATCAGGCGGTGGAAACGGCCCGGCGCTACTTGGACCGTGTGGGCCTGAAAAACGTGGAAGACCGCTACCCCGCCCACATGAGCGGCGGTCAGCAGCAGCGCGTGGCCATTGCCCGTGCGCTGGCGGTGGAGCCCGAGGTGATGCTGTTCGACGAGCCCACCAGCGCGCTCGACCCCGAGCTGGTGAGCGAGGTGCTGCGCGTGATGCAATTGCTGGCCGAGGAAGGCCGCACCATGGTGGTGGTGACCCACGAGATGGGCTTCGCCCGCGAGGTCTCCAACCACCTGATCTTCCTGCACCAGGGACGAATCGAGGAACAGGGCCCGCCGCGCGAAGTGTTTGCCGCCCCCAGGAGCGAGCGGCTCAAGCAGTTCCTGTCGGGCAGCCTGAAGTGATCAGAGGAACCGGTCCAGCAGCTTGCGGCTGTGCCGGTCCAGGTCTGCAAGCCGGCGGATCATGAAGTTCACGCCATGGGTGTCGGCAATCAGCAGCACCCCCTGGCCCATGCGGCGGATGTCTTCTTCACCCTTGAGCACCAGCGTGGCCGGCCCCCGGTCGGTGTCCACCTGCCAGGTGCTGGGCGTGGCGAAACTGGAGACCGACAGCAGGCGCCGGATTTCCGGCATGAACTCGCGCCGGGCCAGTTCGTCTTCCACCAGCGTTCGGGCATCCGCAGGCAGGTCGTCCAGGCGTTCGATCCAGGCCAGTTCATGGCCGTCCGGCCCCATCAGCGAAATCTGGCCGCCGGGCGCGCTGATCGGGTAGGCCCTCACCGGCACCACGCCCTCATGGGTGACACCACCGTCGGTGGTCAGCAGCAGCTTGCCGTAGGTGTTGCGTTGCAGCTTCATGCGCCCTCCTCCAGCGTCTCGGCGTGGCGGGCCTGGGCCTGGTAGAGCCGCCAGTAGGCGCCCTCGGTGGCCATCAGTTCGTCGTGGGTGCCCTCTTCCACCTTGGTGCCCCGGTCCATCACCACCAGGCGGTCGGCCTTGCGCAGGGTGGACAGGCGGTGGGCGATGGCGATGGTGGTTCGTCCGCGCACCAGGTTGTCCAGCGCCTTCTGGATTTCCTTCTCGGTCTCTGTGTCCACGCTGGAGGTCGCCTCATCGAGGATCAGGATGCGCGGGTCGATCAGCAGCGCACGCGCGATGCTGATGCGCTGGCGCTCACCGCCCGACAGGCCCTGCCCACGCTCGCCCACCAGCGAGTCGTAACCCTGCGGCAGGCGCAGGATGAACTCGTGCGCGTGTGCAGCGCGGGCCGCGGCAATGATCTCTTCGCGCGTGGCGTCGGGTTTGCCATAGGCGATGTTGTCGGCGATGGTGCCGAAGAACAGGAAGGGCTCCTGGAGCACCAGGCCGATGTGGCGGCGGTATTCGGCCACCGGCAGGTCGCGGATGTCCACGCCGTCGATGCGGATGGCGCCTTCCGAGATGTCGTAGAAGCGGCAGATCAGGTTCACCAGCGTACTCTTGCCCGAGCCGCTGTGCCCCACCAGGCCAATCATCTGGCCGGGCTGGATGTCCAGATCCAGTCCCCGGATGACGGCCCGGTTGCCGTAGCGGAAACCGGCACCTTCCACCGTGATGCGGCCCTGCACCTGCGCCAGGTGTTTCGGGTTGGCGGGTTCGGGCACGCTGGAGACGTGGTCCAGGATGTCGAAGATGCGCTTGGCACCCGAAGCGGCCTTCTGGGTGACCGACACGATGCGGCTCATGGAGTCGAGCCGGGTGTAGAAGCGCCCGATGTAGGCCAGAAAGGCAGTCAACACGCCGACGGTGATCTCGCTGTGCGCCACCAGCCAGATGCCGAAAGCCCACACCACCAGAAGACCGATCTCGGTGAGCAGCGACACCGTGGGCGAGAACAGCGACCAGACCCGGTTGAGCTTGTCATTGACTTCCAGGTTGTGGCGGTTGGCATCCTTGAAGCGCTGGGATTCGCGGTTCTCCTGGGCAAATGCCTTCACCACCCGGATGCCGGGAATGGTGTCGGCCAGCACGCTTGTGACCTCGGACCACACGCGGTCGATCTTCTCGAACCCGGTACGCAGCCGGTCGCGCACCACATGGATCATCCAGCCGATGAAGGGCAAAGGCAGCAGCGTCACCAACGCCAGCCAGGGGTTGATGGTGAACAGGATGACGGAAGTCATCACGATCATCAGCACATCGGTGGCGAAATCCAGCAGGTGCAACGAAAGGAAAACGTTGATGCGGTCGGTTTCCGAGCCGATGCGCGCCATCAGGTCACCGGTTCGCCGGCCGCCAAAGTATTCCAGCGAGAGCCTGAGCAGGTGATCGTAGGTGGTGGTGCGCAGGTCGGCGCCGATGCGCTCGGACACCAGCGCCAGGATGTAGGTCTTGGCCCAGCCCAGGCCCCAGGCCACCAGCGCTGCACCCAGCAGCCCGCTGAGGTACATCACCACCAGCCAGATGTCGATCTGCTGCCCGTTCTGGTACGGGATCAGCACGTTGTCCATCAGCGGCATCGTCAGGTAAGGCGGCACCAGCGTGGCGGCCGTGGAGGCCAGCGTGAGCAGGAAACCCGCCAGCAGCTGGCCCTGGTAGGGGCGGGCAAAGCGCCACAGGCGCAGCAGCGTCCAGGTGGACGGCGGGGTCTCGTTTTCCTGGGTGCAATTGGGGCATTCGTCGCTGTCGGGCGGCAGCGGCCGTTTGCACTGCGGGCAGGCCGCCTCCAGCCAGGGCTGCAGCGGCGCGCCATGGGCCAGGTGTTCGCGCTCGGCCTCGAAGCGGCGCACCAGCCGGGTGGCCGCGGTCTGCTGCGCGAGGGTGTAGCGCCACTGGGCCAGCCGGCGCTCACCGTCCACCAGCTCCAGCGTTCCAACCCCGGCGTGGTCGTTCTGGCGCAAGCTCAGCTCGGCGGCCAGGGGCCACCGCTGCGGTTGCGCGCCTGCAGCGGGCCAAAACCAGAACTGGCCATCGGCCAGGGCCAGCAGCTGCGGCACGAAGTGCAGATCGGCGTCCAGGTCGGTTTCCAGCCAGACCTCAGGCACGGGCGCGGTGGCCGGCCAGTGGGTCCGCCAGGGGTCGGGCAAAGCTGGGCCGGTGCCCGTCGACAGGGAAATGGACGTCATGCCAGATACAACTTTTTGGGGGTGCCGCGAAGGCTTGCCCCAGTTGGGTACACAATCACGCTCCGAAGCGCAATTTCACAGACTTACTTGGAGAAAACCGACTCGCGCTTCCGAGTCCCCGCATAGGCCCCGCAAGGCCGCAGATTGTAAGGCTGCCCCACCCCTGCGCAGAACCGACAACCGAATGCATCCATCCGGCCCGCCGAAAGCCGGCTTCCATCCCATGAAGCACCCCGACATCCAGATCCTGCGCACCAGCCACCTGCGTGGGCCCAACCTGTGGACCTACCGAGAAGCGGTAGAGGCCCTGATCGACATCGGTCCGCTCGAAGACCATCCCTCCAACACCCTGCCCGGCTTCTACGACCGGCTCACCGCCTGGCTGCCTGGCCTGGTGGAACACCACTGCGGTCTGGGCTACCGGGGCGGCTTCCTGGAGCGCCTGCGCGACGGCACCTGGCCGGGCCACATCATGGAACACGTGGCCATCGAGCTGCAGAATCTCTCGGGCATGCCCACCGGTTTCGGCAAGGCGCGCCAGACAGCCACCCGGGGTGTCTACAAGGTCGTCATCCGCACCAGGCATGGCGACATCGGCCGTGAGGCGCTGGAAGCCGCACGGGACATCGTGATGGCCGCCATCAACGACACCCCCTACGACGTGGCCGCCACCGTGGCCCGCCTGACCGACCGTGTGGACCGCCTGTGCCTGGGGCCCAGCACCGCCAGCATCGTGGATGCTGCGGCCAAGGTGGGCATCCCATCCATCCGTCTGACCGACGGCAACCTGGTGCAACTGGGCTACGGCCGACGCCAACGCCGCATCTGGACGGCCGAGACCGACCGCACCAGCGCGATCTCGGAAAGCATCTCCCAGGACAAGGACCTCACCAAAACCCTGCTCACCTCGTGTGGCGTGCCGGTACCCGAGGGCGAAATCGTGCACAGTGCCGCCGAAGCCTGGAGCGTGGCACAGGACATCGGCCTGCCGGTGGTGGTCAAGCCCACCGACGCCAACCACGCTCGCGGCGTCTCGCTGGACCTCAACACCCAGGCCGAGGTCGAAGCCGCCTATGCGCTGGCCGATCTTGAAGGCTCCGACGTCATGGTCGAGCGCTTCATCCGCGGCGAGGAACACCGCATCCTGGTCGTGGGCGGCAAGATGGTCGCAGCCACCCGGGGCGAGCGCATCCACGTCACCGGTGACGGCACCTCCACCGTCGAACAGCTGATTGATGCGCAGGTGAACACCGACCCGCGCCGTGGCGATGTGGAAGGCTTGCCGCTGGAAACGGTGCGCCTGCCCGAAAACCGCATGGTCATGCTGGAGCTGCAGCGCCAGCAGCTGGAGCCATCCAGCGTGCCGGCCGCCGGAAGCGAGGTGCTGATCCAGCGCACCGGCAACATGCTGCACGACATCACCGACGAGGTGCACCCCGACGTGGCCGAAATCGCTGCGCTGGCGGCCCGCGTGGTGGGACTCGACATCGCGGGTGTCGACCTGGTGGCGCAGGATATCACCCAGCCGCTGGCTGCCCAGGGCGGCGCGATCGTCGAGGTCAACGCCGGGCCCGGCCTGCTGATGCACCTCAAACCCGCCGTGGGCAAGCCGCGCCCGGTGGGCGAGGCCATCGTCGACCACCTGTTCGGCCCCAGCGAGAACGGCCGCATTCCCGTGGTGGGTGTCACAGGCGGGCCGGAGCGCACCACCGTGGCCCGGCTCGTGGCCTGGCTGCTGCAGCTCAGTGGCCCACTCACCGGGCTGGCCAGCCGCGCGGGCCACTTCATCGGCACGCAGCGCGTGCAAAGTGGTAACCCCTCTGACTGGGAAGCCGGTCAGCGCATGCTGATCAACCGCAACATCGAAGCCGCCGTGATCGAAAACGGCCCGCACAGCATATTGACCGAAGGCCTGGCCTACGACCGCTGTCAGGTGGGCGTGGTCACCGGCGTGCCGGATTGGCAGGAGCTGAACGACCCCTACATCCACAACCTGGAGCAGATGCGGCTCGTGATGCGCACCCAGGTGGACGTGGTGCTGGAGACCGGCATGGCCGTGCTCAACGCCGACGATGTCACCGTGGCAGGTCTTGCCAGCCTGTGCGATGGCGAGGTGATCTTCTACAGCACCGATGCGGCCCATCCCGAGCTGCACGACCATGTGGACGCGGGTGGCCGCTGGGTCACGGTCCGCGACCGCCAGATCGTGCTGCTGCGCAAGGGCCAGACCCTGACGTCGCTGGATCTGGGCCAGTCTGCACTGGCCGACCTGCTCGGCAAGGGGCAGATCGACCAGCTGACCCTGCTGGCGGTGGTGGCCACCGCCTGGGCACTGGACCTCGCCCCGGGCCTGGTGCGCGCCTGCCTCGAATCCTGTGCCCCGCAACTGAACACGCACTGAAGACAGCGCCATGCAAGTCTCCCGCATCCGGGCCCTGCGCGGGCCCAACCTCTGGACCCGCCACACCGCCATCGAGGCCATCGTCACCTGCACCCCGCAGGAAACCAGCCTGGAACACCTGCCGGGCTTTGACGAACGCCTGCGCCGCCTGTTTCCCGACATGGGCGCCCTGCCCCTGCCGCCGGCCGACGGCAAGCTCAGCACCGCCCATGCGCTGGAGCTCGCCACGCTGGCGCTGCAGACCCATGCCGGCTGTCACGTCACCTTCTCGCGCACCACGCCCACACCCGACCCCGACGAGGACGTCTACCAGGTGGTGGTGCAGTACAGCGAGGAAGCCGTGGGCCGCCGCGCCTTCGACCTCGCCTGCCAGCTCTGCCAGGCGGCCCAGGATGGCACCGATTTCGATGTGCGCGCTGCGCTCAAGGAACTCAAAGACCTTGACGAAGACATCCGCCTGGGCCCGTCCACCGGCTCCATCGTGGACGCGGCCGTGGCCCGTGGCATCCCCTACCGGCGCCTCACCACCGGCAGCCTGGTGCAGTTCGGCTGGGGCCACAAGCAGCGCCGCATCCAGGCCGCCGAGGTGGATGCCACCAGCGCCATTGCCGAATCCATCGCCCAGGACAAGGAACTCACCAAGAAGCTGCTACAGGCCGCCGGTGTGCCGGTGCCCATCGGCCGTCCGGTGGATGACGCCGACGACGCCTGGGCCGCTGCGCAGGAGATCGGCCTGCCCGTGGTGGTGAAGCCTCGCGATGGCAACCAGGGCAAGGGTGTGGCGGTCAACCTCACCACCCGCGAGCAGGTGGTGGCCGGCTATGAGAACGCGCGCCAGTTCCGCGACGACATCATGGTCGAGAAGTACCTCCCCGGCATCGACTACCGCCTGCTGGTGGTGGGCAAGGTGCTGGTGGCCGCCGCCCGCCGCGACCCGCCGCTGGTGATAGGCGATGGCCGGCACTCGGTGCGCGAACTGGTCGAGCAGGTCAACGCCGATCCGCGCCGTGGCGAAGGCCACGCCACCTCGCTGACCAAGATCCGCTTCGACGACATCGCCCGCGCCCGCCTCAAGGAACAGGGCATGGATGAAACCAGCGTGCCCGCGCTGGGCCAGCGCGTGGTGCTGCGCAACAACGCCAACCTGTCCACTGGCGGCACCGCCACCGACGTCACCGACGAGGTGCACCCCGAGGTGGCCGCCCGTGCCATCGCGGCGGCCCAGATGGTGGGGCTGGACATCTGCGGCGTGGACGTGGTTTGCGAGAACATCGCCCGCCCGCTGGAGGAGCAATCGGGCGGCATCGTGGAGGTGAACGCGGCACCTGGCCTTCGCATGCACCTGTCGCCCTCGTTCGGCAAGGGTCGCAACGTGGGCGAGGCCGTCATCAACCACATGTACCCCGACGGTGGCGACGGGCGCATCCCCATCGTGGCGGTGACAGGCACCAACGGCAAGACCACCACCGTGCGCCTGACCGCCCACCTGCTGCGCACCAGCGGCCAGCGCGTGGGCATGACCAACACCGACGGTGTCTACGTGAACGGTCGCCAGACCGACAGCGGCGACTGCAGCGGCCCGCGCAGCGCCCGCAACGTGCTGATGCACCCCGACGTGGACGTGGCCGTGTTCGAGACCGCTCGCGGCGGCATGCTGCGCGAGGGCCTGGCCTACGACCGCTGCCAGGTGGCCGTGGTCACCAACCTGGGCTCGGGTGACCACCTGGGCCTGAACTACATCACCACGCTGGAAGACCTCAGCGTGCTGAAAAAGGTCATCGTGCTCAACGTGGCCAGCAGCGGCATGGCCGTGCTCAACGCCGCCGACCCCGAGGTGGCCGACATGGCCAATGACTGCCCAGGCCAGGTCACCTTCTTTGCCCAGGACCCCAACCACCCCGTGATGGCCACCCACCGGGCCCAGGGCAAACGTGTGGTCTACGTGCAAGACGGCCACATCGTGGCGGCCGAGGGCATGTCGCTGGTGCGCATCCCGCTGTCGCAGGTGCCCGTCACACGCAACGGCAGCATCGGCTTCCAGGTCGACAACGTCATTGCCTCGGTGGCTGCGGTGTGGGCACTGGGCCTGCCGTGGGACACCATCTGCCAGGGCCTCGCCAGTTTCGTGAGCGACGCCCAGGCCGTGCCTGGCCGCTTCAACCTGTTCGACTACCGGGGTGCGACCATCATCGCCGACTACGGCCACAACCCCGATGCCATCCAGGCCCTGACCAGTGCCGTGCTGGCCATGCCGGCGCGCGAGCGCTCGGTTGTCATCAGTGGCGCTGGCGACCGGCGCGACGAGGACATCCGTCAGCAGACCCGCATCCTGGGCGCCGCCTTCGACGAGGTCGTGCTCTACGAAGACGCCTGCCAGCGTGGTCGGGTCGAAGGCGAGGTGGTAGGCCTGCTGCGAGAAGGCCTGCAAGGCGCCACCCAGACGCGCCGGGTGCACGAAGTCAAGGGCGAGTTCAAGGCCATCGACCTGGCCATGGACAACCTGCAGCCCGGCGACCTGTGCCTGATCCTGATCGATCAGGTGGAGGAGGCGCTGGCGCACATTGCACGCAAGGCCGGCCAGACCTGAGGTCTGGCCGTCAGGCTGCCATCCTCAGACCGGCAGCGTGAACACGCCGGCTGAGGGCTCGCCGATGTGCTTCACCAGGCGCTGCAGCGCCGCGTGGTCGCCCGAGGTGTGGAATGCCGTGGGCGCGGCACCCCGGCCCGGCGCCGGATTCACCCGCATCAGCTGGCGCGCAATGGCCTCGGACGGCTCGATCAGCGTGACGCCCGGGCCTGCCAAGGCCGTGATGGCCCCGGTCAGAAAAGCGTAGTGGGTGCAACCCAGCACAATGGTGTCGGCACCCTGCCCCAGCGCCGGGCTCACATAGCGCTGCAGCAGCGACCGGGTGGCCGGTGAATCCCACTCGCCGCGCTCGACCTGTTCCACCAGGCCCGGGCAGGCCTGCAGCGTGATCTGCGTCTGCCCACCGTGCTCACGGCACAGCCGGGCCACCGCCTCGCTGGCGATGGTGCCCGAAGTTGCCATCACGAGCACGCGGCCAGAGCCCGTGGCGGCCACTGCAGGCTTGATGGCCGGCTCCATGGCCACCAGGGGCAGCCCGTGCTGTTCGCGCAGCTCGCGCGCCATGGCCACGCTCAGCGTGTTGCAGGCCAGCACCAGCGCCTTGGCCCCCTGAGCCTTGAGAAAACCGCACACCGCATGCGAGCGCGAGCGCAGGTGCTCCAGCGGGCGGTCACCATAGGGGGCGTGGCCGCTGTCGGCCACATAGACGAAGCGCTCGTCGGGCAGCGCGCGCCGCAGCGCGGGCAGCACCGACAGGCCGCCCACCCCGGAGTCGTAGACGCCAATCAGGGCGCCAGCGTCAGCGACGACGTCCAGGTGGCGGGGTTGAGCTGCAGCGGGCGGTACTGCACCGAGGCCCAGCCTGGGCTCATGTCGCGGTAGCGGCCCGAAAACACGTTGCCGCTCTGACCGGTCTGGTAGATGAACAGCGATTTTTCAGGGTCGGCCATGTCGTAGAGGGCGCGCAGGCTGGCCGCGTGGCGGTTGGCATAAGGTGCGTCCAGCTTGTCCAGGTGGTACTGGCCGACGTTCACCGTAAACGGGTCACCGCCGGTGGGCACCCGCACCTCGAAGAAACGGGCCAGCGGCTTGACGTTGCTGAACGGCCGGTGCACTGAAATGGCCGGGTGGGCATCGCCCCAGCGCCATTTCGCCACATCGCCGCCGTGCACCGCCTGCAGCTTGTCGAGCGCCCGGTTCAGCGCTCCGGTGGAAGCCGGGCCGCAGCCCGCGTCGCCGCACCAGGCCTTGTCGTCGCGGGCCAGGATCTCTTCCACACCAGCGCGGAACAGGCGCTTGCCGTACATGGCCTCAAACCGTTCCTTGCCGATGCGCACGCCAATCACCCCGCGTGTGAACTCGTCCACCCAGGCGCTATAGATCAGGGGCGCCGCGCGGTCAGCGCGCATGTTGCCGTCAAACCCGTCCAGCTGGGCCAGCGCAGCGCTGGCCAGCGGGTGCTGTGACTGGGTCTTGCGCAGGTGCGGCAGCAGCAGCTGGGTGGCCAGAGAGACCTGGTCGCCGTGCAACGCCTTCATGCTCGCCATGTCGTGTTTGGGGCGGGCCTGCAGCAGCTGTTCGATGCGCTGCTGGCGCCACGGTGGCGACCAGTCCTGGGTGATGAAGTGCGGGTAGTCCGCCCCGTGGATGCGCTGGTTGGCAGTGGCGATCCAGCCACGCGCACCGTCATCCTGCGGCGTTTCGTCGTAGGGGATGAAACCGGTCCAGTCGTAGCGCGACTCCCAGCCCGGTGAGGGCGCAATGCCCCGGATGTCGTTGTTGCTGGCACGCACCGGCACCTTGCCCGCCGCCTTGTAGTGGATGTTGCCGCTGGTGTCGGCCATCACCACGTTCTGCATGGGCGAGTGGAAATGGCGGTACGACGCCTTGAGTTCGTCCAGGTTGCGTGCGCTGTTGGCACGCAGGCCCGACAGCGCGTTGTGGTTGTCCGGGTCCAGCGCGGTCCAGCGCAGCGCCAGCACGAAACGGCTGGTGTCCAGCACCTGGCCGTGGCTGGCCTGCGCATCGCTGAGCACCGGGCCGTGGCGCGTGCTGCGCACCACGTGGGTCACGTCCGGCTGGCCCTTGACCGCAATGGTTTCGTTGCGGGTGGTGAAGTCGGCCCATGCGGTCTGGCCTTCGGGCGCGGGCACGCGGTACTGGCCCGGGTTGGCGGGGTTGATCTGTTCCAGGAACAGGTCCTGCACATCGGGGCCGGTGTTGGTGAAGCCCCAGGCCACCTGGGCGGTACGGCCCAGCACCACGAACGGCAGGCCCGGCAAGGTGGCGCCAATCGCCTCCAGCGCCGGGCGGCCGTTGACGGCCGGCGCCTGCAGCCGCGCAAAGTACCAGATGGCGGGTGCGCTCAGGCCCAGGTGGGGGTCGTTGGCCAGAAGCGGCTTGCCGCTGACCGTGTGGCTGCCAGCCACCACCCAGTTGTTGGAGCCTTTGCCGTCCACGTTGCCGAGTTCGCGGCTCCAGGCCACCACGTCTTCGCTCAGCCGCTTGCGCCAGGCTTCGCCAGCCGAGGTGGCAACCGCGGGAGCCGCAGGCAGCGCCTCGGCCTTGGTTGCGCCGCCAGTGCGGTAGACGCCCAGCTCGCGGTAGAGCTTGGCCAGGTCGGCCGTGGCAGCAGGTTTTTCGCCGGGATAAGGCGGCATGGCCTGCCACATGGCTTCGGTGTCCAGCATCTGCAGCATGGACAGGCGCGCGAACTCGTTGCCCCAGTTGCCGCCGAGGTCGAGTGCCATCATCAGCAACCAGCCCATGCTGTCGAGTTCATCCCAGTAGCGGCCTTCGCGAGCGGCCGGCCTGGGGTCTATGCCCAGGATGAGGAACTCCGGCGTCAGCGCCTGGCTGTTTTCCACGTAGAAGGCGTTGACGCCCTGGCTGTAGGCCGTCATGGCCTCGCGGGCGTCGTCGGGCAAAGTTTTCCACTGTGCCTCGGCGGCCTGGCGTATGCCCAACGTGCGCATCAGCTTGTCGGTCTCCAGCGTGGCCTGCCCCAGCACAGCGGAGAGTTCGCCCCGCATCACGCGGCGGTTGAACTCGAGCTGCCAGCCGCGCTCCTGCGCGTGCACGTAGCCCAGTGCGCGCCACGCATCGGGCGCCGTCCTGGCCAGCACATGGGTCACATCGGCGCCATCGCGCTTGATGTCCACCGGGGCCGAGAGACCGGCCAGCTTGAGCTGCCCGCTGGTAGCGGGCAGCGTGCGCCACGCATACCAGGCGAGGCCGAGGGCCGCCAGCAAAGCCAGGCTGAGCACCAACCACAGGAATCGCATCAACCAGCGCATGTCCGTCTCCTCGTCATTTTTTTGATGTCAGGCCGGCAGCTGCAGCGATTTGTACTCGAGGAATTCTTCCAGCCCATACACACCGTTCTCGCGCCCGTTGCCCGATTGCTTGTAGCCACCGAACGGCGCCTGGGCATTGAACGGCGCGCCGTTGATGTCCACCTGCCCGGTACGGATGCGGCGCGCCACGCGCACGGCGCGGTCGGTGTTGCCGCTCCATACGCCGCCACCCAGGCCATAGATGGTGTCGTTGGCAATGCGAACCGCCTCAGCCTCGTCACGGTAGGTGATGACCACCAGAACCGGCCCGAAGATCTCTTCGTGCGCGAGGGTGTCAGTGGGTTTCACCCGCAGTGCGGTGGGGGTGACGAAGTAGCCTTTTTCGAAGGCAGGCTCGGTGGCACCGGCAATGACCTCGGCGCCTTCGGCCAGGCCCTGCGCGATGAAACCCTTGACGCGGTCGCGCTGCACGGCGCTCACCAGCGGGCCCAGCTTGCTGCCCTCCTCCAGGCTCGGGCCCAGGGTCAGGCGCGAGACGGCGGCGGCGATCAGGGGTTTGGCCTCTTCGTAGCGGCTCTCGGGCAGCAGCAGGCGGGTGTGCGCCGAGCAGGTCTGGCCACTGTTGAGCAGGCAGGCCGAGACGCTGCCCTTGATGGCGGCTTCGAGGTCGGCGTCGTCCAGCACCACGCTGGCGGATTTGCCGCCCAGCTCCAGCGCCACGCGTTTGACGGTCTGCGCGGCCAGTTCGCCCACACGTTTTCCGGCGCGGGTGGAGCCGGTGAAGCTCACCATGTCCACCTCGGGGTGGCCGGCCAGCACCTCGCCCACTTCGGGGCCCAGGCCGTTGACGAGGTTGAACACGCCGGGCGGCAGGCCGGCTTCGTGAATGACCTCGGCGAGGATGACGGCGTTGAGCGGCGCGACTTCGCTGGGCTTGAGCACCACGGTGTTGCCAGCCACCAGCGCCGGCGCCACTTTGAGGGTGATCTGGTTGAGCGGGAAGTTCCACGGTGTGATGCAGCCCACCACACCCACGGGCTCACGCACCACCAGCGAATGGCCCACACGCTTTTCCCACTCGAAGGCTCGCGCCACCTTGGCGAAGTTGTTCCAGTGGAACACCGGCGTGCCCACCTGGACGGCACGCGCCATCTTCACCGGCATGCCCACTTCCTGGGCAATGGTGGTGGCCAGCTCGTCGGTGCGGGCCTTGAGGCCGGCGGCCACCTTTTCGAGGTAGGCGGCACGGGTCTCCACATCCAATGCGCTCCAGGCCTCGAACGCGGCACGGGCGGCCAGCACGGCGGCTTGCGCTTCGGCACGGGTGCCTTCGGGCACGCGGGCGATCTCAGCCTCGGAGGTGGAGTCGAACACCGGCAGCGCGGCGGGCCGGCTGGCCTCGACCCACTGGCCATTGATGTAGTGAGATTGGATGTTTTTCATGCATGTCCCCAATAAATCAGCGCGTCGCGCCCTTCTGTCATCAACCGGACCCGCCCGCCCACTGGCAGCAGCACCTTGGTGGGCACGTGGCCAAAAGGCAGGCCGGTAAGAACCGGCACCTTGAGGTGGGCGCGCAGCCAGGTGGTCACGGCTGGCATGTCGAAGCCCCGGTCGTAACCGGGCACCAGCTTGTACTTGTTGAAACTGCCCAGCAGCACGGCTTTTTGCCGGCCCAGTATGCCGGCGTGCAACAGCTGCGTGAGCTGGCGCTCGATGCGGTAGGGGTGCTCACCCACCTCCTCCAGAAACAGGACGCCGCCCCTGATGTCGGGCAGGTAGGGCGTGCCCACCAGCGAACACAACACGCTGAGGTTGCCTCCCCAGAGGGTGGTTTCGGGCGTCTTCCACGCTGCCAGCGCGGGTTGGGCCTTGAGGTCGGCGGCGGGCAGTCGCCAGCCGGCGCCTTCACCCTGACCATCGAGCAGGTCGTCGAAGCAGGCCTCCATGATGAGGTCGGGGCTGCCGTCGGTCTCGACCTGGGCTCCAAAGTCTTCCCCCACGGCCGGGCCGGCCCAGCTGAGCGCACCGGTCTTGGCCAGCAGGGCCAGCTGAAGCGCGGTGAAGTCGCTCAGGCCCAGCCACTGCGTGCCCTTTTCTATGCTTTTGGCGATGGCCTTGTAGGGCAGCGCCGGCAGGATGCGGGTGAGACCGTAGCCACCACGCGCCGTGAGCACCGCATCGGCGCCACTGGCGGCAGCACGTGCAATAGCCGCCACGCGATCGTCGTCGCTGCCGGCAAAACGCTGCTGGTGCCTGAGCACCGAGGGGTCGAGTTCGACTTCATGACCCCGTGCCTTGAGCCGGGCCACGCCGCGGCGAAACGCGGCCTTGTCGCGCACCGCGCTGCTGGGGGAGTAGATGTAGAGATGGGCCATGTCAGTGTGAAAAATGGGTCAGTGCCGCGCGGGCGATGGCGTCGCCATGCTCCTGCACGAAATGCCCGGCATGGGGCAGCACCAGGGGTTCGGGGCACCCGCGTATCAGGCGGCGCAGGCCTTCCATGACGGGTGGGCCCAGCACCGGGTCCTGCGCGCCCACGGCCATGAGGCTGCTGCCCTGCCAGTCATGGCGCCAGAAGTCGCGCGCGCGGCGCGACACCTCGGCGCCATCGCTGTGCTCGAACTCGGGCACCATGGGTGGAAAGGCACGGGTCGCAGCACGGTGCCCGCGGTCGGGAAACGGTGCCATGTAGGCCGCGCATTCTGCCGCAGACAGGTGCGGGTTGCCGCGCGCAAACAGCCGGGCGATGTCGAAATCGGGGTTCTTGGCGCACATGTCGCGCCATGCCAGAAAACCGGGCGACAGAGGCAGGTCGCCTGTGCCCAACGCGGTGTTCATGACCAGCAGACCCTGGTAGCGACCGGGTGCCTCCATGGGCAGGGTCAGCCCCAGCAGGCCGCCCCAGTCCTGTACTACCAGCACCACCCGTTGCAGGTCCAGCCGCTCAACCAGTTCCAGCAGCACCTGTCGGTGCCAGCTGAAGGTGTGGGCCGTGTCCTTCTTGGGCTTGTCGCTCTTGCCGAAACCGATCAGGTCTGGCGCCACGACCCGGTGGCCTGCCGAGGCGAACACCGGAATCATGTGCCGGTAGAGGTAACTCCAGGCCGGGTTGCCGTGCAGGCACAGCCAGGTCAGGGGGGCGTCTTCGGGGCCCTCGTCCAGGTAGTGCAGGCGCAACCCCGCCAGGGAGGGCAGATCGCTGATGTGGTTGGGCGCCCACGGATAGCCTGGCAGGTCGGCAAAACGCGACTCGGGGGTGCGCAAGGCATCGTCGCGCAGCGGGTGGGCTGCCTGGCGGGCGTCCTGTCGGCGGGCGGCAAAAAAGTCCTGCAGCACCTGGGCACCGGCCTCGGCCAGCACCCCGCCCTGCACCACCGTGTGGTGGTTCAGTTGCGGCAGTGCAAAGAGGTCGACCACCGAGCCAGCGGCGCCGGTCTTGGGCTCCCTGGCGCCGTACACGACGCGCGATACGCGGGCGTGCAGCGCGGCCTGGGCGCACATGGCGCAGGGCTCCAGCGTCACGTACAGCTCACAGCCGTCGAGTCGGTAATTGCCCAACTGATGCGCCGCTTCGCGCAGCACCTGCATCTCTGCGTGGGCGCTGGGGTCGTGGCTGGACACGGGCCGGTTGTGCGCCCGGGCCAGCACCTCGGCCGAGCCATCGGCCCGCCGGCGCACCAGCACGGCGCCCACCGGCACCTCGCCGGCGGCCGCGCCGGCATGTGCCTGGTCCAGGGCCAGCTCCATCAGGTGGCGATCGTCGTCTTGGGTGGCGGGCATGGACAGGGTGGAGGCGCGGCAGAACGGCGAGGTAATGGGGACGGATCGGACAAAGGGCAAGTGTAGGCCAGTGTGCATTCCCCCCACACCCCGGGGCTGTCCGCCTTGCGTCCCGACGAGCGCTCGGGCAGAGTGCCAACACATGGACTTGCTGATGCCACTGATGGGCTTTTTGCTGCTGGCCCTGGGTGGCTGGGCCGCTTGGAACTGGGCCGTGCGCCGCCGCCTGGAGCGGGAGCTGCGCGACATGCGGGACACCATAGACCGCATGCCGGGCGTGGTGTTCCGCTACCGGATGCGACCCGACAGAAGCAACCACTTCACCTACGTGAGTGCCGGCCTGAGCCGCATCTACGGCATCCGCGCCGAGGATGTGGCGGTGAACGACGACGCCGTGGTGGCGCTCATTCACCCCGACGACATGCCACGCATGAGTGAGAGCAAGATGCGATCGATCCGGGACCTGACGCCCTGGGCACAGGACTACCGCGTCAGGCTCGGCGACGGCAGCATGCGCTGGTTGCGCGGCAACGCCCAACCGCAGCGCCTGGAAGACGGCTCGGTGGTCTGGAACGGTTTCATCATGGACTGGACCGAACAGGCTGCCGCCGAGGCCGCGCTGCGCGAGAGTGAACAGCAGCTGCAGGAAGCACAGCAGGTGGCGCGGGTGGGCCATTTCGTGCACGACGTGGCCACCCGCCGCTGGACCAGCTCGCCCATGCTGGACACGATCTGGGGCCTGGAGCCCGGCTTCGACAAGACCGCAGACAACTGGCTGGCGCAGATTCCAGCGGAATACCACGCCCGACTGCTGGAGACCTACGGCCGTGCCACGCGCGAGCAGCCCCATTTCGATCTGCAGTACCCCATTGTGCGGCGCACCGACGGCGAGCAGCGCTGGGTATCCGCCACCGGCCGCATCGATTTCGACAAGCGGGGCCAGCCGGTCCGCATCATCGGCACCATGCAGGACATCACCGAGCGCAAACGCGCCGAGGCCGAAATCCAGAGCCTGGCCTATTACGACCCGCTCACCGGCCTGCCTAACCGGCGCCTGCTGATGGACCGCATCGAACAGGCGCTGGTGCACAGTGCACGCACCCAGCTGGGAGGCGCCCTGCTCTTCATCGATCTGGACCATTTCAAGGACCTCAACGACACCCTGGGCCACGAACAGGGTGACCGCCTGCTGGTGCAGGTGGCGCAGCGTCTGCTCGATTGCGTGCGCGAGAGCGACACGGCGTGCCGCCTGGGTGGTGACGAGTTCGTGCTGCTGCTGCAGGATCTGAGCACCGATGCCGATGCCGCGGCCACCGAGGCCGAACAGGTGGCGCGCAAGGTGCTGGAGCATCTCAACCGGGCCTACACGCTGGTCGGTGGGCCACGCCACATCACGCCCAGCATCGGCATCGCCACCTTCCAGGGCCAGCGGCTCAAGGTCGACGACCTGCTCAAGCGCGCCGACGTGGCCATGTACCAGGCCAAGGCCGCCGGGCGCAACACGCTGAGGTTTTTCGACCACCAGATGCAGGAAAACGTGGAACAGCGTGCCCGTCTGGTGGCCGAGTTGCGTGAGGCGCTTTCCCGCTCAGAGTTCGAGCTGCACTACCAGCCGCAGGTGAACGTGAGGCACGAGGTCACCGGCCTGGAGGCGCTGGTGCGCTGGCGGCATCCTGAACGTGGGCTGGTCGGGCCCGCCGAGTTCGTGCCCCAGGCTGAGCAGGCCGGGCTGATCCACGAGCTGGGTGACTGGGTGCTGCGTGCTGCGTGCACGCAGCTGGCGCACTGGATGGCCGATCCCGGTCTGCGGCCGCGCCTGCGGGGTTTCAACCTGGCGGTGAACGTCAGTGCGCCACAGCTGCGCACCGATGATTTCGTGTCAAGGGTACGCCGGGTGCTGCGCGAGTGCGGGAGTGAACCCGGGTGGATCAAGCTGGAGCTGACCGAAAGCCTGATGGTGCAGGACGTGGAGGACGCCATCGCCAAGATGGGTGCGCTGCGCGAGCTGGGCGTGCACTTTTCTCTTGACGACTTCGGCACCGGCTATTCGTCGCTGGCCTACCTCAAGCGACTGCCGCTGGACCAGCTCAAGATCGACCGCTCATTCGTGCGTGACATCCTGGACGACAGCAACGACCTGAGCATCGCTCGCACCATCGTGGCACTGGGCAACGCATTGGGCCTGGAGGTCATCGCCGAGGGCGTGGAGACCGAGCCACAGCGGGCCTTGCTCGACGAGATCGGCTGCCACCACTACCAGGGCTATCTGTTCAGCCGCCCGCTGCCCGCAGCCGAGGCGCAGGCCTACCTGCGCGCCCACCTGCCGCTCGCCTGACAGACGCTGGGGCCTCAGCCGGTCAGACCCAGCGCCGCCATCCAGCCGGCCAGCGCCCTTTCGTCCTCGCTGCCCTGACCGTAGCGCTCCCGCATCGCCGCGTGAGATTCGGGCCGGTGCTGGTTGAGCTTGAGCTTGCATTGCCACCCGGTCACGTCCAGCTCGAACGCCACGATGCCGGCCAGCATGCGGTGGGCGAAGTCGGGGCCGAGGTCGCGCCACTGCTGGGCGTAGGCGGGTTCGTGGTCGGCGATCAGCTGCTTGAGCAGCGCATCCTTGGCCTCGTCGCCATCCAGCAGGCGGGCCGTCACGCGGCAATGAAGCGCCAGGTAGTTCCAGGTGGGCACCCGCGCGAGATCCGGGTAGACCGCCGGGGACATGTAGGCGTGTGGCCCCTGGAACACCACCAGCGCCTCGGGGCGCGCCACCAGGTGGCGCCAGTGCGGGTTGGGCCTGGCGCAGTGGCCCAGCAGCGTCCAGCGCTCGCCCTGCGTCTGCAGGTGCAGCGGCAGGTGGGTGACGAAGGGAAAACCGTCGTCGTCGTTGGAGATCAGGCTGGCAAAGGGGTGCTCGCGGGCGAGGCGCTCGGCCAGCGCCGGATCGGTGTTGTCGAACTGGCGGGGCAGGTACATGGAGCGCACCCGTTCAGAAGTCGCCGCCGCCACCGCCGGCCAGGCTCTCGAACCGCGTGAGCGCGTTCAGGAAGGCCAGCTTCACCGTGCCCGTGGGGCCGTTACGCTGCTTGCCGATGATGATCTCGGCCACGCCGGGCTCCTTGCAGGCGTCCTTGGTGTAGTACTCGTCGCGGTAGATGAACATGATGATGTCCGCATCCTGCTCGATGGCGCCCGATTCGCGCAGATCGGACATCATGGGGCGCTTGTCGGTGCGCTGTTCCACCGAGCGGTTGAGCTGCGACAGCGCGATCACCGGGCACTGCAGTTCCTTGGCCAGCATCTTCAGGCCCCGCGAGATCTCGCCCAGTTCGGTGGCGCGGTTCTCCTCGGCGCCGCTGCCGCTGCCGCTCATGAGCTGCAGGTAGTCCACCACGATCAGGCCGAGCTTGCCGCACTGGCGCGCCAGGCGCCGGGCGTTGGCGCGCAGCTCGCTGGGGGTGAGGCCGGGGGTTTCGTCGATGTGCAGCGACACGTCGCGCAGCTTTTCGATGGCTTCGGTCAGCCGCGGCCACTCGTCGTGGGTGAGCTTGCCGGTGCGCAGATGTCCCTGGTTGATGCGGCCGATGGAGCCCACGATACGCACCGCGAGCTGGGCCGCGCCCATTTCCATCGAGAACACGGCCACTGGCAGGCCTTCGTTCAGGGCCACGTGTTCGGCGATGTTGATGGCGAAGGCCGTCTTGCCCATGGAGGGGCGCGCCGCCAGCACCACCAGGTCACCGCCCTGCAGGCCGGCGGTCATGCGGTCCAGGTCGATGAATCCGGTGGGTACCCCGGTCACGTCGTTGGGGTTGTCGGCCATCTCCTGCACGCGGTCCATGAGGTCGACCACCAGGGTGCTCAGTCCCTGGAAGCCCTGCTTCATGCGCGAGCCTTCCTCGCCGATGTTGAAGATCTTCTGCTCCGCCTCGTCCAGGATCTGGGCCACCGCCCGGCCCTGCGGGTTGAAGGCGTTGGTGGCGATCTCGTCGCTGACCGACACCAGCTTGCGCAGGATGGCGCGCTCGCGCACGATCTCGGCATAGCGGCGGATGTTGGCCGCACTGGGCACGTACTGGGCCAGGGAATTCAGGTAGGCCAGGCCGCCGGTCTCTTCGGCCCTGCCCTGGCTCTGCAGCTGCTCGAACACCGTGATGACGTCGGCCGGCTTGGAGGCGTTCACCAGGGCCGACACCGCGGAGAAGATCAGGCGGTGCTCGTAGCGGTAGAAGTCGCTGTCCTTGAGGACATCGCCGACACGGTCCCAGGCGCCGTTGTCCAGCAGCAGGCCGCCGAGCACGCTGGATTCGGCTTCGATGGAATGGGGCGGGATGCGCAGCTGGGCGACCTGGCGGTCTTCGCTGTAAGCGGCTTCTTCCATGGGCTCGAAAACGTCCGACATAGACACCTTTTGACAATCGGCCATCTTAAGGTCAGCGCTGACCGATGGCCGTGGATAACTCTGGGGAAATCTTCTGGAAATGCTGCGTACAAAAACAAAGGCCGCCCGGAGGCGGCCTTTGCTGGGACCGGAACGCGATCAGGCGGTTTCGCCCAGCACGCTCACGTTGACTTCCACAGCCACATCGGTGTGCAGGGACACGCCAACGGTGTAGTCGCCCACCAGCTTCAGCGGACCGTTGGGCATGCGCACCTGGGCCTTGGCCACGGCGAAACCCTGCTTGGTCAGCTCTTCGGCCACGTCGTGGTTGGTGACGGAACCGAACAGGCGGCCATCGACGCCGGCCTTCTGGGTCAGCTTGATGGTCAGGCCACCCAGCTTTTCACCCACGGCTTGGGCTTCGGCCAGCTTGGCAGCGGCGGCCTTCTCGAGTTCGGCGCGACGGGCTTCGAATTCGGCGATGGCCGATTGCGTGGCACGGCGGGCACGGCCCGAGGGGATCAGGAAGTTGCGGGCGTAGCCGTCTTTGACCTTGACGATATCGCCAAGGGCACCGAGGTTGACCACTTTGTCGAGCAGAATGACTTGCATGTTGTTACTCCCGATCAGACGCGGTGTTGGTCGGAATACGGCATCAGGGCCAGGAAACGGGCGCGCTTGATGGCGGTCGTCACCTGACGCTGGTAGATCGCGCGGGTGCCGGTCAGGCGGGCCGGGATGATCTTGCCGTTTTCGGAGATGAAGTCGCGCAGGACGTCCACGTCTTTGTAGTCGACTTCTTCAACGCCTGCGACGGTGAAGCGGCAGAAGCGCTTGCGCTTGAACAGCAGCGATTGGGTATTGCGCTTGGGGCGCTTGTCTTTGTTGAAACGTTTAGGACCGGGCATGATGGTTTCCTAGGGTGTTCTGGAGTCTTGGATATGGAAGACGACGCCTTTGCCGTTGCGTGCCGAAGCCAGAAATCCATCGAACGACATCGCGGTATCCAGGGCCTGCCTGGAGAGCGTTTCGGCCAGAGGGCCAAACGCCACCGCACGAACGGTCATGTGGATCTGCCGGGGAAGTCCCATCTCCAGCACGTCGGACCGGTGTTCGAGCACCAGATTGACGGCGGGTACGCCAGCCGGGGTGTAGCGCAAGGGATCGACCTGCGCGACGGTGGCGGACAGCGTGAGACGGTTCACGGCAAGGCGGCCAGCAGCGGCCAGACCTGACGAATCAGGCTGCGGCCTCCTGTTGTTGAGACTTGCGGGCCTCTTCGCGCTCGACGGCCTTCATCATGGCCGAAGGACCGGTCTCGGCCTTCTTCTTCTGCACGGTGAGGTGGCGCAGCACGGCGTCGTTGAACTTGAACGCGTGTTCCAGTTCACCCATCACGGCCTGGTCGGCTTCGATGTTGACGCACAGGTAGTGGGCCTTGGACAGCTTGTTGATCTGGTAAGCCAGCTGGCGGCGGCCCCAGTCTTCCACGCGGTGGATCTTGCCGCCACCGTTGGTGATCATGCCCTTGTAACGCTCCAGCATGGCCGGAACCTGTTCGCTCTGATCCGGGTGGATCAGCAGAACGATCTCGTAATGACGCATAAACACTCCTTTTGGATGAAGCCGCCGCGTAAGGTAGCGACTCGGATGACAGCCGCCCCCGGCGTCGGACGGGGTGCAGCAAGGGAAAAGCCCATGATTCTAACAAAAAAACCCGGCACTGGGGCCGGGCTTGGAACGGGCGCCCGTTTCGGGGCGCCCGGGGTCATGGAAAAACTCAGTTGGCCTGGGTGCTGATGTCCCCACGCAGGTGCGGGTAGCGCACATGCTCCACCAGTTCCTGGATCTTCTTGGACGGCGCCGGGGTGACCAGGCTGACCAGGATGATCACGGCAAAACCCACCGGCACGCCGAACAGGCCGGCCGAGATGGGCTGGATGCCCCACCACAGTTCGATCGGTGAGGTGACACCGAACACGCCACGCAGCCAGGGCTGGGTGGTGACCATGTAGTAGAACGTGATGCCCAGGCCGGCAGCAATGCCCAGCGAGGCGGCGATGCCGGTGGCGCGTTTCCAGAAGATGCCCAGCACCAGAGCCGGGAAGAACGCCGCCGCTGCGAACGAGAACGCCGCCGACACGAGGAACAGGATGTCGGCCGGTTTCTGCGCGGCCACATAGGCAGCCAGCAGCGCCACGACCAGCAGCAGGACCTTGGAGATGGTCACGCGGCGCACCGTGGAGGCGTTGGGGTCGATCATCTTGTAGTACAGGTCGTGGCTCAGCGCGTTGGCGATGGTCAGCAGCAGGCCGTCCGCCGTGGACAGCGCAGCCGCCAGGCCGCCCGCCGCCACCAGGCCGGAGATGACGTACGGGAGTCCGCCAATCTCGGGGGTGGCCAGCACGATGATGTCGCCGCCGATGCTCATCTCGTTGAGCTGCAGGATGTTGTCCTTGTTGACGTCCACCACGGACAGCAAGGTCGGATCCACCTTGTTCCAGGCGGCCACCCACTGCGGTAGCTGGTCGAACGGAGTGCCCACCAGGACGTGGAACACCTCGTACTTGACCAGCACGGCCAGCGCGGGCGCCGTGAAGTACAGCAGGAAGATGAAGAACAGCGACCACGTCACCGACTCACGCGCTTCGCGCACGCTCGGCACCGTGTAGTAGCGCATCAGGATGTGCGGCAGCGCTGCCGTACCCACCATCAGGCAGAAGATGAGTGCCAGGAAGTTGCGGCGCGACTCGTTGAACGTCTTCTGCGCTGCGGCGTCACCGTTCGGATCGCCCGAGTACTGGGCCGCATGCGCGGGCATGCCGTTGAGCGGTCGAGCCTTGGCGTCCGCCGCACCTTTGGCACGCGTCCAGGCTGCCTTGGCAGCATCGGCGTCTTTCGGCAGAGCGGCCACAGCCTGTTCGGCGGCAGCCACATCGGCGGCCGGCGCGTTGGCGGCCTTCAGGTCGGCCACTTTCTTCTCGGCAGCGGCCTTGTCGGCGGCCAGGGCGGCGGCGGGGTCTTTCAGCTTCTCGGCCAGCGCGTCGGAGCGGGCCTTGAAGATGCCACGCACCTCCAGTTCCTTGGCATCGGCGGCGAGCAGTTTCTCCTTGGCCGTGACCTTCTCCAGCTGCACACCGTAGATGGCCTGCGGCACCGGCACGCTGGTCTGCTTCACCGACAGCCACACCACCGGAATCATGTAGGCCACGATCAGGATGATGTACTGCGCGACCTGCGTCCACGTGACGGCACGCATGCCGCCCAGGAACGAGCACACCAGAATGCCGCCCAGGCCCAGGAAAATCCCGAGCTCGAACGCCACGCCGGTCAGGCGCGAGGTGATCAGGCCAACACCGTAGATCTGCGCCACCACGTAGGTGAAGGAGCAGAGGATGGCTGCCAGGATGCCCAGGAAACGTGGCAGGTTGCCGCCGTAGCGCTCACCCAGGAAGTCGGGGATGGTGAACTGGCCGAACTTGCGCAGGTACGGCGCCAGGAACAGCGCCACCAGGCAGTAGCCCCCCGTCCAGCCCATGATGAAGGCCAGGCCGCTGTAACCGGTGAGGTAGAGCGTACCGGCCATGCCGATGAACGAAGCGGCCGACATCCAGTCGGCGCCGGTGGCCATGCCGTTGTAGACGGCGGGCACGCGACGTCCGGCCACGTAGTACTCGGCCGCGTCGGTGGTGCGGCTCATGATGCCGATGCCGGCATACAGGCCGATGGTGGCCAGCAGGAAGATGAAGCCGATCCACTCGCGGGAAAGCCCCATCTGCTCAAGGGCGGCCAGAGCGATCACGAAGACGACAAAGCCGCCCGTGTACCACTTGTAGACCTTGTTGAGCTGCTGCTTGAACGCCTTGTTGGAACCCGATCCGGCTCCACTGGTTTCGAACATGCCTGCCATGGATTACTCCTCGGACTCGTCGACACCGTGCTCGATGTCGGCTTTGTTCATGTACCAGGCGTAGTAGCCGATGATCAGCACGTACACCACCAAGGCCCCCTGGGCACCCACCCAGAAGCTGAAAGGCCAGCCAAAAAAGTTGAAGTTCAGGTCACGGGCCCAGTAGCCGACCACGAAGGTGACCACGAACCAGATCGCCAGCAACACGGCGGTGATATTGAGGTTCTTTTTCCAATATCGCCGATGGTTCTCTGTCAGTTCCATCCTCTTGCCTCCAATGCCTACGCCCTCTCGGGCAGATCACGGACACGGTCATTGAGCCGTCTGCATCCCGTCCGTGTTTTTCGGCAAAGGCCTCTCGGCCCCCGCCCCTTTTGTGGCAGGCACGGCACCCCCGCAGCGCGCTTCAGGCCTGGGCCTTGCCCAGACCCGTCTCGCGCTCCAGCTGTGCCGCCACCTTGGGTTCGAACCCCCGGAGGTGGCGAATGATCTTCGCCGCCTCGTCCGGTTCGTGCCTGTCGACATGAACCCTGGCCAGCTGGTACCAGCCGTAGGGGCTCATGGGTTGCAGTTCGGTGTTGCGTTTGAGGACTTCGACCGCCTCGTCGAAGCGCCGCTGGCGAATGAGCACCAGGCCCAGGCCGTACCAGGCACGATCCAGCTTGGGATCCAGCACCAGCGCACGCCGGAAGGCGTCCTCGGCTTCGGGCAGATGGCCCAGCTCGTCACTCAGAAAACCCAGGTTGAACCAGCCAGCCAGGTGTTTGGGGTGATAGGCCAGCAGCCGTTCCAGCGCCTCGACGGCAGCCTGCTTGTCACCCAGCTGGGCCAGCAGGTGCGCCTGTGAAGCCAGCAGGTAGGCATCGGACGGAAACCGCCGGAGCAGCACACCCACCTGTTCCAGCGCCACCTGCTTGCGGCCCAGCAACAGCGAGGCCACGATCTGCAGGCGACCCAACCGGTATTCGATCCATTGGTTCAACGGCACAGTGCCACCCCCACTTCGACGCAATAGCCGATCTTGGCGGCCGTGGCAGCCACCCAGATGAACAGCAGAACGCAGAACGCCACCACAGGCAGGTGGCGTTCGAGCACGAACTTCGGTGTGATGAAACGCGCCACCGACACGAAAGGCCGGCCCAGCATCTGCAGCACCTGGTAGAACAGGTTCTGCTCCTTGCGCTGGCCGGCCAGCAGGCCCAGCACCCATTGGCCGAACAGTGACAGCAGCGCGATTTCTGCGATCAGTTTGATGATGGATATCAGGGTCAACATGTCAGACATCAGTCAGTTGCCGGCCATTCTTTCCGACCAACTTACCAAGTTCTTACATTTGCGCCCTGCACCCCTCCGAGGGTGGCTAATCCCTGATGGGGTTTTCCCTGCCCCGCCTCACAGCCGCGACAAAGAAAAAGGGCCTGATCGTCTGATCAGGCCCTTGATATGGGTGGTAGGACGTGCAGGATTCGAACCTGCGACCAACGGATTAAAAGCGGCCTAAAAAGCCTTATTTTTCAATGACTTGGACTCGCCTTCGCTCGCTGAATGTCACGGTCAATCGTCGGAACTGTCACGCTACCCGCTCGCGATCCCTCATTCTTAGCCGCTGCACGTGGGCTCGGGGCAATTCACGCGTGGCTCACGCGTTGGGCGTGTCCGAATTTTTGTGTAAACGGTACGGACTTCAGTTGACGGAGATGCGATCTCCAAACTGAATGGTAAAGCGGGTCAGCGCAGCCTTCCAATCGCGGATGGGCATGGTCCACTTCTGGCTAATGTTTCGCAGGGCCAGATAG